>NZ_JAYMGA010000032.1:0-520 GCF_035656455.1 Haloarcula sediminis | reverse complement strand
ACCGTAAGGTGGTTCAGGAACAAGTGCTGGGCAAGACCGGTGCCAGCCGCCGCGGTAATACCGGCAGCACGAGTGATGGCCGATATTATTGGGCCTAAAGCGTCCGTAGCTTGCTGTGTAAGTCCATTGGGAAATCGACGCGCTCAACGCGTCGACGTCCGGTGGAAACTACACGGCTTGGGGCCGAGAGACTCGACGGGTACGTCCGGGGTAGGAGTGAAATCCTGTAATCCTGGACGGACCACCAATGGGGAAACCACGTCGAGAGACCGGACCCGACAGTGAGGGACGAAAGCCAGGGTCTCGAACCGGATTAGATACCCGGGTAGTCCTGGCTGTAAACGATGCTCGCTAGGTATGTCACGCGCCATGAGCACGTGATGTGCCGCAGTGAAGACGATAAGCGAGCCGCCTGGGAAGTACGTCCGCAAGGATGAAACTTAAAGGAATTGGCGGGGGAGCACCACAACCGGAGGAGCCTGCGGTTTAATTGGACTCAACGCCGGACATCTCACCGGTC
>NZ_JAYMGA010000031.1:0-562 GCF_035656455.1 Haloarcula sediminis | reverse complement strand
GACTGCGAAGGCTAAACACTCCTCGAGACCGATAGTGCACAAGTAGTGTGAACGAACGCTGCAAAGTACCCTCAGACGGGAGGTGAAATAGAGCATGAACTCAGTTGGCGATGGAGCGACGGGGCATACAAGGTCCGATGACGAATGACCGACGCGCGAGCGTCCAGTAAGACTCACCGGAAGCCGATGTTCCGTCGTACGTTTTGAAAAACGAGCCAGGGAGTGTGTCTGTATGGCAAGTCTAACCCGAGCATCGGGGGAGGCACAGGGAAACCGACATGGCCGCAGTCTTACGACGAGGGCCGCCGTCTTCAAGGGCGGGGAGCCAGACGGACACGACCCGAATCCGGACGATCTAAGCATGGACAAGGCGAAGCGTGCCGAAAGGCACGTGGAGGCCTGTTAGAGTTGGTGTCCTACAATACCCTCTCGTGATCTATGTTTAGGGGTGAAAGGCCCATCGAGTCCGGCAACAGCTGGTTCCAATCGAAACATGTCGAAGCATGACCTCCGCCGAGGTAGTTCGTGGGGTAGAGCGACCGATTAGTGTGACCGCCTCCGA
>NZ_JAYMGA010000029.1:0-642 GCF_035656455.1 Haloarcula sediminis | reverse complement strand
ATCACTCGTTCGGTGAACGTCCGAAGTGACTACTCGATTTCTAATTGACCACTTCCGCTACCCCCCTCACCGTCGTTCTCGTCCCATTCGAGTTCGAACTCGATACTTCGTTCAGTCATGTTGCCAGCCGGGCCTTCGCGTTCAGCTTTGACTTCGAAGGTCGGTCGGGCAGGGGGATTCAGCGTGACAGACTCAGTACCTGCTTTCAGGTTGATAGCGTCTCCGCTGTCGAGAGTGTCCGCGACTTTCCGGAGGTACGATGCAATCTCTTCTCGACTCTGGTCGCTCTCTGACTTGAACAGGACTTCTTCAGGCATACGGGAGAAAGTACACAGGCTGCCCGGATAAATGCGCCCACCGTAGTGTGCAGTTGGGACGGCCCGGTGGGCTCACACCTGTTAGGGCATCTACGTCCCAATTACCCGCTACTGAACTCGTTTACCCACGCACCCGAATGCTATTCGGACTCGCGCTTGAAGACTACTGTAGAGTCATATGGAAGATGATCGCTGCATCGGTATCCTGTGTCAAAAAGGCAAGCCGGTGTTCAGCGACGTAGCCGAGCGTCTTCGGAATGCAGGCTTTCAGGTCCGATTCTTTCATCCCCGTTCTCCCTTCTCACCAGCTCATACCGCCGACCTC
>NZ_JAYMGA010000028.1:0-646 GCF_035656455.1 Haloarcula sediminis | reverse complement strand
CAGTTAGCTAAAAATGCTGTTGGTGAGCGAGGCGAAGTCGCCGCCCCCGAAGGGGGTGGCGGCTTCGCCGAGTATGCGGTGGTGTCGCTGCACTGTCTGCGGGTTTACCTGGAAAAATCCTACCGGGTAGCACTTGATTTGCTGAGCGAGATGCCGCGAATACTCGGGGAGATCGGCCTCGACGCGGCCGATCCCCCCGATCACTCGACGCTAGTCAAATGGTTTGACAGAATCAAGACGGCACTCTGGCGAGTGCTGCTGCGCCTCTCGGCGCAGCTGCACGAGCCGAGCGGTCACGCCGCTATTGAGCGACGTTTTTCGACCGCGAAAACGCTAGCAAGCACTACTGCCGGCAGACGAATTACCGGGTTCAGACGCTCAAAACAACTGCTCTCGTCGACACAGAAAGCCAAGCCATTCTGGACGTTCACTGTACGACCGAGAAACGCCACGACACGCAGCTCGGCTGGCAGGTCGCCCTCCGCAACGCGGGCGACCTCGCCAGCCTCGCTGCCGACAAAGGCTACGATTGGATGGATTTACGCGAGAAACTCCGCGAAGAGGGCGTAAGACCGCTAATCAAACATCGTGAGTACCGGCCCATCGATCACGCGCACAACGCGCGGATCGATGGGCCTCAATACCG
>NZ_JAYMGA010000027.1:0-699 GCF_035656455.1 Haloarcula sediminis | reverse complement strand
ACGGTCGTGTTTAGTTTGGAGCATTGTGCCAGCGAGCGAAACTCTGGAGCCAATTTTCAGCTGTCTTCGGTTCGACGTGACTGAAACAGTTTGAAAACGAAGAAGTTCGTCGTTTTACTTCTCTGAAGATACGTTCGACAGCATTCCGATTTCCGTGACGTTCTGTCTGAAATCGGAGCCCGGCTCGTTGCAGTGCAGCTCGGAGGTGTTTCGCACCATCGACGAGAAAAACGGCGGTTTCGACATCGTGTTTTTGCCGCAGTTCTTTGAGAAATATCTCAGTAAGAGCGGTTGTAGTGGTCGAAAACAACCGCAGATGGAGAATTTCGTTTGTCTGTGGATTCGCAGCGGCGTACAGCCAGAACTGCTGGTCATTGATTCGAATCACCGTTTCGTCAACCGCAATCTGATTCGGTGATTTACCGCTGACGGGCTGTAGATCGGCTTTCTGCACCCAATCGTGGATGGCTTTTCGAGAGCGTTGGACACCCAGATTGTCAAGAATAGAGATGGTATTCGAAAGTGATAGTCCAGCCACGTGCATCTGAATACCGAGCTTCATTGCACGCTCGGGTGTCCGCTCACGCTCCACAAAATCCAAATCAATCCAGTCTGTACTACCGCTGAGGCGGGCGATTTCTGGCATAGACCACCGAGAAATTCTCCCGCCTCACTTTTGATGCTTAACTAAACACGACC
>NZ_JAYMGA010000026.1:0-726 GCF_035656455.1 Haloarcula sediminis | reverse complement strand
TTGCACACACCGCCCGTCAAAGCACCCGAGTGGGGTCCGGATGAGGCCAGCATGCGCTGGTCGAATCTGGGCTCCGCAAGGGGGCTTAAGTCGTAACAAGGTAGCCGTAGAGGAATCTGCGGCTGGATCACCTCCTACTGACCGGGACTGGGGCTTTGCCCCAGCCCACCTTCACTTGGTCGCTGTTTACAGCGACCAACTGGCACTGACTGGTGACCACAAGTCACCGCGAGTCGGCAAGCGCTGACTACTGCATGGGCCCGCTGGGCTCACATGACCTCTCCGAGTCGGACCCCCTCACGGGGGCGCCGGGTGCAACTCCCGGCGGGTCCGTACTTCGTGCCGGTTCCGAACCGTGCCCCTTAAGTGTGGGTCGGCGTTGGAACAGGTACGACGACAGATGCACCATCCCGGGTGAAACCGAGGTTGGGAAGGGTCGATTCGCCCACCATCTACCACCTTGGGGGCGAGTATGAAACCGCGTGTACGTGCGATCCAGGCGTCCACTGGACTCGTTCAGTTTAACGAGTCACAACGACGTTGGCTACTATGCCAGCTGGTGGATTGCTCGGCTCGAGAGCTGAAGAAGGACGTGCCAAGCTGCGATAAGCCTGAGGGAGCCGCACGGAGGCTAAGAACTCAGGATTTCCGAATGAGAATCTCTTCAACAATTGCTTCGCGCAATGAGGAACCCCGAGAACTGAAACATCTCAGTATCGGGAGGAA
>NZ_JAYMGA010000025.1:0-996 GCF_035656455.1 Haloarcula sediminis | reverse complement strand
CGCTCTTGTGAAGCACGTTGTTGATTTTTAGAGGACGGCGTCGAGAGCATATTTGAGTGCTTCGTCACCTGGTTTTCTGTAGAGTTCGCGGCGGAGCTGAAAGGCTTTGAGATACGGCGTTAGCTTGTCTTTTGACACTCCTCGGTGGGGCGAGAGCCACCGTCGCGTCAGCGACGCGTGGCTCTCGCAGGTGTTGACATGGATGTCGCCGTCAGCGTATTCTCCATCGCCGTGGACGACGTATTTGCGGGTGAAAGCGTCGTCCTCGTCGAGCGGATCGTAGGCCCGAAATCCGTCCGTATAGACGGTCAGCGACTCCTCGTCGTGGTCCGCAAGCAGGAGTCGAATCGTCGATTCATCAGCGGATTTCGCTGGCACGACGTACCGGTCGCCCGAACCACGATCGGCCAGCGTAAACACCGGCGGTTTGTCGCCGTCGTACGATCCTCGGCCGCGCGTGGACAGGCCACGCGAGCGCGACTCTTGGTCGCGCTCGCGGCCTTTGAGGCCAGCAGAGACGTACACTTCGTCAATTTCGACCGGGCCAGACAGCGTGATCGAAGGCGCGTCCAGCGCTCTAGCGAAGCGCTCGACGCGCCGTCTCACCGTTCTGTACGAAAGATCAAGTTCTGCCTCAATCTGTTGAATGCTCGTGTTAAACCGTAAGAACACGTAGATCGTGAAGTACCACTCTTTCAGCGAGAGCTTCGAGTGAGCGAAGATCGTGCCGGTCTTGTCGTTGAACGTTCGACCGCAATTCTTACACAAATACCGTTGATACACCCGGTAGCTGCCGTTTCTGACCGTCAGGTCAGAACGGCAGCGGGGGCACTCAACGCCATCACGCCAGCGAACCTGTTGGAGCAGGTCCGCTGCAGCCGATTCCGACACGAACCGGCGTATTGGGAACATATCGGGCACCGCTGACGCGGTGCCCTTGCCCTCTTCGACTTTCAGCCGCCGCTCTCGCTATCAACAATCTACTTCGCAAGAGCG
>NZ_JAYMGA010000024.1:0-1040 GCF_035656455.1 Haloarcula sediminis | reverse complement strand
GAACTCCAGCCACGAGAAGAGGTATGGCGAGGCTGGAGAACGTCTCTGTCGAAGACCTCCGCCAGATCTTGGCGGAGGTCGATGAAGCCGACGCAACAAAGCGGATCATGGTTGCGATCACCTACAAGGAGATCGACGATCTGACGCAAACAGATGCTGCCGACCTCTACGGATTTTCCAGTAGTTGGGCCTCAAAGTGGTTCACCCGACTCGAACGGCTCGCCGACGAGCCGTTCGAGGAGGTTGTCTATGACAAACCACGAGACGGCAGGCCGTCCAAACTTTCTGAGAAAGAACACGAGCAGTTCGTCGAGGCTCTTCACGAGTCGCCCGAAGAAGCCGGATACGACGCGCCCGCGTGGTCTGTTCCATTGGCGCGTCACTATCTGTCTGAGGAATTCGGCGTTGAGTACTGTGAACGTCACGTCCGACGACTGATTTCCGAGGCCGGGCTGTCCTGGAAGACAGCCCGGCCGGAGTTCTACAAATCCGACGAGAGAGCCCAAGAAGCCTGGCAAGAAGGCTTCAAAAAAAGCGCGACAACCTGGACGACGAATACACAATCCTGACTATCGATCAGACGCGCCAGGTGCTTTCGTCGCTGATCTATGCGTGGTTTCCTGAAGGAGAGCGCCCGTCACTGCCGGTGACGGGCGCGTGGGACAGCATCAAGCTGCTCGGTGCAGTTAGCGATTCCGGCGAGACGTTCTTTCTGCCCTGTGCCGAGAACTTCAACAGCGACACGACGATTCGCTTGCTAGACGCTCTCCAGACCGAATTCGGCGAGAAAATCTGCGTTGTCTTAGACAACGCGTCGTATTTCACGGCTAACGCAGTGCAGGAATTCGTCGAGGGAACGCCGATCGAACTGTCTTACCTTCCGCGGGGTTCACCGGAGCTGAACCCCGCGGAAGAGTGTTGGCGACGGCTCGATCAGTCTCTTGGAAACCGTCTCTTCGACACATTAGATGAACTTCGTGAGGCTGCACTCATTGCGCTTGATGACATCGAGCCTCCGAATATCTTCACGTACTTATGTC
>NZ_JAYMGA010000023.1:0-1305 GCF_035656455.1 Haloarcula sediminis | reverse complement strand
TAGGGGTGAAAGGCCCATCGAGTCCGGCAACAGCTGGTTCCAATCGAAACATGTCGAAGCATGACCTCCGCCGAGGTAGTTCGTGGGGTAGAGCGACCGATTAGTGTGACCGCCTCCGAGAGGAGTCGGCACACTTGTCAAACTCCAAACCTACGAACGCTGTTTGACGCGGGGATTCCGGTGTGCGGGGTAAGCCTGTGCACCAGGAGGGGAACAACCCAGAGATAGGTTAAGGTCCCCAAGTGTGGATTAAGTGTAATCCTCTGAAGGTGGTCTCGAGCCCTAGACAGCCGGGAGGTGAGCTTAGAAGCAGCTACCCTCTAAGAAAAGCGTAACAGCTTACCGGCCGAGGTTTGAGGCGCCCAAAATGATCGGGACTCAAATCCACCACCGAGACCTATCCGTGCCCTTTACCGGGCAATCGAGTAGATTGGCGCTCTAATTGGATGGAAGCAGGGGTGAGAACTCCTGTGGACCGATTAGTGACGAAAATCCTGGCCATAGTAGCAGCGATAGTCGGGTGAGAACCCCGACGGCCTAATGGATAAGGGTTCCTCGGCACTGCTGATCAGCCGAGGGTTAGCCGGTCCTAAGTCTCACCGCAACTCGACTGAGACGAAATGGGAAACGGGTTAATATTCCCGTGCTACCATACATTGAAATCTGACGCCCTGGGGTCGACCATGCCGGGCTTTCGCCCGGTCGAATCGTCCAACTCCGTGGAAGCCGTAATGGCACGAAGCGGACGAACGGCGAGATAGAGAAATATGGTTCAACCTGGGGCCCGTGAAAAGGAGAGTATGGTATCCGTACCGAGAACCGACACAGGTGTCCATAGCGGCGAAAGCTAAGGCCTGTCGGGAGCAACCGACGTTAGGGAATTCGGCAAGTTAGTCCCGTACCTTCGGAATAAGGGATGCCTGCTCAGGAGATGAGCAGGTCGCAGTGACTCGGAAGCTCGGACTGTCTAGTAACAACACAGGTGACTGCAAATCCGCAAGGACTCGTACAGTCACTGAATCCTGCCCAGTGCAGGTATCTGAACACCTCGTACAAGAGGACGAAGGACCTGTCAACGGCGGGGGTAACTATGACCCTCTTAAGGTAGCGTAGTACCTTGCCGCATCAGTAGCGGCTTGCATGAATGGATTAACCAGAGCTTCACTGTCCCAACGTTGGGCCCGGTGAACTGTACATTCCAGTGCGGAGTCTGGAGACACCCAGGGGGAAGCGAAGACCCTATGGAGCTTTACTGCAGGCTGTCGCTGAGACGTGGTCGCCGACGTGCAGAATAGGTAGGAGACA
>NZ_JAYMGA010000022.1:0-2092 GCF_035656455.1 Haloarcula sediminis | reverse complement strand
GTCGAAATGAGTGGAGGCGGCGAACCGGGTCTCCCAGAGGCTCGCGCACTCGAGTAGGCCCCGGAACGCAGGCGGGCTTAACTTCCGTGTTCGGGATGGGTACGGGTGGAACCCCGCCGCTATGGCCGCCTTAACGCCGATCCACGGAATCGAACCGCGAAACACCGGAAGACGATGTCTTCCGTACCCCAGACTTCGTCTGGGATCCAATGCCGGTCGGTTAGGACTGTGTGGTACGTGCGATCCAGTTAGCGCCTGGACTCGTGTGGAATCGAGTCTCAATGCGGTATGATTGGTGGCTTCGATCTGTTAGTGCTCGCGGGCTAAACGCCTCGTCACCTCGGCGCGTACACCCCGAGTCTATCGATCTCGTCTTCTACGAGTGATCTCGGCGGTATCTCTTTTCCAGGTGGGTTTCGAGCTTAGATGCGTTCAGCTCTTACCCCGTGTTGCGTGGCTGCCCGGCACGTGCCCTCTCGGACAACCGGTACACCAGTGGCAACCATCCGTAGTTCCTCTCGTACTATACGGACGTTCCCGTCAGATACCATGACACCCCCAATAGATAGCAGCCGACCTGTCTCACGACGGTCTAAACCCAGCTCACGACCTCCTTTAATAGGCGAACAACCTCACCCTTGCCCGCTTCTGCACGGGCAGGATGGAGGGAACCGACATCGAGGTAGCAAGCCACTCGGTCGATATGTGCTCTTGCGAGTGACGACTCTGTTATCCCTAGGGTAGCTTTTCTGTCATCAATGGCCCGCATCGAGCGGGCGCATTGGTTCGCTAGACCACGCTTTCGCGTCAGCGTCCCTCGTTGGGCAGGACACTGTCAAGCCATCTTTTGCTCTTGCGCTCTTCGCCGCGTCTCCGACACGGCTGAGATGGCCTTAGGGCGCGCTCGATATTCTTTCAAGCGCGTACCGCCCCAGTCAAACTGCCCGGCTATTGGTGTCCTCCTCCCGGAGTGAGGGTCACAGTCACTAACGGGTAGTGTTTCATGTGTGCCTGGGTGGCCCGCTAGCGCGGGTACCTCTGTAACGGCTCCTACCTACTCTGCACATTAGCGACCATGTCCCAGCAACAGCCTGCAGTAAAGCTCCATAGGGTCTTCGCTTCCCCTTGGGGGTCTCCAGACTCCGCACTGGAACGTACAGTTCACCGGGCCCAACGTTGGGACAGTGGCGCTCTCGTTAATCCATTCATGCAAGCCGCTACTGAAGCGGCAAGGTACTACGCTACCTTAAGAGGGTCATAGTTACCCCCGCCGTTGACGGGTCCTTCGTCCTATTGTACTAGGTGTTCAGATACCCGCACTGGGCAGGATTCAGTGACCGTACGAGTCCTTGCGGATTTGCGGTCACCTATGTTGTTACTAGACAGTCCGAGCCCCCGAGTCACTGCGACCTGCCTCTTTCCGGGGCAGGCATCCCTTATCGCGAACTTACGGGACTAACTTGCCGAATTCCCTAACGTCGGTTGTCCCCGACAGGCCTTGGCTTTCGCCGCCACGAGCACCTGTGTCGGATCTCGGTACGGATTCTCTGCTCCCTTTTCACGGGCCCCAGGTTGAACCAGCTTGCGGTATCCCGCCGTTCGTCCGCTTCGTGCCATTACGGCTTCCACGGATTTGGACGGTTCCACCGGGCGAAGGCCCGGTCTGGTCGACCCCGAGGCGTCGGTTTCACTGCAGAGAAGCACTGGAATATTAACCAGTTTCCCTTTTGTCCGTCGCGAGTTACGAACGGACTTAGGACCGGCTAACCCTCGGTTGACGAACAGTGCCGAGGAACCCTTGCTCGTAAGGCCGTCGGGATTCTTACCCGACTATCGCTGCTACTATGGCCAGGATTTTCGTCACTGATCGGTCCACACGAGCTCTCGCCCATGCTTCCATCCAATCAGAGCGCCGACCTACGCGGTCGCCCGGTCAAGGGCGCGGCCAGGTCTCGGTGGTGGACTTGAGCCCCGATCATTTTGGGCGCCTCAAACCTCGGCCGGTAAGCTGTTACGCTTTTCTTAGAGGGTAGCTGCTTCTAAGCTCACCTCCCGGCTGTTTAGGGCTTGAGACCACCTTCGATCGCACTTA
>NZ_JAYMGA010000021.1:0-3489 GCF_035656455.1 Haloarcula sediminis | reverse complement strand
TCAATTGAAACGATTTATACACGGACCGCACCGCTATCGTGCGGTCAGGCGTCGTTGATATTCAATGGCTACTATACGACTCTACGAAAAATAACTCACCTCCAAACCGCTCACGTACCGGCGAAACAGCCAGCCCCAGCACCGGCCTTCGCACCGGACACAGCGAGTGAACCGCCGGATACGTAGGCACCTGCGACACCACCGATAGCCCCGCCCACAACGGCACCGCCCGTACAGGCATAGGCGGAGTCCACGGTGTCGCCACCAGCGTACTGGGCGGCCATTTGACCACTGGTCGCACTAGCAGAGGCTGCTCCGACTGCAGTAGTTATCAGGGTCAATGCGATACACACGCTAATTATCTTTTGCCGCATACGACCGATTATATTGAAGCTAGTTCCTTTAAATAATTCCTTTAGTAAGATGTAATAGACTCACTGCTAAGAAATAAATCAACGGCCGGCAACAAAATTGACATTTGACAACTCTGATGTGAACAAGTCTATACTCTTATATTTCGAACTATTTCTGTTTCAATCTTATATGGCTGTTATTTTCTCAGTCGTCTATTCGTCCGGCTTGGGGTGGTTTCTCGAACCGGTTGATCTATACCCTTCTCGGGAAGCGTCTGTCTCCCCACTAACGGAGTTAGATATGACTAACACGTCAACCAGCGTTGCCTTCTCGGTCACAGGAATCGTCGGTTACGTTATCACAGGTGGAGTTATGTACGCCTCTCGGCCACTATGAGGTTCACTGCTGGGGCTCACAGACTTTCTACACCCAGTTGCGCCACTCACTGGTCCCATGCTTGAATAGGGCACTCTGCAACTGGTATAGAACGATGTAGTTACCGACACTCAACACTACTGCAGCGGTCGCAACCACGAGATCTATCTGTTCCGTCTGGAGAAAAAACTGGCCAAACACTGCGACAGGTACTGCGAGTGCTTGTATAATTTGACCAATTCCCAGCAGATAGCCTGTCGTTGAACTGATTTCACTTCGATCTTTTATCTCCATATCCCACCTATCTACTTTACACCATTTAATTTTACGATAGATTAGTAATACGAAAACGGGGTAGTACGATTTCGGAGGGATATCGGTCACTCGAACTTCGAATCTGTGTAGTGTGGTACGGACTCTCTTGGGACTTCCAGTATCGATTTGTCATAGCTCTCTCGAAAGAGAACAATAGAGGTGATTATGCTACTGGCGTTACTCTACTCTCAGATAAGACTCCAGAGAGAGAATACAATCTCCACCACTGGAACGAGGAACGCGATTACCGCTGCGGTTCGTATTCTCAAGCCCGATCGTCGCCGGATAGCGAACATCCATATGAATCCTTTCCAGATAGTGAGTGAGATCCCGATGACACTTACAACTTGAAGTACCGTGCTGGATTCTATAATTACTTGTAGCTCTTCCGACGGAAGAGAGTCAGAAGTCCGATTTAGAATGTACACGTACGCGATACTGTTCAACAACGAGGCAAGTAGCACCGGAATATATCCCCATCCTATATCGCGAAACAGGTCTCGAAAGGACGGTTCAGTATCACTCAGGTACCATACAATACCGAAAATTAAAACCGCGGAAAGTAGCCAGAGTGCAAAAGTCGAGATTAGACCGAGAACGGCACCCAAGACACTTGCGATTCCTGAGGCCACTTGTCCAGCTTGACTTGCATTTCCGAGTCGTTGCGCGAGAAGTACCGAAGAAACTGTATTGACTATACCAACGAGGAGAACCAATACAGAGGGCTTCCAAAGCGGTTCTTCGGGCGCTTTTTCCTTCATGAAATCGTCAGGGTTCATAACCACCCACTGTATATCTTTGACGACCATTTAGATGAAATATTCTAATAACACACTTATATCAATCGAATTTATATCGAATAAAGTGCTTGACGCAGTTCCACTCCACTGTTCTCGAAACAATCTCCCTCAGATACGATGGTTTTACTACCGCACAACTAAGTAAATAAAAGAATGGATGGGGAAAACTATTCGATGCCATGCTAGATAAATCCATCATCACAGTTGGTCTGGCAATCCTGTTGGTCGCAGCTGGCGCAGGGACAGCAATGGGCGCAACTAGCGGCGATGCAGCCGTCGCGTACATGGAACAAGAGGGCGTTGATGATGAGGCACAGGCCGCAGCCTTTGTCGGGGCTCAGGTTGGTGGGGCTGCAGTGGGGGCCTCTGTCGGTGGCCCGACAGGAGCAGTTATCGGGTACAAGACTGGCCAAGCGGCCGGGCTATAACTCGGATATTGAGCAGCAAATCACAATAGACCGACTGACTTTTTCCGGGCAACTGGAAGCCTAGCTATGAACTACGAGGATGAATGGTCGGCTATCGATCACTTTGAACCGCTTGACCGGCTGATCTGATATCGAATAAATGGTGACGGTTTGACGAGCATCTTGTCTCCGTGTTACGTGCTTGTGGGTCCACAAGCTAGTTTTCTCTATCCAGTGGGTTGTTTTAGTACTCTTAGAAACCAATCAAATTTTGCTATGTCGTTACAATCACTCGGTTCGGGTGGAATTGCGCTCATGCTGGTGATCGCCGGTATCGGACTCGCAGCTGGTTTCGGTTCTGCCGGGGCAGCAACTACGGTGGCGGCTTCCGAACTCGGCGCATCTGATGACGATGCGGTGAAAGCCGGTGCAGTTGCCGGTGGTGCCACGTTGGCTGCGGGAATCGTCGCTGGTGGAGTTACCGGGGGCCCCGCTGGTGCGATCGCCGGTGCCGAGGCAGGCGTCAAGGGAGGGACTCTCGCCGCTGCATAGCAACACTCTTTACGGTTTTAGGTACCCGATTCCCACAGCTGTCAGAGTCACTGCACTGATGCAGGGACGGAAGGGTTCGAACACTTTCAACCGATTATTCGGGCACCACACAGATCCGACTCGGTCGCAGTGGTGTTGCTATGGCCGTTTGTATGCTGGAGCAACTGAAGTAAGCGTTACGAGCCTGTTTTCCGGCAATGACCAGTCAGCTACACTCGATGAGGTGTGGTTCCTCGTTTCGATGAGTCCGTAGACTTATGACGTATGCGCGGGCGTCGGCAGATGTGACCGTTTGTGGGCCGTCCAGGCGCTCGTACTGATTTGTCTCAGCAGCGCTGAAAAATAGCGGATAGTTTCTTGTCAACCCAGTTGTATAAATAGTTATTATCCCCCTCCACGAGGGCATGAGGCTTGTCGTTGTTATCAAGAGCGAGTATCATAGCACGGTCATCCGTCTTCAGTAGTCCTATCTCCGGGGCGTCAGATCCGACAAGTTGTACCGAGATCTCTTCATCACCTAGTTTGGTAGCGGAATCGCTCCCGTTCTCAGAGAGTGATTCTAATACTTCTGCCGGGATCGCGACTCGGACATCTTCAGAATTGAATAGCTCGTCCCTGAGTCCGTCGCCATGGTATGGGATTATTGGGAGATAGCAGGACCTGACCGGTTGCTGTTTTATCACTGT
>NZ_JAYMGA010000020.1:0-4818 GCF_035656455.1 Haloarcula sediminis | reverse complement strand
TTTAGCGACCGTAACACGAGTGAAGAGACGGATTTCGGATGTCAAACCAATCTGTCTCTTCGCTTTCTACCGAGATAACGCAGTCGTAGCTGTTGCGTCTAGCGAAACTACAGTGCCGACTGTTACTAAACGATTTGCCGGTGCAAAGGGGTCGGCTCGCGATGCAGAAGTAATCTCCGTTCCAAACAGTTTGTCGAGCTCAATATCATGTTGCTCTTGAGAGAGACATGATAGGAACGGGTCAAGCGAAATAGCGAGCTCCAACTGTTCGCTAAACTTATTTATGCCCGTAATAGCTGCATCGCCCAGGACTGTTGTTCGATACTCGTTAGCCAGTGTTGATGTAACTAAGTCCCCGTCAACTAACTGTTTGATGTTGTGCCGGACAGTCGTTCTGGGGATAGAGAGATCATCAGCAAGATCCCGAAGGTCTTTTGTTGATTCCGAGACGCTCCGCAAAATCCGGATACGGCACTCAGTACCAGCAATACATTGGAGAGTCTCCTCAGTGCTTGTCGTTTCGACTTTGTGATTATTGTCGCTCATGGATCTGATTGGTGTTAGTTGATAATCTGTGTGAGTTCTTAGCTTCGAAGCGCTTCCACTGGTTCCTCGCTTGCGGCCTTCCACGCGGGGTAGAGTCCGCTGACGACACTTGCAAGCACGCCGAAGGCAAACGCCAGCAGGATGTACCCGATACTCTCGGGCTGGACTACGGCCAGTGCATCGTCGAGCACGAGGTGATTGATCAGGAGACCGGCCCCGAGCGAAAGGACGATACCGACAAGTCCGCCGAAGATACCGAGCAACAACGCCTCGGCAAGCATCACGCGCAGTACGTCGCGCCTCTGGAAGCCGACGGCCCGAAGGACACCGATCTCCTCCCGCCGCTCGACAGTCGACATCAACATCACGTTGAGGATAGAGATGGCGGCCACCAGTAGCGAGATAGACCCGATACCCAGCAGGAACAGGTTGAGCGCGTCGAAGACGCCGCGTATCTGGTCGACGAACGACGACAGCTCCTGGACGGTAACTCGCTTTTGTCGCTCGTTGAGTGACGCCCTGATGGCGACCGCAGTGTCGTTTGCCGTTTCCCCGTTCGTCTCGCTGACGACGACCTGGTCGTAGCTCCCCGCGAAGCTCGCCTGCGGGGCGACGATACTGTCTGCGGGATCGAGAAGATGCCCGACCCAGCGGAGGTGATGACGGCCTTGACGCGCTCCTGAGACCCGTTAATCGTTATCGTCGACCCCGGACTGAGGTCGTGTTCCTCCGCGACCGATTCGCCAATCAGGACTCCACTACGGAGTGGATCCGGCATTCTGCCCTCCGACGCGTCGTATATCCGGCCCGGCTGCTCAACACCGAGGAGGACCTGTCGGCGGGTCGCGCCATCGCCGAAGTCGACCGGTTCGACGCGTTGTTTCATCGGCGTCACCGTCGCCGTCGACGAAGTACGCCGAATCTGCTGGATGTCACGGTTGGTCAGTTCGGTGACGCCGTTCTCGTTCGACGGCGAGACAATCACCTGATTGCCGATGTCGCCGAGGTTACCGGTGACAGATGCTTTGAGCGTCACGCCGAAGACGCCGAGCGAAGCGATGGCGACGACACCGATGATGATGCCGAGCGTGGCGAGCATGGACCGTATTTTCGTCCGCGAGAGGTTCCGATACGCCATCTTCAGCGACGGGAATCGGGTGGCGATGCGCCCTCTCATCGGACGACCTCGCCGTCGATGAGTTCGACTGTGCGGTCGACATACTCGTTGACCAATTCGTCATGGGTGACTGCGAGCACTGCCACGTCGTGGTCCTCAGTCACGCGGACAAATTCATCCAGTATCTGGCGACCGGTCTCACGGTCGAGGTTGCCCGTCGGTTCGTCCGCGAGCACGATGTCCGGTCGATTGATGAGCGAACGGGCGATGGCGACGCGCTGTTTCTGTCCGCCGGAGAGCTCGTTTGGCCGGTGGCTCAGTCGGTCACTGAGATCCACCCGTGCGAGGAGGGACTCCGCCCTGTCCCGAATATCCGCGCCGTCGTCGAAAATCCGCGGGACGGTGACGTTCTCCGTCGCGGTCAGCGTTGGAATGAGGTAGTAATGCTGGAAAACAAAGCCGATGGTCTGTTTTCGGAACGCTGTCCGCTCTGTATCCGACAGCCCCTCAGTCGAGCAACCATCGAGCCGTAGATTGCCAGCTGTCGGTGTATCGAGCAGGCCGAGAATATTGAGGAGCGTTGTCTTGCCGCTTCCGCTTGGTCCCATTATCGAGACAAACTCACCCGAGTCGAGCGCAAAGTCGACGTCATCGAGTGCTGTTACCGTTTCTCCGCCGGTCTCGTATTCTTTGACCAGTCCGTCAGCGTCAACTGCCGTCACGGCTCGACCTCCACCCGATGACGATTATCGCACCCACGGCGATTATAATGAGCCCGCCGATGCCGAGCACGACGCTACTTTCCATACTGCTTTCCGAACAAAACTGTTGTGCTGTCGTGTTCGTTCCCTCGATTTCGGCATCGAACTCGTGCTCGGCTCGATCCCCGTCAAGGGAGTACGAGACCGTGAGCGGCACCGTCGACACGTTACCCGTTGTCCGCGCGTACACGTCGAATGAAACGAAGTCACTCGACGGAACGGTACCGACGAAATACTCCTTATTGGGGTGTGCAGGATCCACCCGCTCCGTGTTTTGGACGCTGACGATAACCGACTCGGCGGCACTCATCCCTACGTTGCTTGCGCTTCCCGAAATACGCACCCTGCCGTTTTCCCGTGTCACATCTAACCCGGTGAGTGTTATACTGCCAGCGTTCGAACGCATCTCAGCTGTCGTATTCGCACTTCGCTCAATGTCGCCAATACTATACTCGGCAGTGACTCGGGCCGTCGCGGGCGGCTGGGCGACTGTCGAATTGAGCCGGACTTGGCGCGATTCACCGGGTGGCACGGATGACACGATAGACTCGTCGAACGTCGCGTTATTCGATGTCGCAGAGAGCACAACGTTTTGAATCGGTTGCTCCATCGGATTGATGATATCCACCACGAGCGCCTGTTCCGGTCCGCTTCCAACTGCCGACGCGGTTACCTTGGCCCCCTCGCCGAGCGGGCTAGCCTGTATCGTGGTAGACCGGTTCACCGTCCGCCGGGCACTTTCATCAACTGTATAATTCACCGTCGCAGCCAACTCGTGTAGTCCGGCCGATCGGGCTCGAAATCTGATTGGGACCGTTGCCGTCTCTCCCGGCGAGAGTGAGGCGATAATGCCGAGATTATCAACCAGCTTAACGTCTGTCCCGCTGACTTTGACCTCGATATTGGTAAGCTCCGATTCGAGCCCATTTGCAATTTCGACAGTACCGTCAGTAGTAATCCCTTCGACGGCGTCGTCAGCGCGGATATCAACCCTTGGGTCGCGGTCCCGGACGGTAAACGAGACCGGATGTTCCACTTGGGTTGTCTCACTTGGTTTCCCTACAGGGTGGCCGTAAACGATAACCCTGAGATTTTTCGTCCCCGGAGACTCGACCCGAGTCGTCAGCGACACTTCGAGCGAAGATCCGGGGGAGAGTGTCCCGAAATTGGCTACTCGATTGTATTCTTTGATCCCCTCAGTATCGCCGGCCGCCCGAACAGCGATACCTTCAATTTCCAAGGGTGACTGACTGCTCTGCAGATTCGTCACTACTGGCGTCAGTGTGACCGTCTCACCGGGTGCGGGTGCAGACGGTGAGATGGTTACGCTGGACACGGCTACGTTAGTACCGACAGCTGAGACAGCCAGTGGGGTAGCCATGAGAGCTACTGCTACTGTAAGCAATAGGGAAACCCGGTCTATCATTATTATGGTACCACTACTAACTAGTATTTACTCCTAACAATTTAAGATAAACCGCTCGATTAGATATTTACGCTAAGTCTACAGATCACAAAAACCAGCTCTATCAAACAGTGGCGGATAACTGGCTAAAATTGGGTTGAGCCGGATTCTTGGTGTTATAAGCCTCTCGGGTAGTGCCCTGTATCCCGCTCGTGGCCTCAATTATAGGACCTGCTGGCAGCGCCTGGGAAACTCCAGACAACCAGTCTTGGGAGCGTCGTGCTCAGAGCAGTGGTGCACGGAATCGCATATCCTTCTGCATAGCGTACACTAGCTGCTCCATCAGACGTTGTTATCTCACTCATGAAACTGCAGTTATTGGTGTCTCGTAGTCTGAAACTCCTTCTGTATCTTCAACGGGTGACGCGGCTGGGGCCCGTTCAAAATGGACAGTGGTGTCGCTGGCCCAAGACTGCAGTGAATGTCCTGTACCCCCGTGTTTACATCACAGAGATTGGGGAGATATGTCGGGCAATCAGATATTGCCTACTCGTCGCATGTGTGCCATGTGGGTCCGGAACAGGGCGCCTCTGAGTCCGTCCATTTATATACTCCCCTCCCATCGAATATGATGCGAAGGTCGCCCCGGGCAGCGTGCTCGGGCCGACGGCTCGACGACCCACCTGGGTTGTCGGGTGTTCGCTCAGAGCGGACGGCCAACGGGCTTTCCGCTCGCACCATGAGGATTCCACCCCTGCGGTCCGCCGTCAAGATGGAATCTGATGTGAGCCCACGGACCCATGCAGTAGTTAACATCGATATAGGAATCGATGTGTGATACTGACAGCTGTAACGAACAGCAGACAGTGTTAGCTTCCGACGGAGTGCAACCACTTCCGCCGCTGATGTATATCAGCACATTCCGGTTGATCCTGCCGGAGGCCATTGCTATCGGAGTCCGATTTAGCCATGCTAGTCGCACGAACTTA
>NZ_JAYMGA010000019.1:0-9329 GCF_035656455.1 Haloarcula sediminis | reverse complement strand
GGTATCGTGACAGTCGTTTTCTGCGTAGTTTTATCCATTGTCAGACACTTCTTAACCAACCCTTTCACCTGCATGGGGTTTGATAGTGTCGGCCGTGTTACTAAAGTGTTCTTAGGTATTCTCTAGTCTCCGTAAGTATCTTCTAGTTCCACTGAAATGGTTTAGAGTGTCTGCTGATGGGAGCGCCCGGAGGCAGGAGACAGACCAATGCACGAAAACGTAGTTCCTGCACGTCGTATCTCACACATCAACAACGCAAACACGGAGAGGGCGGACTGATGGGGGTCCGAAACACCCTGATGGGTTCCACGTCGATGAACAACGAAGTGGACCTTATCGACATGGGGGCGCTCATTTTGCTCCCGCTGTTCTCCTCGCTCATCTTCGGCGTCTTCAGCTGGCAAATCGAGGTCTTCGGCGGCTACGACTTCACGGCCGCGCTGTGGACCGTCGGCGGTGCGGGTATCTCGGTCGCGCTCCTCGTCGTCCTGGCCGGTGTCGCTTGGATTGGATTCACGAACTTCGCAAACAGTAAAACCGACATGAGCGACGGCGAGAAGGCCGCTATCGGGACCGCGCTCCTGCTCCCGGTCCTCTACGTCTTCGTCCCGGTCGTCGCGGACTTAGTGACGTGGCACGACATGATGCGGCTCGTGGCGACGCTGTACGTCTCCGCTGCCGCGGTGTACATCTCCTACGTGGGGTAATCATGTCGGCCAATAATTCGGACGACTCGGCCCAAGCCCACGGCCCAACGCTCAGCAGGCGCGGCCTGCTGAAGACCGTCGGCGCGGCGGGGACCGCGGCCGTCGCCCCGGCTGCGCTCGACGGCGGACCGGTCGGTGAGGCTGAGGCGCTACCCTGCGGTGGTGTCTGTGTCGGCGCGGCCGTGGTCGGCGGCGCAGCCGCGGTCGGCTGGGCGCTGCGTGAATATGAGGTGGTCGGCGCTGATGACCCAGCGGAAGGTCTTACCGCTGACTCACTCAAAAATCAGATACATAATACCGTACAAACCCGGAAATCCACTAACGCTAGCACGTTCGTGGATAACCGGAATATCATCAGTAGCGGCTATCAGAATACACTCTACGGAAAGGGAAAGATGGCCGCGCTCTCCGCACTCAATAATCAGGAATCGGAGTCGGCAGTACTGGCCGCGGCGAAAGATGCCGCGGAAGCGCATGCTACCACTATAGAGAAGAATCTGCTCAAGTCGTGGAATGAAAGCGTCTCTGAGCTATTCAACCTCTACAGTGCTGCCTCTAACCATTCAGAACTAACCGCTAACAACATCATCAATAACCAACGAAATACATCCGGTGGCTCATATCCTGATGTTCCTGATTCCGGACAGATAATCGACCCGATGGATACGGCTTCGGTCGATATGCCTGACGGGTCCACCTTCACCGTGAATCAAATCGAGACCGGCGGCTCAAACGTATCTCATTACGACCCCACTCAGATAACGGTAAGTGAATTTGATGACATCGCCGTTAGGGTAACTGCTGGTCAGGGAGAAATTGATTACCTCATATTCAGCGAGTGGAACAGCCTCTACTCAACCCTAACCGCCAAGCTCTCAGAGGTTAAGACCGGCCTCGACACCTGGGTCACTAACGTCTATTCTGAGGTGCAGGCGGGGACGCTTGAACCCGGCGAGTTGCTCACTAGCGACGAACTCGCCAACATCACCACCGACAAGGAGGGGTATAATCAGGCTATCGCGGACTTGATGGCGCTCAATATCCCGATAAATCTGGAGCGAGAGGCGGAGATTACGATAGACTCCACGGACACAACGCTGTACGGGTCGCTCGGAGTCACGGCAGAGACAACCCTCAACGCGGGCGATAGTATCAATCCGTCCAACGACTCAAAAGACTACTATCTCACGTACGACGTGAGTGAGGCAAACGGCAACTGGTCAGCCTACGAGGAGGCAGTAGACGGCGGTACCGTCACCTTCACCGAGGAGCCCCACCCGTCCACGCTCTACGGCATCGAAACCGGAGCTCAAGAGACGGCCGAACTCGCTTCAAGCGACTTCAGTGACCAGGGCGACGGGACATGGACCGCAGACATCACCGACCAGGTGGAGACCGCTATCACCACCATCACCGCAGTCCAGTTCTACAGCGAGCGCGAGAAAACGAAGAACGTCACGGTCCTACTGGACGAGCCGTTTACCATCGAATCGTTCACCGATTCGGACGGCGAGGAGGTCGACAGCGCCGAATACTCCAAGACCAGCAAGGCACAGACAGACGACAATTATCTCACGGAGGAGGAGTGGAAGCAGCGAGAGGAGAAATACAAGGAACAGATAGACAAGTACGAGGAATCTCAGAACAGCAGCGGCCCTGGCGTCTCTATCGGTGATTTTTCACCCCAGCAGATGATTAGCGGGGCCCTTGTCCTCGGACTGACCGCACTGGGAATCAACACCCTCAGCAGCTAGACCCATGACACGCATTTTTTCGTTGGCGATTGGAGTAGCGCTAGCGCTAGCTCTCGTCGTGGGTTTTGGGCCGGGAGTCGCATCCGGCGCACCCGCGGACTGTGACGACCTCAGCGAGTATGAGAATCAGTCTGATTACCGGGGGTGTTTAGTCGAGAATACCACGCCGGAGCAGTTGACGAGCTACGTCCACACGGACCCGTCAAACCTGACGCAAAAACAGATTGATGCAGTCTACGCTGTCTCACCGTCGCACGATGACGAATTTGGTTTGAACGAGACTCAGCAGAGCCATATTACCGACTGGATGATGTGGGAGCAGGTCGGTTTAGAGCCGGGCTGGTACGGCGAGACCGCCACGCCGACCAGAGCGGATCTAGACGAGCAGACCGAGACCGCCACGCCGACCGACCGCGCCGACCGGCTGGAAACTGAAATCCGGGAGCGCGTCGAGGGCACCGAGACGGCGAACGACACCGGCAACGTCACCGGCCAGCGGATAGACCCGAACGTCGTCCTCACCGACTGGAGCCACAGCGCCGGGACGTTCACGCTCGAACTCTACAACGACCGAGCCCGGCCGGTGAAGCTCACCATCACAGAATCCACGCAGGGAGAGGAGGGGAGCTATCAGTTCGCTATCCGGGAGGAGCGGTTGTTGCAGGGCCACACCACAATCAGGTTCGGGACAATGGTTCAGAGCGGGGAATCCTCGGTATCACTCACGACGGCCCAGTCCCGAGATATGGGGCAGGGAGTCGGCGTTTCGACCGGGAAGCCATCTAACAACCCGTTCGAGAGCTTCGGCGGGACCAGCGGGGTTCTGTCGGGTGTGGCGCTCGCTATGCTAATGAGTGCGGCCGCGGCCGGTTGGGTCGTCTGGCAGGAGGAATCCGGAGTGATTCGAGCATGAGCAGACTAAGCACGACGTTCAGCAGTTGGTCGGACCGTATCACCTACATCGTAGCCGAGGCGCAGCTGCTCGTGGCTGGCCTCCTGGTGTCGCTCGCTATCGCGCTCATCTGGATTCGGCCGAGCGTCCCCGGCGTTCCTCCTATATTCATGGGCTGGTTCGCCGCTTTCCTGCTACTTGGGCCGCCTACCTTCGGATTCTTTGTCTGGCTGATTCGCAAGCTCCGAAATCGGAATATGGTGGAAGTCCACCACGTCAACGGGCTGTCCGACGAGATAGAGAAGTACTATGTCGAACCCGAGTTGTGGCGCGAGAAGAAGGTAGACGGAGCGAACCCGTACCCGGTCAACGGAGGGTCAGCCTGGGCCGTTCAGGAATTCGAGGAAGACGAGGAGATGCAGGGGATTCGGGTTAAGGGCGTCTGGCTGGAGGAGACAGAGGACACCAAGCTACTCACGTCTAAGAGCCACATGGAAGCGATTTACGGGAAACTCACGGAGTCGCATATCGCGCTGGGTATCCTGCGAGACTCAGTGAGCGAGTACGGCGCGGACATCCAGAAGCGGCTTATCAATAGCATGGCAGAGGCGCGCGAGAAGGGCAAGATGATGGACGAATCGGCGGTGAAGGACGTGTTCAGCGACTTCGAGGAGAACGCCAAGGGGCACGGCCCGGACGACCTCCCGACCCTGGAGCCAGAGGAGGATGGGGCGGACCCGCGAGCGCCCGACCCGGAGCCAGAGGGACCGGCTCAGAACGTCGCAGAGGCGGCCGGAGCGAGCGCCAGTGAGGTAGCAGCGACCGACGGAGGGACTGAGGAATGACCGACGACAACGACGTTTACACGCCAGCACAGTACCGAGAGCATCAGGAAGGCCACGGAGTCCGCGATGCCGACGCGCACACCCACACCGGGATAGTTCGGGACCCGGAGATTTCGCGGTTCCTGTCGATTCAGGCAGCGAACTACGATCCGACCGAGGCGGAGGATACGGCCTCGATGCCAGGCCAGGCGCGAGACCTCGCAGAGACTCAGGAGATACGGGCGATATCGGCCACAGAGACGGCCCGGAGCGCACTTGATAGCGGTGATATGCCGTCTCTCAAGCACCTAACCGGGGACCAAAACGAACGGGCCGATATCTCCGGGATGAAAGCGATTCAGAAATTAGACCAGATTATTGAATCGCCGGCCCCGGTCATCGTCATCATTGGCGAGATGGGGACCGGTAAAACGGACCTGTGTGGGCTGTTGGGCCAGCGGGCGAAACACCTTCTCGGGGTCGAGCAGATAGCGAGCAACATACCGACGCTTCGAGAAACGACGCAGTGGACCGATGGCGACGGCCAGACGCGTGACGGGTTCGTACCGAATTATCGCAGCATGGAGGAGTGGGTTCAGCAGGACGGGGACCCACTGGAGAACGAGCAACAGACGAAGCTCTTTATCGGAGACGAATTCTCAAGCGACGGCAGCGGGACCGGAAAGAGTGGATACAACGTCAGGACGAAGATGGGGCCGTTAGTGTTCAAAATCCGCAAATACGACGGTATGCTAATCTACGTCGCTCACGATGAGAGCAGCATTCACCCGCTCCTATGGCGTCTCGGTGTGGTCATCAAGAAGACGAGCAAGAAGCAGGCCGTCGTAGCGGACAAAATCAAGAGCGGGGAGATTCGGGAGGAGCGCTTCAAAATCGACGGAATCCCACAGACGGACTGGAGGTACGACACCAACGACCCGGCAGTATGGTCATGGACGGGAGACGACGAGGAGGGCGAAAAACCAGACCCGGAATCCGTTGCTTGGGATGTGGCTGTTTGGACCGCTGTGAAGTCGGGCGAAGAAGGTATTTCAACCCGTGAGGCGGCCAAATTCACGCCCTACAGCTACAAATGGGTATCCAATAGACGGAAAGAGCAGAAGGAAGATAGTGAGCATACCGACGCACTTCACAGAGTGGAGGAGCTAACCGCATGACTGCGGCGGGTTGTGAAGGTGTTACCGTTACCGCACCCCCCTCCATCTGTATAGGGCGTTCACTCTCTGGCCCATCACCGGCTGTCGTCCCTACGGGAGCGACAGCGACCGATGGGCCGAGCCCGAGAAATGGCGAGGAGTTGATATATAAGACGCGTGCGAGGCGCGGGAGCGAGTGAATGCCGAGCCACCGAGCGAACAAATGGGGCACGGCGTGCGAGTACCACATGGCCGACGAGTACGGGCTGCAACTCGCTCGCGCTAGCTGGAAAGACGCCGAGAAGGGCAGCACCCCGTGGGAGTTGAAAGCGACGAAACGGACGCACGCGGACGGCCAGCCGGGGAACTTCAAGATATACCGGAAGTATCACGAGAAGCTACAGAGCGAAGGCGGCCGGTACGGATTCGCGGTCTATCGGATTCGGGGCCGTGGCTGTCAGGTGTTGGATACCACGACGGTAGCGGCGTCGAGGCTGCCCACGGTCCGGTGGCACGGCGGCGGAGACCACCGAGATACACAGCAGGCGAAAATCTCGATTTCAGACGTTTTCTGATGGCAACCGTGGTTTCAGTTCACAGTGATAGACCGCAACCGGAGTTGATTCGTCGGTGGGTTCACTCGTCCTGATTCCTGTGGCTATCTGTTTGAGTGGTATTCTGCGGCGTAGAAATTCCACTGAGACATAGCCTGCTCAGTGTAGCACTTTCCACAGAGAGACCACTGGGGCGGCGTCTCTCGCTCACATCCGTCTGTGTCACATTCAGTCATCGTTTTCCTCGCCGTGTTCCTCGGCGCGGGCTCGGATTCTACTACGGTACTCGTAGATTCGTTGCTCGGGGAGTTCGTAGAAGTTCGTTAGCCAGTCGGTGCTAATTCCGTCCTGCGTCGTAAGGTACGCTATCGTTGCCTCCTGTCCGTCTCTCTGGACTTCTGGCGGTACTCCTCGCCGTCCTGTCTTCTCCTCTCTGAACGTCCCCACAGCGACGTACACAGCGGCGTACATGCGGGCGTGGTGCGGGTTCTCCCATCGGGGCGTCGTATCGGTGTCCTTCGGGCTGTACAGCGGCGCTCGAAACTCGTACAGCGGCGGGCGCTCGTCTCTCTGTATCTCGACAACCTGAATCTCGTTCGGGTATGCGGTATCTATCGTTTCGTTGCTCGCTAGGGTATCCTGGGTTCGTGGCACATTGCATATTACGCAACCCTAGCGGCTTGTATCTTATGCAAGGTTCGGCTATATCGCCTCAATCCTCGTCGATACACCTAAGCAAAATTATCTAACCTTCCGTACATCTCTCGACGAGGATTCAGAAAGACGTCGTAATCTGAGGCGCCCGTGTCGGCCCATAGCCCACGGCCCACGCTCAAGAAAAGAAATAGAATAGAAGATTAATTTCTGCTATTGGCCCGATTCGCCGGACGCTACCCCGTGGTTCGCCCCCGGAACATACGGCTGCACGTACCTCTATACGCCCATATTCCGCCATATCGCCCATATTGCGGCCGGTTCGGTCCCTCGCTGCGCGGCACCTGGACGGTCGCCGTCGCGCTGCGTCTCCAGGTGTCGCGGCTACTCGCCTCCAGGTGTCCGGCGTCGACGTGGATCTAGAGCTCTAGTTCCGGTCGGGGTCCGTCGCGGCCGCAGCTGCAACCTCGGGTGTCCCTCGCTCCGCTCGGTCGGCCCGTCGTTATGCAGTTGCGGCCGCTCCTCTCCTCGACGGCGACCGCGACCGCGCGGCCCACAGCCCATCCCGCGGACCGCTACCTCGCGCGCGTCAAGTCGCGCACGTTTTGGGTCCGCGCTCCTCGCGGCCCTGCGGCCGCTCCGGGCGCTCACAGCGCCGCAGACAGCCAGAATGCTGCCCAGCGGGGCGGGCAAGATAGAGCATAAACAGCCCGTTCGCTTCGCTCACTACCGCAACCGCAGCGGCTAGCGCGAAAATTTTGGCCCATTACAGACCACTATACGAAACTAAGGGGGACGAGATTCACCCCCAAATCACAAAACAGCGGCATAGGCCCTGTGAGACGGGTTTAGACCGGGGGAGAAGGGGGAGACGCCTTAGACTCCAGATGAAACGGTTCCGAAAAGGGGGGTCATAATCGCCAGACGGCGGCCGATTTGTCTATTTCATTTGGAACCTTTGTTTCTATTACGGCATTTTGATAGGTTTCAAGGCCAGATTGAAACTGATAGCAGTCAGTCGATTCTGTCGGGAGATTGGTCTACTCAGATACAAGAACTATCAGAAAGTGGTTGATAGAAAGAAAGTTGTCACTATCCGCCAGCGGGCCGGGGTGCGGAATCTGTCAGGCTACGCCGTTCTCCCTCAGATATTCGTCATATTTCTGTTCCAAATCGCGGGCATAGTCGGCCGATTCGCGCCAGTCGTCGTTATTCAGATACTCCGGGGCTCGCTCAATGTGCAAGGCGCGGCCCTGGCAGGTGACGAGAGTAACATCTTCCTCCGGCTCGGGCTCGGGTTCCTCGGCCCCGGAGCCGTCGCCGTCCCCATCGCCCGAAAACTCGTCGTAATTCTGAGCTAGCGATAGCTCGGTGTTCGCCGCGTTCTCCTCTGGAACTTTCCGAACACAGGCGACGGTCGAAAACTCCACACCGAGGACCTTCGGCGCGACCGAGCGGACAATCTTGTCCATTTGCTCCCGCGTCCGGTCTAGGATTTCGGGGGCGTCCCCATCCATCCATGCGTTTTTGCTACTCCACGGGCGCTCCGCTATCCTGGTGTGCGCGGCCGCCGACATATCGCCGTTCGTATCCTCGTAGATACCGGCGTGAGAGAGACAGTAAGCCACGACTCCGGCCATATCGTAATCTGACCCGATTGAGATACTGCTATCTTCCTGAGTGATTCGGTGGATAGGCCAGCCCGTCTCAGACTGGATTCTCTCGACACCGGTACAATCCACGAACGGGGCCACTCCGATGATATGGAAGTGGGGGTCGAACTCCAGTTCGTCCGAAACCTCCGACCAGTCCTTATCGGAGAAGAGGCGGTCGGCCCACTCGCCGCGGTCGTCGGGAGTCTCCTCGTCTCCCCGGTACGGGTGATAAATCGGGACCCCTGCGATTCCCATAGCGTCCATGATTTCCTTGATGACATCCAAGGTTCGCCAGTAGATTGTCTCCGGGTCGCCGCCTAGCTCCCAGTCGTCGGGGATGTCTACCACTAAATGCTGAAAATACGGGTGTTCGGAGTCCTGAGACCACATTTTCGCCCAGACACCTTTGAGTTTGCTCGCTATCTGAGTGGCCGATTCTCGAACCCACGTCTGCGCGCAGCGCGGGCAGGTTGAGAGTCCGCACGTCGAACCGACCGACCAACTATCCGCGCAACACTCGCAAAACTGAGTTATCGAGTCGCCGCAGTCGTCGCCCAGCTCACCAAAGCCGGGGAGGTCCATCTTCGGGAGATACCTCCATTTGTGGTCTGGCACCGTTTTCTCCTCGAAGGTGCCGCTCGGCGTCTCGACAACTTTCGTCTGGTCGGGCTCGTACTGATTCGGCCGTTCTATCGCCTCTATCACCGCGTCGGTGTCGCACGGGTTCACCTCTCGGGAGAGTTTCGAGCCCATGCCCATGCCGGTCGTGTCGTGCAGGGTGTCGCTCATTTCAGGACCCCCGCGCACTCCGCGCACATCCAGCCTTCGGGAGTCTCAATTTCTCCGCCTTCGACACAAAAGGGATTCTCGCAGTCCGGGTTATTCGTCGCGCGGTTCGGCGTTTCAGTCGTGCTTTTTCCGTTCGTCATTTCTCACGGCAATTAATCAAAAACACCGTGAGAGCAACGAACACAACCTTTTTCGGCAAGGGCCGTGTTTGCTCATTCAGTCCCAGCGGGCCGGAATCCTGCCAAAGATTGTGGTGGCCCGTTGGGTTCTCGCGGTGTTTTTGACTTACCAGGTATCAGAGAGGCATCCGGGTTAAGTGTTTCCTATACTACCCTGAACTACC
>NZ_JAYMGA010000018.1:0-19310 GCF_035656455.1 Haloarcula sediminis | reverse complement strand
TGTGTCAAAAAGGCAAGCCGGTGTTCAGCGACGTAGCCGAGCGTCTTCGGAATGCAGGCTTTCAGGTCCGATTCTTTCATCCCCGTTCTCCCTTCTCACCAGCTCATACCGCCGACCTCTCGTTGATTGTTAACAAGAAGACACTCCCGAGTGCACTTCCAACTCTCAGGTATGCTCGACGGACGGGGACAGTGCTGTGGAACAACCTTCAAGCGGTGATTTGGTTCAGCTCACGGCTTGTCGGTCTTCGAGCGCTTTCGGAGATGGGATTTCTCACACCTGCAGTCACATTCGAGAAACCCGATGGCGGGTACGTCGCTAAAGGCTACTACATCTGGAACGACGAACCCGAACTCAATGGCGAGGGAGATTTCTATCAGGAACTGATTCCGACGGAACCAGTCGATTACAAGTACTACGCGGTCAACGACGGGTCACAAATACACGTCGCGGGGAGGCGCGTTACCTCGAAGCTCTATGGGGAGAAACAGCTCATCGGGCAGTTAGAGACCCGGCCAGCACTTGCAGCGTCGCTCCGAGAACTTGTTGAACGATTCGACCTCAGAGGTGTCGGGGTTGACCTGGTCAGAGATGACGATGACCGGCACTGGGCTGTCGATGTCAACCTCGCAGCTGGATACCGTGACACTGGACTAGAACCGGTTCTCACCGAATCGATTATTGCGAATCTGCCAAGCGAGTGAAACGCAGTAACTGCGACTTCGGAAGAGCGTCTAATCCGTCGAGTTACTGACTGAAATTGTAACGTGTGTGTTTCAACGAAACAGTCTGACCGCTCAGTATTGCTCTATCCATGCTGGTGCAACCGACATGTTGTACTGTAGCAACGTTGTATATGCAGTACAGCTGTGGAAATCGGTCATGGGCTGTCAGCCCATTCATTTCGAGTTACTCGTCGTGTCTGACTGTGATGACGGGGATTGGGGCAGAGCGGACAGTCTTTTCAGCGACGCTGCCAAGCAGGATTCGATTAGTCCCACGCCTTCCCGTCGTCCCCATTACAGCGGCGTCGATGTCGTCTGAGTCGATAGTATCGAGTATTTTTTCCAGGGGTGTACCGTGTTCGATGTGGCGCACAGTGTTCGCGATCCCGCGAGTCTTTGCCTCAGTGACAACATCGTCAACGGCATCGGTCGCGGCCTGCTCACGTTCCTCCCCGGATACTGTCGAACGAACGTCTACACCGAGCGACCGTTCCTCTACTACGGATAACACGTGAACGGTCGCATCAAAGGCCGCTGCTAGGGATATCCCATATTCGGCCGCATGATTGGCACTGGGACTCCCGTCTGTCGAAATAAGGATATTCTCGTAGGGAAAGGTCAGCCGCTCGTCGGGCTGCATCCGGACCGAGAGAACTGGGACAGAAGACAGGCGGACGACCTTCTCAGTGACGCTCCCAAGGAGGTATCGTGACACCCCCTTCCGACCGTGCGTCGGCATTACGATCAAGTCGTGGTTGAATCGTTCGGCATACTTTACAATAGTCGGCGCTGGGTTCCCCTGTACGACGTCGGAATCGTATTCTGCACGGAGCGTGCGCAGTGTCTCCTCCGCTTCCTTGATGATGTCCTCGCCCTCTTGGACAAGGGTGTCAATGACTTGGGTTTCTACGACGGTGACGCTCTCTTGTGTCGTATCAGCGACGAATAACAGATGAATAGTCGCATCGGCCCAGTGAGCAATCTCGGCAGCGTGGTGCAGTGCCGCCGACGCCCCCTTACTTCCATCGAACGGAAGCAGAATGTCCTCGTACATTTGTATGAGTGACTATGGGAATCTCCTCTAAATGGCTTGTCACCAACTAAATTTCGGCTCACGAACACACAATACCGTGACTGGCCTCGTTCGGGCAATCCCCATATCCTCTTCATCCGCCCTGTATAGGTTGTAATCCCTCTCATCAGGTGTATCCAGAATAGTGATCTGTCTCTATGCGAGATACGCTCTGTGTATGCAGCAGTGTCTGTTCGATTAACTCAGTATCTGTCAATAACGGTGTGACCGATAGAGAGACTGGATTTATCGCTGTCCGGTAGATTCGAGTCTGCTAAAGGCTGTTACGAGAGGTCCCAGTCGGTAAGTTTCCCCGACAAGAACGTATCGGCCTGTCGCTCTATGTACGCCTGTTGAGTATCGACGATTGCCTCGGTAAGATCTGCCCCCTCAGAGAGACGGTTTGATACCATCTGGTGTTTCCACCGCGCCGGTGTCGTCCGGGTCCGAACACGATCTCGAAGCGGTGTTATGTATTCTCTGACCTGTTCGTCCGGGAGCCCTTGGGCTTGTAACCCACTCTTTGCAGCACTGAACAGTTCCTCGTAAATTGCGTCTAAATCAGTCGTAATCCGTCCTTCAGCGGTCATCCAGGTGAGCTCTGCTCCGATACCGTCGCGCATTGCGGCATAGAAGTTGTCCCTGGCGGTCTCCCACTTCAACCGTCGGACTGGATGCTGTGATGAGTGGAGGTGTTCGAGCGCACCAGCGAACACCGTCTGAAACGCAATCGCGTCGCGTAACGTCGGTTGGCCTGGAAGCGGTCGAAACTCGATCCGAGCGTTCGCACTCGACCGCGTTGCACCACCGAAAACCGGCCGAACCCACCGCCAGTACGTTCCGTGTTTCCGTTGGAAGTACGCGAACTCGTCTCCGAACCGCTCGCCACGCTCAACAGGCATCGGAACGATTGTCTCGTCGGCGGCAATGTTGTCAATCGCTTCTTCGACGGTCTCGAACTCCTCGGGGAACCTTACTTTGCGGATGTCCTCAGTATTGAGCGCAGTCTCGAACACCTTGATCCGGTGGCCCATCCACGCGTCGTCTAAGACCGTCTGGGCGGCGACGCCGTCATCGTAGAGATCAGGAGGGAAAAATGGCGAATTGACGCCGAGGGCTAGCAATGGACCTGCAAGCCGAACCGCATACCGGAAATAGGACGGGAGTGCCTCAGCGCTTGGAACCTGATAATGTGGCTGGATCGACGTGATGAGGCTCTCGGGCATGATGGTATCGGCCTCAAGCGAGACGTGTGGGGCGTCGAGGCGCTTGCCTGTGGGAGTATCCGTGTTCCCCATCGCATGATAGCGAATTGAGTCGCTCATATTGGTCGCGATCATCAGGCCATCGTCGTTGATGGAGTCGGTGAGGTACTCACGTGCGGTTTCGCCGCTCGGTGGAATCGTCCAGAGGCCGTCGCTGACCAGACGCATGTTATTGGCATGAATCGGTTCCCGTGCCGCTGCCAACCGCCCTTTGATTTCGGCTTGCTGGGCTTCGATCCCATGCTCGTTCAGCGGCTGGGGCGTAGTGCTCATCTCGGCGTTATGCAGTCCCAGTTCCTTCTCGAAGCCGATGAACGAGAGTGTCTGGCGAGGAATCCGCTGGAGTGTCCCTTCTTGCAGCTCGCTCGTTTCGCCAGTGCGGTCGACAGTGCTCTCGTCAGTCGTCGAGTAGAATTCGTACTCAAGTCCGACCAGTCCCTGTGAATTATCGAACGTTCCCTCTGCAACTTCGTGTTTAATGACTTCGGCATCCTGCTCCACTCGGGCTTGGAACTCGCGTTGGGAAATCTCCAACACGTCCTTAATCTCCGCTCCGAGTTCTGTCTGGGTCACGGCCGGCTTTCACCACTATGGCATAAAAAGAGCATGGTCTGAACCCCATCAGGACGACCGCTAACGAAGTATCTGGTAGTCACTGCGCAGGCTAGCCAATCGGTGTATTGACTGCCGAAATTTATTTATTACACCGCTCAAGCAGACTGGTTCCCTAGCCCGGTCTGGCCGGTCGCGAATCCGTTTTGTTAGATAGCTTGGTCGAGAATGCGGCGATAATCACGACCAGAATTTGCAGGGTCGAAAATCGTTTGGTAAGCAGTCAACTGCGTTTCCCTCGACACGAGTGAGATAACTATTGAACTCCTGGCGAGTCCATAGCGACTTTTCGTCATGTAGAGTTCGACGGATTAGCGACAGCTCCACTCCTGTGGGACCAATTTTCAGAGATTCAGTCTGAAGAAGGAACGCCCTCTGAGCGAGAGTTCACGAAGGGTTTTCTTCCGGGTGGCTGCCCTCCAGGAGTTTTCAGAAGGAACGGGCCTACTCCGTTCGGGCTCGAACTTGGCAGTGAACCCTGCCTCCAGACTACCAGTACTGGCTTATCAGGAGGTGAGATCGACGAATTTAGAGATGTTCCCCCCAGTTTGCGTTGGGAGCCGCTGATTTCCGACGCAAATCTGGGGGGATCGGCGTGAGCCGATATCTCAAATGCGCTCCACACGAGGGAGACGTACGGTTTACCATCGGCGTACATCCTGATCCGACCGTACAGAATCATGGACTCGCCCCCTATTTTGCGATGCATAGCCTGATGAAGGACTGGGGGGATAAATGGAAGACTTGCGGAAAGCCGACCCGTGACATCGAGTTCAGGGGACAGCAATGGGCAACAGCCTTCGATTACTCCAAGAGCGGGTTGGATCCGTGGAACAACCCGAGTTTTGAGATCCAGGAGGTCCGCGAGTTCCAGTTTTACTTTGTCGCGAAGGACTCCCCTCACTACTCTGGTGAGCCAGCTGATCAAGACAAACGCGTAAAAGGAGGAACGATCACCGTACGGCCGCGCTGGCCGAACCTCACAGCCGACGGGAATCCCGTCTCTGTCCCGCAGTACGGTGGGCCCTATATCGACGTGCAAGTACAGGCCTCGAATATCTCTCACGGCGAGTACCTGACGCTCGTCCAGCGCGTGATGGATGCCTACAGGATCAGCAGCCGTTACTTCGACCAGCCACACCCTGACAGCCACATCAACGACCTGGCTTACTACGTCCGGCTGTACCGCGATGCGAGCGGGCCACTATTTGCACCGGACGGGCCGATCGCTCGGTGTCACACGCTCATCCAGGGTGACCGAAGTGGCTATCGAAAGCACGTCGAAGACAATACGAAGCTCCCCGGCTACTACGTCACCGCTACGGTTGAAGACGAGAAGGCCAACGAACTGATCCGTGGGCATAGGCTGGGCAAGGAGTTGAAACACTACTATCCGAACCACCCTGAAAAGTACGAACCCGATGACGCACCGTACCATCCGAAATTTGAGGTATCTTATCAGACGAGTCGCACCGACGACACGGTACGCTGGGACGACCTCGACGACGCACGGCGTGAAATCGAAGAGACGATACTGAACTGTCTGGTGTGGACCGGGATTGCTACTACCGCCGAGAGTAGCGAGTTCGTCGACTTCGATCCGTACTGGTCTGTTGAGGATACCACGGAAGCGCGGAAGTTCGTCCAGTGTCCGCTGCCGAAGATAGAAGACGAACAGGAACACCGCGTGATGCAACTGTGGGGTGACATGACCGACGCCGACCGGGACGTAACGGAGCTGCTACTGACCGACGGTGGGAAGGTCTCGCCCCAGGCGGCCGCCGAGAAGACCGGCTACACGTACCGGACCGTTCGGACCGTCGTCGACCGACTGGAGGGCCTGGTCCGGCATACCTACGGCAAGTTGGAACTGGAGTCGAAGAAGGTTCAGCAGGAGCTACTGAAGCGGGTCCGCGCTGCGGGCGATCGTTTCCAGCAGGAAATTGGGAGCACCACAATGGAGCTGGCCGACGCTGCCGAGGAACGCACCCGGTCACGATGGGCACGAGTGCGCCGTGAGTACGCGGTGTCGGAGGTTGAGGCCGATGACTGCCGTAAGCTCCTGAAGGTGGGCTACACGCCGGCAGACTTCGCTGAGGCGAAGGAAATCCTCCGGGAGATTCGGACGGCATACACGGAGAGCGTGAGTCCAAACACCTACGGGATTCACGTCGTCGTAGAGACGGTCGAGACGGGACGTGAGCGGTTCCGTGACCTACGCAACGCCTTCCAGAAGGGCTACCGCCGGGACGACTACACGAGCCGAGAGGAACAGCAACGACGAAATGAGAGCTTCGACTTCGAGGCCTGGAAGGCCGCCGGCTACCCGCCGGCTGACGAGTGGAGCGGCGGATAGCGCCGGACCCTGGATAGAGGTATCACTACCTCACACACCGTTTTAGCGGCAATTCTGTACACTTTCTCCCGAAAATCGCGTGTCGCGCGGCTGGGATCGTTCTCTTCGGTCACATCACCCAGCCGCGCGACCAGGGGGAACCCGGAAGATCGCTTTCCGGGTTCCCCTTAGTCGTGTGCCTAAGGGCACAAAATCAAAATACTCCGCTACAGTTCAGCGAGAGTTCTAATTGAAATAGTCGAAATGTAGGAGTCGCATGAATCTATTTCTGAGCACGATCCGTAACTCATCAGACATATAGAGCGCTCCAGAACATTGGAATCGAAATGTCTCTTAGATTGTTTAATTACCACCAGAATTCGTCTTTTCAGCAACTTCTAGATAGCCTGTAAGATCTCGGTCTGCTATTTGCCGTGACCCAAACAGGAAATCACGGCCGAGGTTCCGGTTCAAATGGCCGCAGGAAACCTCGGAGACAAACATGCAATTGAAGCAGGTTGACCCACCACGACTACAGACTGGGTCATAGACGCAATCATCACCATCGAGCTGAATCTCATCAAGCAAATCTTCAAGACCGGACTCTACCAGTGCATGCATACCGCCGAGACTGAAGTCGGTTCGTTGATTCGTATAAACAATGAACGACAGCGATCGAGGCAAGAGATATTCCGATATGCTGGTTCGTTCCATTCCAATAAGCGAGGTCCCATATTTGAGTACCTGATGAGAGAATGAGTGAACAAGATGATAGACAAAGTAGCTGACTACATTTGTCGGATCGGTGATCGTGATAGTGTCATACTCAGGTATTGGCGCCATGTTTTCAAGCAACCAAGCACGGATTTCGTCTTCCGACCACTCAGACAGTGACTCTGTCTCTATTGCGGTACCATCACCAGATGCCCAGTCCATTTCCTCAGCCGGTGACCAGTCCTCTGGCACTGGGACCTCACGAGAGTCTGGGAGACTACTCGACTGTATCTGTTCCCGAAGTGTCTCTCCCAGATCGGTCGGCTGTCGACTGTTCTCCAGCAGCCAGTACATGACTACGCTGGGGTTGAGTTCGAACCGAACCGCTTCAGTCCGCACTGTGTCCACAAATACCGGAGTCGTGGATGCTTCGATACTCCCATCAACCAGGTCAGCATCGTCAGCATCAAACGAAATCAGTCGTGCTTCTTCGGGCTCCCGACCCCCGCGGCTATAGCCGAAGACGACGCTGGTGACGGGGAAATCTTCGATGAGACCAGCTCCGGAGATGCCATGCCTGTTGAGCGCTGCCTCAACATCCTTGGCCTCCTCCTCAAGTGACTCCCGACGTCGGAGATCTACATCCCCTCGCTCTAGAATGACTTCCCGGGCCGGTCGTGTTTTGAGTTCATTCGTAATTGCAAGCTGCTCATAGATCTCCTGTACCCCATCGAAGGCAAATTCATGATCATCGTTATCTTCTGAGTCGAGCCAGTCCACAATCTGTGGGACAAAATTGGCAACGCCATCTCGAATACTCGGGCCGCCGTCGTCGAGTTCTGCTAGATCATCTTCAATGTCATCTGCCGCTTCATCCATCCCCCGTTCTCGGAGTGTGTCTCTGAGATCTTCCAGCTCATCCCGTTCTGTGTCCTCCTGTGTTTGCTCGATATCTATGCGACTGATGCTCTTGTCGCTCAGTCCAAAGTATTTCGCCAGAACTGCGATAGCTTCCCCTGTCGATCCAAGGCGATTTGAGCCAGTGCTCGCAACGCTTACTAGGTTGAAGTAGTGCGGCTGGTAGACGTTGCTTCCACGATGAACGTTAAACGAGAGGTATTGGTTTTCCAGATCGCACTTGGCGCCACAGATCTGACTTAGTTCTTCGCGGTTCCCACAGTTCATACAGACCCAGCGGAAGTTCTGTAGACGCTGACTTCCTTTTGTATCCAGTTTCCATCGCTGTTCACCGCAGCTGCATCTGCCGGGCTTGCTGTTTGGCTGTTCGTCCTGTGATGGGGCCAGTGATTCTACGTGACCACACGGATGGAAGCCAACAAACTGTTCCTGAGAGATGTTCCCGCCGCATTCATCACATTCAAGATCGCTATTATTGTATGCCAGCTGATTTGAGGATCGATAAAAATGGGCTCGGCTGCAATCTTCACAGGTCCAGAGCAAGGGGAAATACTCTGTATTCACCCGTGCCGGAGTGAGCAATGAAAAGTTCTCGGGATACTCCGGGAAACCGGTGGTGCCGAGTGACCCGTCAGCCTTGTCCCACTGATCGATACGGCGGATAATCTGATTGCCGATGTACTGTAAATCAAGATCAGCCGCTTGCTCGCCTCGAATAGAAGTGACGCGGTGAATACCAAACCCTCGATCGTAGTCGAATGTACTCCCCGGAAGGTGATTAAAGAGGACCTGAGCTTTCCCGCGACCCATATAGTTGTCATCGTTGCCTGTCATTGTTATCGCCCCTCAAGTGTGTCAAACAGTGAATTGTTCTGCCACTCGTCCGGAATCAGCCTGATTTCCGCGTCGATGTCTCGCAGACTGCGCATCGGACCATGTGTTAGTGCCTCGCCAGCGAAGTTTGTCTGTGCTCCCTCAAGTGTGGCCATCATTGCGTCGAATCGACGGCGTAGCTGTTCCTCAAATGTCTCCGGGAGTTCTCCACCGAGATGAGTTCCGTAGGCAAGCTTGATCAGGTCGAGCACGTCCGATCGGTCACGGAGGTTTGTGGCCTGGTAATCGGGATTCTCCTGTACTTTTCCTTCCCGAATGGCCCGTACGAATGGGCGAACATTATCGGCGAACCAGAATAGTTCACCAGTCTGGTACATCCAGCGGTTGTAGAGCCATCCAAAGAACATCCCAGCGATAGTCCTGTCAACACTGTTTTGGCTCCAGCGATTGACTGGAACCGGTTCAACAAGTCGATCAAGATATTCATGATATTTATTGAACATATGATAGTGGCTCTGGTCACGTTCCCGGCTCGGATTGAAACAAAGAAGAACGAGCCCAGGATGTTTGCGGCCCGCTCGCGAACTAGATTGAATGTATTCTGCTGTCTGACGTGGCATTCCGAAAAATACCATATAATTGAACCGGTCCACGTCAACCCCGTGGCTGATCATATTGGTCGCAGTGATCATATTGAGCCGCTCTTGGAAGTCTGCTGGAGGGTTCTCCAGATTGGTCAGAATTTCCTCGACGTCATCAAACAGGGTGTCCCCAGTAAGCTCATCCGAGAATGGGACTCTGAGATCATCGCTCCGCAGGTAATCTGCCATCTGGCCGTCAATCGAGCGAACAAGCGGATTTTTTTCTTTCTTGCTGATTGTGTATGCCAGACTTGTTTCATAGAGTTTCAGTAGCTCAAGGAGTTCGTCATTGTTCTCGATATTCTCCATCCCAAGTTCATCTATCAGGTCGTGTTGGGAGGTAGCACTGTGAATTTCTTTCCGTAGCGTTTCGATCTCTCGCGTGTAGTGATAGAGAAGATCGATGACTGCGTTGATATGTGTCTTTCCATGAGGTAACACACCGCAAAACTGTCGGCGCGTGGTATCCTCCGTTTTCGCATAGAAATTCTCTCCGAGGAAAGGGCCTTCTGTGGGGAATCGCTCCGCTTTACGTAGATAGAGCTGCTTTGTCTGCTTTTCATATTCTTCAATCGTCGCCGTTGCTGCTACAATTTTTGTCCGCTGCAGGCCCTCCTCTTGCTGATATGCATCGACAAATGTCTCATAATGGCCATCAAAGGTCCCAAGTGACTCCTTAAGAAGGTGGAGTTCGTCCTGAATCTGCAGTGTCGGAGAGATATCGGTCGGATTGCCAAGGGGGGTCTCTTCGAGCGGAATCAACGTCTCATCCGGATCATTCGTACCGGCTCTGTCGCTGTCACAGGCGTATTTTTCAGTACATTCACCCAGACTGGCAAACCCATGCTCTGGGCACCAGTGGCTCATTTTTCCACCATAGAGGTGGGCAGATTTGCGCTCGTAATTGATAGCTGCAATCTTGTCAATCGTACCAACAACGAATGTTGGCGCATATCGATAGAGCTCGTTATCGACGATATGAATCGGGAGCTCTTCTCGCGCAAAGACCTGATACTCCCCTTCAGTGTCCATATTTCTCTGCTGCCACTCGCAGTCATCGCGATCACTGGTACACTGATGTGCGAGTCGGAAGTCATCAGTTACCTCGACTGAAACTGGTGCTTCACAGAATGGACATTCTGAGATTACCTTGGCTTCACGCCGTTTATCCTCATTATTTTCATACCGCTTGTACATCCGAATATACTCTTCATCCGAACTTGGTTCCTCGACGTAGCCAGAGAGCTTGTTTGGGGTATTGGCTGATCCAACAAGGTAGCCAAGACTGAATGACATTATGCCCTCGTCACAGAGTTTGGGTTCTGTCGTCCGAACCTTTTCAGCATACATGAGCAACTTGGCCAATCGCTGTGTCTGCTGCAGTGAGAGGAGACGAAGCGGGAATCGTGTCCATGCAGAGACACCATAGTTCTTGCCACGATAGCGATCAAAGAACGCACCGAAGATGCCCAGTCCCAGATATGCTTCAGTTTTCCCCCCTCCTGTGGGGAACCAGACAATATCAACGAGATCAAGCGCTTCCATTTCCTCCTCGTTGTAGTTCAGCCCCTCTTCTCCGTCCCTCCAAGTCACTTCGGCCCAGTCGTCGTACTCCCGGCTAACAATATCTGGGAGGACTCGGAGAATGAACACCAGCTGGAAGGGGCGCCAGCCGTCGAAATCCTGGGCCCTGCGAAACGTCTGATTCATCAACTCGAACGAGCTCGCAACCCGGCCATCCATGGCATTGTCTTCAACATCTGCACGAAGACAGTCGATCGCGCGCTCGACACGCAAAATTTCCTTTCGGAATGCCTCACGGTCTTCCTCAAAGTCCAGTCTGTCATCCTCTGTGAAATCCTCTTTTTCAGCATAGTGGTTCACAAGGGCTTGGTCGTAACCGCGGTCCTGCTGCTCAAGATAATCCCACATCTCATCACGGATCGCTTCAAGCGCTTCCAGTCCGCCGCCCTCGAGATCTTCCAGGGTTCTGAAGGTCAGGTCCAGATTGCGATCCATATCATCACTCATCCGGGGGACATATCGCTGCTGACGATAGCTTGGCAGGTACTCGGTCTTCAGGCGCCCCTGGTCGCCTTCTTCTGGTCGAACAACGAGACAATTTGTCCCTCGACCGGGCAGAGAGCGGTCGTACCGGAAGTCTTCCTCCAGTCTGTCAAATATGAAATTGACAAAGTCTCCACTGTCAAGTTTCAAGTCGGCAGAAACGTCGAACAGAGTGGTATCAAAATCTGTTGTATGATGGAGGTTCTCATCCCCATCACGAGGTGCCGATTCAGAAGTATTTTCGACTGTTAGAATTCCACGAACCACTCCAGAATCATTTCGGAAGAACTCTATATCTATTGTTAAATCCCAGTCAGGTTCGACACGTTCGGATACTGGTCCCGAGCTTATCTCATCAAGCAAGGCTTGGTATGAGTCTCTATTCTCGGCTTCTGCGTCATAGCCCAAGATTGCTGAGGGGAAGTACAAATCACCGGAGTACTCATTTACGTCAATTGCTGTCCCTGCGGGCGCTCCAGGAACGGCATCGAGTGGAATGTCCCGATCGATATGCCGATTAGATCGCCAGAGTGGCGGTCGGTCTGGGTCATCATCAATCTCAGCCAGTTTGCTCGCAAGTGTCTCGTGAAGTTCCTGTATGACCGCATCATGCTCTTCAATATCCGGCGCAGCCCGCCGGTCTTCGGTGAGGTCAGGTATTGCAATAGCAATTGGATCTGTTTCGAATTCCAGACGATGATAGACTCGCTGGAAGTATTCATATTCAATATCTGATTCTCCGATTCCCGTATCACCATCATCTCCTCGACTGTCATCCGTTGTAGCCGTGCTCTGTGTATCCTCTATCTGCTGGTCATAAGTTGGAAAGGTTCGATAGTATACGTGCCCAGAGATGGTCACGATAACTTCCGAAGATTCCGCAGGATCAACCTGAAACTCGGCCTGTATCGCTGAAGGTGAAAGTTTACTTTCAAGCTCATCCGACAGATCACTGTATTCTGCATCCTCTGCTGGGGAAAGCGTACCAGCAAAGTGTTTATCAGAAGGCAAATCGACGAGCACCCGACTGTCTTCGGGGGATCGGGTACCTGTACCCGTCACATGGTCAAGAACTCGACCGCCAATGAAACGCGATAGCCGCGATTGATCTCGGTAGTCACCATTTCCGATAGTTTCACCCTCCGGCACAAAGTGAGAAAATTCCTGTCTTTGTCCTGGGTTTTCCCGTGGAGACATGTATACAGTATCTCAATTGGGGATCACATAAGATAGTAACTGAAAATAAAATTACAGATTTTCGGATAGCTGTAGTTGTCTGGAATACGACTGCATGTACAGTCTATCCTGTCTGATGAAATAGGCGACCAAGATTTCGGCTGGTGACTTTCTGGGCGCCATTGCCAACTTCCTCAACCTCGCGATATTCAATAGCATCCTGCACGTCACTCACACGGATATTGAACTCCTCAAATAGCCATTCATCGCCACCGTCTGCCGAGCTTGCATCAAATAGAATCTTTTCTAGATGGTGCCCAACTCGCCTGTGTAGCTTCCGGATTTCATCCAGTGATGCCTGAATTTCCACCGACATCTCTTTGAAAATCTCAACATCATAGATGTCACCCAGTGCTTTGATCACAGCATGGTTACTCGGTCCGATACTATCACCAACCACCCAGTCCCGGATGGCGTGATACGTACGAGTCACCTCTGGTTTATTATGTGCATCAGCATACGCATCGAGATCTGCACTAATTCTCTGAGCGGATCGGCCTTCGTCCGAGACGATCCGTTCAAGATTTGTTCGCCAGTACTCCAGCATTTTACTATATTTTTTGAATTCTGGCACCTCTGCTCTGATTTTCTCGACGATATGTTCGAAGATATCTCGTCGACTTTCCTGCTCCGTGATAAGAATGATATCTCCGGACTCCAGCGAACTTGCTGCCCGGCGGGTGCGTCTTTTCTTGCCGGTCTGACTTTCATCGTACACCCAGAGCTGCCCCCGTGGGCGTTCTAGAATATACATCCCATCAGAAAGTGTTATTTTGACTGCATCGACATTTCCGCCATCTCCCGGCACTGTTTCTCGACCCTCGTTGACAGACTCCTGCTCCGATCCATCATCGAAATATTCAGCTGGATTCTGCATTGCATCTGTATCCGGTCGGAATGATTCTCTGTCTATCTCGGAATCAGCCTCAACGGCCGAATCGCTGGCACCAACGCTTGAAGACTTTTGACCACCAACACCTCGTTTTGTCGTGTTGGAGATATCTTGGTCTGAATTCGAGCCACCAGTATCGGTTTCAGGTTCGGTAGAAACAGGCTTCGGTACTGGTGGATGACCTGAGTCAGGGAGTTGGATATAATTCTGGAGATTGCTGTAGTCGACATCCAGCTGTTCGGCAGTATGTCTAAGCGTTCCCGGGCCACACCGATATTTTGCTTGGTTCTTCAGTTCTCTGAGCCAGTACTGAAGCCGTTCCTGTTCCCATTTGTACACTATGTAGGTTTGTTGTGGAGCAGTTCCAGACAGGACTGCTGGACGGTGACTCTTCGATGGGACCCCCGGGAATAGCAACCGACTGGCTGCTGGAATCGTATGCGTATTATACATTGAGTGGAACTCAACTCCCGCTTCATCGAGCTCACTCCCCCGTATTCCTCCTTTTTCGGTAACAAAGGATCGGAGCAGCGAAGTTTGCCGGGTAGTCGCCGTCAAAACCACCATTGATTCATCGCTTTCGATAGCCTGTCCGATTTCCTCCAGAATCTGGTCTGCTTTGGGATTTCGTTCTACTAGCTCACTCCGCATGGTGGACAGGGAGTCACAGGCGTTTTCAAGCATATTCCCAGCCCCTGTAATGTCCGATTCAACATCGGCGTAGTTGTCGCGGACGTTCTGAATCATCTGATCGATTGTGGAGCCGGCTCCCCATCCACGATCAAATGCCATCACCTCATCATGGAAATCAATCGAAGTGGGGAGCATGCTGAGGTAATTATATGTGAAATACAGATCTCGCATTGCCCGCCCTACTGATTGGGGGAATTCACTTCGCTTGTTCAGGACATAGCCCGCGACTTTCCGGATATCTTCGTATGCCTCGGTGGAGACAGGCTGTAAATCGCTGTAAGTTAGACTGATGGTATTCCTTTCGACCCCGTTAATGAGATTTTTAATGACTGGAATCGATGCCTCGAACGGCGATGACGAATCAACGGTGCTACTGGTGATTGCAGCAGTATCGAATCCAGATTTCTGTGATGCAATATCAAGTAGGCCTTTTCCAGCAGATTGCATGGTTGATTCATCGAATCCCCAGATTAGCGTCTGTTCAGATTCAGGTCTATCTGCATTTTGCTCTTCGAGTTGCTCAAGATGTGGGTGAGATGGCGTATCGAAAATATACTGAATCGATATCCCCCGCTCTTGAGCGGCGCGCTGGTACTTTTTGATAATAGTAAAATCATCCAGCAGTTTAGTCGTTAGATCCAGAATGATCGTAGAGAGCGGGAGCTCCTTTTCTGAAGGAAAATCACTGGCAATCTTTTTCCCTAGTGTTGCATGGACAACAGAGATGCCTTCATGCCCACCATTCCAGTTCCGTGGTTTATGATGAGTGATGTACGACAGATTGCGACCATCCCCAGTCTTGAGAAGTGGTGCAGTCGCGTCAGCGAGTGAATTGACTGGCGCGCCGGGTGCAAGGTCTGCTATTCCAACATTGAAATACTGGTCTCTGATTCCCTTCCCGGAGCGATTGCTCACAAATAGTACAGGTGGTGGACTCCGGTTTTGATAGCCAACTGCCAGCAATACAGGTAGCTGAAGATACGTTGGCGCAGAAGGGTACACAAGCGCCAAATCACGATTCTTCTGTTGTGCTGCTGCTGCTGCAGCTACGTATGAACGATCAAACCGCGTCAATGCCACCTCTTTGTTATTATAATGGAGACGGCCCATCTCATCGGTGACCAGTACCGGCGCGGCACTATCGTCAATGCTGATAAGATCGCCTTGGTTCGAAGGTCCATCGACAGCCACAATATTATAATGTTGGCAAAAGGACGATAATAAAGTGATGGGTGAATTTGGATTTCTCTGCGAGATTCCTGTACGTAGAACTTCGCTGGATGACTGGAAAGGCCTGCTCATCGACCAAGTCACCCCAAGGACATATCAGATATTGATTAAATCCATCAAAAAGGAGGGGATTATTCAATTACACTGTCAATTGATTAAAGCTGCAAGCCAATACGACCAGAATCGAGTGGCTTTATGACGGCGTTGGCAGATCTCTATGAGAAATATTCGCTGAATCGCCGTTTTGATCACCCACGGAACGTTACTTTCGAGAACTCCTACTACGGCGAGAGCAAGTACCCGCCTGACTGGGGGAGCCGTCGAGCAGATATTGAAGAACCCAGAGGAGGGCGCCGTGATGCAATAGTCGAGTATCAGGGCGGTACCTGTGCGCGCTGCCGCAGTGATATTACCTCAGAGCCGTTCAATTGCCATCACTATCGTCCACTTGATTCAGGTGGAAAACATGATCTCAACAACCTCATCGGCCTCTGTCTCCACTGTCATAGTTTGATTCATCCAGATGTGGCAGATCTAGATGGTGACTGGCGCCAGTCTGCACTCTTTCCAGCCGAAGATGCCGATCCACGGGTGGCAACAATTCGCCATCCCGTAACGGATTATGAAAAACATCGCTATCTGCCCGGGCTGGCATTACTCGAGGAACACAGTTATCCCGGTGAAAATGAGTTTGCACTCTCGGAAGTAACATACGCGCTGAGCCCAGGTGATGTGTTCGCTGCGGTGGCAGATTTCGATCAGTTACTTACCGACATGGAGCTTGAGCAAAATATTCCGTACTGTGTCAGGGTTATCAATGCCAGCGGACTCCCCCTCTACGACGCCACTGTGGAACTCAAACTTGGTAGTGCTGGGCATCATCCAGTGACAATATCAGTAAGAACCGGGCGTGATGGAAAAGCGAACTTCCAGCTCTCATCTGGCATATCATTGAAAGCTACAGTCACCAAAGGCTTGCTCGGACCTGAAGTTTTTACGGATACCGTGACAGATGAGCCGACAATGAGAGAAGTACTGCTTGAGTGAGCGTCCGTCGAAATAAATATCGATCATATAGACAACAACCTCAGTAAACGGCTATGTAGTAAGTCAAGCTCTCGGACAAACCGTAGAATCCCCATTCAATCACGAGAAGCTGTGTCCAAGACTAATCCATCGTTTCCCAATACACAGTTTTTTTGATCCAGACAGGTCCAGATCGCAATTTTATATGCAGTACTGGAATCAATAGATACGATGTCACCATGTTTATTAAAGTCGACATTAGAGAAAGGATATCATAATGTCCGGTGATCTTCGTAGTGATCTTCTGGAAGGATTCGCCGCACAATTTTTGATGGCAGAATCTCCGGGTTCAGTCAGCGATATACTTGAAGATCTCGAGGAGCAGTGTGATCTTGACTGGCGAGCCCTCGGACAGGAGCCAAACAACTATGGCACTGTTCAGACTCAAGCCAGCAGCCCAATGCCGTGTTTTGTGGAACTCAAGGCTAACGCAGATGACGCGGTCCTCATCAGAGGATTCGAAGAAAATGCACCAGCGGGGGCAGAGCCCGATGAGTATCCGACGATGGCCAGTGCAGCCGAAGCATTCTCTCCAGATGATGGAGAGATCGAAATTCTCGCCGACGGCACAACGCCAACAGATGGGAACGTTCTGAACCTTACGATTAGAGACAAGGGATGTGGACAGCCCCCGGAAAAGTTCGAAGATACATTTCTCGGGCTGCATACACCCGGAGTTATCAAACAAAAATATAGTTTCACCCAGGGCCAGTATGGAATGGGGGGCACCGGCGTTCTCCAGTTCTGTGGTGATCGGCACAAAGGCTGTTACAAATTCGTAGCCTCAGCCTCTCACCAAGACCCTGGCAACTGGTCGTGGAGTCTGATTCGGCAGAATCGAGATGCTAACCAGTATGAATACTGTCTGGTAGACAGGAAAATCCCGAGATTTGATGGCGAGTTCGGACAATCTTTGGTTGATACAGTTCCTGGTGCTGAGTCAGGCGACTACGGTCAGGAGTTCGGATCGTTTGTCAAGGTGTACGATTACCAGATGGATGTCTCTCGTGCCGATATCTCTGGCCAAGAGGGATTTCTCTACAAGTTTGAACGATATGTTGTTGATTCTCCTCTGTCGGTAACAATGACTGAAACACGAGACTACAGCACCAGCGTTACCCAGAACACCACCAGAGGCTTCCTTCCGACATTGAACGAATCACGCAACCAGAAGCTTCTGAAAGGGACAGAGACTCTTACTTATGACTTTACAGATGTCGGGTCAGAAATTCTGGGAGAACGCGATATCGACGTTTTCCTGTTTAAACACGAGGATGAAATCGATGATGAAGAGTCCACGAGCCGCTCGACTGATCGGTTTCTACAGAAGACGAGCAGTCATACCGATATGACCGGCCGTACTGGGATCCATGAGAAACATGCAGTAATGTTCACTGTGAACGGGCAGACGCATGGTGATCAGGGTCTTGGCTTCCTGAAAAATCAGTGTGGATACTCGAAAGTCGCAGAGGATACTGTCGTCATCGTGCGGTTTGATGACTTTGCCAACCCGGATATGTCCGACCTTTTCAAACCCACCCGTGACAGGTTGCAGGATGGCAAAGAAGAGACCCGGTGTCTGAAGCAGGGACTAAAAGACGCTCTCAAACAGAGCGATATGCTGACTGATGAAGAAGATCGACGGCGAGCAAAGCGTGGGACTGATGATGCAGAATTCGATACTGACTCATTCGAGAACTTTGTCAAGGATAACCCAGAATTTGCCTCTTATGTAAACTCAGGTCGGAAGATATCAGGCCCACGCCTTCATCCCCAGACAAATACCAGTGGTGAAGGTGATGGGCCCTCCCAGGGCACCGGCGAAGGCGATGGAAAAGATATTGAGTCCGAGAACTCTGATCCTTGGAAGATTCCCACTTTCCTTACAGGAATTGAAGAGTATCAGCCGGACAATGATCATGTGCTCTGGGACGAGTCCGATAGCGGGATGATGCAAATCGAGGTCCCAGTGAACAGACGGAAGAAAGTCAGATTTGCTACTGATGCGCAAGATGACTATCTTAACAGAGATACCCTCTCCGGTGAACTGACGGCCTCCCACTCTGACTTGGTCCGGGTTACTGAACTTCACGACAGTGTACTGACCTTGACAGTCGAACCACCTGAAGGAGCCTCATCAGGTGACTCCCGGATGATGACAATCAGTATGACACGACCGACTCTGACCGCAGAACTCGTTACTGACTTGGATTACTCACGGATTGCCGGAGCTGAAACGGAGATTCTGGAAAGCGAAGATGTTGTACTCGAATGCTACCGGGCCCTTTGCCCTGATACGATTGATATCGCTGACACCAAATCAGTTGATACAGCCCCTCTCTACGGACATGTTGAAATCGTATTCACTGATGAAGAGGAGGCAGAGGATCCACCCACACCATCGTCCAGTGGTGGTGGTTCAGATAGTGGTGGCGGCGATGGAGACGGCGATGCTGGAACGGATGAATCCAGTGGTGGGATGGCTGTCCCAAACATTCTCACCGTATATCAGAAGCACTGGGATTTTGATCCAGATGCGGAAGATTTCGATCCCGGTGAGCTAGATATCGATGAAGACGAAGTGGATTCTGGCCTCGCACGAGAATTTGATGAAAACGTCATCATGCGGATGGATGAAAGTCTGGATGGTACGATCAGTGGCCTCACTTTAACCATCAATATGGATGCGGCCCCGTTGCGATCGTTCATCGTTAACAGGAATGTCAAAGAAACCTACAAAGAGTACGTCGAAGACCATTACAAGAACTCGATTGTGTTTATGACGATTAGCCAGTACCGTGAGCTCAAGGACAAACGTGAGGAAGAATTTACCGAGAAGGAAATTGGCGTCACAGGAATTATTGAAAACTCGGCTCTGTAGTTTCGATACACTGCGCTGGATTTCACGGGTATCGGACGCTCCGGCGAAGGTTGTAGACGGTGGCTTTGAGGATGATTTCACGGAATTCGAGCCACCAGCTTCGCGCACG
>NZ_JAYMGA010000017.1:0-21432 GCF_035656455.1 Haloarcula sediminis | reverse complement strand
ATGACTGAACGAAGTATCGAGTTCGAACTCGAATGGGACGAGAACGACGGTGAGGGGGGTAGCGGAAGTGGTCAATTAGAAATCGAGTAGTCACTTCGGACGTTCACCGAACGAGTGATTCGCCGTCTTTCGGTGTACAAAACGCAACCTTTGGCTGCTGAGATGCTCGATAATTCGCACGGGGGGTTCTTGACAGAAGTCGAGCTAGTCAACAGATCGAACGATGTGTGAGTCACCTGTACTGACCGAATCGGACGGTCCCAATTCTTAGTGCGCGACGTGCTGCATTCGCGCCCTCCATCTTGCATAGCCTTCAAATAACATCTCGGACCTGTCAGGCGTAGGTCTACAGAATGTGACCGCTATTTCGATTCGTTTACCGGTGATGGATTGCCGGAGAGCGTCGGCAGTGGCTCTCCTGGAGACGGGGGTGTATTTTTGAGGGGTCGCCAGATCGCTCCAGCCTATCAGCGCCTGGAGCGGAACGGGTGCGACTCCTTGGTATGCGTGGTAACTGGCAGCGGTCACGCGGAGACAGTGAGGATATATTCGACCATCAATATCTGCGGCCTCAGCGGCTTCGTTCACTCGTCTGTTGACCGCAGTTCGTGACCGTGGGAACGCTTCGTACTGTTCGGTGAACCGTTCCAGACACAATTCCAGTCGGAGCGACAGGTCAACGGGAACCGACCGGGCAGAAGCGGCTGTCTTCGGATGCCACCGCCTCTCCATCGCCTCTTCCTGTGAAAGTTGATCATTGTGAGTCGTTTCCTGTGATGCTTGGCGACGATAATAGCCACACTCACAGGGTTCGTGTTGTGTAATACGAAGCAGCATTCGATCCCAATCGAGCCAATCTGCTCGGAAGTGCGCTATCTCGCCTGTCCGCAGTCCGAGTCGGCCAGCAGCCAGACACACGAACCGCGCCTGCAAGTCTCGCGGCTCCGGCAGTGAACTACACGCTTCTAATAGGAGTTCAAACTCCCTATCGGTGAGTACATACTCGTGAGTAGGCCGCGTGGTCAATGACTGTCTGTGCTGTTCAGCCCACTCGTTCGGCTGGTGGTCGTTATCTGTTATCCACCAAGAGAGCACTTCTACTAAAGATTGTAAGGGTACATATCGCTGATACACCAAATCAGGAACTGTTGAATATAGAGAGTGCCGTCACAACGATGGTGTATCTGTTCTCGTCACAATCACTGAACCAGCGGGAACCAAACCGTTTGAGAAAGTCACCGTTACCTGAAAAAAGCGAGTGAAGTATTTCGCCGGACGTGAGCGATGAACGGCCGTGTAAGGCCATGAACAGCTATCCGTGGCAAGTGAAGGGTCGGTCGTCAGATCCAGACAGAAAGGCCAGCGCTCATGTGAAGCACGTTGTTGGTGAATCAGAGGACGGTTCGGACGATTTCTTTGAGAGCGTCTTGACCGGGTTTGCGTAGGATTCGTCGGCGGAGCTGGAACGCTCTGAGATACGGTGTCAGCTTGTCTTTGGAGACGCCTCGGTGTGGCGAGAGCCACCGTCGCGCCAGCGACGCGTGGCTCTCGCAGGTGTTCACGTGCGCGTCTCCATCCACGTATTCTCCCTCCCCGTGAATGACCGCTTCTCGCTGGTAGTTCTCGTCATCTTCGAGTGGATCGTATGCTCGAAATCCGTCAGTGTAGACGGTCAGCGACTCCTCCTCGCGGTCGCCGAGGAGGAGTCGCACGGTCGATTCGTCAGCGGATTTCGCTGGCACGACGTATCGCTGACCGCTGCCACGATCAACGAGTGTGAACACCGGTGGTTTGTCCTCGGCATAACTTCCACGACCGCGTGTCGAGAGGCCACGCGAGCGCGACTCCCGGTCGCGCTCGCGGCCTTTCAGCCCCGCAGTGACGTAGACTTCGTCGATTTCCACCGGGCCAATGAGGTTGATGGCTGGCGCGTCGAGCGTTCTGGCGAACTGCTCGACGCGCCGCCGAAGTGATCGGTACGAAACGGTGAGTTCAGCGTCTAACTGGAGGATACTCGTGTTGAACCGAAGAAACGCGTAAAACGCGAACAATAGCTTGTCGAGGCCGATCTTCGCGTGCGCGAAGATCGTGCCGGTCTTGTCGTTGAATGTGCGGTCGCAATCCTTACACAGATATCGTTGATACACTCGATAGCTGCCGTGTTTGATCACTGACTCAGACCGGCAGTGCGGGCAATAGAGGCCATCGCGCCAGCGAACCTGCTCCAGCAGGTTCGCGGCGTTCGCCTCTGAGTTCAGCACTTCGAATGGGAACATATCGGGTGACGCTGCCGCGTCACCCTTGCCCGCTACGCTTCTACAGCGCCAGCTCTACCTGACCAACAACCTGCTTCCCAAGAGCGAAGGCCAGAATAGCCAGTTTCATTTACTTGCTTACTAACCAGCACAAACACGCTAGCAACAGAGGCATACGTGTCTCTTCGGGACTACGGCGTCGGAGCCCTGTCCCAGAGTCTTTAAGCCTGATTCCATCTATGTCCTCAGTAATCGGGATCGTCGTTGTCGCGCTCGTTGCGTCGCTTTTTATGTCATTCACTGTCGGGGCGAACAGTAATTCCGCCCCGATCGCGCCAGCTGTCGGGGCGAATGCGCTCTCAACTCTTCGAGGGGCCCTATTGGTCGGACTCGTCGCCGCCCTCGGGGCTGTCGCACAAGGGGGGAGCATCTCGGAAACAATCGGCCATGGGTTGGTGACTGGCGTAACAATCACGCCACTAGCAGCCACTGCGACGCTCCTCACAGCAGCTACACTCATCACAATCGGAAATTCCCGTGGCTACCCAATCCCGTCCGCGTTCACGGTCACCGGCGCAGCGATCGGAGCGGGTGTCGCTCTCGGCGGCGGGTTTGCGGTCCTGACGTACGCCAAGATTCTGGGATTCTGGTTTGCGATTCCGATCGTCGAGGGGGTCCTTGCGTACGGTCTCGCGTGGCTGTTGCTGGACGATACCGTCTCGGATACACTAAGTATTCCACTCCTCGCTGGCGGCGTCGGCTACACACTCGCCAACATCCAGCTATCATTTCTCCCGGCCCCCCAGAGCGAACAAGGCTCGATCGCGGGCGTCATCACCCGCCAATTTAACGTCGCATCGATAGGGGTCGGCGAGGCCGGAATCATACTTGTGGGGGGTATTCTCGGTCTTCTCACGCTCGGCGTGGTCTACTGGCAACTCAGGCGTGACGTGACGGCCGGGATCAACAGGATGCTGGTCGCGCTGGCCCTCGTCGTCGTGTTCACCAGCGGCGGGTCGCAGGTCGGACTGGCCACCGGGCCACTGGAAGCCGTCTTTGAATCGTCGCTCGGTCTTCCGTCGGTGTACCTGCTCGCTCTCGGTGGACTCGGTATTCTCCTCGGGGGATGGTTCAGATCACCACGCCTCATACAGGCCGTGGCCCGCGAGTATGCCTCACTTGGACCGAAGCGGTCGATTGCGGCATTCATTCCCGCGTTTCTCGTCGCGCAAGCAGCAATCACGCTCGGCTATCCCATCTCGTTCAACAAGGTGATGATTTCCAGTATTGTCGGGGCCGGACTGGTTGGCGGGTCGTCAGACTCTGACGGAGTGTCAACCACAAAGACGGTCTACACTGTCGGGGCGTGGATCGGCTCGATGGTCGGTGGGGCCGTAATTAGCTTCGCGCTCTATCACACGCTCGCTGCGCTTCCGGGACTCGGGTAGTTAGATATTCTGAAGCGTGACGAGATCTTCGACAGTTGCGCTTTCTTTCATTTCTGTCCATGCCTCGAAATCAGTTGTCCGCGCGACGAACGCGTCGCGTTCATCGGCCGAAAGTTGTTGGACGCCGCCAATAGTGTCATCGTCACACGGACTGGCCACAACGAACTCGTCTACCGAACCAAACTGGGTGTGGCGACTAATGAATGATTCCGAGGCAATCCGCTCGCGGGAACTGGAAACCCACGTCTCCAGTGTGAGTGCCCGTTCGATTGCGGTTTTGAGACTTGTGTGCAGCGAATCGTGGGTCCTGACACCTGAGTCAAGAACCATATTTCGTGTTTATATTTCAAGCCACCTAAGCCCGGTGGCGGGACAAATTTGATTGTCGCAGTTACTCAATCATGACAGTCTCCCCGCAAGCAGGGCAGACGGGCTCATTATCTGTCTGTTCGAGCTTAGACTTGTCACCGGTCCACCCACAAATTGGACACTGTATTGGGTCGGCTCCAGACACAGGATACTGAAACTCACCCTCGCCAAGTCAAAAAGCGTGGTGTCGGTATTAATTGGACCAAGACGGCTGAACAAAAAGAAACGGCGTGCAAGACTCGCGCACTACATCTTGCACAGCGCTCAGAAAACCCACTAACATTGGTAAAACCGCTGGCGGTCAATACGCACACACACTGAGCATCTGGTTCGTCCCAACAGTTCTGAAATCAACTCTGTGAGTCCTGTCTTTTGGCTTCGTTTCTGCGTATTCGATCTCCGCTCGTTCATCTCACGCTAATCAGAGGTCGAAGCTTTCTCCAGAAAAACTGATCATGATTATCGCTGGAATCCTTGTCAGAAAGAGATGGTTGATTCGATTATTTCCGGTTCCAGACAGAGAAGGCTCACACGGGTTTGTGTAGATGCCTTCCGAATAGCGCCGACTCCGGGGTCAGCACAGACCGAAAGATCTCGGCACAGTCTCACTCGTCTTCGAGTGCTTCGTAGATCTCGGCGTGTCGGCGTCCGTCTAGCTTCCCCATTTCGAGGGCGATCTCACGACGTTCAGCGTCACTCTCGGCAGCCTGATACCGCTCGTACAACTGCCGGACCTCGTCGTCGACCGTTGTCGAGGAATCGGTGCTTGACGCCATTGCTCTATCAAATATACTCAGTCTATCGGTTTATCAGTTGCGACCGGCACACGCTCGGAAGTAGATGACCGCAGTATCCGTGTCGACCGCCGCTTCATCAGTTGCGAACCGGTGTAACAGAGCTCGAATTTCATCGCCATAGTCGAAGGTATGGCCGTTCAGCATATAGAACACGACCACCGTTCGGAGTGCTGTTCGCTTGTTCCCGTCGACAAATGGATGCTCCGCGACAAGCAGTCGCATCAGATGGACCGCTTTCTCGTGGATCGTCTCAGGAACCTCTCCAAAGAACCCCTCAGAAATGTACTGCAGCGCAGACCCAATCGCGTCCTCTGACCGAACCCCTGGCTCAGTGATGTCTCCTTCTGCCACGATTTGGTCGTGGAGACCGAGAATGAGTTCAACAGAGGGATACACGAAGTCGTCCGTCACACACTCGGGTTGTTCACGCTCCTCGTTAACGGTTTCTCAATGGACCTGGGGGAACCACTTCAGTCAGTTCTCGTTCCCGTCAATACAGAATAAACGGCGGGGAGAATTTTGCTCGTACTTCTCGCTGCATGCTCAACCGACCAGACCGATGGTCAGTACAGTTATTGTAGTTATTATTTCTCGAACCTAACCAACTGAAGACTAAAACAGGCGGCCGCCTCTGTTCTGGAATGTTAAGTTATCTCCACTTTGTCACCATCGTCTCCGCAAGGCTCCTGATTTCATCTAATTCGATGACGCCGATGTCCTCGGTTCCTTCAATGACCCACCCGACATTGGCAGCCACGTTTGTATCCCTGACTCGGATTACGTCAGCAGAGAACGGTTCGATGTCACCACCGTCACCTGATTGCGTGCCCGCAGCCCACGAACTTTCATGCCCAATTTCTAGCGCCTGTGATTCTTCAGGCTCCATCCCAACAACTTGCGCGTACCCAATCTCGTCGAATTTCGCTTCTGCCCCGCTTACACTCTCTGACCGCGTTACTTGAGTGGAGATTATTTCCCTGTTGCCCTCTTCATTTTCTCTCTGATAGTTCTTGAAAAAAGACGTACTTTCGTCCGAAGATTCGGTGTTACTCAGACTTTCTTCCCATCCCTCACCGGGGAGGTCCTCCGGTAACAATATCACCTCTTCCGGTGAGATATCGATTAACTCCGACTCTGATGTTGTTGAGTCATTTTCTGACGTTGTTTGTTCAGTTTCGTTTGAGGTCTCGGTATTTGATGTGTCAGTTTCATCTGAGCTGTCTGCTTCAGGTGTATCAGTTCCACCATCAGTATCGGTATCTTCACTACCAGAACAGCCTGCTATCGTGATAACTCCGGTCGTGGCGACGATTCCAAGTACCTCACGTCTGTTCATGATATTTGAACAAGGTGATGATACATCTATTTTTTCCCTCAAGTATTTTATACTGTCTTGACCGAACGCCAGCCTCACATTCTGGTCTGCTTCTGCTGCCCGATACGCGCACTCTATTCAGCAGTCGCCATTCTACCGAGCCTCGAACAAATCAGTTCGGTAACTGCTGAATATAGAGGTTGAAGTCAGCACGAAGGCTGTATTTGTTCCACGTTGAAACTGCTGAACCAACCGCTCACTAAGCACGCACACTGAGCAGCTGGTTCGTCCCAACAGTGCTGAAATCACTTTTGTGAGAACTGCCTATTGATCCCGACTCTGTGTACTCGATTTGTGCTCGTGTGTCTCGCGCTATTCACGGTGCCAGTTCTCTCGAAGAAACTGGTCGTGCTTCTCGCAGCGTTCTCGACTAAGCTCTCTAACAATCAGAACAGCTAACCGAGCGCTCAGAGTCCATCGGTATCTCGCAGTAGTCGAAGTAGCAGACCGAGGCTTATCGTCGTCGCAACAACGACGGTAAGTGCAATAACGAGCGTCCCTATTCCAGCCATACATGATGTCGGGGAATCATTCGTAAGAAATCCCCGGTGTGAGACCCCTCCTTTTCGAGCCAACTTGCCTCCTGTGACAAAGGATAGAATGACGGGAAGAGGCCGGCGACTCCAGTGACGATACACCCCGCTCCGAGTAATAGACAAAAGACGACAAACCACCGTTTCCCGAGCCGGGGAGGGAGCCCAGCGACTCGGTAGCCCAGCCAGCAGATTACCCCGCTATGAGAATCCCAATTATGAAGAGAATGTGGATAGTAGATACCATATAGACCGGATTTTCCGTTCGCCCGATAAAAACACCTCTCAACGAGGCCCTAACGATACGCATGCGACGATAGTTCTGTGAGCAGTGGTCGTAATATGTTTCATCGATGGTATTGGTATAGCTAGAGTGTGCAGCTATGGGTTCACGCAGGGAACACTATGACTATGAACTCGCTTCCTCACCTCAGAGTCGAAACTCGCCCCAGTGAGACCAGTCGACAAATAGGACAATACACGAGCATTACACCGGCTATCAGGAGCGACTAACGCATGACGGGTCAGCGAGAAGACTCCCAACCGAACGAGAGAGATATCGTCCCAATCGACGCGTTGCCGGACCCAGTACTCGGATACGAACTCACAGATGGCAGTCCGGCCATCCTCACCACGAACGAGGCCTTTAAGACAGTGTTCGAAACGACGTCGGTGGGAGTACCCCTCGCTCGCTGGCTGCGCAACGACACGACAGCAGACCAAGAGATAATTGAGGACGTATGCTCGTCCCTTACAGCAGACGGGCAGGTCGATACCATGCTCAAAACTCATGGCAACGCAGAGTCTGCAACGCCAATTGAGTACCGGCTCCGTAGTCTCAGTGGAGTGGGCAACGTGTTGGCTGCCGACGGCTATATGCAGCTGACAGAAAAGCAATCAACACCGGATGAGACCATCGGTGCCGGCCACATCGCGAGCATAATCAGCCACGACCTCCGGAACCCGCTGGACGTCGCAAACGCACATCTTCGGGCCGCTCGTGAGACGGGAGCGTCTGAACATTTCGACGAGCTCAGAGACTCACACGAGCGCATGGAGCAGATTATCGGGGACGTACTCGAGCTGACTCGCGGTGAGCAATCGTTGAATACCACTTCTGGCGTCGAACTGGAGAACGTGGCGATCGACGCCTGGACGAGGGTCGATACCGACGGTGTGTCACTCTCGCTCGGAGACAATCTCCCGACGTGTGAAGCTGACTCGGGTCGATTGCAACGATTGTTCGAGAACCTCTTCCGAAATAGTGTCGAACACGGGCGTTCTGGGCAAGGTGGGATATCCGATAACGAACAGGCCAACACCCCTGATAGTGAGCTACAGGTATCAGTGGGGAGTACACCGGATGGATTCTTCGTTGCAGACGACGGCACGGGGATTCCAGCCGCAGAGCACAACCGAGTGTTCGACCCGGGGTACTCGTCGGCCGAATCAGGCCGTGGAACGGGACTCGGGTTAACGATAGTCGAACAAATCGCCCGGACGCACGGGTGGACGGTGTCGTTGTCGAACGGGCTGGATGGTGGTGCTAGATTCGAATTTCGATTCGCGTCAGGAGACAAATAGCATGACGGGCCCAGAGACGAGACACAGGATAGAGGCGGGTTGTTGAGTATGGAGAACAGATTACGGCAGACACCGGTTGGAATCATCGAAACAACGACGAGTGGTCACATACTGGATATCAACGACACTGCCACAGCCACAATCGAGACTCCCGCCAAAGAGTGTCGGGACGCGGATATCCGAGAGGTGTTTCCGAAGTCGGCTGCGGGCTCGCTCCGGGCTGCGTTCGACGGGGCGACGGTATCGTCTGAGTCGTTTGAAGAGTATTATCCGCGACTCGATCGATGGCTCGCGGTCGATATCCACGTCGACGAGGCCGTCATCGTGTATGTCCGTGACCGCACGGGACACCGGGAGAGCGAAGAGACAGTCACACAGTTACGACAGCGGCTCGACCGAATTCAACGTATCAACGGGCTGGTCGGGGCCGTGTTGCAACGGATTATCGATGCATCGGACCGGACCGATATCGGGCGGACGATATGTGAGCGCCTCAGTGGGACAGAGCTGTACACCTTCGCCTGGGTCGCTGACCGGAACTTCAGTGAGGACCACCTCCGAATGGTTGCAGCCACGGAAACGGAATCGGAATTTCCAACTGCGATCAGCAATACGTTGGACGACGAAAGTCAACTACCGGCCGAAATTGCTCTCAACACGGGCGAGACACAGCTCGTGGACGCAGTCGCCGACGACAAGAATATCCCACATCAAATCCGCCAGGCTGCGTTTGGGCATGGGCTACAGTCATGCCTTGCAGTCCCGCTGGCCTATCAGGACACGATCTACGGCGTTGTATCGGTATATTCTAACCAGGAAGACGGGTTCAGTCAACAGGAACGGGAAAGTCTTGAGACACTCGGCAGTATCGCTGGATTCGCAATAAAAGCGCTCCGTCAGGAGGACCTTCTGGTAGCCGATACGATAACTGAGGTGACCCTCGATATACAGGACACCTCTATTCCGTTCGTAGCTGCTGTTGACGAGACCACCTCCGAGATAACGCTGAACGGCGCCGTTCCTCGTGGAGACGGCTCGGTCATCTGTTATCTAAGTATGGACACGCTGACTGACGACCTCAAGAGGGAATTACGCAGCCAGAAGACAGTCTCCGACGTCCGATCGATACGAACGGACCAGGACCCGCTGCTCCAGGTGACAGTTGCCGGGGAGATGCCGGTCATCGCTCTCAATTCTTGGGGTGCCACGGTCAAGACGGCAGAGTACACTGCTGATTCAGTCCGCCTCGTCGCGGAAGTACCACCGGATGGGGATGTCCGGCGACTGATCGAAACCGTAGAGACAACGGTCGAGGAGATAACGCTCGTGGCGAAAGAGGAAACACCTCGGAGTCCTGAGCCAGTCGATGCGTTCCGTGATACACTCGGCGAACGGCTCACGGACAGACAACAGACAGTACTCCGGACCGCATATCTTTCGGACTACTTCGAGTCTCCGCGTGAGAGCACGTCCGAAGAAGTGGCTGAAACGCTGGATATCGCCGGGTCCACGATGCTGTATCACCTCCGGCGTGCACAGCAGGAACTGGTAGCGACGTTCTTAGAGACCCAGCATGGTCCTGAGCGGCAGACCGATACCCAGGCCTAGTGCTTGCTCCGGTCAATACTCGAAAACGTTTCCAGCAACTCTTCGGCCTCAGGGAGCAGGTCACGAACACGCTGCTCCGTCCGTGAGAGCTGCTCGTCAATCTCGGACAGTCGCTCTTTGGCCGTGTCATCGTCAGAAACAGAATCCGCCTCGACGAGCGCGCGGGTCGATTTGAGCTGGAAGTAGTCCCCGAGGAGGTCGTACCCGAGGATCTGGCATTGCTGATCAACCACCGTCCGGAGGTCCTCACGGTCGACGGGTTTTGAGAGATAATCATCGAACGGTAAATCGAGAACACCGAGTTCCGGGTCGATCGCCGTCACCATGATTATCCGTGTGTTGAGCGCTCTCTCTCGGAGCTGTTCGAGCACCTCATCGCCCGATAGCCCCGGCATATGCCGGTCAAGCAGTACGACATCAGGCGGTTGTTGGTCGTCGATGACATCTAACGCCTCCTCACCGCTATAGGCGACAGACACATCGGCGACATCCTCTAGTCTGAGGGCATACGCTCCAGCGACCTTCTCGTCGTCATCGACCATTAGCACCCGAGGCTCATCTACGTGCATCGGGGTCCCCATTCTACCCAACGATTCGAGAGCCATCATACAAATACCCTCGTGGAGACTGCGTCTCCTGTTTCGCAGATCTAGGTGAATAGTGAGTCATCAGAGACAGCACTCTGCATTACTAGAGTGTACTCACGGCTACGGTGCCACATAGCAGCGTCCTGCTACAGGGGCAAGCAGGAGAGAGACAGTAACGTAACTGATGTCGAACTCGTACCACCATGCTCCGTCCGAAACCGTCGGACAGAGACGTTCGAATGCGGCCGAGGAACCCGCCGATACTGACGAACTTCTAGCGCTGCTTGGGGACGAATACACGAGAAATATTCTATCGACTCTTGGAGACGAGTCGCTCCCTGCTAGAGAGATAGCAAACCGATCTGAAATCTCCCGTGCGACGGTCTACCGACGGATAAACCGACTTGAGGCTGTCGGCGTCGTGGAAGAAGTGATGTCCATCCACCCAGAAGGACAACATCGACGCGAGTTCAGAATCGCTCACGACCACATCGAACTGTCTCTCGTGGACAAAGCGGCCAGTGATGAGGTAGACCTTGATTCGTCGAAAAGCAAGTCAGAATCCAACCAGATTACGCATACCCTCCAATAATTTCTACAGGTTAGCAATGCGAGTAGCTCGGTGCTTGACTTCCGAAGCGGTTCACGTGGCGCTATACAGATGTTTGTTATCAAGCAAAAACCTCTCCGAGTCAATATAAAAATAATCTACTGTTTCTGCGTCAGAGAGCATCAGAGACGATGTCTGGCCAGATAGTGAGACACTGTCTCAGGTTGTATCGGACTGCTTGCTCGTCAGACTGTACAGTTGAACCGTGACGATACTTCCGTCTGGGCCGTTCTGTTGGAAGCTGAGCTCGCCACCCAGCTGCGTGACGGCCCAGTTGACGAACCAGAGCCCGATTCCCTGTGCGTGTTTCAGTTGTGTCTCAGTTCCGGCAGCCAGGATTTCTTGCTCCCGTTCAGGGAGGCCAGGTCCGTTGTCGGCGACAGTTAGCGTAGCCGCTATATCAGACTCCTGTCGAACGTGTACGTCGACCTGTGATGTCTCCTTGTCCGAGTGGACGAGTGCATTTTCGACTAGCTCAGTAAGCATCTGTTTGAACACGGATCGGTGGGTGGAAAGCAGGACTTCCTCGGGACCATCGAGAGAGATCTCTCCGGTATGCTCACCAGTCTCGAATTGTTCGATAACGGACTCCGCGACTTCGGAGAGATCAACTAACTCGGGAGCACTGGTGCTCGCCACCATGAGTTCTTCGGACTCTCTGGCTTTGTTGCTCAGTTCGAGGAGTTCGGTCGCTGTGTCTCGTATGCTTGTCCGCGTGTCGTCGTCATTGATATTGTCGGCGTAGGCCAGTATGACGTCGAGGTTACTCCGTACGTTGTGACGGAGAATTCGGTTGAGGACAGCGAGCCGTTGCTCTCTGGTTTGCTGTTCAGTCACATCCCGGAAGAGTACTGTTCTGGCAACCGGGTCATCTTCGTCATTCCCCGACGAGTCAGTAACCGGTGAGACGCTAAAGTGGAACTGACGCCGTCCCATCGATGTCTGGAGTCCAACAGTTCCCGTCGCTCCGGCGGGAAGGTCGGTCTGTTCGAGGCCATCAATGACTGTCCGAATTGGTTCACCGATTATCGTTTCCCCGGTGCCGTCGAATATCTCTATTGTGGCCTCGTTGACATCGAGGATGTGGTCGTCCCAGTCCAGAACGACGACAGCTTCCTGAAGCGACTCGACCACACGCGTTCGTGCGATATAATCGGCTTTCGGGAAACCAGTCATGACCGGATATCGCCGCAATGCAACCGCCAGCAGTCCACCTGACAGGAGGAGGCCAACGGTTGTGTTACCGGCTACCGACGTATTGTTCCCGACTAGACTGACGAGATACGGTGCGAAGACACCGACCGTCAGTACCGTTACGTGCGTGTTCGACACTCGAGCGTGGTTTCCACCGAGGTCAACGAGGAGATACGTCGCATATAGGAACAGCACGAACAGGTACAGGATTTCCGAGCCAATCAATGGTGCAAGCATTTGTTCGGCAGCGGTTTCGGACGGCGCCACCGCAATAACAATCCCACTCAGGACGATCGGAAACGCAATGCCAGCGAGTATTGCTATCCGTCGCCATGTCAGTCCGGTTCCGCGACCGGTGTAACTCAGCGCATAGATGGTCCAGACGCCGGGTATAAACAGCGCCACGCCGAACTGTCCGAACTCCAAGACGGTTTGGAGGGAACTCATAGCGGGTACACCGGGGAGTTCGGACACGAAAGCAAATACGCCCCAGAGCGTCAACATGCCGAGGAGTGCGATAAACGGGTCCGCGCTGGGTTGCTCTCGGGTCTGGAGTGCCTGCCAAGTTGTCCAGACCAGCAACCCGACTGCTGCCAAATTCAACAGGAGGGAGCTCAGCGTTCCAATCAGGGCCATCGTCGAAGCGTGACGTCGCAGTCTTAATTTTCTGGTGTTCTACACCATAATACTGTCCCAGCAGTTCGTGGTTTATCCGTCAACAACTGTTGGCGGTGCAGCGTCTCGTCCTCAAGGATTATCAATTCGGAGGGGGTGCAACACGGCGAGACATCTACCAGCCCTTCTCACTGAGAAGGTGTCGCTGATCTTGAAACGGGGCCTCCTGTTATTTCCAAGTTGGATCCAATGACTCCGTATGGCTGATGAGATGGAGTTTGATACGCGGTCCCGATACGACATCAACCTGCTCGCAGCGGTATCGATACCGATAGCTGTCGCGCCCTTTAGCTATCTTTTCGGTATCCTGTTTATCGTCCACTTCGTCTCATCGGAGGCGCGTGCCGTTTGGATGTCAACAGTCATACTGACATCCCTCACGATTACCGCATATTGGCTTTTTCTGGACTGAATGCGTGATTGTCGGATTCTGAGAAATGCTGTAGAGTTCGTACAGATTCCGGGAGATACGTCGATTTGGGTCTAACCACAGTATGGACCGAAATCGCAGGCAAACTCTACACCTAGGCACAGCTACAGGTCAGCTGTCCTGAAACGGCAAAAGCCGAGTACGATAGGGATGGAACACCACGCGAGCAACGCTACCAGTCCCATCCACCAATCCACGTAGAAGGGGCCGCCAATGTACTGTGTTGCCTGGTCGACATCGAAACCCGCGTTGAGGAGGCGGTAGTACGACTCAGTGGGTGCCCACAGTCGGACCAGGAGCGCCCAACCGGGCACGTCTGACAACACGCTCAAGTCGAACCGGTGGAGAAACAGTAGCCCGAACGTGTGGACACTGTCCCAGAACGGCCCAAGCAGCACATAGCTGCCGAGTGCGCCCAGCGTGATTCGACGGTCGGCCGTGGTCGACATGGACAGCCCGACTGCCAGTGCGACGAACGCGACGCCGTAGAGGGCGGTCACGAACACGAACCAGGGATAGAACAGGGCACCCTGGGTCCCGTACCGGACGACCCCGACGCCTCCAGCAATCACGAGCGAGACGACGGTCGGTACGAGCAACACGACCACGCGACCGATGACTGTGCCGACGACGAGTTCACGCCGCGACTGCGGGCCCGAGAGCGTCAGGAATATGCTGCCGCTCTTTCGCTCGTGGATGATCGATTTGTATCCGAGCAAGAGCCCGAACACTGGGAGACTCATCGCGGTTACGGTCGAGAGACCTCTCATGAACGCGACAAATGAAGGGACGCTGAGATACGTGTGAGCAACGGCGTACCCCACGTACAGTACCAGCGACAGACAGACAAGCAGCCAGCTCCCCGCCGACCGTCTCGCCTGGTAAAGGTCCCTCTCGGCGATGTATCGCCAGCTCATGAGATGTCCCTCCGTGCGAAGCTCGCGTAGGCGAGTCCCAGAGGTCCGACGCTCCACAGTACCAGCAGGGCCAGCGCTACCCACTCGTTGAGGTACCACGGGCCCTCGGCCGCTCCGCCCCCGGTCACGAGCCCGCTGACCGCCCGCTGGAACACGTGTCCGGGTTCGAGTCCGAGGAGGAACCGTGCCGGACCGGGGAGGGTGCCGTCAACGACGCCGGCGGCGTTGAGTCCGACTCTAAGTGCCGTCCCGACGGCATCCCAGACGACGACAAACAGGAAGACCAGCCCAAAGGCGAGCACCAGCGCCCGACGCCTGGTAGCGACAATCAACGACGTCGCGAGGCCAATCCCACACCAGACAGATTCGAAGAGAACTGTCAGTAGAACGAAGGTCAGAAACCGACTGACGACGAACTCACCGAACGGATAGACGACGAGGGCTCCGGCGCCGGCCAGCGATACGAGCAGTGCTCCGGTCAACAACCCAACGCGGCTACAGAACTTCCCGAGGAGCACGTCCAGGCGGCTGTTCGGGAGCGAGAGCGAGAGACGCAGGGCGCCGGATTCGCGTTCGTTAACCACTGCGCCGTAGCCCAGCAATACGCCGACAAAGGGCAGCAGTGTCGTCAGCCAGCCGGCGACGAAGCCGCCGAACCGGGCTGTCGTTATCGGAGCGGTCCCGATTACCGGATAGATGTATGCCGCGAGGAGGACGCTGAATGCGGTCAGCCCGAGCAGTAGCTTGCTCGACCGGGTCCCAGCAGTCACCTCAATATCACGTCGAGCGATAGTCTGCCAGGTCATCAATCAGGCCCCCGTGTACTCGATGAACATGTCCTCCAGCGAAGCCTCGTCGGTCCGGAAGTTCACGACGTCGACACCCAGTGACCGGAGTTCGACGAGAATGTCCATCTTCGCGTCGTTGACACAGGTCACCTCTATCGTCTGGTCGCCGGCAGTAACCGCTGTTTCGACGCCATCGACGGCTCTGATCGCATCCAACATCCCGTCGACAAGATCGGCGACGGTGATGACGAGTTTGGTTCCGCCACCGAGTGAGCTGCGGAGCCCTTCGATGGTATCGACAGCGACAAGTTCTCCGTTTTGTAGGATTCCGACCCGGTCACAGACGGCCTCGACCTGTTCGAGGATGTGACTGGAGAAGAAGACAGTTGCTCCCCGTGCGTTCTCCTCACGGAGTATCTCACGCATCTTCGCGGCGCCGTTCGGGTCCAGCCCGGTGCTGGGTTCGTCGAGTATCAACAGGTCCGGTTCGCCGACCAGAGCCATCCCCAGTACGAGCCGCTGGGCCATCCCCTTCGAGTAGTCACTGGCCTGCCTGTCCGCGTCCTCACGGATACCCACGCGGTCCAGAATCTCGATCGGGTCGTCGTCGGCCTCCTTCGATCGAATCGCGTATTCGATATGCTGCCGGCCAGTGAGACGCTCGTACACCGAATATCCTTCCGGGAGCACACCGATTCGTTCACGTGCCGCAACTCCTGCCCGCTGACAGTCGTGCCCGAAGATGCTTACCGACCCCTCCGTTGGTTTCGCAAAGTCGAGCAGCATGTTGATGAACGTCGATTTCCCGGCGCCGTTTGGCCCGAGAAAGCCGAACGTCTCCCCCTCTTCGACCGCGAAGTCGACGCGGTCCAGCGCTATCTCCGTTCGATACCGTTTCGAAACCTCCGACGCGTCTATCGCTGCCATATCCACACCCAGCGGTAACAGCGGTATAATTCATCTACCGGTGTCTCTGACCCAGAAGCTGGGGCAATGCAACACTCGTGGGTGCTCGGCTCATCGATGGAATCCAACAACTCAGGGTTGGTCCCGAGAGTCAGACAGGTTCCCACCTAACCAGTTGATAGATGTACCGCTGAGCGGTAAAATTCGGATGCTATCAATCGGAATCTTAACTGGATACCGTTCCGTAATCATGGTATGTCCAGTGTCAGCGAGGAACCGAACAACGAAGACGAGCAGGGGCGATTTTGTCGGACAGTCGATATGATAATAGAGGCCGTTGGAACGGTACTACATGGGTTGTTGGACGCGTTATGACCTACTTCCGAGTGAGCAGTGTCACGGTTACGAACCCATCGTGACACACCGAATCAAGGAGGTGCAGAACTAGACAGTACCCCTCCCCCATCGAACAGCCCAGGCCTTGAGAGCACCCTGTTGCCGACTCGGAAACACCGTTCCCCGGTTTATGGATCCGACACGGGAACGTTCACGTATGCGACGACGAACCTACCTCCACCTTGCCGGAGCGTTCGGCGTGACTGGTCTGAGTGGCTGTCAAACTACTGACGACGGCGGCTCGGGTGGCCTCGGGACGGCGTCCCCTGAGCCATCGGAAACGGAATCACCTACAGAAACGACCGAGACCGACGATCCCGTCGCGACGATCGAGGCGTACTTCGATGCCGTCTCGGCCGGCGACTCCGACGCCCTCCGCGAGACCGTCCACGACGAGAGCCCGTACGTCCCGACGATCGATGCGGGCAAGGTCACGTTCCCCGACTCGACGCCGGCGTTCGACCCCGATACGGCCGAAATCGTCGATTCGGACCCGACGCCGGCGGAGATCCGGGAGTTCGAGGCTGCAGGGTTCGTTTTCGACGACGGCGAACTCGATGACGCCTTCGCAGATCGCTCGGGAGTCCTCGTCGAGGCGGCGTCGGAACCGACGAATCTCTCTATGGGCGAGACGTGGGTGCTGCTCCGCGAATCCGGGCGGTGGCGAGTGTTCTGGGTCGGGACTCGTTCCGATGTCCCCGACGACCCCAGCGAAGTCTTCGACCCCGAGATTGTCGACACGGCACACGATGTGGTCGCCGAAGTGGACTGGGAGTACGACCAAGACACCGATGGCGCCGTCTCGAACGTCGAGTGGGCACAGGTGATTATGACCGACACACCGGGTATCGAGGCTGAGACGATCCGTGTCGAGTCGACCATCGAGGGATGGGAGACCGAGCTCTCCGGCGGCGACGACGACGAACCCGGCGGCTGGGCTGGAACGTGGGCGAACATCGCCCTCCACGAGGACGGCGATCAAATCGTAGTGACGGCAATCTCCGACGGGACCGAGACTGTGGTTCACCGCGTCCACTACGAACCCAAGACGGAGAGCGAGACCAGCACGTCGACAGGGACCGAGTGACACCTTCCGTGCCGTTCGCGGTGCGACTTCCCTGCACAGAGGAAATCCGGTGTGGCGCCGGCCGATTCCAGGACTTGCTCTCCCGGGGTCGGCGGGGCAGGTTTCGAGCCTCGCCTATTTCGTGAACGTAAGGTTTCAACAGGATCAAGGATTCCTAATTGAAGTGGAAAGTGTATGGGGCACGACCTATCTTTCATGAACTTCCTGAAGGACGTAGGACTGCGAATCGGGGGCCACAGCCGTTTTTGTCGGGAGATTTTTCGGCCTCGGATATCTTAACCGACCGAATCTACTCCGTCTGTCCAGCCTTCTTGGTAACCAGTTCGTTTTCTCTGCTGTCGCTTTTTTACTGGTTGAGACTGTCTCTATATGCTGGATTATATTCCGGCGTTCCGAGGGGTAACTACGCAGACCCACTTAGCACCTAGTTTGCCCCAACCGTTCTGAGATCAACTCTGTGAGAACTGTCCATTGTCTCCGTATTTGCTTATTTGACTTGCTCTCGTATTTCTCTCGCTAATTAGCGTGGTAACTCTCTTCGAGAAACTGGTGGTGCTTATCTCATGAAGGAATACCGTTGGGCATAGTTTCGTATATAAAAGTAGCTGGCTGACCGCAGTGCCGTGATTATCAACTGTCGTAATACGGGCATAGGACTCAAATCAGTCAGTCATATAAATCTGATAGATGACCGTCCTCGGCGTTTCTCCAGCGTTTTTGGCATATGTTTTCGCCTACGGACTGGCCGCGCTCGGCTGTATAGCCGCTCTCGGCCGTGCCCGGCAGGTCACAGACAACGATACCCGTCGAGGGTTGGTCGCGTTGCGGTCGGGAGTGGCGGCTGGGCGGCGCTGCAATTAGCCTTTCTGGTCGCTCCAACACCTACGTTGGGCTACGGAGCCTATACGCTCAGCCTGATCATCGGACTCACTACCGTCGGGGCCTGGCTCTATTTTACCTCAGCCTATACCGGACGCTCTTTTCACCGAAATAAGATGTATAGACGTCTCGCAGTGGCACTGTATCTCGCTATCGTCGCAGTGAAGCTCACAAACCCGCTCCACGGCTGGTACTTCCAGACGACATTCGTCACCGAGCCCTTCCCCCATCAGACAATCATGCACGGTACTTTTCACTGGATCGTCACCGGGCTCTCCTACGCGCTTGTCGCGGTGGGCTTCTTTATGTTGTACGAACTATTTCTGGATGCCGACTACGATACACGGCCACTGGCCGCTCTCGTCGGGATTACTGGTCTCCCTGTGGTGTTCGATATCGTCGGCTTCGCCAGCGATGCCCTCATTGATATCAACTACGAGCCGCTTGGTGTCGCCGTCTTCGCAATCGGCGTCTTGTACGTGTTCGAAGAGGAGTTTCTCGCCGTCCAGCTCACCGACGGCGTTGACGCGCCGGTCATCTATCTGGACCGCGATGACCGAATCAGCCACTACAATGGACGCGCTGAGCAGCTGTTCCCGGACCTCGATGGGGCGACGGGGGAACCACTGGACGCCATTATCCCACCCGCGAGCACGGAACTTGGCGACCGAAACTGGATCCTCGACCGGACCAGCGCCGGCGAGACCAAACACTATCTGGTCAGTGACACGCGCTTTTCCCTGGGCCAGACTGGCATCGGCCGGATGGTGTTGTTTACCGATGTGACCCGGACCGAACGACAGCGTCGAGAGCTGGAACGGCAAAGTGAACAACTGGAAGGGTTTGCCGCCGCTATTCGGCATGAACTGCTCAACACGCTGCAGATTGTCAGCGCCAGAATCGACATCGCTGGCGACGCGGTCGAAGACGGTGAGGTGGATTTGGCTCGTGATAGCTTGCAGACCGCCTCGGACACCTCAGAACGGATGGCAGATATCGTCGATGACCTAGCGAAGCTTGCCCGATACGGCCAAAGCGTCGAAGATAGCCAGACCGAGACGGTTGACCTCGGAACTATCGCGAAGGCGGCATGGGCGACTGCTGACGTTGACAATGGTACCTTCTCAACTGAGTCCAGTGGAGAACTCACAGCTGACCCCGAGCGTCTCGAAAGACTGTTTGTCAATGCGTTCACGTTCGGTGCGCACAACGGTGCGACCAAGACTACCGTTACCGTCACCGACACTGGCTTTGCGATAACCGATGACGGTGCGCCGACTGGCAACACCGACCCGGCATCGTATTTCGAGTATGGGAGCGCGATTCCCGACGCTGAGGCCGGATTGACACTTCCGAACCTCCGGATGCTCGCCGAGACCCACGGTTGGGAGGCAGCGCTCGATACCTCGTATCAAGACGGAATCCGTATCGTCATCTCTGGTGTCGGTACGCGCAAACAGTAGCTTCAGCCATCCTCTCCGGCGAGACCAGCACGAATTCCGGCGCCGACAATCGTCTTCATTCCGTCGGCAGCCACGGATAGCTGGTCGACGGACTATCAGACGAGCCGTCGGATAAATCGATATCGAAAGTAGACTTACACCGACAGTGGGATATTGAAATTCAGACAGAGTATCGGCTAAGACAGGCGACTTACGCAGTAACGAACTCACTGCTGATGATTTCGAAGCGCGCACCGCCTTTGGAGCCTTCTGTGACGCGTATCTCCCAATCGTGGGCCTCGACAATCTGTTCGACAATGCTCAGCCCGAAGCCCGTCCCCTCGTCGCTCGTCGAGTATCCCGCAGTGAATATATCATCGTATTCGTCCTCAGGGATCCCCGAGCCATCGTCTTCGATATAGACCCCCTCCTCAAACTCACCGACAGTCACGGTCACGTCGTCGCCACCGTGTTCGATCGCGTTACGAACGAGATTTTCACACACCTGCTTCAGCCGACTCTCGTCGGCGTCGACTGTACAATCAACGTCGGTGACGAGCGTGGCGTCCTCCGTCTCGACGTTTGACCAACACGCCTCGACAATCTGCACGATGTCGACCGATTCGCGGTCAGTTATCGTCTCGTCTGCACGAGCTAGCGTCAGCAGATCGTCGATCAAGGCATCCATTCGATCCAGACCGCGTTCGGCCCGCTCCAAGTGTTCGCTGTCACACTCCGCCTTTGCGAGATCTATCCCACCAATGGCCACGTTCAGCGGGTTCCGGAGATCGTGAGAGACGACGCTGGCGAACTCATCGAGACGCTGGTTCCGCCGTTTCAATTCCTGTTCGCGCTCTTTGCGCTCGGTGATGTCACGCAACATCCCGACTGACCCCTCGAAATACGCTCCTTCGTAGGGTAAGATACCCATGTGGTCCTCACAGGGAATCGGTTCCCCGTCATTGGGCTGAATCTCAATCTCGAACTGAACGCTGTCGGGACCGTCCGATGAGAGAATGCGACCGAGATTGGTTTCTGCTCGTTCGATCGCATCCGGTGATTTGATCAGTGCTGGTGTCGCGCCGAGAACGGTGTCGCGGCCGTACCCGACCATCTCAACGAACGCATCATTTACATATTCGAACCGTCCCGTCTCGTCAAGCACGTAGACGGGGTCACTGAGCGTCTCTACGAGCGTGGAAAATCGCGTCAGTTCGATTTGCAATTCTTGTTCTGCAGAGAGGTCCCGAACGGAGGGCCGTGGTGAATCGCTAGACGTGGCTTGATTTCACGGGTTCAGCGATTGCTTGATGTTGTGAACGGCACACATCAAGACGAGTTCACGAAATTCACCGTACCAAGTTCGCGCACGCACGGCGTCGCCGAGCGTGCGCTTGATCGTGGAGAAGACGGTTTCACACATCGCTCGTTGGCGGTATTGAGGCCCATCGATCCGCGCGTTGTGCGCGTGATCGATGGGCCGGTACTCACGATGTTTGATTAGCGGTCTTACGCCCTCTTCGCGGAGTTTCTCGCGTAAATCCATCCAATC
>NZ_JAYMGA010000016.1:0-39067 GCF_035656455.1 Haloarcula sediminis | reverse complement strand
GATTGGATGGATTTACGCGAGAAACTCCGCGAAGAGGGCGTAAGACCGCTAATCAAACATCGTGAGTACCGGCCCATCGATCACGCGCACAACGCGCGGATCGATGGGCCTCAATACCGTCAACGAGCGATGTGTGAGACCGTCTTCTCCACGATCAAGCGCACGCTCGGCGACGCCGTGCGTGCGCGAACTTGGTACGGTGAATTTCGTGAGCTCGTTTTGATGTGTGTCGTTCACAACATCAAGGAGACTCTGAACCCGTGAAATCAAGCTACGTCTGGCGATTCACCACGGCCCATTTTTCCGGATCAAAATGACTGGGCGCTCAGATAATCCATGGAACTCACAGAAGGTGTGTATGGCCTTCCGCCCGATATGTCGCTTGGTGGCCGCGAGATGATGCTCAACCCCGTCACCGTCGTGACTCTTGCTGTCCTTGAGGTGGTAAGAGGCGTTCTGCTTTCACGGCGGCTACGTCAAAGCCGGCACGAGCCGGGTTGACCATTTGTTGGCCTTCCAGTAGCATATCGAAGATAGTGTTGCTGATACTGAGCCTACACTACTTATTGCACGATATCGGAGAACGGTTATCCGCACTATCTCAGGAACGTAGACACGTATCGACGTATCGGCGGAACTCTGCTTTGGACTCTGCGATAGTCTTTGCATCGGCGGTTAGACGCTCAGTCTGGATACCGATAAGGACCGTTTGAAACAGCGCTGCCGACTCTTTTGGTTTGTCGACATCGAAGACGCCTTTCTCGACGCCGGCGCGGATAATCTGGGTTAGTTGTTTGCGAATGAAGTCGTCGCTCCGGCGAAACAGCTCGTAATATTCATCGTTGTGTGCAGTCTGTGCGCGAAGCTCGATAACTGCCTGTGTGAACGTCTCGTCTAAGCTCCTTGTTTCGTCGAAGATTTGATCCACGACGGCATCAATATAGTCCTCAGGAGGTTCCTCCGGGAACGGGACTTGACGTTCCAGCTGTTCGAGCATATACTCAAGCAAGTCCAAGAGCAGGCCATCCTTATCGTCGTAATGATGGTAGATTAGCGACTGACTTTTATCAAAATAATCCCCGATTTTCCCAACTGTTAGTTCCGCGTAGCCATATTCACACAACGCATAGTACGTGGCTTCGAGAATCTCTTCTCGGGTGCCGGAGATATCCCCGAAAAACGTCGATTCGTCGATCATTACTGCTTGTGATGGCTTTTGTGCATATTTGCATTCTGTTTTTGTTGCTGTCGTGGTGTCGCTCATGGTGCGTTCGAGGGGAGGTAGGCTTGCAGGAAAGTGACCGGAGAGAGTCTGCTACCTCCCTTCGTTTGTCGTACTGGCGTGGGCTCGCCAGCAATATTGATTAAACAACCAATCAACTTAGCTTTGTCGATTCAGTATTTGGCACTCTTTGTGCCCGAAAAAGCGAATAAAGGATGAATTGAGGGAGTTGAAATCCAGAGTGATGATACAGAAGTCATATATTGATTGAATACTCATTCAACAACAGCAGATGGTCAGATTACTTACCGAGTTCCGTTCATTGCACTGTCCAGACTGGTTTACCTCGTCCCGGAGGCTTGCGGATGTCGCGTAGAGGTGCGGTGTGCGTTCTCTGTCTCGTCGTCATGTCAGTCACTACGGCTGGAACAGCCGCCGCGACCGTCAGGGGGAGTCCGGATATCAGTGCCTCGCTCCAAGACGACACCGTCATCGCTGGCGAGGAGACGACGCTGGATGTCGTACTCGTCAACAGCGGCGACCTCGATATCGGCTCTACACAGAATCCGGCGCTGAACAGTGAAGTGACGACGGCCCGCGGGCTGACCGTCGAGGTCCGCGATGGAAACGCACCGATTTCCGTCAGTACCGGCGCACGGTCGCCCGGGAGTCTTTCGACCGGAACGCCGACTACGGCCAGCTTCGACATCAGCGTCGATGAGGACGCCGATCCGGGCACCTACCGTGTCCCCATCGAACTAGAGTACGACTATTATAATCTCATTTCAGAGCGAGGGGGTGCACGGTCTACGGGGAGCGCATCACCGACACGCTACGTTACCGTCACCGTCAGCGACGATGCCAGCTTCGACGTGACGAACGTCGATTCCGACGCCCAGGTCGGGACAAGCGGGACCGTCGCCGTCACCGTTGCAAACACCGGGCAGACGACTGCGAACAACAGCGAGGTCACGCTGGGAAGTCAGAACGGAGAGTTGACCTTCGGCGAGCGGTCCGAGAGCACGCGCTCGGTCGACTCTTGGGAACCGGGCGAGGACCGGACCTTCCGATACGATATCTCCGCGACTAAGGACGCCCAAGCCGAGAGCTATCCGTTCCAGCTCAACGTCGCCTTCGATAACCCCGACGGCGTCCGTAAGGAGTCTACCGGCACCTCTGTCAGCATCACGCCCGACCCCGAACAGACCTTCTCGATGTCCAACATCGTGAGTAGCCTCCAAGTCGGTAGCGACGGCGTTCTTGAAGCAACGGTGACCAACAACGGCCCCCGTGACGCCGACAACGTAGTCATGACTTGGGAAAGTGACCAGAGCAACCTGTCACCACAGGAAACACAGGTCTCAATCGGCGACCTCGCTGCTGGTAGCTCGAAGCAGGTCAGTTTCAACGTTGACGCCACAGATGCCGCCCAACCAGGCAGGAACCAGCTCGACTTCACTGCGAGTTTCCGGGGTTCCGAGGGTGAGCGCCAGCGGAGCGATACACTCGAAATTCGGGCGGGAATCATACCGGATTCGGCCGAGTTCGAACTCGACGCAGCCAACACGTCCATCGGTGTCGGGCAGTCCGACACGATCCAAATCACAGTTACCAATACACGTGACGTGGCCCTGACCGACATCTCTGCGCAATTGTTCGCCGATTCTCCCATCAGTGCCGACGACGATGAGGCGTTCATCCCTGCACTTGGTCCGGGGGAGTCAGAGACACTCACGTTCAGCCTCAGCAGTGACGGGAGTGCCTTGGAGAAATCCTATCCACTCTCCTTCGACTTCGAATACACTGAACCTGACGGTGATACTGTTATTTCGGATACCTACAACGTCGCTATCGATGTTACTGGCTCCAGCGGCGACGGCGGCGTACCAGTGGGACTCATCGGTGTGCTCACGCTCGGCGGATTTGTCAGTGCTCTCGTTTGGTATCGACGTCGGTAACGCGAGGTATCTATAATGAAATTTGACTATCAACGGTACATCGACGTAGTGGACGACTGGATTGTTCACCGAGACAAAACTGTCATCGGTGTCTTTCTAGTCGCGACGCTAATTCTCGCCGGTGGATTCGGCATGACAGCGACTGATTCGGGTACCTCACAGTTCACTGAGGGAGTGCCTGCACAGGAGGCGGCCGATGATGTCAACAGCAATTTCGAACGCGACTCGTTCGGTGAGGGAACCGGGAGGACGACACTGATTCAACGCGATCAGAACGTCCTCTCCAAACAGTCTCTACTGGCGATGCTCGAAACACAGCATCGCCTCGAACAGCACGACTCGCAAGACGTTGTGGGGACCAGTAGTTTCGCTCAGATTGTCGCCCAGACGCTTGACCCGCAGGCCGATTCAACGCCGAAACAGATTCAGGCTATCGAACGGGCGACGCAACCAGAGGTGGAACAGGCCGCTCGCCAGGCACTCGACCAGCAACCGTCAAGTGCCGGGTTGCTGAGCAAAGATCTGAACAGCCAGGATCCCTCCGCGTCTGCGACACTAACGACGGTAACACATCAGGTATCTGGTGTGGAGAGCGGTGCGGGTACCCAGGGGACATCTCCACTGACTCCTCTCCAGCAAGAAACTAAGTTCATTGTGAGTGCCAGTGATAGTGATATCACCGTTTTCGGTAGTGGACTCATCTCTGCGGAACTGGCTAACGTCATCACTGATTCATTGACGCTCGTTATCCCCGCCGCTGTCGTGCTTATCCTCTTTTTCTTGATTATCGCCTATCGAGACCCGTTCGATTTGGGAATCGGTCTGATTTCTCTCGCTATGACAATCGTGTGGACCTTCGGGTTTATGGGCTGGGCTAGAATCCCGTTCACGCAGATGCTGATTACTGTCCCTCCACTGCTGCTTGCTATCGGGATCGACTTCGGGATCCACGCGGTGAACCGGTACCGTGAAGAACGTGTCGAGGGCGTTGCACCGACTCCTTCGATGCGTGCTGCCACGGATCAACTGCTCCCGGCGTTCTTCATCGTGACTGGAACGACTGTCCTCGGGTTTGCTGCAAACCTCGTCAGCGATCTCGGGCCGATTCAGGATTTGGGGCTCGTTGCGGGAATCGGCATCATCTTTACGTTCCTGATATTCGGTATCTTCCTTCCTGCACTCAAACATTTCGTCGACAGGCAGCGTGAAAAGTATGGCCTACCAACGTTTAGCATCACACCTATCGGCTCCGAGGGGTCCTCGGCGAGTCGAGTGCTGACCGTCGGCGTGACCATCGCACGACGCGGGCCATACGTATTCTTCGCACTTGTGCTGGTCTCGACAGCTGCGATGGGTGCCTACGGCACGGGTATCGACACCCGATTCACGACGGAGGACTTCCTTCCACCCGAAGAGAGCCCCGACTACGTCGAGGTACTGCCGGAGTCGATTGCCCCGGACAGCTATACAGTCACAGAAAAGCTGAATTATCTCGAAGAAACCTTTGAGAGTGGCGAGAGCGATACCGTTACTATCTATATTGAAGGCAAAATGCGCGATGGGTCAGCACTGGAGTCGATCTACCGTCGGAATCAGAATCCACCGGATTCGTTTGTCACCAACGGACAACAGGCAGATGCAAACAGTATCCTCGGCGTCATCAACCAGTATGAGAGTACCTCCCCGGAATTCCGTCGGCTCGTCGCTCAAAACGATCTGAATAACAACGGTGTTCCTGACCAGAACCTCGAACTGATCTACAACGAACTGTTCGCATCGCCCTATGGCGACCAGGCCAGATCGTATCTGACTGATGACTACTCGAAGACCCGGATCATATACTCGGTTGAAGCCGATGCGAGCCAAGCAGCGGTAACAGAAGATACCAGAGCACTTGCCTCGGAGTTCCGAATGTCGGCTACCGCAACCGGTGGTGTCGTGGTAATGAAAGCTGTCTCGGATATCATCGCCCAGTCCGCATACATCAGCTTGGCCCTTGCTATCATTGCGTCTGCTCTGTTCCTCTTCTTCGTGTATTGGCTACTCGAAGGGAGACCAGGCCTCGGTCTTGCAAACCTGATACCCATACTCCTGACGATAGCGGCATTGGCGGCCACAATGCGGTATCTCGATATTCCTTTCAACGTCCTGACTGGGACGACGCTGTCGATCGGGATTGGACTGGGTATCGACTACTCTGCTCACATCGTCCATCGATTCTCTGAGGAGTACCGTGGGGATACCAGTCTCCAAGAGGCCCTCAACGTGAGTGTCAGCGGCACGGGTGGCGCTCTGGCTGGGAGCATGCTGACAACCACCTCTGGGACCGGTGTTCTGGTCTTGGCGGTGATACCGATATTGGGACAGTTCGGGCTTCTAATCGCTCTTAGCGTCCTCTATTCGTTCGTCGCGTCCATTCTGGTGCTCCCAACAGCCATCGTGCTGTGGAAGGAAGGCGGAGAATATTTCGACGCAAGAGTCCTTACACCATAGCTGGTGCACAACAAATCAGGGTTTGCTGTCTCTTCCCCTGTTGGTGCTGTTCGAACTGCCACTGTGTGTATCGCATTATCAGGGCGGACCATGTAAACGAACCCTGCCCTGAAAGCTTGATGTGTGGCAACTACTGACAATGTTTTTGTATTAGTACATCATAGTTTATGATATGGCACGTAAGGAGTATAGGCCGCCTCCATTCTCCGGAAAAGGCGGGTCAAAGAGAGAGCAGAAGGAAAGCGTATCAAGAGTTGAACATTATGTATCTGCCTCGGTAGGACTGGTGACTGTCGCTGGAACGGTTATGCTGTTCGGTCCAATGTTACTCAACACAGTGCAGGGATTCGGAGTGCTCTCAACGACGATACTAGTGTTCGTTCTTGTAACACTGTGGATATTTGTGTGGATTGCAATCGAGACGGCTTTGATTTGGCACATGAGCCGTCTAGCGACCTAATGTGGGCCTCCACGTCGGCTATGGCAGGCTCACTCTCAATCGAACGTTAGTGTACTATTTTGAACAATACTCACACTGCGACCGCAATAATACGGCGAACAATGAGTTCAGAGACCTAATCGGTGAGCCTCTCGAAGACGTAAGTAGGAAACTGTGGCTCGATACGGCTCGGTGGGCGACTTGCGTGGACTCGTCAATTTGGATGCGCTCTACGATGCCGTCCTCGGTGAGTTCGTACAGGTAGCGCTTGACCGTCCCAGCCGAGAGGTCGATGCCACAGACGCGGCTTGTGCCACTGGAAGGCTGTGTGAGGCCGGTCAGGAGCCGCATCGTGGTGGTCTTTCCCGCGCCGTTCGGGCCGAGAAAGCCATAGACGGTTCCCGGCTGGATCGCAAGCGAGAGGCTTTCGAGGGCGACCTCTGAGTCATAGCTCTTCCGGAGGTCAGTCACCTGAATGGCGAGGCCTTCGCCGGTAGAGGGCATTGATAACAAACCTCGTTTATCAGACTATTCGTCTATGCGTTTCGGAACGATTGAGTGAGTATAGTTTAGCCATCAAGACACCTCGAGTTGAACCAATAGAATCGCGTTTGCGGTCACGTGATAATCGACTCGTATATGTTTTGCTGTGTGTTTCTGTAGTAGCAACTCTGCGAATTATTTATTCGTTGGGCGATTAGTGGCGTAACTGTGTCCCTGAATATCGGTTCCTCCCTGACTGGCGGCTTCAGTCGTGTCGCGAATAGAAACGGAGTGGTCCTCTCCCTCGCATACGTGGTACTCGGACTCGTCTGGCAAGTGGCATTCTACAGTGCGTTCGTCACATGGCTACTCCGGGCGAATCCCGAGATGACTGATGTACCACTTCCGACCGTAGATATTCCGCTTGCCGTCTCTGCGGTTGTCGCAATTGTCGCCTTGCTACTACTGCAAGTAGCAGCTATCGTTTCGATACGGACCTTCGTCGGTGGGCATACGGACAAGATTCCGTCAGAATACTACTCCCGGAACATTCTCCTTGTATTAGTCAACACAATCGTTGGCAGCATTGCGTACGGACTTCTCGTGTTTCTCGGGTCACTCCTGCTTATTATCCCGGGAATCATCGCCTACGTGGCGTTCCTGTTCATGATCTTCTATATTGCTGTTGAGGATGACAATTTCATCGCCGCCCTCCGAAACAGCTGGACTCTGACACGTGGCAACTGGATCCCGGTGTTCGGGCTTCTTCTGGTCATATTCGTGGGCCTGAGCATCATTCCGGGGATTTTGGGCGTACTGATCTCATTTATCGTTGGCGCGTACGCAGGTCCAGCGATAAGCACGCTTGTGTCCGGCGTTATCACGCTACCGTTCTCGCTGTTGGTGCTTGGAATCCTCGCAGAGGCGTTCGTCCAGCTGCGCGGTGACAAGACCCTCTCGGAGCGGTAGCCAACCCGAAGCGGGTCAAAAACTCGTTTTTAGTACTAGCTCTTGGATAACTACGCCTGTGATAGGTATTAAGCAGCGTACGCGAGCGCGTATCTACGTGGCTTGTTCCGACAATTTCCTGCTGAGAGCCATGATTTCCCGGTTTTGTTTGGAGTGGGACATCCGGTAAGTGGGGCTGCGAAGTTATTGGATTTTCACCGACCACAAACGCTATACGGTATAGAAGTTATTGTCCTGATATGTATGGGACTGTTCGGGATTCGCTTGAAGACTGGTATAATCCGAGTATTCAGTCTGCGGTGATTGTCTTGATGGGTTCGAGTTTTAGCCTCTTTCTGTTCCTCAGCAGTCCCGATTTTACGAACCCGTACTACGTTTTTGGAGTCGGAGTGATGGGCTTCGCAATCGTCTTTGCGGCGCTTATGCTCATCTCTGTGCTACTGAAGCGCCGATAGACTACTTCCCAGTGCTGACCGCAGTTACTCACCACAGCGAGGCGGGTTTTCACCAGCTGATTTGGTATGAAACAGCCGCTCAGTAACCGTACCCATTGACCGTTCTATCTAAATGGACACAATTGGTTTATGCCACTCCAACCGTCTTGTAACGCCTGTACAGGTATACTACTCCCGCTGGAATCGTAACTAACTGTACAGTCGAAAATAGGAACGAACCCAAGTGCAGTATGCCAACTGCCCCCCACAGAATTCGACTGGGTACCCAGTTGCTGTCGTTCTTTCGGAGTGTTCTGACATCGAGATAGAGGCATAGTGAGTATATGGGGGCCAGTAGACTGCCGACCAATACTGTGGCTCCCACTGTGAGGGTAGAGAACAGAAATACCAAACTCAGCTCTGGATTAGATGGCATTAGACTCGGGGGCGACCCGGCTTGCGGTTCGCTAACTATCTGAAGGATACCGTACGAAGTCCACGTTAACCCCAATACTCCAATAAAGAACGCGACTCCGTACCACCACCGTGAATCAGGAGACCGACCGGATGACGTACTTGACATAGACTACGTGCGAGAACGGTGTTCGTTGAAGTCTATAAATTCAGTGACCCGACGATTTGGTTGATAACAGTGCAGGATAGCTACTGTGTACTGACCACTAGGAAGGTTGAGAATGCGGCGATAATCACGACCAGTTTTTCTTGGAGAGACCTGCCACCGTGAGTTAGCGGGAGAGGCTGAGCAAAATTCGAATACACAGACGGGTCCAATAGATAGTTCTCATAGAGTTGATATCGGAACTGGTGGGACGAGCCAGCTACTCAGTGGGTCTGCGAAGGACTCAATTTGCTCTCATCTGTGGGGTTTCGTAGATTGCTCCTATGACGGAGATACTCAAGAGGACGAACAATGAAACATCCACGAGCGTATTGAATGCCGTTGGCCCGTTGGAAATGAGGCCCTGTAGCGTATTCCACTGAAGTGATGCAAAGAGAAAACTCAGCAAAATAAGCATCATCAACTCACGCCATTGCGGTATGTCACTGGTGGAGGGCATTGTCCCGATCTTCCACCTCAGAAATCAAAATATCTTCTGATGAGTGGGTCTCCTATACTGAGCAGAAGGCTGTCAGGGCGGTATTTTCTTACGACCGACCACTCGATATCACGTATGGTTGGGCTGGGGACTCTGATTATACTACTCACAATCTTCGCTGTGATGACGCTGACTCTCGGTCTGCTACTCCGGTTACTGAAAGACGCTGATGGCTCTGAGTAGTTGACTGACTGGCTATTTTATCTGTACCTTCCGACGAAGGTCACAGCAATTCCGATGGCAATGATGAAAACAGATGGAAGCACCACTACGGAGAACGACTGAGTTGTCGCTACTGCGCCGCAAAGGCTCCCAATTCCAATCAGAACGACACCAACAGATTCCAGCTGACTCATGGATGTGGATTGCTGTATTAGTTCACAACCGACGAGCGATTTCGTATGCGATTGATGTTGGGAGAAGGATAGCGAATATGACCAGAGTGATTTCCTCTATGGTTAGACCAGATTGTGTAAGATCACTGTGAAAATAGAGTACGCCAGTGGCGATGACGCTAACAATTGCCGCAACGTATCGGGGGTCAGCCTATGAGGATGGGAACTCAGAATCAGACACCTACGATTATTACTCCTATCGATCTGAGAAGTTCTCCCTCTGAACTGACTGGTCCGTCAACGAGAGTCGCTTACGAAGTTGCATGTGCGTTTTGAAGGCCTCATCCTGAATGTGTAGAGCTGTTTTTGTTACGAAATTCGGCGACCAATCCACCGATCCCACAGATGACAAACAGACCAGCAAGAAGGTACCACTCACCGTCAAGATACTGTAGTGTACCAATTGCGATAAAACCGCTATACATGAGTGGCTGATAAAGTGGGTAGCTTCGAACACCGTTCACCGTCGCTGCGAGTAACATCGGAACGACGATTATCCAGAGTACAACGGAATAGCGTGTTGGTGGCCCGGCATAGACGAACTCAAAATAGGTGGCTGCGCCGACCAGTAGCAACATAAATAGCAGGGCTCCTGGACGGATACGATTCTGGAGGGTTTGGAGGGGGACTCATCCAAATAGATTATTTTTCCAGTATCCTATACTTTTTATGCTACTCTTCTACCGACCACGTTTTCTCGTGACGAGATACTCCCTGACCCCATATAATTAACAGATAGATGGGTCATCTACGACTATGGCTTCAGCCGGTACCAGTGACCCGGAAGTGGTGCTTGCGGACCTCGAACTGACGCGCGGGCTCACCATCCAAATGACCGCGCTTAGCACCCTCGGGCTGGTCGTCGCCGCAACCGTATTTGGCGGCCTCTACCAGATTGTTACTGGCCAGCCGGCGTCTTTCCAGTTCGCGCCCGGCGTCGCCTGGTGGACCAACGCGCTGGATGTCCTCGTCATACTGGTGCTCGGGACGGTCGTTCTCGTTCCGCACGAGTGGCTGCACGGCCTCGTTATCCGGTACTATGGTGGCGAGGCGAAGTATGGCGTGGGCATCGCACACTTTATTCTGCCGTACGCATACGCCACGACTGACCACGAGTTCACGCGCAACCAGTTCATTGTCCTGTTGTTGACACCACTGGTCGTGATGACTGCCGTCGGTGTTCCGCTGATGCTGGTCTTCGAGTGGGGGTGGCTCATCGTTCCGCTGGCAGCCAACGCCGCTGGCGCGATCGCGGACCTCTGGATGACGATGACGCTACTCAGTTTCCCTGCGGATGTTCGCCTTGAGGATCATCCCAACGGCGTCCGCATCCTCGGCCATGAAAGCGACCGGCCACACGGAATCTCCGTGACTGGTGTCGTCTGGGACGCTCTCTCTGGTGCCGCCGTCACGGCCATAGGCGTGTTCATCCTCCTCGCAGCGGGTGGTCCGCTGGCCCTCGACGCCCTTGGCGTTGACTCCCTAACAATCGGCACACCAGACACGGTCACGTTCCTGTTCTCGTTGTCATCAACCCCAACCGAGATTTCGATGGTCGTCGGCCCCGCCGTACTCGGCATCGGCGCTGTCGTCGGACTGGTGTACGCGTTCGTTCGAAGCTATCGGCGTGCAAAACCCGCAGTCAGTAAGAAATGACTCATAGATTGAATGCATATGTAAAAATCATGCGCTCTACAATAAATAAACGCGTGTTCAGTGAGCCGGACGGCCGTCGCATGTCGCTTTTCTATTTTTGCATAGCACTCGCGGTCGTGTTTAGTTAAGCGTGTTACTCGTTGCGTTGTGAGTCGGCTGATACTAACTGGTAAACAGTGGATAACTATGTGCATACCCGCGATAGCTGCGGCTGAGCCGATTGGTGTGGGTCAACCAGCCGGCTCAAGGAGGGAGCGACAGCCTGGGTGGGTGGGGGAGGGCACCTAATCCCGGCTTCAACCCCACGATGGTTCGTCTGAAACTATATTACAGAAGAAATGGTCGTATACAGTCGTGCCAATAGTCGTGATTATCACAGCATACAGGTGAGTTCAATCAGCTTGGCACCATCGGCCGGCCATCAATTGCGTTCTCCACCGATTCAAATGGAATCTATCTCGTTGATTGCTTCGGTCGCACGCACACCCAATTCATCGGCCTCGATGCGCTCAAAGTCGTTGTCCGGCCGCGGCTCAAACCCGGTTTTCTGCTTGGGAACGCGAACAAGTCATTGTGAGTCCGAGTAGTAGCGACGGGGTTGCCTGCCACGCATTGACTGGCACTGAATCGTGGGCAAGTGAGCGTTCTTTCACAACCCCATCACCGACCCTGTGACCCTCGCGCACGAGATTACGCGTCAGTCGGCGTGACTGACACGCGTTCTTTGCACCCAGCATAAGGGTCGAGAATACCACAACTCAAACACTACCAACAACCTGTAATATCTCAACAATACTCCCGAGATTGGCCGCGAGAGTGACTAAGCCGATACCACTGAACGCTATGCCGAGAACCAGCAGGAAGAGTCCTCGAGCACCCGTTCTCAACGCGGCACTTTCTGGCTCATCGTTTGCCACTATCAGATGTCCCTCCTCCGGTGTCATGACTACATCTGCACCTGCGGCCCCTCGTTCCGGCGCTGTGTGTGCTTCCCCGACGACGTGTACCCTTTCGCCGACACCGAGTGTGCCCTCCACCAGCTCGATTGGACTATTGAACAAGCCGGAGTCCGTGTGCGCCGACGGCTCCAGATCGAGTCTTGCTTCGTCTACCCGTTCCAGCAGGTCAGCACCTGTGACTGTGTCTATCTCGTGGTCCAGTGAGAGACTCTCGTCCGTAGGGTCGACGTATATCTCTCTCGTCTCATCAGCGACGATGAATGGACTGCATCTGATGCCTGCATCAATAGATGGATCCCCGGTCCCCTGCACCTGACGGGTAATGTTATACTCGTATGCTACGCACTCTTCTCCCCGAATCGGTGATACGAGGGTGTCGCCCGAACGAGGCGAGCGAACGGTCCCCTGGATCCGAACCAATCCATCGGCCGCGACAGCCTCACGAAGTGGCACTGCGTCGATGGTCGATAATCTCCACCCGTCGCGTATACCCTTAAGACCACTAGTCGTCGCGGCCACCCCTATTGCGGTCGCGATGACCCCACCGGCTACTCCGGGCAGAACTCCGTAGACACCCAGAGTGAGGACCCCGAACAGGACGGTGCCCACGAGAGTGCTGTCCACAGGCATATTTCGTGCTTCTGTACTCTCAGTATTAAGCGACGTTGCTTGTCGAGCGGGAAGTTTTCGATATGAACTATCGACGGTTTCGGGCTTTTTACCCATCGTTCTGACAGCGAAAACCGACGCCGCCAAGTGGTTCCCTATCGCCTATTCTAATCAAGAATGGGTGGGACCGGCACACAGAACGACTCACCAGACGATGGTGGACGGAACGGCTCCTGGCTTTGGGCCACCGTGCTTGCTATCCAACCGCTTTTGACAACTGTCGGGTTGGTGGGTCTTCTCCTGTTCGCTCTCGTCAGTACTGCAACATCGTCGTTGCAACTCCCGAAGTTTCTCCCATTGCTCCCAGGGGCAGTGGCGCTCATTTGTATTGGACTGGTCCACCTGTACACGCCGATATATTTCGCCGGACTGGTACTGGACATACGGCAAGTGCGGGGATCCAGCGGCGTCTGGCGCCCGTCGTGGTGGTTCCTGCTTGGCGGCGGTGCTCAACTCGTCTACTTCAGTATCCCTCTCATACAGGCCTACGGAGGCGAAACGTTCGAAGAACTCGTGTTCGGCACACTCGAAGTAATGGCGCTGTTGGTCGCCGGGATAATAACGATAAACTACATACATGAACGCGATAGCCATCTGTTCGGCGCACCGACGCTCGTGTCATTGTGGTCTAGTGTATGGCCGGGCAGCAGTGTTTAGCTCCCACTCTCCTCAGCTTGGACCACAAGGGGACGGCTCGAATATGTCTCAGATAGCTCCATAGAGGAGCCGCACGATTATGGCAGTCATCCCTGCAGCGATTACGAACGCCCAGCCGGTTGTGCGGACGCGTCGGCCGTACTCGGGTAACTCGTCGCTGTCGGTCCCAAGTATCGTAACGAGCCGACTTGGGTGTTTGAACGGGCTGGGCGGTGTCGGCTGGTGGAGCCGCCTGCGTAGCTGCCGGTACTGGGTGAACGACCAGACACCGTACAGACACAGCGAGAGGACCATCCCGACCCAGAAGCCAAAGCCCGCGAGCAACGGCAGTCCGACCGGTCCGAGGATGTCGGTCTGCGTTGGTTGTACCGAGCTGTCAGCTTCCCCAGTCAGGTTCAGGATGCCGAAAAACAACCCCACCATCGAGAGCCAGAACGCCCCGAAGCAGACGGCGAGTGATCGTTTCGACAGCCGATGAAGAGTCTCGCCGCGGCGTTTGATCCACGTTTGGGAGGTCGGTGACTGCACCTCCTCCACCGGGCGAAGTTCGTACCGTCCCGGGCGTTGCTCTCCCAGACCGGCCAGCACGACGAGGCCCAGCAGGACAGTCCCGATGGCGGACGCTTGCACCGGCCATGGGGTCCGCTCCCGGATCAGGAACGCATCGCCCGGCGCGGACGGCCGCACGTACGCTTTGACTGTCGTTCCCGGCTCGTACGACTGGACGATAGACTGCGCTTGTGACCGCTCTGAGTAGGTGCGAACAGTCGGGCCCGGAAACACCTGATCGCTGGTGTACGTCTCGCCCTGATACTGGTACGTGTACTCGATTTCCGGTTCGTACTCGATGCTTCGCCGGCTATCAATCCGCTCTACATCTGCACTGTCGACTGTTGCCTGGACAGTGACGGCAGTATCGACGGCTTGTCCCTGCTGTACGTAGCTGTACCCTCCGAACCCGAGGAGGGCAATCGCAAGGAGCAGCAGGTACACGCTTTTTCGTGAGAGGTGGAGGGTCGTGATTCCCACGGGGAGTTTCATTGCGAATGTCTGTATAGTAATCAATCAGTATGAACGTGATGTCTGCCCCACGCGATACCCGTCCCTCGGTCGAGTGCACGGGCAGCCCACTCGATAGGCGTCCGGTCACCCACAGAGCAATTCATATCTCGACACTTAGAGATGACTGCCGACGAACTCACCGACACGCGGACCGTCCCAATCGCGCTAACTGGTTAACCAACAGATCTGGGTCCAGGTGGTCGACTGTGAAGAAACGGCATAGCTACGATTACTGAATCTGTCAGCACAGACTGTATGCCAATCAGTCACTCTGGCTTCTAGAAATGTTAGTATTCGTCCACAAAAGAAGGGCGATTCCAGTGACTGAAACAGAAATCCCGAGAAGAATTAGGCCGAGATATGCAACAGCGATCGACCCGATATCCACGATAGCTGAATGGTACCTGTTAGTCGTATGTTGGTACAGTACCACCGTGCCTGTAACACTAATAAGAAGCCCTATGATGCTCACCAAGAGTCCGATCTTTCGCATACTATTTGCTTGTTTGCCGTGGCTGAAAAAATATACCGGCCAGGTCGCAGTCCTATTCGGCTCCGCGACGCTGACGATGGATCGCTTCTCGCCGAGATCAGCTCACGTGGCCACTCATTACCCTTGCACGGAAACTCCTGCCGGCAAAAGGATCGTCTACCAGTATGAGATCGTCGATGCAGAAGGTCATTTAGTCGGTTCAATCAGGGCAAATTCGCTCTATTTGACTTCGATCAGTACGAGATTACGCTGACTGATACGAGTTCAATTCCAACAGAGCCAGTCGTGATTGCAGCGATCGTCATTGATGCGATGCAAACGAACGAACCCCTAGGTTGATTTTAGATTCACGATACGATTCCTTGGACGTAGATGTGTGCATATGCGCTTGCCCACACGATTGAGAGCAGTTCACCGGCACTTGACGAAATTACATGCAGTACTGGACGCACCAACGTCAGCCCCGTTTCGAACTGGGGAAGAACGGATGGTAAATATAGGCCGAGTGCACTTCCAATAGCGATGATAACGATGAGGATGAACTTTCTTCGGTAGTTCGACGTGATGTGCCAGCTCATTTGTAGCGATTTGAGAGGGCCGTACTGGCCGATAACGCAGGTTTCGGGCGCGAACCAGAACTTGAATAGGAAAAAGAGAAACGGCACAGCGAACACGATCCCGCCGACTGCTGCGGCGGCGGGGAAACCCACCATCCCCACCGGTGCGACCGGAAGCACGGCGACCAGAAGGAAGAGTGGAAGCGACACGAAGAACGGAATCGTCATCACCGAGAACACGATGAGGAAGATAACGCCAACTAACGCCGGTGTCCGAGCGATACTTCGGCGCAATCCCTCGCGTATCGTGACGGGTTTGCCGGTCAGCTCGCCAGCGACGATCGTCCCCACATAGGCTCGAATCAAGATGATGAATGTAAACGCAGTCAGGGCCTCAACCACGCTGATCGCGGGCATCGGGAGTATATTGATGCTGTCCGTCTCAAGCAGGCGGTTGACGAGGATAATTACGCCAGCGAAGGCGAGGATTGACGGGTAGGACCGAAACAGGCGAACGGACCAGACGAGCGCATCGAGGACGGTCCGATTGATGGTCGTCGTCTCGATGTTTCGGCATTCGAGACAGCCACAGCCATCAACGTCGTCTCGGGCCTTGATCGTCGGTGTCGCGTCACGCGTGGATGTGTCGTTGTCGGTGGATGTGCTTCGGACTGGGGCGTCGGTACGTTCGCTCATTCGGCAGTAACAAATTGGGAGATGGATTCCCCGGCCGCGAGCAAAATTGACGGGGGACCGAGCAGCGAGGCGAAGGATTTGAACGCGCGTTTGAGACTCGGACGGTCGTCTTCGGTGCCAAGAAAGAGCAGCGTGGGGTCCTCGGAAACGACGAACACGCTCATTTCACGGCCCTTCTCAGAATAGCAGGTGTCCGTGACCTCGATCACGCCAGCCGATTCGAGATTCTCCAGGTGATACTGAACGTTCTGCACGCTCTGGTCGAGCTGCTCAGCGATCCGCGACGGCGTCGCCGGCGTCTCGTTGAGCAGCCGAAATATCTCGTAGGCGGTCTCGGCGGACAATGCTTCGATTACGTCTCGCGTCTCGTCGTCATCTAAACTCAGTACGGCTGGGGTATCGCTTCGCTCGACGGTGGCGTCCGTTTGTGTCGGGAGGAGTTGTGTCATAGTGGGGGTTGCTTCTGTGAACGCTGGTCGCAGGGATCTGGCTCGATCGGTGGCTGGTCGAAACTATTGTTCGGAATTGTTGGTAGGTGTTTCTGTTGATTCTGGGCTGGTTGGTGAGGCAGCAATCAATCGCATATAGTAGGCCGTGTACACGGTATAGAAGTACGCGAAGCCGACCGCGGAAAGAGTAATCCCAATCGGGAGTAGGACAGTAATCGGAATCCCGAGGTCGATTGGTAATACATCAGCTGACCCAGCGTCCGTCAGCGCCAACTGAAGCAGGTATTCGGGGATAAAGAAGACGTTCAGCAGGACGAGCCACGCCAACGAGAATCCAACGACGCTTTTCAGATTTGAGCGAACAATACCAACGCTTCTCCGGAACGCGTCAGTAACGCTCTCGTTTTCGATGACGATCGCGGTGTCGTAAAACTGCACGAACATAATGACAAGGAGGATCGACACCAGCCAGATGAGCAGAGAGATGACGCCTGCGACGAACGCAGCCATCTCGTCAATCACGGCGAGCGCCATCGTTCCGATCCCGAGGACGAACCCGACAAGTCCGAGTCCTATGGCGGTTCCAAGGACGAGCAGCATGAACAATACAGTTGCGAGTAGCAGTCGGCGGTAATACGTGCGAGCGGCAGTGAAAAAGTCGGTGAGCGATGCGTCTGTCCCTTCTATCGCAGTTCGGGCAATGCCGATGAACCCGCCGAGAACAAAGGGAAAGACGATCAGCCAAGCGAGCGACACGCCTGTTGAGAGGAGTGGCGATTCAATTAGGCGATCGACGTATTGCAGCTGGCTGCCGACCCCGATAAGGAGGCCAGCGACGAGCAGGATTGGATTCGCGCGGAGGGCGGTGAAGCCGTCTTTGAAGGCGGAAACTGTGACCATCGTATCAGCTGATTGTCTCTGTCACGTATTAGGTCGAACGTAGTCTCAAATCTATATTTTACTTTTTGAGCTCTCCTAATGCCTGTGTCATGAGCAGCCCTATTGAGTGGTTGTTCCGCGATTAGTTCTAGGACCGAAATCAGATCCGCCACATCGTCGTCACGACCTCCCGCCCGTTCATGCGCCACTGACCCAGACGGCCTGACCCGCTCGAAACCGCCATTCGGTAGCGAACCAACGGTTGCTGCGCGGCGTTGCTGGTGCCGGTGCCATCGAGATACTGTGCGGCTCTGGCGGTCTCGGAAGCGGAGAGGTCGCAATCACGCTGGCTCGCAACAGTGAGCTACGCCTGTTGTCCGGCAGGTCCGAATCGACACCGTCTGGAACTCGTCGGTGTCTAGCCGTCGCTGTAACTCGCGGCCGTCTCCCTGCCCTCGTCGATATCTTCCAGCGAATCTCGGGAGTTGCGCTACCCGTCGTCGGTCATCTCACGGAGTGCAAACGCGCCCGAGCTAGCCCGTCCTGTCCTGATGGTGTCCGTTTGAACGGATATTCCCCACTGCGAATCCCGTCAGCTTGCTATAGCACCAGCGTTAGTCGTCAGCCTCAGCGTGGGCGTGTTTCGTGCTGTCGACGCTGACCGTCTCCCACTCGTCGTCGGAGTGGGCACCCTCCCGCTCCTTGGCACTAGCTGCCACCCGCATGAACGTAGCCTTCTCACGGGCTGCTGCGATGTCGTGGCCACCACAGTATGACAGTCCCGAGCGAATGCCGGCACAGAACTCCTCGACCACATCGGTGACGGGGCCCTTGTACGGCGTCAGTCCCTCGACGCCCTCATCGGCGGTGACGTTCTCACCCTTATCGGAGCGCTTCTCTGCGGCTGCAGTGGTCGCCATTCCTCGCGACCGCTTGTACCGCATGCCGTCAACTTCGACGGTCTCGCCGGGGGCCTCAGCGGTACCGGCAAAGAGGCTGCCGAGCATCACCGTGTCGGCACCCGCCATCAGCGCCTTGACGGCGTCACCAGATGTCTGGATGCCACCGTCGGCACAGATTGTCACGTCGCTGGGGGCCGCATCGGCACAGTCGTCGACCGCAGTCAACTGCGGTACACCCGCGCCGGCCACCTTGCGAGTGGTGCAGTGGGACCCGGGACCGATCCCGACCTTCACACAGTCCGCGCCGGCCCCCGCCAGGTCCTCGACCCCCGCCGGCGTGGCGACGTTGCCCGCGATGAGATCCAGCCCCGGGTACGCTTCGCGGATGTCAGCGACGGCGTCGAGAGTTCGCTCCATGTGACCGTGAGCAACGTCAACGACCACCGCGTCGACGCCGGCATCGACGAGGGCCGCTGTTCGCTCAAGATAGTCCTCGTCGATCCCGACCGCAGCCGTGACCGGGACGCCGGCCTCGACTACGCGCGAGACCTCAGCGGCTTGTTCCGCGACGGTGAGAAAGCGATGAATCGTCCCAACGCCGCCGGCCTCGCCCAGTGCGATAGCCAGCTCTGCCTCGGTGACGGTGTCCATCGCGGCCGACACCAGCGGCTTCGAAAGGGTAAGTCCGGGTGTCAGTTCCGTTGAAAGAGAGACATCGCTTCGGCTATCGACGGGTGAACGCTGCGGGACCAGCAGGACGTCGCCGTAGCTCAGTCCAGTACGGATCTCATTCATGACCGAATCCTAGCATGTCTGTCACACCATTAAATCCCGCGGTTCTGGCGACTCTCTCTTGCCCGACACCGCGAACTCGTCATCCGACGTGGTGTCGAAGGGCGCGCCGACGGCAGCGGTGGTCCCGTCGACTGGCAGCCCCACGCCACGGTCGACAGCGCCGTCACGAGGACGAGCAGGATCCCGACCAGGGCTCAATCGCCTCACGAAGCCAACGGCCGCGACAGGACCTGTAGCCCCTCACAAGGGCCCGTCTGAAACTCGGTCAGTACATCTTGCACGCTGCTCAGAACATTATTTCTGGTTGTCGGGTGGACTTGCGGTCAATTCGCACACACACACACACACACACTGAGCAGCTGGTTCGTCCCAATAGGGCTGAAATCGACTTTGTAAGAACTGGCCATTGACTCCGTCTCTGCGTATTGGATTTGTGCTCGTGTCTCTCGCGGTGGCAGGTCCCTCCAAGAGAACTGGTCATGCTTCTCGCGGTATTCTTGACCGAGTTATCTAAGAGTGTGTACAGGGAGCGTCGATTACAGTCTGATTCTTTCTGTATTATGTTACTTTTCTAAATGATTATTTTGATGCGAATACTATTTTTATCCACTATTGGTACGGCCAGACGATGCAACCGCTTGAGATCGGATTACGGATTCTCGGGGGTATCATTCTCATCGGAGTAAACGCATACTTTGTCGCAATTGAGTTTGCACTAACCCGTGTCAGGCAGTATCCTGAGTCAGAGTTCAACACACCCGGACTGGAACTCGCGTGGGAGATGACTAACGATCTGGAATTTTATTTAACAACGTGTCAAGTCTGGATTTCTGCTACAAGTATCGCACTTGGGATCATTGCCGAGCCCGGACTGGCAGCACTGTTCGAACCGTTGTTTGCAAACACCACACTCGCATCAATCGGGGCTGGCTCGTTACTTGGGTTTCTCCTTATTAACCTGATCCACCTCACGCATGGCGAACAGACACCAACGTACCTCGGTGTCGAACGGTCCAAACAGGTCGCTGGGTACGGAGCGCGACCTCTATACTGGTTCGCCAAGATACTCGCCCCAGCCATCTGGGTCGGTGATTCTGTCGCAAAGGCAACACTGGGCTTGTTTGGTATCGAGATGACTCAAGCTTGGACTGAAACAGAGCGGGAAGTCATCGAGACACGAGGTGACCTTCGTAATCGGCTTGGATCGGTACTTAAGGAAGGTGACGTGGCTGACGACCGACGCGAGGAGATTATGAATGCTTTGACTATTGGCGAACAGTCGGTCAGTGAAATTATGATTCCGCCCGAAGAGATTGTGGCACTATCGACTGCGGACAGTCCCAGCTCGAATTTCCAGAAACTCGAAGACAATCCACATACTCGGTATCCCCTTATTGGCGAAGACCTGACCGAGTTCCGTGGTGTCGTCTACAGTCCAGCTCTGTTTAAACGTCGTGAAGAACTGTCAACTGGTGACGTCGGGTTTGCTGAATTAGCAGCCCCAACGATGACACTATCACCCGATACCGATGTGAGCGATGCAATCGATCAGTTCCAAACAGAGCGCCAAGAACTCGCACTTGTTATCGAGGACGGCACGGTTGTCGGACTGGTAACCGTGACTGACCTACTGGAAACAATCATCGGTGATCTCGAAGATCCGCTTGATGCCGATAAACCCGACGTGCTCAACTGAATCAGGTTGCAAGCCACACTTGAGAGGTACTTTTGATTATCGCATGAATCAGTCTCTGTCACTACCCGCACGACGGAGAGACCGGTTCTATGCAGCACTCGGTAAGTGTTGACGTCAGACTAGTACAGCTCAATCTGTTATCCCGCGGATTTGTTTTGTTAAAGACTTTCTCGGTCCGGCCAAAAATTCGGATATGGAATTTGACTTCCTGCCCTCAGTGGTCCCGCTCGTCGTGATTGTCGCCGTTGCGACAGTCGCGCTCACGTCTGTGATGACTCCCTCGACGGTGTTCATGATGGTCCTGCCCTCAATGATCGTCTTCTCGGTCATCGCGTTCTTTTTCGGGATGAAATATGGAGAGTTCAACTCCAGTCCGTAGCGGTCTATCTCGATTGCCAAGGTCCACCTTCGTCCCGAGTTGCTCAGGTACCGAATAACGCAATATTAGGCCGGTTGGGTTCGGGGTGTTCCACTGGAAGCGCAAAACTCGGGAGTACACCAGCAAGCCACTACTACTTCAGCGGTGAGTTGGTGACAATCGCAGTACTATGCTCTATAGTCGCTCATTCCGCTCTCGTGTTTCTTCTCCGATACCCGCGTTAGCTGAACAGGCGGGACACGCGTGCACCAGCCCCTTCTCATCCCCAAAAACTCGTACGAATCGGTCCGAGACGTGTCCGCTGCAGGTACTGCATTCCGGCATACGAGTCAGTGACCCCCCGAAAGAGCCGGCACTTTGAGACGCGACTCATACTGCCTGTGGAAATCCCCGCGTGGATACGGTATGTACTCCCAGAGTGGAATGCCTGTGCTATCTGTGTCACTCGTTCTGTCTTCCCGTATTGATGATCGTAGGCTATCAAACGCCGTGGTGGATTGGATACAGATGTCTGGTGTCATCGCTCTGAATACCGAATCGCTCCAGTCGTGACTTCGGTGATTCCGATATCGGCGAGTTCGGCTATCACTGCCGGCGGAAGCGTTTCGAGCGTCTCGTCGATCTGTGGGTCAACGGAAACACCATCGATCTTGAGTGCCGATAGCTTCCCGCGGCTACCGTGGGCGGCGACTTCGAATTCGAACGGTCGGTCACGATCGTCGACGGCCTGTACCCAGATCTTCGACAACCCGTTAGCGCTCTCCCAGTGAACACTGTTCTTCACTGTAACTGACCCAGCCGGGGGCACGCACGAAGAGCCACACGCTTGGCACTGGCCTGGATGAGGCGAGGTGCCAACGTACTCATATTCGGTTCCACACCGGTAACACTGTAATGTCAGAATCATCGTCTACACTCTTCACCAAGAGTTCAGAGCCGCCCCGCTCGTCCCGGGTCAACGTCGATGGCATCAACAGGGCAGACATCGACACAGAGCATACAGTCGATACACTGGTCCTCGTGGATGGGGTCGGCCTTGATGTCAGACTCAGGGTGACCCGGCGTTTCAACCCACACGAACACGTCAACAGGGCAGTCCTCTAGACAGGCCCCATCCGCGATGCAGATGTCGAAATCTACTGCCACGTGGGTCCCGTGGATACCCTGTTTTTGCTCCGTTGGTTCTTCACCGTCTGTCGTCCATACCCGATGGTCTTCGTGCCTGTCGACTTCTTCGTAGGTATCCTCGAAACTCGGATCGATAGCCATTGAGATGCCCTCTAGTACATTGGTCTTGTCCAGCAACCAGCTGGACGGTCACTACCCGAGCGACCCCTCCATCTCCAGCTCGATGAGGCGGTTCAGTTCGACGGCGTACTCGATGGGTAGCTCTTCCGTGATCGGCTCGATGAAGCCGGCGACGATCATCTGCTTTGCGTCGTCGTCGTCCAGCCCACGGGACTGGAGGTAGAAGACGTCCTCGTCGCCGATCTTACCCACAGTGGCCTCGTGGGCGACGTCGACCTTCGACTCCTGGATCTCCATGTACGGCATCGTGTCCGACGTCGACTCGTTGTCGAACATCAGCGCGTCACACTCGACGGAGGTCGAGGAGTCCTCGGCGCCGTCGGCGATGTGGACCAGGCCGCGGTAGTTCGTGCGGCCGCCGTCCTTGGCGATGGACTTCGATTCGATGGTGGACTTCGTGTCAGGCGCGTTGTGGTAGACCTTCGCGCCGGTGTCGATGTCCTGCCCTTCGCCGGCCATGGCGATGGTGATGTGGTTGTCCGTCGCGCCCGGACCTTTGAGGACGGTCGAGGGGTACAGCATCGTGGCCTTCGAGCCCATGCTGCCCGAGACCCACTCCATGGTCCCTTCTTCTTCACAGATGGCGCGCTTGGTGTTGAGGTTGTAGGTGTTTTTCGACCAGTTCTGCACGGTCGAGTACTGGACGTGAGCGTTCTCGCCGACGAACACTTCGACCCCACCGCTGTGGAGGTTAAAGGCGGAGTATTTGGGAGCACTGCAGCCCTCGATGTAGTGGACTTCGGAGTTGTCCTCGGCGATGATGAGCGTGTGCTCGAACTGGCCCATGCCTTCGCTGTTCATGCGGAAGTACGCCTGCACAGGCATGTTGACCGTCGTGTCTTCCGGGATGTAGACGAAGGAGCCCCCGGACCAGATGGCGCCGTGGAGCGCGGCGAACTTGTTGTCGCTCGGGGGGACACACTTCGTCATGAAGTGCTCTTTGACGATCTCCTCGTGTTCCTGGACGGCCTTGTCCATGTCACAGAAGATGACGCCTTTGTCCTCCCAGCGCTCCTGCATGTTCTGGTAGACAATCTCCGACTCGTACTGGGCGCCGACGCCCGAGAGGGCGTTCTTCTCGGCTTCCGGGATGCCCAGTTTGTCGAAGGTGTCCTGAATCTCTTCGGGGAGGTCTTCCCAGTTCTCCGCGCCGCCGCGCGTCTCGATGTCCGGGCGGATGTAGGGAACGATGTCGGCGATATCGACTTCCGAGAGGTCCGGCGCGCCGGGCCAGCCGGTCGGCATCGGCATCTCCTGGAACTGCTCTAGAGCGCGCAGTCGGCGCTGGAGCATCCATTCGGGCTCGTCCTTGTCTTCGGAGATGATTCGGACGGTCTCCTCGGTGAGGCCCTTCTCGGTCTGGAAGGCGGACTTTTCCTCCTTCTTGAACTCGAAGCGAGCTTCGGTGTCGGTCTCTTTGAGGTGGTCTTGGTCTGAGCTCATGTATCAGATATTGAAGCGAGGGGTTAAAAATTTCTAGGTGAATTAGAGGTATTATTTTGTCTGTATCGTATACTATTTTTTAAACCAAAAATATTTTTCTGTCCCCGGAATATGGATTGGTATGGGAAAGACAGACAATTGCACCCGGGGATTGCCCCAGCTACCGGGAGCCGTGGTCTTTCCCAACTCCTATCAGAGTAGCACAGAGGACCGGCGACCCGGCTTCTCTGTGTGACTCTCTACAGATAGATGAAAAAAATAAGCTTATTAAAGCAAGCAAGATACACCGAATGAAACAAAATGCCCTATTCGTTTGATACCACTTACAAAAATTTAGACTCGAACCTCTATTCGAGAGTAACGCCCAAAAGTATCGCTAACCCCGAAACTTTGCTTCTTAATGACGGCCTATGTGCTGATCTTGGATTGGATACAGCAGAGCTCAATGCTAAAATTCTAGCAGGCCAAGATCTCTTGGAAGAGCCAATCGCTCAAGCATATGCGGGCCACCAGTATGGAAGTTTTACAGTTCTGGGCGATGGGAGAGCGATGATACTCGGCGAACACGTTCACGAGAGTAACAGATACGATATTCAATTGAAAGGTTCTGGTCGAACGCCGTACTCCGGAAGAGGCGATGGAAACGCGACTGTCAGCTCAATGCTCAGAGAGTATCTGTATTCATATGCGATGCAGAATCTAAATATCAAAACGTCGAGAAGTCTGGCAGTCGTCGAAACTGACGAAGCAGTCGAACGACGGCGGACAGAACCTGGGGCCATCCTTGTCCGAGTGATGAACAGCCACATTCGATACGGGACCTTCCAGTATGTTGCGGGTCAAGCATCCGACGAACTACAGCGGTTCACTGACTATGTTATCGACAGGCACTACCCGCAGCTAAATGCGAAAGATCGCACATATCTAGCGTTCTTCGATGCAGTCATGCAGTCGTCAATTGAGATGGTTGTCGACTGGCTGCGTGTCGGATTCATCCATGGTGTCATGAATACGGACAATATGAGTATCGATGGAGAAACATTTGATTACGGACCTTGTGCGTTCATGAATTATTATGACGAGCAGGCGGTCTTCAGCTCGATCGACAAGCACGGCCGATATGCATTCGGCAACCAGCGACCCATCTTGCGGTGGAATCTTGAACGGTTTGCAGAGGCACTCCAACCACTGTGTGCGCAATCAGCGCTCACATATGATGAACTCGAAGACAAACTGGACGAATTTGAGAATCGGTTTGATGCGCAATACTACACAATGATGCGGAAGAAACTGGGCATCAACTCAGATGGCGAGGACGAGCTCGTCGATGAATTCATAGAGTGGCTTCGCAAATCGAACGCAGACTATACCAATACCTTCCTCGAATTAGAGACGCCTGGGACGTTTGATGACCCGGTGTTTGCAACTGCAGAATTCGACCAGCTTCGGAATAAGTTGGCTGCTGTCGGCCTCGATGAGGAGTTGATGCAGGAAGCCAATCCGCGGTATATCCCCCGCAACTACCTGGTCGAAAAGGCACTGGATGAGTATCTCGAAACTGGGAGTCTATCGAAATTCAAGGGGTTATTGACCGTGTTGGAAAACCCCTATACATCGAAGGATATGGGTTCACAATTCCAGCAACCACCGCCACGAGAATTCGATTCAGAGTATACAACGTACTGTAATACTTAAGCGGATATTAGCAAAATGAGCATAGTCATCAATTTTAGCAGCGTCAGTCGCCCTTTGGCTCACCCCCGTCGGTCAACTCGGACACCTCCTCATCCTCGCCACCGTCGGTGATGGCCGTCTCCAGCTTGCGGTCGAACCAGGTCCACTCCTGGTCGAGCATCCCGCCGCGTTCAAGGTTCCACGGGTCGCCATCCTCGATTTTTGGCCCCTCCAACCAGGACTGGAGAAGGTTCCAGACAAATATAAGCTGGCCGACTAGTAGAATGAACGCGCCGACAGTGGCCATTGTGTGATTGGCACCGGCTGGCTTACAAAATATAGAGCAGCAGAAGTAGCAGCACTCTCAGGAAAACTGGTCGTGATTATCTCAGTATGCAGGTAGATTCAACCGCCCCACCGCCATTAGCCGGTAATCAATAGCGGTTTCTGCCTCTTCAAATGGAATCGATTTCGTTGATTGCTTCGGTTGCGAGCTCGCCCAACTCATCGGCCTCAATGTGCGAGTAGCGGTCACGGATCATCTTCTCTGAGTTATCGAGATACCGGGCAGCAACCGTGTACCCAAATCCGCGAACAAGGATGTCCCCCATCCCCCGGCGGCCACCATGAGGAGTGAGATAGTCGTGTTTCGGATGCTCAATATCGACCTCCGCTAGGTCTGAGAGCCGCTGGAGAATCGACCGTGCTCCATCCGTCGTAATCGACGGCGGGTGGATGCCCTCCTCGAGAGCTAACAAGAAGTCTCGAGCGTACTCGTCACGTTGCTCTTCGATTGTATCTGACCCGTCTCGGACGAGCGCTGCGAGCGTCCGCTGGTCGAACGTGGGAAACACTGGCCATTGTACAGTCGGTGGATCCATCAGCGTTCGATAGCTCCGTAGTGGCGCAATCACGGGCCCGGGGAGACTCGTAACGTCCCACTGCTGTTTCTTCCGGTAGACGTCCATACTTCCATCCTCTAGTGAAATCTCTCCCACTGGACCCCACGCCGCCGTGGATCGTTCGGGTCACGAAGGATTTCCCCAACTCGAACAGCTGTGTATGCGATAACAAAGACGAGAGCACGATCACGAGCCGCCTGCAGAATCCTGTATCGTGCTCGCTGTCTGTCGAGCGAATCGACATCATCCGAGACGGTTCTATACGTCTCGATTGCATCGTTGACTCGGTCGTCGACGTATCGGATGAGTTTGTGGCGCTGCTCGGAGGTCCAGATCTGCTGGTCGCCAGGTTTGCGGCCGTCGTCCTCCGGGAGTGGTGCCATCGCGCTTGCCCGCCGTGCGTAGTGTCCCTCAAGATATCCCTCGTTCGCGCACCAGCCACACCAGGCAGAGATGTAGTGATAATACGTGTGTATAGTATTTTGTTTGAGCGCCCGGTCACTGCCGAGATACCGGGCGTACGCCCGGAAGACTCGTTCATCGAGATCTTCGAAGGTCGGATCCCGGTCGATATCATCTGGTACGATACCCGTCCACTCGCTCCGACCACAGTCGCCAGCAGCCCACCGGCCAAACCGTTCGAGTTCGCGAGCGGCGTTTCGCCGGTAGTTCCCACCGTCTCCACCGCGGCCTTTCCCCTTGTCTTGGAGGTAGCGTTCGAAGGAGTCCGCGAGCGATATCGAATCAGTATGTGTCGTTGAGGTAGCCGGTGTCATCACGGGAGCAAGTTGTCGTCAAGAATGTCGCTGCAATCAATCGGAATCCCCTCCCAAGCGGCTTTCACTGCGTTGTATCCAGTCCAGCCCTCCCGTTCCAACAGCTCGCCGCACGCTTCACAGAATTCTCGGCGAGAGATTAGATCGTTATCGTAGAGAATGTAAAACAGAAACGGCGGTGTCACGACACGGATATCCTCGTTTTGATCGTCGACGGCGCGTCGGATCGAGCGTCGGCCAGCCGCGTCCATCAGAATAACGTAGTCGATAGCCTCCGGGTTCTGTACCACTTCCTGTCGGAGCGATTCCTCGCCAGCGTCCGCTCCATGGGGCCGGGGCACGCTCGTGACTTGGGTGAGCGGCGTGTCATCATCCTCAAGCGCCGAAAGTGAAGCACGGCTTCCGTGATGGAGTCGGTACGGACGGCTTCCTTCAGGCGCGGTCTCACGCGTCTCCTCGACATGCCGCTCTAGCTCCTGTTTACAGACATTTGTCGTTGTGAGGCCAACGTTGTCCGTTATCTGAGTCCACAACGAGCTATTCGCAACAGCAACCAGCGTATCCGTATCGACGAGAATCGGATACCGTGTGTCGCCACCGGCCATTTAGACGAGATAGTCGCTGGTGTCGCCCTCAGTAGCCTCGCGGAAGGCATCAGTGTCCTCTTGGAGCAAATCAAACTCTTCGCCGAGCAGCACTCGGGCAGCGTCCTCCGTGATATCGCCCGCAGAGTAGCGCTCGTAAATCGCGATTTTGTCGTCGTCAGTCATCGCTCGCCGAAGCATCTCGGTAAGCCCCTCACGTCCGAGTTCGCTGATATTGATACCACCAAGATGGACGGCATCCAGTTCGTTTGCCGCCTCCTTTAGCGGGCCGGCACGGAATTTAATCGTATCGTCGAGCGATTCTTGGCTCATAGCAGGGAGTACGGATGCCGGTCGGATAAATTGTTCCCCCTTGTGTGAACACATGGGTACAGTTTCCTCTTGTCCCCTCTGGCTAATTAGCAGTGGTGCCCCGACTCAACGAGTGTCTGAAAATAACTGGTCGTGATTATCGCGGTAATCTAGGTCAATTGGACTGAGATTCTCACCCCCGTTTATTCGAATTCTAATCTCTCGGTTGAGACTCTTTGTAATTAGTGGGTGCTGCGTCGGTTAGGAACCTCTATTCCGAGATTCTATGTATTTCCTGCACCTAGCCGGAAGTTCTATGTATCGGTATCTCTCTAGCGATAACTGAGAGCTAGACCGCCGGCGTAGACTAGGAGGCAATTTCAACAATGATCGAATTAATGGACGCCACGGCCGCGAAGATCGTGTTGGCAGTTCAGCGTGGCGATTCTATCAATCGTGTCGCGAGTAAGATTGACATCTCGTACTCGTGGGTGTACGACTGGATCGAGCGATTAGAAGACGCTGAAATTGTCGCTATTACCGATAGTGGACTCCAGATCGTCGACCACGAAATGCGTCAGCAGTACGCCGAGATGATTGCTGCGTTGTACAGCCGCGACACCATCTCCCAGGAGGACGCATATGTCATCCCGCACTTCGCCGGCATGGAGTTCGCGTACACAGAGATTGACGCTGCGTACGTCTGGACGCACGGGGGCTACCAGATCGCTCGCGGTCACGACGACTACCCGGTGTTCATCGAAGTCCACGACCGTGACATCGAACGGTGGATTGCGTTCTTCCAGCAGTTCGGTATCGACACGACGATCAACGAGCGCCCGGACGCCAGCGATGTCGACGGGAACGTCCACTACGTGTTGTTTCCGAAAACCGACAGTATCGACTCCGAGTGGGTCGACGGCAACCCCGTGATTCCGTTGGATACCGCCGTCGACCAGATGATGGAGAACCGTCCAGCATACGAGCCCGCCTTGGAGATCATCGCCAATGAGTACGACAGGGACGTCGACGCGTCGCACCACAGCGCGATGAGCGGGGACTAACGGGGCTGATAAAATGAGTCTCCCCGAGCGCCAATCCGAACTCGTCGACACGCATCGGGCGGTACGGGACGCCGAACTGCCGTACGTTCTCGTGGGTGGCTGGGCAGTCTCGGCGTTCCAGACGCGGTTCACGACGGACATCGACACCGTAATTCCAGACACGGCACTCGATGAGTACGACTCGCTCCTTCGCGACCTCGGGTACGAGAAGCAGTTCGAGAAGGACGTCTCGAACGAGTACGACGGTCGGATGGTCCAGTACACGAAGCAGGTCGGAGATAACGAAGTCAAGTTCGAGACACTCGTCGACGCGATGGGGTGCCGACAGACGGACGCGGAGTGGTCGTATCGCTATCTCCACGAACACAGCACCGTCGAATCGCTCGACGTCGCCGAAGACCTCGATGGTCGAATACCGGAGCCAGCCCTCCTCTTCGCGATGAAACTCCACAGCGGCCGGAAAGCTGACACCCGCGACCTCGTCGTCATCAGCACGCGTGCGGAGTTCGACCGTATCGAACGGCACGTCCATCGAGGTGACCCGAAGAAGCTCGATGGTCAGATCGAAATAGTGTTAGATCGACTCCAGCAGGACGGCTTCGAAGACTCGTTCAAGGGAGTCTTCCGACAGGAAACGCTACCAGCGGATGCGGTCAACGACCTCGTCTCGTTCCTGTCCGAGCAGCGAGATCAACTTCGGTAAGATTCCTGACGCCGTCTCGCGAAACAACTGAATGTTCGACGATTGCTGACCACAGTACATAACGGAATAACAGTTGTTGCAAATACGATTTCTTTATTCAGTCTGCGGCGTGATTTTTTCGTGCCGATTCTCCCGTCACACATGAGTTATCTCACCCGGTGACCTTCGTCTTTTTCTCTGAGTTCTGACACTGATTCGAGCGGAGTTCGACCGGCTTCACTCGGAGCTCTCCGAAGCCGTACTTCGAGTGACTGCCGACCCGAAGGATGCCGTTCTTCGCGGTCTTCACCGGACGGTCGCCCTCGTACTTCACGACCTGCCCGTGGTCCACCGTCTGGAGCTTGTAGACCTCGCGTTGCTCCAGCACCTTCTCCTCGCGTTCACGGAGATCGCGGCGGTCCTCCTTCCACCACCACGGCACGTCTTGGTCGTGGGCGTTCGGGTACTCCGACTCCAGCACGAACGGCGTCACGAGTTCGAGGATGAACGCCTCGCCTTCTTCGAGACGCGAGTAGTCCAGGGCCTCCAGGTCTACGACCTGTGTGTCTTTCAGCCGCGTGATGCCGTAGCCGTAGTTGCGCTTCCCGCCGAACTGGAGGCCGTCCAGGGCGCTCTCATCGAGCGGGAGGACGTCGTCTCGGTCGGCGTGGAGGTACGCGTTGATGTACCACTTCGTCGTCTGCTGTTGCTTCCGTGCGCCGTCGGGCTTCCCCATGATGGTCTCGTGGGAGAGCGCCGGGTGGCCGCTCTGCACGCGGATGTCGTGGGTGTTCAGCGCGTCTCGCGGCCGGGAATCGAGGAGCCACGAGTGCGACGCCTGCCGCATCAGGAACAGGTCGTCGTAGGCCTCGACGTCGGGGAGGCCGCTCCCGAGGTACGGCCGGATGCCGCTCCGCGAGTGTTCCTCGGGGAACGTCCCGAACTGGCCGGGCACGAAGACGCCGTGACTCGCGTTCAGGTGGCGGTGGACGTCGTGCGGGAGTTGCTGGCCGAGTGCGTGCATGATGGCGTTCCCCGAGACGTAGTACGGGTGGCCGATGTAGTCCATTTCCAACTCCCATTGGACTTGCTGGATGCGCGTCATCGGTCGAACGCCTCCCGGAAGTCCTCGATGTACTGGAGCGCGGTAGACCACGCGCCGATCCGGCGGAGGTTCGCGTCCAGCACCATGTCGTACTTGTCGTGAGCGGCATCGAGCGGGTGCGCGGTCAGCCGGTTCCACGTCGAAGCCCACGACCGCCACGGCCGACTCCCGAGACGGGACGACGGTCGCCCGCCCGCGCTCTCGTCGATTCGGAGTGCGAAGTCATCGCCTGCGTACACGGTGCGGTGGGGCACGATCTCCCCGGCGCGGTCCACGACCAGGAGGAGATCGGCGAATTCGTGACCGGCACGGTAGTTGTCCAGCAGCGCCGCCACGAGGAGCGTGTGGTATTTCAGACTCGTGTACGGGTAGTAGACGCTCTCGTTGAACGCCGAGACGACGTCGCTCTCCAGCCATGCCCGATGCATGGCCGCCGGGTCGTCTTCGGTCAGGAGTTCTCTCACGGCGCTCTCCACGCCGTTGCGCGTGAACTCCTCCGGGTCGTACCGACTCTCGCCCTCGATGAGCGACAGTCGGTAGAGCGTCTCGTGGTTCTCCATCGTCTGCTCAGGCTGGCCGTTGGGCCGGCTGAGCGCTGACGCATCACCGTCCGCGCCGTGGGGAACCGTCTGGTTCACCGGGACGCCCGCAAACGTCTCCGGGGCGTAGTCGTGCGGCTGGCCGTTCATCTTGTGAGCGTCGTGGCGGTACGCGGCGACCATCACGTCTTGGCCGCCGCCATCCTGGATGTCGCTGAGGCTGGCGTTCTCGGCCATCTATGGCCCCACCTCGATGCGCTCTTCCAGCGCCTCGACGAACGCCGGGCGGTACTCCTCGGTCCACTGGTCGTCCTTTTCGTCCATCTTGTTGGTGTTGCCCTTCCCGCGGTCGAAGACGCGCTTCAGCTCGCGCTCGTTGTAGAGCGGGTTGATGAGGTGGCAATCGACGATTCCCGCGCCGAAGTTGCGAGCGCCACCGAGTTGGTGCATGAAGTCGGTCTTGTGAGCATCGAGGAAGTCGATGCCCTCGGCCAGAAGGCCGACGAACTCGGGTTTCACCTCTCGGAAGGAGAGGTGCCAGCAGCCGTCCAGATTCGCCACAGCGTCTACCTCGGCGTTCCGAAGCGGTTCGCGGTTGTCTTCCTCGTTCCGGGAAACGACGTTCCGGTTCAGCCGGCGGTAGTGACCCTCAGCCTGCCCGCGCGTGTAGTCCACGCTGGAGCGGACGGGGTTGAACTTGATCGGCCGCCGCATTACCTTCCCGGGGACGCCACCGAAGCCGCCGAAGAGGTCGAAGACTACGCAACCGTCGTCTTCCTTCGGGTCGTCGGTGCACGCGCCCTTCTCGTGGTAGCCGTCATCGAGGTCGCGCTCGTAAACGTCCTCCTTCATGAAGTTCAGATTTTGCGGCACCGACATATGCAACGGACGGAGTGGTGACTGGACCCTCTAAATACAGCAATTGTCGAATTGACTTGTTCGAGGCCGGGCACAGTGCTGAGTGTTGAATAAATCGCGCGTAGCTATCACCGATGGAGTGAACAAAGCCCCCGCCAGAGAGCCATTCATTAGAATACGTGGGTCAAATGCGACTTGAGACGACTAACCCGGTCAGCATCGTATGTCCACAATCCGCGCCAAATATTGTCATCAATGTATAGAAACTGGAAATGAATAACAACGAACGTTGACTCTCCATGAGTTATATACGGAATATCCGAGCGCCCGGAACAGGCGATACGCTAAGTCCTCCTCTGTATCTCCAATACGATTCCCGGTCGTTGTTAGTGAGACGGCTCTTCCTGGTCGAGAAGTAGCGTGTTTCTGGTGAGCGTATCGATTGCCCGGCGGAGTCGTTCGGTGACAGCTTGGTCGGAGATGTCGAACTCCTCGGCCAGTTCCGCTGTCGTTATCCCGCGCGGGAGAGCGTAGTAGCCTTTCTCAACGGCCAGAGCGAGCGTCTCACGTTGGGCTGCCGTCAATCCGAACCACGGGCCGGCGTCGGGTCTAGTGGGGTTGTAAATTCGCATCACATCAAGGGGTATCTCCGCGTCAAAGCAGGCTTGCTGAAACTCCGAGAGGGCATCGTGGGACGGCATACGCAACTCAAAGAGCCACGAGTCACTGCCGCCGGTCGCCTCCAGTAGATGGGCATTCAGTTCGTAGATAGTGCGAAAGAACGTGTCTGTCGAGGGGTCCCAGTCAAGCGCGTATAGTGCTTCATCATCATGTTCGGTGACAATCTCCAAGTCCGCGACAGCAGACTCACTACGAACGTTGTTTTCAAAAGCATCCCGCATCCCCTTCACCCGGAAAAACGGGACTGAGCGATCTCCCAAGGGTACCATCGTTTCGAGCGTTATATTGGCGTCACCCTCCATCTGGAGGACGCGCCCCAGTTCGAACTCTGAAGACGGCAGAGTAATTTCCACGATGACACCCATTTTCATATAATTCATCACGTGACACAGTTAAGAACTTTCATCGGACTGAGATGATGGCATGGTGTGCCAAGTTTTCCGCCACACACTTCCCATCAGAGGGATAATAGTATAGTAGATAGAGGCGCACAGCGTGATACTCCGCTATCAAGACTAGCGGACACTTCTCAGGAGTCCGATGAGCATCACGTTTGCGTTTCCGCATCTGCTTCAACCGATTTCATGACAAACCAGAATTCCAATATCTTCCTACAAGAAGATATTACAACTGAGGACGCGTTCGACACGGCACTTAACGAATTAATTGTAGCTGCTCTCCAGAACGGGATTGACCCGAAAGGAAGTTGGATTTGCCGAAACGACGAAACAGTACCCGATACGGAAGTTATGGTTTACGAACTTAAAAATGGACACAACTGACAGTGCGTATATGTGGGGTGCCGAAACTGGACACACCATTCGGCTATACCATTGGAACAGATTGTGATCAACACGATTCTATCACTCGTTGCTTCTGTCGAGATTGGTTGAGCACTATATGAGCAGGTTCCGTCTATCGATCCAATTTTATACATCAGACTGTCTCACCGTTGAATAGTGTGATACACCATGCAAGAGAACCTACCGTCTCTCTCCCGTGATATAAGATGTGACGCAAACCACTCCCACCAGTGTAAGCGAGCAGCATATTTCACGAGACAAAGAGACGATTCAAAAATGGGCGGATAGACATAATGCGGTGTCAGTGCGTACAAGTTCAGACGGAAGCCTGAATCTCATTCATGAATCCAAAGTCGCTGCTGAGCACGAACGACTCGATTGGGACACGTTTTACGCCGAACTAGAAGACGAGAATCATGCTGTCTCCTATCATGGAGATGGTATTGAGATCCCCGAGGTGATAACACAGGATAAAGCAATCTCTCAGAGCGATGTTGACGACAAGCAGATCAGAAACCGGTTGGTCGCAGGCGAGACCGTGACCAATACCATTCATGAGACGAGTGCCGTCGAGACACCTGTCATTGAGGAGGCCACTGTCGAAAGCGAGCTTGTCAGCCGTGAGATCATCACGACAAGTTACTCGACGTTGAGCTTGTGGAACGGACGCGTACCGGCTTTAGTATCGTTCCCTCTGACAACCTCGTCGACAGCGATACGTTTGATCGGGAGCGGTACTTCGCTGCACTTGACGCGGCAAGGGATGAGAGCTCACAACCCGATGGTGAGTCGAGCGGCGAAACATCACCGTCACACAGATTAAGAGATCAATATCAGACACAAATCGATGTCAGAGAGGTCTGGATGCCTACCCGCAAGATTACTGAGCGGTTTACAATCGAGAGCCGTATCACCGGGACAGACGTTGCTGAGGCTGATACGCTCGAAGATTACGATCTGGATACCGAGGGACTACAGCGGTCGATAATTGAAGAAGGGATGCTTGATGCAGAAGATGACCCAGAAGAAGTGAAACGCGATTTCGAAATCGAATCCGAACTCAGTGAGGGTGACCAGATTCATACCCACTTCACGCGCACAAGTGTGCTTGAAGACGAGGTAATCAATCAAATCCGGGTCGGAAGTGACATCGACCGTGTGGACTTTGTAGAGATGGACTTCACAGCGTCGAAACATGTCGTCAGTCAAGATGCCACCGAGACGATGCGTTCGAAAGCTGACGGAATCTCACTCACGAGCGACGATCTCGGCAAAGATGTTGTGGACGCGACGGGGAGCATCGTCGGTACACTCGAAGATGTTACTGACGGCGGTCAGACCGTCTACGTCGAGCCCCATTCGAGCGTCACCGAACACATTATGTCGGCGCTTGGCTGGAGTGACGACGACGCTGCGAAAGAGATCCACGTCGGGCAATTTGCACGAATCAATGGCGAAGAGGTTCAATTGGAAGAAAACGAGCAACTCGCCGAGAACAGACAAGCCAACGCAGACGACTGAACCCGACAGTCGTGCTTAATTGGGGGGTCGTCCAATGAAGAATTGAAATTATATCTAACTTTAAATTAATCTGATTATTCCAGATTGTGCAGTAACGTCAGGAGGCCAATAATGGGAATGCTTACGCTGACTTCAACCTCTCTATTCAGCAGTTGTCGAGTTGACTTGTTCGAACCTCTGTAGAATAGCGACTGCTGAATAGACCGCGCATATCGGTCACTGATCTGTGAGCAACCCGTGGTGATGAATCGGTAGAGACTAGTGAAGCTCCATTGTGAAGTGCTAAATCTTCGTGTTCCTGCGTCTATTAGTCGTAGCCAACAGTTTCGCAGCGAAACGGCACTCTTTTTCGCGTGCGAGCTAATCACTCACATACGTGGCAGAACTGCTAATTCTCGTGGGTTTGGTGGTGGCGGTATTCGTCGGGTACAATATCGGCGGGTCATCAACCGGTGTTGCCTTCGGTCCGGCAGTTGGTAGCCGGGCCGTCAGGAAAGTCACCGCTGGAGCACTGTTTACCGTGTTCGCGTTCCTCGGAGCGTGGACGATTGGGCGGAAGGTCATCACGACGATGAGTACCGAAATCGTCGATGCAGCAGCCTTTACACCCGCAGCGAGCGTTGGCGTCCTCTTTTTTACCGGGCTCGCACTCCTGATCTCGAACCTCTATGGTGTCCCAGCGTCAACGTCTATGACAGCCGTCGCAGCAATCGTCGGACTCGGATTGGCAACGGGGACGCTCAACACGGCCCTGATGTTTACCATCCTGTCGGCATGGATCGTCTCCCCACTGATCGCCGTCTTCACAGGTGCGTTTATTGGTAGATATCTGTATCCGCATCTTGACGCCAAATTCGAATTTGGCCGCCTTACGAACCCGTTGATCGCAATCGATACCACAGGGAGGCTCCCACGGCTATCGGTCAACGATACCGTCTCGCCTCGGGATCTGATCGGATCGGCGCTTGTTGTGGCAATCGCCTGCTACATGGGGTTCAGTGCCGGAGCCTCGAATGCGGCGAACGCAGTTGCCCCGCTTGTCGGCAACGGTTCTCTCGACCCGAGCCCGGCGATTCTCCTCGCAATTGGGGCCATCAGCGTGGGCGGCTTCACGATTGCCCGGCGGACGCTGGCGACCGTTGGCAGCGATATCACTAAGATGCCGATTCTGGCAGCGCTCATTGTTTCGACTGTGGGCGCGACGATTATCACCGTCCTCTCGTGGCTCGGAATTCCAGCCAGTCTCGCCGTGAGTACGACCAGTTGTATCATTGGCCTCGGATGGGGCCGTGCAAGCCGAGCCCGGACGCTTGCGGAAATAGTCACACGGTCCCCTGGCGATGAATCCGCTCCACAGTTTACAACTGGTGCACTCAAACTTCACCCAGTTGAAGGCAAGAAGGGGGTCGCTGCGGGCCCGACTGTGGGCGAACTCGCTGAAGGCGAGACTCCACACCCGGACAGGCAGCACGCATCCAGGGATGGTGTGTCTAGCGTTGGCGAGGTAGATCCGAAAGAACTGTCCGCCGAAGGCCTGTTCCACCATGCAGCGGCAGCTCGTGTCGTGACACTCTGGGTGATTACGCCGATACTGTCGCTCGTGGGGTCCTATGCCCTGTTTTCACTCCTCGGCTAAGAGAACACCTTGTCTGTCCATCACCATCAGTCGTGGTCGGAGGGACTGCCAATCTACAAGAATCGTGCGCGAGTGGAAGGGTTGGCATCTTTGATCTCAAGACCGCTATGCTGACTTGATCCTCTCTATTCAGCACTCTGTTTGTGATAGCAACCAGATTGGAGAGTCTGTTGGTGTTGCATGCAGGGCGCGTATCTCGTGCCTCGGTTGTGCCTGTGTACTGTGCCTTTTGTGCCTTCGTCATTGTCCTAATGTGAACACTATTTTCTGTCTACTGTCAGTACAATAGGTGATGGAACCGCTCGAGATTGGACTACGGATTCTTGGTGGTATTGTCCTTATTGGGGTGAACGCCTACTTTGTTGCAACTGAATTCGCCCTGACCCGTCTCAGGCAGTATCCCGAATCGGAGTTCAATACGCCTGGACTCGAACTCGCTTGGGAGATGACTAACGACCTAGAGTTTTATTTGACGACGTGTCAGGTATGGATTTCTGGGACCAGTATTGCGCTGGGGATCATCGCCGAACCCGGACTCGCAGCCCTGTTTGAACCGCTGTTCGAGAACACGACCCTCGCATCGATCGGGGCTGGTTCGCTCCTCGGATTTCTTCTCATCAACCTGGTTCATCTCACCCACGGCGAACAGACACCGACCTACCTCGGCGTTGAGCGCTCTAAACAGGTCGCCCAGTACGGAGCGCGACCACTGTACTGGTTCTCCAAAATACTCGCCCCGGCCATCTGGGTCGGTGACTCGGTTGCAAAAGCGACACTCGGCCTATTCGGCATCAAGATGACCCAATCGTGGACCGAAACCGGGGAGGAAGTTATCGAAACCCGTGCGGACCTCCGAAACGAACTGGGCTCTGTGCTCAACGAGGGTGAGTTGGCCAAGGAACGCAGTGAGGAGGTTATGAACGCCTTGGCCATCGGCGAGCAGTCTGTGGGAGAAGTCATGATTCCACCCGAGGAGATCGTGGCGCTGTCTACTGAGGACGATCCTGAATCGAACTTCCGGAAACTCGAAGAGTACCCACACACGCGGTATCCACTGATCGGTGCGGACCTCACCGAGTTCCGTGGCATCGTCTACAGTCCGGCCCTGTTCAACCGCCGTGAGGAACTGTCTGCTGGCAACGGTGCGTTTACTGAATTGGCAGCACCGACGATGACACTCTCACCTGATACCGACGTGAGCGATGCGATCGATCAGTTCCAAGCCGAACGGCAGGAGATTGCGCTCGTCATCGAAGACGGCGATGTGGTTGGGCTGGTAACCGTCACCGACCTGCTGGAGACGATCATCGGTGACCTCGAAGACCCACTTGACCGGGACAACCCCGACATACTCGACTAACAGCGTGTCATGAAACTATTTGCAACCGGCCAGTAGCTCTGAGCGGCCGGTTCATCCGAATCTATGGGAAACCACCGGCGGCTGACTGCTAAGTTCAACCTCTGTATCGATCACGCCGTTACTGACGGACATCGAGTAGTTCGAATAGACGCTGCTGCATACACAGCGCGAATGCAGCACGTCGCGCACTAAGAATTGGGACCGTCCGATTCGGTTAGTACAGGTGACTCACACATCGTTCGATCTGTTGACTAGCTCGACTTCTGTCAAGAACTCCCCGTGCGAATTATCGAGCATCTCAGCAGCCAAAGGTCGCGTTTTGTACACCGAAAGACGGCGCATCACTCGTTCGGTGAACGTCCGAAGTGACTACTCGATTTCTAATTGACCACTTCCGCTACCCCCCTCACCGTCGTTCTCGTCCCATTCGAGTTCGAACTCGATACTTCGTTCAGTCAT
>NZ_JAYMGA010000015.1:0-42756 GCF_035656455.1 Haloarcula sediminis | reverse complement strand
CCTACCTGCACGCCGATGACCCCGATGCGCTCCCGCTGGGCGAGGACGTGCTTGACGGCCTCCAGTTCGGGGGCAAACGGAACTACGGCTACGGCATCACGCGGCTGAAGGACACGCAGATTGTCGACCTCGACAACCTGGACTACTCCCGGATCGAGGACGGGGATGCCTTCCTCGTGGAGGTGACGACGCCGTTCGTTTTGGAGTCGGAGTACCCCAAGGCCGCCGACCAGGACGTCCCGTGGTGGTGGAAGGAGAGCCGTCGGGATCTCCGTGAGCGAGAGGAGAAAATCCTTGAGCAACGGGAGGTCTACAAGCTCCAGACGGTGGACCACGGGCAGGTCGTGAAGTACGAGGGCGACCGTCCGGTGGAGACCGCAAAGAGTGGTATCCTTCGGGTCGGTAGTCACTCGAAGTACGGCTTCGGAGAGCTTCGAGTGAAGCCGGTCGAGCCTCGATCAGACCTGTGTAAGAAATCAGAGAAGAACGGCGAAACAACGGAGTGAGAAATCCGAACGATGACAGCCGAATCGGCGACTAAACATCACGCGGTTCCGTGAATAAAGAAATCGTATTCACAACAACTGTTATAGTAGACCTTGCTAACCAAGCCACACTGCTTCCCATAGGAAGTCGTTAAAACGGAAAATGGCTGGCATTGATAAACTGTCGGTGTGTAAAAGAGTAACACAGACACTGTCTGTTCGGGATTTCGTTGCCGATACACAAATTCACCATGTCTCTCGATAACACAGAAATCTCGCAGATAAGTACTGGTGTTGATGCTCTTGATGAGCTACTACGAGGAGGATTTATCCAGAATCGGATGTACCTGGTCACCGGGGAGCCAGGGACCGCAAAAACAACACTCGCCATGCACTTCCTCCACGAAGGACTTGCCAACGACGAAACAGTCCTCTATATCCATGGGGAAGAATCCGCCGAGGAACTCAAAACCAATGCCGCCCAGTTCGGCATCGATATAGGCGCTGTGGAGTTTCTCGATCTCGGCCCCGATTCGGACTTTTTCACCGAAGATTCATCCTATGACCTCGTCGATTCCGCTGACATCGACCAAGAACGCTACACGGAGGTGATTCACGAGGCAATCGAAGAAATCGATCCCGAACGAGTCGTCATCGACCCAATTACCCAACTCCGCTATCTCGAATCCTCGGACTATCATTACCGCAAGCGGCTCCTTTCGTTTATCCGGTTCCTCAAAAAGCGAGGCGTCACAATTCTCGCTACGGCCAGCTTAAACACGAATCAAAAAGCTTCCGCAGATATCCGCTCGCTGAGTGATGGCGTCGTCACACTGTCCCGTGTCGCCGATGGGCGGCGCATTGAGGTAGTGAAAAATCGGGGCGTCGGCCAGATTGAAGGCGATCACGGGGCTGAAATCCGCTCTAGCGGACTCGAAGTGTACCCCCATGTTCAATTGGAACCGTCCGACCGTGAATTCGATCCGACCCCAATCAGATCTGGTATCCCCGAACTCGACGAGATGGTCGGCGGTGGGTTCGAACGCGGCACAGTGACCTTCATCACCGGTCCAACTGGTGTCGGGAAAACTACGCTTGCGACATTATATCTCGTCCAAGCGCCACGACAGTTGGGCAAGTCGGTGATCTATCTCTTCGAGGAACGGATCGAAACGTTCGAACACCGATGTCTATCTCTCGGAATCCCAATTGACGAATTGCGCGACGAGGGACTCCTCTCAATCCACGTGATTGAACCGGGGACGCTCTCCGCCGAAGAGTTCGCCCACAAGGTGCGATATGAGGTTGAGGAAAAAGATGCAGAGACGGTTATGGTTGATGGTGTGAGCGGCTACAGCTCGGTGATCAAGGGCCACAAAGACGGTCTTCATCAGGATCTCCAGTCGCTAACTCGCTATCTTGTCAACAGGGAAGTGACCGTCTTCATCACCGACGCAACGCACCAAGTAACAGGCCTCTCATCCGCCACCAGCCACGAGATCAGTCAAATCGCAGATAATCTCACATTCATCAGTTACGTGGAAATTCAGAGTTCGCTTCGAAAGGTTGTCGGCGTACTTAAAAAACGAACTGGTGGGTTCGAATCCAGCTTTCGTGAATTCGAAATCACCGCAAACGGTGTCCAAATCGGTGAGCCTTTGACGGAATACAGCGGGATCATTCACGGTTCACCACGGGCCGGCGGACCACCACAAAGAAACCACAAGTCAGAATAATGACGCAAACACGGACACCCCCCAGCGAACCGAGCGAAACATCTGAGACGGTTCAATTACTCGTCGCCGATGCTGGAAACCGGTCAGCAATCAGTAGAATGCTGGACGACCGATTTGATGTGAAAACGGGTCAGACTGTCACGGACGCTGATCTATATCTCATCGAAGATCACCTTTTCCCCGAGTATCGAGCAGTGTTACGCGAGCGGATCGAGCAAGAAGACCCGGCATTCTGTCCAGTCGTTCTGATTCAACGCGAGAGTACGAATCTAACGCAGAGAAACAAGGACTCGTCTGCCCACGAGGGAGGTGTGCCCTACGACGAGGTGGTGGACGCCCCGATCAATCCACCCCAGTTGAGACGGCGCTTACACTCCTTACTTGTCCGCCGTCGGCAGTCTCAGGAGTTGATGCAGCAGGTCTCGGCATTGGAGGAGCGTGAGCAACGGCTCCGCCGTTTCGAGCAGGGTGTCGAATCGACTAGAAATGGGATCATTATGACCGGCCCTGCCGGCACAATTCAGTACGTGAACCCAGCTCTCGAATCGATTGCCGGATATACTGAAGATGAAGTCCTCGGAGAGTCCCCACAGATGCTCTTGCCCGAAGGGGCTGGAGATGTCTTCGACGATGAGTTCTGGCAAACGTTGGCGGACCAGACGGAATGGGAGGAAGACATCATTATTGCACGCAAAAATTCTCACCGGCGAGTCGTCAATGCAACGACTACCGCTCTCCGCAATGCAGAAGAAGAAACTGATGGATTCGTCATCGTACTCAGTGACATCACCGAGCGAATTCAGCGAGAACAAGACTTGGAAGACAGAGAAGCAGAACTCAATCTGCTTCGCCAAATTTTGACGCGATATCTCCGCCACAATCTGCAAAATAACCTCACCGTCATCCAAGCCAGAGCAGAGTTGCTGAAAGAAGACGAGTCGCTGTCACCAGAGCAGATCGAGTGGGCAGAGACGATCATCGAGAACGCAGAAGATCTCATCAAGATGAGCGATACCGCTCGGACCTACAGTTCACTACTCGGAAGAGGTGCCGAGTTGTCAACGTTTGACCTCTCGAAAATCATAACAGAGGGGGTTCAAGCAGTCCGACAAGACCATTCTGACGTTAGGTTCGAACTCGATGTTCCCGACTCGTGTGACATTCGTGCCCGAGAAGGGATTCAACGTGCGTTCGAGGAACTGATCGACAATGCTGCACGACATAATGATATGACGGAAGCGTGGGTGCGTATTCAGGTACAAGATCGTGACGGTGTACGACTAGTAATTGAGGATAACGGGCCGGGAATACCCAATCTGGAAATAGAGTCTTTGGACAGTAGGGCCGAAACACCGCTCACACACAGTCAGGGTGTCGGATTATGGCTCAGTAAATGGCTGATCGAGGGAGTCGAGGGAGAGCTATCCATCGATATAACGGACACAGGGACACGCGTTACCGTTGATTTTCCGTCCCTTGCCACAATCGGTTCGACTGGGCAAGAAATCACCACGCTGAAAGAGCGTGAACAGCGCTTACAGACGATCAAAGATCGGATGACCGATGCGGTAATCGAGGTCAGTGCCGATTTTACTGTCACTCAGCTCGACGAACGAGCTGAACGCATTCTCGACAAAGAGGCGGATACTGTATTGGGTCACCGTTTGTGGGATGTGTTTCCGGCTCTTACAGACACACAATTCGAACCGGTCATCCGAAACGCTATGGAATTCCGCTCATCAACGAGTGTTGAAGGGTATTTGGAAGAGATAGACACCGGTCTGGAATTTGCCATATATCCTGAGTTTGACGGAGGGCTCACGATTTACACCCGGGACATAACAGAGCGCAAGGAACAAGAGAAAGTACTTACACGCAATACCCGCGCAATAGACAAAGCACCCATCGGAATCACGATTACCGATCCGAGCCAGGAAGACAATCCCATCATCTACGCGAATGACCGATTCCAAGGACTGACTGGCTACTCGGACACGGAGAGTCTCGGCCGGAACTGTCGCTTTCTCCAGGGCGAAGCCACCGATCCCGAACCGGTTGCGAGGATGCGAGAGGCAGTTGACAACGAAGACAGCGTCTCCGTTGACCTCCGGAACTACCGGAAAGACGGCACGGAGTTCTGGAGCCAAGTGTCGATTGCACCCGTCCGTGACGAGGATGGGTCAGTCGTCAACTACGTTGGCTTCCAGCACGATATATCCGACCAACGACGACGCAATCGGGTCCTCCGCGAGATGTATGATATTGTTTCGGATCGACATCAGTCATTTGAGGATAAAGTACAGGCGCTCCTGGAACTCGGTCGAGGTGCACTCAACGCGGAGTACGGGACGCTATCAGAGATCCGTGGTGAGGAGTACTTATTCGAGTTCGTTGCGACGGACGATGACAGCATCCAGTCTGGAGATGTAGTCCCAGTATCAGTCACGAACTGTGAACTCGTCGCCAGTTCCGAAGAAACCCTCGTGGCCGGTGATATCGAACGCGATGCCCCGGAGCAGACTGACAGGGATGGCTTCACCGAGTGGGGAATCGCGTGTTATCTCGGAGCCCCAGTGTTTACCGGGGACGAGGTCTATGGGACATTCTGTTTCTACGGCACGGAGGCTCGATCCGATCAGTTCTCCGGGTGGCAAGTCACGCTGGTAGATCTTATGAGTCGCTGGGTGAGCTATGAAATTCAGCACCGAGAGGCGAACGAACAACTGCAACAGACGAACGAACGATTAGAGCAATTCGCGTCGGTCGTCTCTCACGACCTGCGGAATCCCCTTAATGTTGCTGATGGTCACTTAGAACTGGCGGACAAAGAGTATGATAGTGACCACCATGATGCAATCGGTCGAGCACTTGGTCGAATGGAAGTGCTAATCACTGATTTGCTGGCGCTTGCTCGGGAGGACAAAAGTACGACCGAGAAAACCGCTATCAGGATTACAACGCTGACGGAGAACTGTTGGGATAATGTCGATACCGGGAATGCCAGCATCGTCACCGATATAGAGCGGACAATTCGAGCCGATGAGGGGCGACTGAGCCAGGTATTCGAGAATCTCATTCGCAACGCTGTCGAGCACGGAGGTGACAGCGTGACGGTCCAAGTCGGCGAACTGGACGACGGCTTTTACCTCGAGGACGACGGCCCCGGTATTCCTATGGACGAACGTGACGATGTGTTCGACGCGGGCTACTCGACAAGCGACAAGGGGACCGGCTTCGGGCTGAGCATCGTCAAGCGGGTCATCGATGCTCATGATTGGGAAATCAACCTAACTGAACGTTCCGGGGGTGGTGCGCGGTTCGAAATTATCGGCGTTGAGTTCGCTGCTGAATAGCTGTTCTGGGGTGAGTAATCCGCTCACTCGAAACTGGAGGGAGTCCCATAAGCAATACGCGCGGTCTATTCAGCACTCGCCATTCTACCGAGCTTCGAACAAGTCAATTCGACAACTGCTGAATTTAGAGCGTGAAGTCAGCACACATAGTTCTGTCTCAATCAGCGTTAGACTCACATTCAAAACAACCTAAGTTCGATTATAGCTTGGTGTGTCAGGCCAAACGCAGATGCCGATGAAACCCTGATAGAAGTTGTGTCTCTACGGATTCCAGATTCACTCTCCGATTTCATTGACGAGGTAGAATCCTCCTCGAAGACACTCTTATGGCTTAATCGAAACGAACCGGAGCCGATGGCAAATCTTCTCTCTCGGGTATTCGAGAACCAGTCAGTCACAGTAGCAGAACGCCACATACCAGAGGGCGCTGACAATCTCATTTGTTTGATTGAGAACGGCGAAGTGATCGCTACCTCACCCTTCTGGCCGCTTGCACAGAGTTTTTTAATGGTTAATTCTGATCGCTACCGGACGGGAACCCAACAGTCAAATATTGGTAACTTTCCGGATGTACTGACTGGTCTTGACGAGGTCGAGTTCACCGTTTGTGGCTTTCCACAGTCAAATAAAGAAAAGCTATTATCGGTGCTGATCTCCCGATTCATTGAGTACCGGGCACTTGAATCCGAAGCAGGAACGTTTCACGCAACCTTCCAGCGTTTGTCTCGGCTTGACGATGAATATGGGACAAAACAAATCTATGAGTGGCTCGGCGAGAGTGATGTTGAAACACATGTCTATGGCATTCGAGATGATCCAACTGCCGTCAAAGATATCGATGTCACTATCCACAACGGGTCCTCTTTAGCGTACCACCGCTCGTGGGTTGTTTTGTTTCAACCGCCAGCTGAGAGGTGTACTGAGAGAGATTGTGATGGGCCAGTCGCGTTAGTTGCCGTCGAAATTGATGACAACGTTTGGCGCGGATTGTGGACATACGATGCTGACCGGGTTAGTCGTCTCAAGTCGCATTTGACCCACGTATTCTAATGAATGGCTCTCTGGCGGGGCTTTGTTCACTCCATCGGTGATAGATACGCGCCCTCTCTTGCACACCACATCCCAACCCATCCAGAATGTGTCAGCAACCGCTCTGCAAGACTCAAAAGGGGGCGTTCAGCATGATATCCTCATTACTTTCATGCGGAGGTCAACGAATCAATTGTTCAGCATACGTGCTTATTGGCCAGGCTGATTTGAAAATCGTCTACACTCTTGATTCCGTAAGTCAAGATGGTGAGTTGGGTACGTAGAGCGATGTTGTCTGAAGCGTGCCAATCCTTCGTCTAACCGGCTAAAGGTCTGGTCTAAGTCACATTCTGAACAGGTGAGCCTGTAAGTGATACTGAATATTGAGTGCCCATAGTGATATGTCCTGTCTATGATGTGCCATGGCCAAAATATATTGACCGGTTTGACTATCTCGCTCTGACCGACTCTTTGTGTAAAATAAACTGTACTTTATCTTGCAGATCTCATTCGATCTTTCCAAAAGCTATCAGAATCCGCGTGCCACAGGCAGAGGATGTATGCAGCAGACTCACTCTCCTCGGAGAATTCTCAACCGGCTAGGTGACTGTCTTTCAGAGCAATCAACTGATGTGTACTCTAGATAGTGAGCGCCTCCAACAGTTGTTAGCACTCCATCAGTAACGGGCTGACTGATAGAAAGTGCTGAGCGTGAAATCTGTACAATAACTTTTTTCAGGCGGTTGCGAATGGGACGAGACTGTAGCTCGTCTGCATTTCTGCAAGCATCCAGTACATTACTCCGCTGCCGATCATTACCAGTACAAGTAGGCCATTGAGGTAGAGTCTTTCTCTGACACTAATCATAATATATAATTGTTTTGTATACAGATAATGTTACCGCATCTCTAATATGCAAATTTTGGCATACTGAGTGCAAGATGCCCGCTATTCATCCCTCACGATTTATACCAATCTATTTCTAAGTAGTCAGAAATGTCATACGAAATATTCCCGATTAGTTAATTGATATTTCTAAGGCATTAAAATACCTGAATCCAAAACTTGGCAGACCAACGCTTCTATTAGGTAATTAGAAAGCAGGTATTAGCTATATGGAATCGAAGAGTTCAACTCCAACCCACAGCGGAGCAGTATCTGATGAGACGGTGGTTCAGGTGCGAATATGGCAAATCATTCGTAGTGACAGTTACAGATTTGCAGTGACTATCACAAACCTACTTGTTAAGATTCATCAGCTGAGTCCGATATTCTGTCTCCGTACTGAATACACAAAGTTTTCGTTGGAAAAAGGATGATTTTGTGCTTATATTGTGAGTGGCAAAAAACCTGAGCATGGTAAGCCAGCCCACAGCCCTATATGTCTATCTGATGGGATGTTTGTATGGATAAGCAGAAAAATATTCTGTCTAAGACAGACGAATTAGAGATCCTAGAATCGGAACTCATTCATTCAAATCTGCGGAAGCTTGAAGAGATGGACTCAATCTCATGGAATCAGACGACGAATGAACTTAGTAAAGGACCCCAATGGGATGAAATCGCACCGATCCTTACACTGATGTATGATAACCAAGATGAACTCCCCGATAGGTGGTTCTGAGTCATATCGGATGACGAGCCTCTCTTGTACTAATTGGCCAATTCAGCACAGTAGTTGAAACACACACAGCAAGTTTTGTTATATATCTGCTCTGTACTGACCATTCGCCCGCCGGCAAGCGGGAGATGACTCTGTGCGAGATATGCGCGTTCCATCTTGCACGACAACTACTGACATTATCACACATCCGATAACTGTTTAACCAGATTGTCCAAGAGCCAGTGGGACGTTTCGGCGTCTTTCTCTTACGATTAGTTCAGTAACCGTTACTCAGGGCATCAATTCTGTCAACCACACACCGGATTTCGAGTGAAAACGGGGAATCCGTTACGACTTATTAGACAAGTCGTTACTGTACCGGGATTTACAGACAACGACTTTCTGGAAGGACACCCTGTCAGGTTTCAACCCCTCTCTTGGAGGCCCAGACTCGGTCCCGACTTATTCGGACGCTAAGGACTACTCGTTGTGGTAGATGTGACGGTCGGCGAAGTCCCGCCAGTTCTGTAGGAGGTAGTCCCGCATCCGATAGAAGGCGTAGTCGTCATCGAGCCATACCTTCTTCTCCTCATCGCTGTCTGGGGGAAGATACTCCTTGTCGAGATGTGGCTGGCCGTGACACGTATCCATCCTCACGATTTCGTCTTTTTCGTCAAGTGGTGACTTGGCTTCCTGGACGAGGGACCACCCGTAGTTCTCGGCATCTTTTTCGGGGTCGTAGTCCTCGTAACCGTCGGGGTCTGGTTCGACATACCCGACGAGAAAATAGTTGTCCCCTCGATAGTTTTCGAGGTCGATATTGTCAAAAGTTTCCATCGACCATCACCTGTGCTCCTGTTGTCACCGTGTTCGTCAACATAGTGGATCTCCCGAGAAGCCACTGCTCGCGCGCACCCGTCGTACCAGTACAGCACCCGCTCTGATGCTGGTGATTTCACGGTGTAGAACCCCGCTACTCAGATAGTAGTCGGGTAGAACGCCGGCCGGCGTAGCAGAGATGCTCTCATTATACATAACGAGTGCTGGCTACTTAAAGTTTTCGACAGTACGATTAGAAACAAGATATCGGCTGAAAAGCCCAAAAACAGCACTATCGAAACACTCTTGACCGTTGCAGTTCTAACAACGGTCAGGGAGTAATGAATATGTCTGAGTTTGAAGACCCACCAGCTTCGGTACCCGATCCGAACGACTTCGAGAGCGACGAAGCAGATGTTGATGATCGCTTGGAACGTCGCGCTGCGTTCTCGGAGACGCTCACACAACATGGATACCCGGACACGCTTGTCCTCGCCCGGGAGCGCGCTGAGGACATCTTCCACGATCGCCGCCTTGATCTGCTCGATTACTTGAAAGACAACGAACCCGGCTCGGTCCGGGCCCTTGCCGAGGAGTTGGGGTACGACAAAGGTGTTGTCAGCCGCGATCTTCAGAAACTCGCCCGCATTGATGTCATTGAGTATGTCGAAGACGGTCGCTCGAAAGCACCGCGGCTCAAGCACCAGCATGTCGCCATCGAACCGATCGTCTGAGCCGGAATCTGGAGCCCCATCTTTCTACCCTTTACCCTCGTCTCACGCGGTTAAGAGTGGCACTTCACCGAGATTCCTCTTTTGGTGCAACTTTCTTGGACCTCGCGGACTGCCCGAAACACTCTAGGAACAGTAGCTAGTCATCCTGACACGAGCAGGGATGACTGACCGCACTGAACCGGCTGCCACGAACCAAATTCGGCGTGAAATCGCCTCGACGCTCCGGCTGGACGAGTTCGACGCCGAGGCTTATCAGGGCCGCTCCTATCTTCGGGCTGCCCTCGAGGCTGGCTTCGACGTGGCCGACCTCGCGAGGGCCCACGACGTGTCGAAGAAAACCATCTACCGGGCCATCGACCAGTACGACCTCACACAGGAGCAGCCGCCGCGGAACGGCACTGCTCGATGGCTCTGGAACGCACCCCCGGATGCGGTTCCGGGGGATGACTGATGAGCACGACCGACACCGCTGTCCCTGACGACCCGGACGGCGCCGTCGACGGCGAGCTCGTCCAGACCATCGAGGCCGTCGACGAAGGCGACTTTCTCGTGATCAACGGCGACTCTCGGACCTGGGAGGTGACCGATGTCGTCGACCGGCCCATCGAGGACCCAGCTGACGACCGCCAGTCTAAGCTCGTCCTCCGCCTGGTCAGTCGGTACGCTACCTTCGGGCTGGAACTCGTCGAGTATCCCGATTGCCACGAGGCAACTGTCCACGTCCTGGAGACCAATGACTGCTTCGAGGCCGACCAGACATACGCCGTCGACGATGTCCAGGTGCTGGACCAGCAGGTCCCGTGGGTGGTCGTCGGGAACGGGTCGACGTATCACTTCCCGGACCCACACGCGGCCGCCTACGGCGAAGCCGCACCCGCCTGTGGGGTCGGCGATGGGGACGACAGCTTCCGGATTACCCGCATCAACACAGTCTATCCCGCCTACTCCGGGTGTCGGGACTGTCTGCGCCACGCCAAGCCTGTCGAACTACAGCCGGTCCACTGCCCGAAGTGCGAGAAAGCGATCTGCCACGGGCTCTTCCAGGAGGTCGAGTTCGCTGCCGTCGACGGCCTCTCGATCACGTGTCCGCGGGACTGGTGTGACTTCGACGGTGTCGTCGAGCTCACCGTCGAGCGCTGACCCTGGGGGCATGGTGTCCGACGTGGGGGTACGCTGGATAAACTGTATCTGGCTATATGGTATCTATAATGCTGGCGCTGCGAATACCACCGAATTCGTGCACGAGAGCAGCCTCACTCGGAGAAAATCGCTCCAGAACACTGGTCGGTTCGACAGTCACGACCGCTCCTCAGCGGTGGTGAGGAGCGGTCGGAGAGGGAAGACGAAGCAAATCAGCCGATGCAGACAGTGATGCCTCTCACGAGGAGAAGCACGAAGTGGATTTCACAGCAATGCGCTCACCTCCCGGCGAAGGAATGCACGAAACCGCGGGGCCGTCACCCGCGGTTTCGTGCGAAACTCCACGACATTGATCAATGTCTGGACCAGAAAGTCAACCAGCAGCTACAGATCGTACAGCAGTACCGCGAATCCGAAGTGAAACAGACGAATCGAGAAGTTCGTTGAGGTCGTCCACGGTGCGAAAATCATCATTTCTGAGAAGGGGAATATTCCGTCAAGAATTGTCGAGAAATAACCTTGGCAGATCCAGATCGTCTGTGAATAGATCGCCCGTATTCACACCAACTGATATTGGTTTGGATATCAGTTGAGTCACTGTGGGAGTGACGTGCTGGTCGTCTTTTCAGATAGCCCCTTTGGTTACTTTTCCTCTTCAATTGTCGGTTAACGAGCGAAAGTCAGCACTCCAATATCAACATACCTTTTCCATACCGTTGTAATCATTAGCTGAATGAATTACGACGCAAGACTACGACGACGAATTCTCTTCGGAATAGGAGGGGTAGGATTGCTAATTGCTGTCGTTTTTGTTTTAATTCAGCTTCAGGCGACACTCGTGTTCACGGTCTTTCTCTACTATGCAAGCCGCCCAATTTATCGAAAGCTCGATAACTTCTCGCTTCCACCGCGACTCCAAGGCCGTTACCTTCCATATCGCCGTCAAGTGCTTGCAGTGACTACGATTACTGTTTTCCTACTGCCATTTATCTTTTTGCTCACCTATACCCTTGTGCTAGTGGTACCCGAGATTCAGCGCTTCGTCGGCGGGAACGGTCCCGGTGCAGCATATCTCTCTGCACTGCAGTCGGCACAAGGGAGTGGACTTCCGGCCCCACTTGTAGGGTTAGAGATCAGTGACATACTAGCAATGAGCGTTGAGGAGGTTGCAGCGATTCTCAACAATCCCGCAGTTCAAACATGGGCAGAACGAATGGTGACTACGCTGATTGATTCAGTAGGCCTCATCGCAAACGCAGCACTCCATGGATTCATTCTTCTGGCCGGAACGTATTATTTACTCACCGATGGTTCGCGGCTCGTAGGCTGGTTCCTCGACAATTTTGATGAATCAGGTGTTGTCGAGTCATACGCAGTAGCTGTTGATAATGAACTGTCTTCTATTCTCTTCGGTAACATCCTGAACGCATTTGTGACGGGAATTATTGGGATTCTTGTCTTTTCTGGATATAATCTCGTTGCACCCGGAGCAGTAAGAGTTCCATTTGCGCCCTTAGTCGGCGCACTCACAGGAGCAGGAAGTTTAATTCCAGTTGTGGGGATGAAAATCGTGTATCTCCCCGTCGGAGCGATTCTCGCGGTTGCAGCCGTCGCCAGTGGTCAACCAAGCGCGTTTGGCTTCGTGATTCTGTTTCTGCTTTTAGCGTTCGTAGTCGTCGATACGATTCCTGACTTCCTGATTCGCCCGTATGTGAGCGGCAACCGGACGCATGTTGGCCTACTGATGTTTGCGTATATACTCGGACCGATCGCATTCGGCTTCTACGGTATTTTTCTTGGCCCAATACTGCTTGTCCTCCTCGCAGAGTTCTTTAGAACTATTGCACCGTACGTGCTCACTGGCAGACAGCCACACCAACAATCAGATCTCTCGGACTACTGAATAACGTGGGTTATCCGTGTTCGGTTAACACTCTCAGTAGTATTCTGTGTGGTTCAAGATTGCCTGAGTCGGGCGTACGCGGTGAGACCGACCATGTTCAAGCCGTACAAAACCGTCGATTCGAGGTTAACCGAACACCAGTGAACGTGGACACAGCGGTCAATTGGATACGGACGGAAACGCATAGTTAGCTACGGGCCAACATTCTGAGCATCCATGTACACAATCGCTGACCTGCCCATCGAAAACACCCTCCAGACCGTCGAATACGATCTCGGGCTCGAATCGGCACTCCGTCAGATGTTCGAGAACAGCTACACACAGATCGGTGTCGAACGTGACGGCGAACTCGTCGGGATTGTCACCTACAGGTCCGTGGTCCGGACCCTCCTTGCATTCCAGCGGCTAGAGGTCGGGCACAAAACGCTCGATAAAATCTCTGTCGGGGCCGCAGTTGAAGATGCACACACCATCAGCGAGGACGAGAACCTTCTGGCCGTATTCGATGCACTCGCAGAGTACACGTACATCGCAGTGGATCGAGATGACGAGTGGCGCATCTTGACTGACTACGATCTCCTCACGCGGCTGAAACAGATGCTTGAACCGTTTCTGTTGATCGAGTCGATCGAAATGCAGTTGCGTGATATTTTTGCGCGAGTGTTCGGGGACTCGCTGTCGGAGCAGTTGGCTGAAACGTTCGACGAGGACCACCCACTGCCAACACCGGCGTCAATCGAGCATTGCAGTTACGCACACTACGCACAGTTCATCTCGATTCACTGGGAGGAATTCGAATCGCTCTTCGATGATCAACAGGACGTGATTCGCGAGCTAGTGCTTGAAATCGGGGATATGCGAAATCAGCTCTTCCACTTTCGAGTCGACGACCCAGAAGCATTTGACCGAGATTTGCTTCGCTTCGGTCAGTCGTACTTTTCCTCAGTGTGACTTCTGAGTTCGTGCGCGAGGTGTCCTGAGTATCAGACGGCTTGACGGCAAATTGAGCAATTGGCCTGGGCCCTATGCATTGAGAGAGCCAGTCTCAACTACTGCTTCCAAAGTGAATGTTGAGACTAAAGTGGGTTTAGCGGGCCTGTGATGCGCGAATTTGACTGATTCGGTCAGCGGAAACTGCTCCAGATCACTCTCCAAGCGGCCATTCTTGTCAACCCGCCCAATCTTATGGGCAGATTTTTCAGACGTCCAATAGTGTAGCCACTCAGAAGGCGCGCTAACCCAGATAGAGTGTCTCTCTACCCGATTCCAGTTTCCTTCTTCAGCAGCGTCAGCGTGTTGTCCGCTGTAATCACCGGTGAGTGCTCATACTCGCCAGTCAACTCAACCTGCACGAGCAGATCGATCGCTCGCCAGATCGAGTACAGGAGACACGCAAACGCGAAGTAGAAGAACCGTAACCCGAAGTCCTTCGATGTGGTGGCAGCCATGAACCGTTTGATTGACCTGTACCCACTCTCGATCTCCCAGCGATAGCCATACTCCGTGAGGTGTCCGCTCCCCCGATTCGTCATAAATACCGAGTACTGCCGGTGGTCGTCGTGCTCTGAGTCCTCCTTCCGACGGTAGATCAGCGTCGTCTCGTGCCATTCGTTCTTGCCGAGGTGGAGCTTCCGGTCGGTCTCGTAGCGGTCCTGATTCCGTTGGAACAACCGCTTGGCCTGGGCTTTCTCGCTGGTCTGCATCCGCTTGGGAACGACGTAGGAGTGCCCGCGCTGGCTGATCATCTCCAGGACGTGCTGACTATCGAACTCCCGGTCCATCAGCACGTTATCGACGTGAACGAGGTCCTCAGCCGAATCGAGCAAGTCCTCGACGATTTCTAGTCGTGTCTCTCCCTTTCGGACGGGGCGCGCGTCCAGCACAATCGGGACGGCATTCCCGATCAACTGCACCGTCGCCCACTGGTAGGCGTACTCGTCGGTCTTCTCTTTCGTCCCGATGATTTCGTCTTGGTGGCCCGTTCTGTCGCCCGTAAAGGGGTCAGCTTCGGTAATGTCGATCGCGACGATTCCGGCTCGAAAGAACTGCTCTGTCTCGGCAACTTCGTTTAGGAGACGAGTGATGGCCTGCCGGTACATCTCTCGCACTTGGTCAATCGAGAGGTCCCGGATCTGTTCCCGATGGGCGTGCCCCAGCGGGGTCCGATCCCGAGTCGATTCGTAGAGGAAACTACGAGCACCTTCGTTCGCAGCCAGCCGCTCGCGAAGTCCGAGATATGTCTGCAGGCCCCAGTAGGCGTTCTCGTGGATCTCACAGCCCTCGCCACGGTCCAGCGAGAACGCCGGAAAGACGACACGGCTGACGTGATCGCTGATCTTCGCTGCTTCTTCCAAAACAGTCTGTTCGTCCGGATCGGTCGGCCCAGACTCGTCGTTATGGTACTGGAGCTTCCGTTCCGGATCTCGAGGAACCGAAACACCGGCGTTCTGTGCGTTGGCGAGGAGCGTCCGAGCCGTTCTCTCGACTGTCTCACGGAGATCGGCGCTGAAGCGCTTGTTCCAACTGCGCCAGAGTGTTGACTGGTCGGGAACGGAGTCAAACCCGAGCGAGCGACGGGTTTCTGAGTGCTGCTGGAGATACTCGGCGAGTGCCGTCAGTGAACTCCGCTCGTATAATGGGGTTGAGTCGTATGCTGGCCAGTCGACGTGTGGACGCTGAGCAATTTGTCGAAAGACGTCACGGCGAGAGGAATCACTTGTGACCACTAGATCACCCTGTCTCTGACTCGTGTACGGACTTGTCTCCATCGGAATGTCCGGTACTGTCCGAAACGGACCAATCTAAGCCTGGACGTCATTTCTCTGCTTTCAGGTTGAATCGATACCACTGGAGGCTCAGTCACCGATTGCTGTGATAATGTGGAGTACGATGACGATAGCAGTGACAACAGTTAGCAAGACGTGTATTCGGCGCCATCGTGAAAAGAGAGTCTCTTTGGTAACGGACAGCAGACGGCCAACGACTGACGGTGTCTCATTTCCTCGTCCAAGCCGGACAACATGTCGATGCAGATATCGACCGTACAGGCCACTCGCCACCTCTATACCAAGTAATACAGCAACCGCCAGTCCGAGTCCTTCCCACTCGTCGACAGCAATGAAGTGTGGCAGCGTTAGTGCCGTTCCGATGAGAACAATCCACTGGTGTGTTTGTAACTGATATCGACGGTATCGCACGGGCAGCAATTGCTTTCGCTTTGCAAGACTGTACCCGAGGACACCGACGACGAGAAAGACAACGCCAAGTTCAACCACACCAATGTATGGGGCTTCAATCACTTCGCCACCGAGGCCCCACCAGTCTCCAATCAGACTAGCCCCTTCCTCGTCCTCTTCCGAATCTTCTATGTCATCACCTTCTTCTTCCGCATCATCCACCTCATTCGCGTCCTCAGCGAGAGAAAAAGACTGCTCCGATGGGTTGATACTTGTCACAGCTGCATGTTGATCAGTTACTGGCGATGCTCCCGCTTGAACAGTGCTAACTCCACTAACGACCAGAAATAGTACAACAATCAGTCCGGCTTGTCGTAAACGAGTCTGCATAGAAACAGGTAGGGACACGTCAGAAAAGTTCGTTCGCGTCCATCTATCGAATCGTCGTCCAACCGTCGAATCGTTTCGTACGCGGGGGCAAACAGAGAGAACTAGTTATGCCAGCTGCTCAATAACGAAGTCACAGACGTACACAGGACACACCCCGCGTTCGGAATAGATTCGATAGCTGTACGAAGATTCGAGGGTTGGACGCGAACGGCTTAATGAGACAGTTTCCATCCTCTATTTGCAATGGCAGAAAGCAACGACCGACACGTCGAAGATAGCAATGCAAACACGGGGTGCAGCTGATTATGCGTATCCCGATTCCGAATAACAAGCTCGTCGCCTTCACGCTCGTCGGTGCGCTCCTTACGACTGGCATCGCCGGTGCCCTTGCTATGCCCGGTGGTCTCGCTCAGAGTGGCGCACAGACTACCTCAGCAAACGCAACCACGTCGGATGCATCGCAACAGGTCGCTGCCGATGCTCCGACGCCAAATCAAAACTTCTCCCCTGAAGTTCAGACGCAGTCTGGCTACGAAGATGAAGAACACGAGGAGTACGAAGAGGACGAGGAAGAACACGAAGAGGACGAGGAAGAACACGAAGAGGACGAGGAGGACGACGAAGAGTACGAGGAAGAATACGACGAGGACGAGTGATCAAGATGATAGGGTCGCTTGAATCGGTCTACGAACGGTTCGGGGACGCCCACCGCGAGTTTGAGTGTTGTGATACGACGTTTCGGATCCAGGCGACGGGTGTCCGGGGCGACGCTGCGGTGGCTGCGGCTCGGGAAACGGCTGAATCACTCGAAGCGCAACTGAATGCTTTCAGTTCAGCGAGTGCCGTTAGCCAGCTCAACCTCGAAGGCGAGGTCGTGAACGAACACGTCGCTCGTATTGTCCGCCGTGGATTCGAATACAATGATCGGACCGAAGGGGTGTTTGATATCCATCAGGGCCGCATCGAACAGGATCTCAAAGCCTTCCTGCGCGGTGACAGTGAAACACCAGCAACAAGTTTCGATACCGGAACCGTACGCGTCCATGGATCGACCGTCACCACCGACGTCAAACTGGACCTCAATGGGCTCGCCAAAGGGTACATTGTCGACCGAGCGAGCGAGACACTCGCTGGCTGCGGTCGACAGGGGTTCGTCAGTGGTGGTGGAGATATGTCTCCACCGACGGGCCCGATCGCTATCGAGAGCCCGTACGGTGACGACACTCCGCTGAAGATCCTAGACACGGACTGGCACGTCGCGACATCCGGCGGCTACCGCCGCTCGCGAAACGGCATTGACCACGTCTACGATCCGACTACCGAGTCACTCGGCTCCCGTCACGAGTCCGTTACCGTCCTCGCGCGCCGGGACTGTATGGAAGCCGACGCTCTAGCGACGACGCTCGCTGCGCTCCCGCTCGGAGACGCGAAGGCCCTTGCAGCGGAGTGGGAAGGGCTGGAGGCACTCCTCATCCACGGGGGCGTCTTTCATACGACAGATGGGTTTGAGACACATGTCCTGGACACATAAGCAACGCATCACTATCGTGGCAATCGTCGTTCTGGTGGTGGCTGTCCCCGCTCTCTGGCAGATCGGAGATGTGCGTGCCGCCCAAGCGACCGAAGAGAAGCAGAGTGATCTCGTCGATCAGACTGTGTCAACGAGACAGGCCCCAAACGATTACGATGGTGATGGCATCAACGACTCCGCTGACGAGTGTCCGACACGACCGGAAACGAACAATGGATTCCAGGACACGGACGGCTGTCCCGATGTCGTCGAAACGACGGGGGCATCGTAATGTCACAGTTCGTCTGGCTCCTTGATCGCGGTGCCGCGCTCGTCACGTATCCATCACTGTATTTAGCGGTTCTCACTGGTATCTTCTACAACACGGAGTCGTTTGGCACGCTCCACAGCGCCGCTCGACGCATACATATCGAACTATCTGTGTTCGCGATGATCGTCACGTTGCTACACGCGGGCCTTGGTATCCTCGACACGTGGTTCGTCTTCACCGGACAGGTCCCCGCACCGGCATACTCGATGCCATACTTCCTCGGCGGCGTCGCCGTCGGTGCGGGCGCACTATTGATGCTCGTCGTTGCAATGCTTGGCTTTACAGATGCAAAACGGTTCCAGCAACCGTGGGGGCCACGTGTCGTCCACTCGTTCGCGTACGCTGGGTTCGCGTTCGGGACAATCCACGCAGCTGCAATCGGGACTGATATGATGGGCCTCGTCCGTCCCCTGCTGGGGCCCTCAGTTGCGTTTCTCGTGTACGTGCTGTTGTTACGTTTGCTGGTGCTTCACGGGATACCCTCAAACGCGACGGCGAGTTAGTGCCGCTTCAGGTGTTAATAGCTAGATTCCTCCGGTCAGCATATCTCGGTTAATTTTAAGCAGTTCACACTTGACGCGGCATTAGTAGCTGTCCCAGAGGCCCAGAATCCGGTCGACTACTTTGTCAGTGAACGAGCGCTGGTGAACCGTGTAGAGGTATTTAACTCGGTCAGGATCGCTGACCTCGTAGACGACACTTCGTCCGTCGCGCTCCTTCGTGACGAGGTCAGCCTCGGCGAGCTTCGAAAGATGCCACGAGACGGTCGATTGCGCCTTGTCCAAGCGGTCGCTGAGTTCGGTTGTCGGGAGCGGACCATCCGCGAGAAGATGTGCGAGGATGCGGCGACCGTATTCCCGGCGCAGCGCGTTCATCACTGTTCGATCGGCTTCGTCGAACTCGGCGGCCGGATAGTACCGCGTGTACTTACCGTCGTCCGAGACGTCAATAAGGTCCTCGTCAGCGAGCCACCTGAGCTGGTACTGGAGCGTCCCCTGTGCGTACTCAAGATCGTCGAGGAGCGCGCGAAAGTGAACGCCCGGTGTGTCGGCTATCCGCTGGTAGATTTCCCGCCGAGAAGCCAGTTCGAGATCCGGATCCGACATTGCTCAGTCCCGCGTCAAAGCGACGAAAAACGCTAAGAGGCCACCGAGGATCAGGATTGCACTCCCGTGTTCGAGCAATTCCAGGGTAGCGTACGGGAAATACGGAAGCAGTGGATACTCGAGAAACACGATGAGTCCGTAGACGGCGAACATCGCGTACCCGAGCATGACAATCCGCATACGGACATCACGCTCCCGCCGCCATGCGAGGAAGCTGAGTACACTCAGGCCTGCAGCGAGGACGAAGATACCGAGACTGACGTATTGTTCGAGAAGTTGAGCGAGTGGCATACGTTACTATCTGTACACGCGGCCCGTGCGACGTACTCGACGCGCGTTACAATTCAATTGATGGAGGTGTACGGGAAAACAATTGGCGTCCAACCGTCGAATCGAAACTCTACGAACTGCTGGTGCTCCAAAAGAGGCTTCAGGCGATACCGAGCCGGGTTTCCGACAGTGCATTCGACAATCGCGGAGCCAATCGAATGATAGACAATTCTACCCGTTCATTAATCGATGCTGGGTCGTCACGAGATCTCTACCCATCCCCGGTCAAAAGGGGGACTCGCTGATGGCAGTCGAGATAGGAACGTCACCGGTCAATCGTCGAACCGCAACAGCCGTAGCCCATTCAGACTAACGAGGACAGTAGAGCCCTCGTGTCCGACGACTGCCAGGGGGAGCGGAATTCCCGTGGTGAGTATTGCGGTCAGCATGATCGCGATTGCACCGAAGGCGATTGCGAAGTTGACGTGCAGCGTGCGGCGGGCCTTCCGACTGAGCGCGAACGCGTAAGGTAGTCGACTGAGGTTGTCGGACATAAGCACGATATCGGCCGTCTCAAGTGCCACGTCGGTGCCGGCGCCACCCATCCCGATACTGATATCTGCCGTGGCGAGCGCCGGGGCATCGTTCACCCCGTCCCCGACCATCGCGACGGCTTCGTGGCGTTCTTGCAGCGCCTCGATATGGTCGATCTTTTCGTCGGGGAGCAACTCTGAGTATACCTCGTCGATACCGAGTTGCTCCGCGATGTGTCGGGCGACGCGTTCGTTGTCGCCCGTGAGCATAACGATTTGTTCGACGCCACGTCGCCGGAGCTGTTCGACAGTCTCTCTCGCGTCCGGCCGGATCGTGTCGGTGAACGCGAGCCAGCCTAGTACACTCAACCGGCCGTCTACCTCACCGACCACGAGGACGCTCGTCTCGCCGTCCTGTTCGAGGTCACGGACAGCGCTGAGACCGGTTTCCAGGCCGTCGATCGGGTGGTCGTCCAGCACAGTCTTGACGTACCGCGGGTTCCCGATGTGGATAGTCCGCCCTTCCACGGTCGCCTGGACTCCTTTCCCGACGACAGCCTCGAAATTATCTGCATCAGGGATCTCGATTGAACGAGCTTCGGCTGCCTCGACAGTCGCCTCAGCGAGGTGGTGTTCCGAGCGAGACTGGACTGCTGCTGCGAGGGCCAAGAGTCGATTCTCAGTAAGCAAGTTTGAGGAGCGCGTGCTATCCCCGAACTCGCCGCTTTCGACACCCCCGTCAGTCGACATGAGAACGCCGTCACGCGCGTGTAGCTCGGTCAATCGCGTGTTGCCTTCCGTGAGCGTTCCCGTCTTGTCGAAGGCGATAGCGTCGGTGTTGCCTGCGGTCTCGATGTGTTCACCGCCCTTGAACAGGAGCCCCTGGCGCCCGCCCGCAGCGATTGCCGAGAGTACCGCTGCCGGCGTCGAGATAATGATTGCACACGGCGACGCCGCGACCATAAGCGTCATCGCGCGGTAGAATGTCGGCTCGAAGGGGCGACTCATAAGCACCATAGGGACCGCAATCGCGAGCGCGGTCATCGTGAACACACCCAGCACGTAGGGCTGCTCCAAGCGGTCGAGAAGCTGTTGAGTCGGCGCTCGCTGCTCCTGGGCCTCCTCGACCATACGGATGAGTCGAGAGAGCGCGGACTCGTCGGGTTCCCGCGTCACGCGTACCTCGAGACTCCCAGTCTCATTGATCGTACCACTGAAGATTTCCTCACCGGGCTCTTTGGGGACTGGGACTGACTCCCCAGTGAGCGACGATTGATCGACTGTGCTCTCGCCGGATTCGACGACTCCGTCAAGAGGGATTCGGTCACCTGGCCGCACGACGAACACGTCGCCGATTTCCACATCGTCTATGGGGGTTTCGGTTTCCTCACCGTCGTCGAGAACCTGTGCGGACTCTGGTCGCATCTCGACTAAGGACTTGATGGCCGACCGTGAGCGCCCGATTGCGTACTCTTCGAGCACGCCCGACAGTGAGAACAGGAACAACAGCATCGCACCCTCGAACGGCGCACCGATGTAGAGCGCCCCGAGGGCAGCGACGATCATCAAGAAGTCAATTTCTATCGCAGGCTCCCGAAACGCCTCGATGCTCTCTTTGAATCCGTACCAGCCACCGAACACGTAGGCGGCGCCGTAACACCCCCAGATGAGCCACGACGGCGCATTCGCCCAACTTCCCACCAGTCCACCGACCATCCCGAGGAGCGTAATCGCGACGAACACAACCTGACTCAGGATCTCCGGCCGTTCCGTCAACGCCGCGAGACGGTCAAGCACATCTGACGTCGAGCTCGAATGGACGTCCATATCAGACGGATAGTTCTCAAAGGAAAATAAGAGTTACTAATATCTATATAATCTTTTGGAAAACCTAAATTTAGTTTGCCAAAACCTTAGGAGGGCCTAAATCCCTGACTCCCACTCTAATTATTACAAATGTGTGATGTTTCGATTCAGCGCGGTAGGAGTTGCGATAGGCTGTCAAAAGCGCTACTGATAGCGATTTGTTGACTATGTGTTATCTTGCATTACCCCCTGAGAGGCCTACTCAGCAAAGTATAGATGTTTACAACTGGCCACTGATTTGTTGACGGAGACCGGTCGCTGTTTCCGTCGTGAACCATTCACTTACGGTTATCTGAGAACCGTATGCATTGAGACGACCAGTCTCAACTACTGGGAAGTTTGGTAGCACTCGATGTTGAGGCGTACCTTGACACAGCCGTATCAGAACCTGTATCGAAAGTAAACGCTGGCTCTAACGCCAGCTAATCACGAGTATATGTCCGGGAAAATGGATATCAGGTGGAGTGGTAGAGAGCAGTGGTTTTCACTTGCCTGCGCTGTTGACCACCAAGACGGGAACTTGATCTGCCCATAGAAGCGCCTCCGTTGTGCTGCCAAGGAGAATCGTCTTGAAGGCTGATTTACCTTTCGCACCCATCACTACGAGGTCAATTCCTTGATTCTCACTGTACGAGAGAACCTCTTCATGTGGGACTCCTTCCCGAACCGAGCTGACAACGGTAACATCGGGCTTTCCCTCCGTCTCAACGGCCGTGAGCGCTTCCTCACCATCCTCTCGGAGGTTCTGCCGTACGGTCTCGGGGTCAACGATAGCGTTATCGTATCCTGTTCTGGTTTCGATAACGTAGACTGCGTGGAGTTCGGCTCCGTATTGCCGAGCCAGGTCGAGAGCGTGGCCTGCAGCCCGATGTGCATTGTCACTCCCGTCTGTTGCGACGAGAATCCGATCGTACATCACACTCCACTACGTGTTGGGGAGTAAATAACTCGGGGCAAATCAGCACCATGTCCTTGCATAAACGAACGCAGCAGAATCCGAACACCGAGAATATGAACGAGAGGAGGAAAAAGACTGTATATTAGCCAACATAAAACAATAGTGTCACGTGCCCCACCACATATCTGCTGCGGAGCAGCTAGCCGCACGATACCGACCTCCGAATATATCGCATCTAACTTAGTTGGAGAATTATGGACTGGTACAGCTATTCGCTCGATGAGACCTACGAGGAACTGGGTACGTCGGATGGCGGACTGGATGTGGCGACTGCCGAGGAGCGCCGTGCGCGGATGGGCCCAAACGAGATCACTGGCGACCACGGACGGGGACTGTTTCAGATTCTCCTCGCACAGTTTTCGAGCGCTCTCATCTGGGTGCTGCTCGTTGCGGCCGGTCTCTCCTTTGCTATCGGGCACGTCGTTGACGCCATCCTCATCGGTATCATCCTGCTGTTGAACGGGGTGTTCGGGTTCGTTCAAGAGTACCGAGCAGAACAGAGCCTCGATGCCCTTCGCGAGATGGCGACGCCGAATATCACTGTCCGCAGGGAGGGAACTGAACAGGAGATCGACTCGACAGCGCTCGTCCCCGGGGACGTAATCCTGCTGGAACAAGGGGACGTTGTCCCAGCAGACGCTCGGCTGGTCGAGGCGGGGAACCTCGAAGTCGACGAGGCTGCACTGACCGGGGAGAGCGTCCCGGTTGCGAAAACCACGACACGGGTTGCCGAGGGGACACCACTCGCCGAGCGCGAGAATATGGTCTACAAAGGCACGAGCGTCACCCGCGGGCGGGCCGTGGCCGTCGTCGTCGAGACGGGGATGCAGACCGAAGTCGGCGAGATTGCGACGGCGCTCATCGGCGCTGAGGACGCCCGGACGCCGCTCCAGCGTGACTTGGATCGACTCGGGCGTCGGCTGGGATTCGGGGTGGTGGTGCTTTCCGTTATCGTCGTTTCCCTACTGCTGGTCAGTGGTCGTGGCCTCGTCCAGGCCGGCTTGACTGCCGTCTCGCTGGCGGTGGCTGCGGTCCCGGAGGGGCTACCGGCGGTCGTCACGCTGACACTCGCGCTGGGCGTCCAGCGCATGGCCGGCGAGAATGTCCTCGTCCGGACGCTCCCGGCCGTCGAAGCGCTCGGGGCGGTCGACGTTGTCTGTACGGACAAGACCGGGACCCTGACCGAAGGCGAGATGCGCGTCCAGCGAGCCTGGATTCACGACCGGACCGTGCCAATTGACGAGGACTGCGATGACGAGCGACTGGACCGCCTGTTCGAAGTCGGTGCGGTCTGCAACGACGCGACTAGCGACGAGGGTGACCCGACCGAACGGGCCCTCGTCGCAGCTGCAGCCGATCGGGGACTTGATGTCGAAGCACGTCGAGAGAATCGCCCCCGGCGTGACGAAGTACCGTTCTCCGCGGAGCGAAAGCGGATGGCAACAGTGCACGACGACGTGATATACGTGAAGGGGGCCCCGAGTGTTGTCCTCGAACGCTCGACGCGAGTCCTCGGGCCGGATGGCCCGGTCGAACTGGACGCGGAGACCCGCGCCCACATCAGCGATCAGGTCAACGAGTTCGCTGGGGACGCTCTTCGAGTCCTCGGATTTGCATACAAAGAGCGGGCGGACAAGGACGGCCCAGAAGAGAACCTCGTCTTCGTCGGGTTACAGGGCCTACTCGACCCACCGCGAAAGGAGGTCCGCGATGCTATCGCGGACACGCATCGAGCCGGTATCGCTGTGAAGATGATTACCGGCGACAACGCGGTGACGGCCCGAGCGATTGCCAGCGAGGTCGGTATCGAGTCAGACGTCCTGACTGGCCAAGATGTGGCGACGATGGACGACGAAACACTTCGTGAGCGCGTCAAAGAAATCAATGTATTTGCACGTGCCGAACCGACACATAAGGTTCGGATTCTCGAAGCACTACAGGCAAACGGCTATGCGGTGGCAATGACTGGTGACGGCGTCAACGATGCACCCGCGCTGAAGAACGCCGACGTGGGAATCGCGATGGGTATTCGCGGGACGGACGTGGCAAAGCAGGCCAGCGACATTGTCTTACTGGACGACAACTACGCCTCGATTCGCGCCGCAATCAAGCGTGGGCGGACCATCTTCGACAACATTTGGAAGTTTGTCGCCTACCTTCTCAGCGCCAATGCCGCAGAGGTAGCGGTCGTCTTTATCGCGTCCCTGTTTGGCTACCTCATCCTCCCGGCAGTCCAGTTACTGTGGATAAATTTGTTGACTGACGGACTCCCAGCGCTAGCTCTGGGGACTGACCCCGGTGGTGACGTGATGGAACGGGAGCCCCGGGACCAAGTAGCGGGAATAATCGATACAGAGATGCTCGGCTTCATCGGTGGGGTAGGCCTGACAGCGACGGCCTTGTTGCTTGGATTGATGTTCTACACGCTGGAGGGCGCATCTGCGGTCACACCCTACGCCATGACGATGGTGTTCACTGGACTCGTCATCTTCGAGTTCGTCAAACTGTATGTCGTTCGATGGGTTAGGGGAACACCCGCACTGTCGAACCCCTGGCTTGGCCTCGCAGTCGTGGCATCGTTGGGATTACAACTTGCTGTCCTCTACACGCCACTGAATCAGTATTTCGGAACCGTTCCACTCGGGAGCGCCGACTGGGGGCTCCTGGGTCTTGTTTTGCTCGTAGGTGCCCCGATTCTTGTGCTGGTGGGTTGGCTCGTCAAGCGCCACGCGTCCAATGGGCGCGCGATGGACCCGGGTCGACCCGAACGCTCGCCAGACACACAGGACGATTGAAACCCCGACGGCGGAAGCGCTACCCCGGCAGAAAGAGATTGATGATGGCGACGACGAGACCCGCCAGTCCCATTCGAATCGCCGACACGTACCACCGCTGTCCCGAAATCGACCCCATGTATGCGCCAAAGACGGCGAGGACGCCGATACCGAGGGCGACACCGACAACGCCTGCTTCCGCCATCGAGAGGGCGGCCCCTTCAGCCAGGAACGGTGTCAGCGGAATCAAGACTCCAATAAGTGGGCCGAGACCGCTCGCAGTCGCATGGATCACGCGCGCACCGCGCTGTTCCCGCTGGACGCGCGTGTCGTCTAAGTCAGTTAGCATCGCCGCTTCGATTCGGAGAATCTCGGCTCGCGTTTCGGCTCGTTCAATCTCCCAGACGCTCCAGACGGCCGATGTCCCCAATCCGACAGCCGCACCGAGCCCAATTTTGATGACTGTGCCGCCATCGGGGATACCCGTCAAGACTGCGCCGACGATGATACCGATACACGTCAGTGTCCCGTCGAACCCGTTCGAAACGAAGTATCGACGGGAGATAGAGCGGACATCTTCACGGCCGAGCAGCGAGCGCAGTAGCGCACGTTTCGAGGGCACTTTGATCAGTCGTCTTGGGGGGTTCGTTGCTCCGTGACCACGAACTCCCCGTAGGCGACCTGGTCGACGGAGTGAACGGTCCCGCCGAGGCCCCCGATAACCTCCTCAATTGCCTCGTAGTCGAGGTCCTCCCCCTCAATGGTGAGTTTGACGTTCTCGACTTCTCGGTCAAATTCGATGAGTGAGGCGGTGACGCCGTCGATGCATTCGACCGTGTCGATGCGTTCCGCAAATTGGAGCAACGATGGTTCATGCGGTTTCAGCACGTCGAGTACGATACGTCGGAGTGTTGTCATTACAATATCTTCGGCAGCATCCCAATTAATACCACGCCCTCACAGACACTCTTTTCATCTCGCCAACCTATATCAGGAGTCGAGAGTCGAAGAGACTTCGATATGTCCAACGAATTCACCCACCTGTTTCAGCCCGGGCGCATCGGTTCCACCGACATCCGAAATCGACTGGTGATGGCCCCAATGGGGACGAATTTCGCGAGTGAACGGGGCGAAGTGACGGACCAACTCATCGACTACTACGCCGAGCGGGCGAAAGGCGGAACGGGCCTGATTATTCTTGAGGTGACTGCCGTTGACCATCCGGTATCTGATACGATAGCCAATCAGCTCAGAATTGACGACGCTGGCTGTATCCCCGGTCTCGCGAGACTGACAACGCGACTCCACAATCACGGTGCGAAAGTTTTCGTCCAATTACATCACGCGGGGGGCCAGACAACAGAGTCAAAGACCGGTGGGATCCGTCCCGTTGTCCCATCACAGGCCGATCAGGGTTACAGTGCCCGGAACCCGAGAGTTCTGGAGACCAAAGAAGTCGAAGATCTGGTTAGAGCCTTCGTTGACGGAGCAAAACGGGCCCGCAAAGCAGAGTTCGATGGCGTCGAACTGCACGGTGCGCACGGCTATCTCCTCGAACAATTCATCTCTCCGCGGACGAACAGTCGAGACGACAAATACGGCGGCAGCCTTCGGGAGCGAATGCAGTTCCCCATAGAAATTATCGAAGGTGTCCGTGATGAGCTCGGCGACACGATGGCCCTCTCCTTTCGAATGAGTGCCGATGAATTCGTTTCGGACGGGTACGGAGTAGAACAGAGCAAGCAGATGGCCGAGTTGCTAGAGGAAGCCGGTGTTGATGTACTCCATGTGTCAGCCGGCACATACGGCTCCGCACCACAGACGCTCGAACCGATGCGATTTGAGGAGGGCTGGCGGAGCTATCTGGCTGACGAGATCGGTTCAGTCGTAGATATTCCGACTATTGCCGTCGGCGTGGTACGGCAGCCGAAGACAGCAGACGAAATTATTGCGGCGGGCAAGGCAACGTTCGTTGCAATCGGTCGAGGGCATATCAGCGATCCACAATTTGCACAGAAGGCCAAAGACGGACGGTTAGAGGAGTTGAATCGGTGCATTGGATGTAATATCGGCTGTATCGGTGAGGGATTCATGGCCGACAAACAGATGGGGTGTACGATCAACCCGACAGTCGGCCGGGAGCGCGAGTTCGCCACCCGAGAGCCAGCAGCCACACCGAAAGAAATCGTCGTCGTAGGGGCAGGCCCTGCTGGTGTTCAGGCTGCCATCCGGGCGACAGACTGCGGTCACAATGTGACACTCTACGATGTCGCTGATAGAGTCGGCGGCCAACTACACATCGCCGCTGAGCCACCAGGAAAAGGGAAAATCCAGTGGTACATCGAGTACCTCGAAGAGCAACTCTCACGCCGGGCGGTCGAGATTCGGCTCGGTAAACGCGTCGACGTCGAGCTAATTCGAGATGTTGAGCCGGATGCGACGGTAGTAGCGACGGGCGCCCATCCGAAAAAACCCGAGTTGCCGGGTATTGACCAATCTCACGTCGTCCAAGCGTGGGACATTTTGCGTGGGTCAGTCTCCGTTGACGGTGACACGGCCGTGATAATCGGAGGTGGTGACGTCGGCTGTGACGTCAGTAACTATCTTGCTGCCCAAGGGACGGCAGTCACCATCATCGAACAGACAGATCGAATAGCACCCGACAAAGAGAGAATCAGCCGCCTCGATATGCTCCAACACTTCGACGAGAACGACCTGATAGCCACCAAAACTGGGGAGACGGTTGTTTCCATCGATGAATCGGCCGTTATCACGACGACTACATCCGGCTCCGAAACCATCTACGAGGCGGATACGGTCGTCGTTGCTGTGGGCCACGAATCGAACGACGAGCTCGCAACAGAACTGGAATCCGATTCAACCGAGGTGTACGTTGTCGGCGATGCGCGCGAATCGCGGAACATCCTCCGTGCGACACACGACGGAACTGAAGTAGGTATCTCCATTGGAAGCGCCTATCCCATGTACAGCCCACGATATTGAGTGCCGTACTGTCCTACTATCGATTCGTGGCTGTAGCGTTGCTTAGCTCCGATTTGTCCGGTTCAATACTACCGACAGACCCAGGTGGTGTCCGTCGGCCAACGGTGTGATACGTGGCGTGCGAACTGCTTTGTGACTATTCACCGTATCTTACGGTAGTGACATGTACGAGTCGATTCTGCTCCCGGTTGATGGCAGTGAACACGCCGCAAAAATCGTCCAGCACGCGGCCGAACTTGCACAGTGGACAGAGGCGAAGATTCAGGTGGTGTTCGTCGCCGATACGAGTCGGGACAGCGTCACCGTTGTCGACGGAAGCGTCGTTGACGCACTAGAACAGGAGGGGGAGCCTATCGTCTCAGATGTCGTAAGTACACTCGATAGCCTGGGCGTCAAGCACGGAACTGACATCATTCAGGGTAGTCCAGCCCCGACAATCGTCGACTACGCTGAGCGATACGACTACGACTTAATCGTCTTACCGACCCACGGTCGGACCGGCATTCCGCGATATCTCCTTGGGAGTGTCACGGAGAAAGTGGTACGCCTGTCCGATGTACCCGTGTTGACCGCCCGAATGAAAGCTAATGAGCAGCTGCAGTTCCCCTACGAGGAGATTCTCATCCCAGCCGATGGGAGCCCCGCTTCGACCGCAGCCGCCAAGCATGGCCTCGCACTTGCAGAGACTCTTCACGCTACTGTCCACATCCTTTCTGTCGTAGATGATACGTCACTGGGTCCCGACGTTCGCTCTGCACTCCCGGCGAACGAACGTGAGCGTCCGGCGACTGAGGCTGTCGAAGATGTGGCTGCAGAAGCTGCTGACCACGAGCTTACAGACGTCCACACGTATGTTGAACATGGATCGCCCGCAGAGGTAATTAGAGAGCAAATCGAAACGAGTGATATCCACGCCGTCGTGATGGGATCCAGTGGGCGCCGTGGTGTCGATCGTATTCTGCTAGGGAGTGTCGCCGAAAAGACGGTCCGCTCGGCACCGGTTCCAGTTATCACCGTCCACGAGCAGCCTTAGTCGAATGCATTGGTGTGGTAGAATACTTGAGCTACCCACCGCTGAACATTCGATGCTGAGGACTGTTCACCTTTGCTCGGTCGTTACGACCGCATCGTCGAAGACGCCACACAGCGATCGGCCTACGCTGGCATGAAATTAGCGGTCATAGAGAAAGGCCACGTCACCAGCGCGCTCGCCTCAGACATCCTACGTGGACATATCCTGAATCATCTTCCGGCACAGGAGGAAGAGTGGGACGCTCAATGAAATCGACGGTGGGGAGACCGTGCCTGTTGGCAGCCCCGACAACGCACACCGTATCACGCTGAGGACGACGGCACCCCAGTTCAATAGTGGTATTCGATGGACGTAACGTTCGCCCGCCAGTAGGGAAAGTCACCATCAGGAGGATTCCACTCGACGAACGCCTCAGTCGGGACCTGTATTCCGTCGTGCCGACGGTACTTTTCGAAGTAACCGGTCCAAGGCGCGAAATCGTCTTCTTCCTGTCGGTACCGTTCGGTAGCGATCACTCGTTCGACTAAAGCGTCGTCGTCGAAGTGGAAGACGAGCGACGCAGTGGTACCCCGGTCCTCGATGGTCGCCCGGGCCGACCGATCATCGATGGGTTCCCACTCGACGCCCGCGTCCGGGAGTAGTGCTGTCGGAAACCAGACGGCCTCACCGAGGTAGCGCAACAACTCCCCCTCGTCCATCTCCGGCCCGGGTTCCGAGGCGGCCACGGGTATCGTAGAAACGAGCATCGCGCGAAGAAATCCCCGTCCGAACTCGTAGGCGTCGACGACGCGCACTGAGAGCAAAGGGAGGATTGTGACGTCTGCGTCCCAGATAAATCCGGGCGGGTCGACGGTGTAATGCTGGGTCGCGGTCATCGGCTTCCAGGACCCGGTTCGTCCACCGAGTCTCAGTGCTCCCTCTTGCTCGAGTCGTACGGAGCGAACGTGAGGCTGGCCGTCTTCTAACACTGTCTCGAAGTACCGCCTGACTGGGGTCGGGAGGGCGTCAGCGACGTCCGACTGGTACGTCCGTTCGGCTGGCACATCGCCAGCCGAACGTAGTTCGTCGACGCGCCGTTTCGTCTCGCGTTCGAGACGGACGGTTCCGAGCGCGACGGCGGCGACAGCGGCAAGACAGGCGGCCAGGAGTACGCGCCGGATAGACGTCGATTGCATGATCGTCACTTCGAGACGAATCGTCGTGAGTGTTCGCCCGCGAATTGCTCCGCGACAAATGCCGTGACCACGACCGTCCCGACTGGGGCCCAAACCTGCCGAAACCGATGAGGATTGAATGGGCCCACGACGCTTCCATTCCGCTCGCCGCGAGGGCGCCCTGAATCACCCAAGTGAAGGCGTACGTAATGCCCAGAAACTACGCGAGACGGTGGCGATTAATCCATCTTCGGACTCCGGGGTCTCGGGTCGGTTCAGTCATCGGTAGTCTTGCTGGGGTGCAATTTTGTGCACCCGTTCTCAGTGCCAGCCGTGTTCGTAGTCGAATTGCTCCTATGCGAAGCAAAAACCTACTAATTTCTAATGTTTTGTCGAGCACTCTGCCCCACACCTGAGTAGAAGGGAAGTGAATCAGGTACTTAGCCGGCAGTGACTATCTCGTCATCGGAGACGTCAACCGGGAATTTCAATCGTCGCTACTGGGAAACCGTTCCAGAACGACGCGCTGGAGTGAGCCACAAATTCCTGATTTGTCGATACGTGACAACACCCTTAGCCACGGTGTTCTGAGCGGGACACTCTTTGCAGTTCGCATCGAATTCTATTCAAATACCTGACACCGTTCTCATCGCCTTCGACGGGTCGCCGCTTTCCGAGCGTGCGCTGACGTATGCTATCGAGACTTTCTCGGAGGCAGCCCTCACCACGATTTACGTCATCAATCCGATTGACTCGGTTATCGACGTAGAAGCTGGCGGCTTACCGGTCGCCGAGGACTGGTACGACAATGCCCAAGATCGCGCAACCAGAATCCACACGACGGCCACGGAGCTCGCGGCAGAACACGATATCGCCCTCACGACCGCCACGGTAGTTGGCAGACCCGCACCAGCGATCCTCGAGTACGCTGCCGACCAAGGCGTCGATCAGATTGTAATGGGGAGTCACGGCCGCACAGGAATAGACCGTACGCTCCTCGGAAGCGTGGCCGAGACAGTTACCCGTCGAGCTCGGATTCCGGTGACGATCATCAGCGGACTATCATAACGGACGGATCGCATACCCGTGAATCTCTGCAGAGTCGAGAAATTGAACTCATATGACATCGAACGGGGACTCATCAGCGTACATAAAATGTCAAATTCATCTATACCTTTGATAGAGAGAACGTGTCCGTGACTGACCCTCTCTCCCTGGCAACGTGTACTGTCCGCATTGAACGACGAGGTGGTCGTGGCGAAGCGGGAGCGCGGGCACTTGAACGACACCTCCAAAATATCTCCGGCGTCCACGACGTCGATGTATCGTTCCGGATGGGGAGCGCTAAGATCACCTATGATGGGGAAATCACATCCGAGGAGGCGATTCGAGACGCAGTTCGCGACCGGGATATCTCGATACGAGACGACCCAGAGAGGGATACGGACGACGTAAGCAGCCGTTCAGAACTCAGGCGAGAGGCGGTGTTCGTCGGGCTGACGCTGCTCGGGATGGTGACTGGTCTGGTGACGGGATGGCTCGACGTCCGGCCACCCCTCATGTGGACCAGCTACGGCGTCGCGTACGCTTTCGGCGGCGGGTACGGACTCAAAGGGGCGGTCAAGACGCTCCGCCACGGTGCTGTCGATATCGACCTGTTGATGATTGTCGCCGCCCTCGGTGCTCTCTCGATTGGGGCCCCGTTCGAGGGGGCGATGCTCCTCTTCCTGTTCTCGTTGTCGAATACGCTCCAACACTACGCGATTGGGCGCTCACGCCGGGCGATCAAGTCTCTCATCGAGATGCGGCCGGACGAAGCTCAGGTGCTCCGCGATGGGGAAGAAGTCACTGTCCCCATCGACGACGTCGCCGTCGGCGACGTGTTCGTCGTCCGGCCCGGTGACAAAATTCCGCTGGACGGCGTCGTCACGTCCGGCGAGGGCACGGTCGACCAAGCCTCGCTCACCGGCGAGTCTGTGCTCGTACCGAAGGAACCCGGCGACGAGGTGTTCGGCGGGACAATCAACGAGAGCGGGAGCCTCGAGATTGAGGTTACACGGCAGGCCCACGAGTCGGCCATCAGCCGCCTCATCAATATGGTCGAAAACGCACAGAGCGAGAAGGCACCGACACAGCGGCTCATCGACCGTTTCGAACAACCGTACGTCCTCGGCGTGTTCGCACTCACAATCACAGCTATCGCGATTCCGCTCGCTCTTGGAAGCGCGTTCACCAGTACGTTCTACCGAGCGATGACGCTCATGGTTGCGGCCTCGCCGTGTGCGGTCATCATCTCGACGCCCGCAGCGGTCCTGTCGGCGATCGCTTCGGGCGGCAGGCAGGGTGTCCTGTTCAAGGGCGGCGAGCACGTCGAGGCGGCAGCGAATATCGACGCTGTCGCGTTCGACAAAACAGGCACGCTCACGCAGGGCGATACGCAGTTGACGGACGTCTTCGTCAGCGAGACGGCAGACGAGTCACTGACCGACAATGGGCTGCTCTCACTCGCGGCCGCAGTACAGGACCGGTCAGAGCATCACCTCGCTCGTGCAACGGTGACGGCAGCGAAAGAGCGGTCACTCGACGTTCTCGACGCACAACGGTTTCAGTCAGCTGCAGGAAAAGGCGTCCGGGCTGAAGTCGAAGACAGCACGATACACATCGGGAATCGGAGTTACTTCCGGACTGTCCTCGCAGACGCAGCAATCGAGGGACTCGAACCCGGCCTCAGCCGGCTCCAGTCGCTAGAATCAGAGGGGAAAACGAGCGTCATCGTCGCCCGAGAGGACAGCGACGGTGTCACCGTGTTAGGGTGGCTCGCGTTCACCGACACGGTCCGTCCCGGCGCTGCCGAAATGATCGACGAACTCCGCTCGCTCGGGGTGGAGCATATCGTCATGCTGACGGGCGACAACGAGCGCGTCGCACAGCGGATCGCAGACGAGGTTGGTATCGACGAAGTGCAGGCCGAACTGCTGCCGGAGGAGAAAGTGGCAACCATCGAAGCTCTGGTCGATCGTCACGAGAACGTGGCGATGGTCGGCGACGGTGTCAACGACGCGCCGGCGTTGGCGACCGCGACACTCGGCATAGCGATGGGCGGTGCGGGGACCGACGTAGCACTCGACACTGCCGACGTGGTATTGATGGGAGATGATCTCAGCAAGATCCCCTATGTCTTCGGTCTCGGACGCAAGACCCGCCGGACGCTCACCGTCAATCTCGTTATCGCCTTTGGCGCGATTGCACTCATGGTCGGCACGATCCTCCTCAGAGGTATCCCGCTTCCACTCGCAGTGGTCGGTCACGAGGGCTCAACGGTGCTCGTCTCGCTGAACGGCCTTCGGTTGCTCGGCTATCGTGGTTGACATCCTCCCCGCGCTAAAGGGTGAGGATTCCCCGAAGGGGAGTTTGGGGTTCCGTGTTTCCTCGCGGTGCAAGAATTTCTTCTTACTTCCTCGACCTCCAGGCGCGGGTGAAGCACCTGCCATAGCGTGGCTTCCAGCTATCTTCCAAGGCATATTAGCTTCGATCGCGACTGGGTCTGGCCCCGGATTTCCGAGTGGCCACGCCTTTGGGAGTACTCTGGTATGGGGTGGATTCGCACTCGTCGTCTTCGAAGACGAATTATCGCCAAGGTGGCTCGGAGTCGCAGCCGTCGTCGGTCTCGTCTCGCTCTCACGACTCGTCTTGGGCGTCCATTACCTCGTTGATGTCGTGGTCGGGGCTGGTCTCGGAGTGGTGGTACTGGGCGTGCTCTATGTAGTCGCCGATCGTGGTACTGCCCCCTCTCGAGTGCTCCTCATCGCGGTCGGCGTCGGCGCCGTTGGACTAATCCAAGGAGCCTCCTTTGAGAGCGTAGCCGCACTTGGAAGTAGCGTCGGCGGATGGCTTGCCTGGCATGGAATTGCCGATTTGACAGCCGCTCAGCCGTCAAACAGCCGAGAAGCAGCTGCTGGATTCCTTGTATTCGGATTGGCAGGCGGTTTCTTCGCCGTGGTGTATGCTGTCGAACCATCATTGCTGGCCACGTTTTTCGGCTCCGCGATCGCCGTCAGTGGGGCCGTTGTCGCCCCTCTAGCCGGTGGGAAGCTCATATATTGACAATAACTGTTGGAACATCACGCACACAGAGTCGGCCGCTGTTGATAGGATAGCTATTGCTGGTGGCGCTGAATCTCATCGCGAACAAGAGTGCGAATTTCCTGTTCGGGCAAGCTTGTATCTGCAGGAATATCCGGTTCCTCGAGTGGTTGAAGTTCCTGAGCGGCAGCTTTGAGTCGCTTATCTTCGGCTTCAGCGTAGAAATATAGCTCACGACGGTCGTCAAAGAGGGCCCGCAACGTTGATTCGGCAACAGGCGTTCCGTCAGCTGCTTTAGCGTAAGTATAGCCTTGCTCGACGCGTTCGAGCGCACGTCGAATCGTTAGGAACTCGTCGGCGTTGACCTGGAGATATCCGTCTTCGACGTCGAACCCGGCTGGCGGCCGTCCGGTCCATCGGCCGGCCTCTTTCGCGGCGTCGATACCGGACTGAATCCGGCGGAGCTTCTGTTTGTGCTCGACACGAGCGAGGTCGCCCATCACACCAGCAATAAGTTGGCTCACCGCTCTGTCGACGAGGTCATCCTCAAGGCTAATTTCCAACCCGACTTCCAGATCCTGAACGCCAGTTTCGTGACTAAGACAGAACTCTAGGAACTCGTGGATTTCGCCAGCGCCGAGTCGGGAGAGTCGGGACAGTTCGTGGACGACGACTACATCCAAAAACCCGTTTTCGACATCTGAACGGAGACGCTGGTACTCTTCACCGCGGTCAGTTTTGGTCCCACTGATGATGTCTGCGTAGGCGTGAATCTCTGGCTCGTCATACGTGTCTTCGGCAAACTCCCGAAGTTCGTTGATCTGTCGTTGTGGGTCCTGGTCTGTCGTTGAAACACGGGCGTAGATGCCGATCTCAGGCATACTTCTTGCGGCCTCAGCCGAGTGTATAAGTTATCCACTTTTTGTCGACTTCAGTAACTGTCATGGAGCAGCAGCACCAATATTATCGCTCGATCCAGCAAACGGAATATCGATTTCGAGCCCATCGTAGGTCAATAATGGTTTTTTTGCCTGCCCGGAGCCCCCTCCTTCGAACTCAATGACACCGATCGATTCGAGTTCAGTGAGATTCCGATGGACCTGTTTGTAGTCTCGGTCGACGAGTTCAGCAGCCTCGCGAATACTGTCAGGGCCGTGGTCCGAGATTGCCTCTAGCAGTTCCAGATTCTTTGGACTGAGGAGCCGACTGAGTTCAGTGTACGATTCGAAATTGAGCACTGGTTGGGCGTCCTCAAGGTCCTGGCCTTCCTGTGCAGCCTTGATGCGACTGCGGGTACGCTGATCGAGACGGTTGCGTTCACCGACAGTGACTTTGAGCGTTGGCATAATGTGTTCTCCTGGAGGCGTCCTACGGTGACCAGTCCCATGAGACGGGCGACAGTTCTTCAGCTTCCTCTTTGAATCGGTCATAGAGCGTGAGCATCCCGGGGAAATCGATATATTCGATATCGGTCTGGGTGTGGCGCTCGTGTCCTTTCTGTCGTTCGTGAGCGTTGTCGTATCGAATGATGGTCTCGCCACCAACTTCGCCGAGGTGTAGGCTGTAGTCCCAGCCACAGGGGTACTTTTCATCGTCCGTCTGCCGGATGGTCACTGCAACAACGTAGCCGTCTTCGACATCCCGCCAGTCTTCGATTGTCGTATAGGACGCCATCCGCTAGCCTATGTTATTACCTCCATAGACATAAGCCTATGGAGTGAACCCCATAGATTGTGAAGATTCTGATCGGGACTTTCTGCGGTGACTGCTGGATTAATAAACTAGCCGGGTTTTGAACAATCCGTACAAACCACTAGCTTTCTATGATTTGTTTTATTTCCACCGTTTATATGCTAATGTATGTAGGGGTCCCGAAATGCGTCGTTCTTCAGCAACCGAGGGTAGGATCAAATAAAAACGCCCGATCCGGTAGCTCAATTCAATCAATCTGCATAACTCAATCGGCGAAATATATGCACATCTCTGGTCACCGAGGACTCAGAATATGCATACATCGAGGATCGTGAATACATCTACGTCTGACCCCGGGGAGTCATCGCTTGATCACTGTTATAGAAGATGTGGTGCGAGTTCAGTTCTATTCCATCTCCCTGCAGCAGAGTGCGAAATTGAATCTGATTAACGCGATAATTGCGACCACTGTAGAATCTCCTGTTCAATCCGATAGAATAGACCACTCGTCTGCATCGTCGCTTGTTACCATAGATGGCTCTCTTAATGGTCCGACCTTCCGGACCGAGAGCGGCACAAGCGACGGGTCGCGTGTCCGTTGGGGTACTGGGGTACTCTGTGGGACGGATACTTTTGATTTCCGCCGACATCGAGCCTTTCCAGCTAAATTTATCACGACACACTGACTGTCATATCCTACACCTATGGGAAGGTACGGTGACCAGTATGTTGTTGATGAAGAGTACCGGAACTCAACAGCACTTGAGACTAATCAATACCATAAGTGGCTGAATGGGCCACTAGATGGAGGTATTAATCCCCAAATGGGGATCGGGAAACTTGCAAACCCTGACACAGGGCAATGTGAATTTCTTGTCTTCTACTCATCGGATAGCCAGTCCCAGAGACGAGATCCATGGGATGATATAATAAATATGGAAGACGGGATTGCGTATTTTTGGGGCGATTCTAAGGCTGGAGATGGGCCGGATCCACTGGAGCGTGCTGGGAACACGTGGGTAAAAAACGAATACTGCCGCACATACGCGCAAAACCGACGTTCCGAGGCCCCTCCCGTACTCCTATTTCAAAAGGAGCATACCGGATACGTGACGTTCAAAGGCGTGTGTCTTATTTCGAGTGTCAATATCGAACGACATAAGGACGGCGCTGATACGGTTGTTAATTATCGCATCGAACTGGATATCCTTGATGCAGACGTTGTCGACTTAGAATGGATACACCGAAAAGCACGAACTGGCGTAGATACCGGTGGGCCCAAAGCGTGGAACCACTGGGTGGATACTGGTACTGTCCGGCGCTACTCGATCTATAAAGAGCGAATCCGCTCAAAAGTCGCTCAAACACCAGAGGGACAGCTTGCTGACCTGCACTCCGACATACGGTCACGACTCGATGGATCAACAGTTGAGCGGGGGAAAAAGCTGGAATTACTGCTGAAGCGAGTCCTAGATAGTATGGACCATGTCTCTCGCGTCGAACTCACACCCAGCAGTGGTGACAGGGGTATCGATTTGAGCGGAAAAATAGATTTGATGGCTGAAACCCATCTAAGTGAGCCAAACACAAAAATTGATTTCAAAGCACAAATCAAGAACAAGGCTGATAGCGTCGGCGGACGAGAACTCAGCCGCCTTGCATCGCGGATTGATGATGGTGAGATTGGACTATTTTTTACGATGTCATACTATACTGAAGGCGCTCAGAAAGAGAATCTCTCGACCTACCCTGTTCGCCTATTTTCTGGGCGTGATATCGCTGAATTACTGGTTCAAACCGATCTGGCAAGCAAGGATCGGCTGAACGATGCTGTTGTTGATGAGATCAACAATTCGGTATAAATGGCTCTCTGAGCAGACCACTGGATGGCGTATTTCGGGGTATCAGTGGGCTAACTCTCCTCATTGGTCCTTTGGGTACAATGGAAATTCATTTTCTTGGAAGCGGTGACGTTTACTACAGTAAGTTGGTGGAGGTGCCAGATGACGTGTACTGAAAGAGTTTAGATTTATTGGTGAGAAATGAACTAGTCATCTGAGATAACAGATTCGGACATACTAGCCTCCCCTTTTATCGACAATTCAGAGTATCCGGTCAGTATATCTGCAAGTAGATCTCCAATCTGACGGCCTGCCATCGGTGGGACAGCATTTCCAATTTGTCGGAACCAACTTGTGAACGGCCCTAGGAAGATCCAGTCATCCGGGAACGACTGTAATCTGGCAGCCTCTCGGGGAGTAATTCCCCGGTTTCGACGCTTGTCTGCCTTGCTTCCATCATCCTGAACATGTTCATAATAATCAGGCAAAACGAAGCTATTAGCATCTTTCGCCAGATGGGCCACTACCGTGGGTGCGGGTTCATCCCACTCCAGCATCCTGTATTTGTCTTTGAATCGAGGATTCTCTTCTGATCCGACATCATATTCAATCAAGTCCGCATATTCGTCGCTCTTTTTATACTTCACGTCCCATCCCGTGTCTCCCGGATCCAGTGCTTCGTCAAATAGACGCTGGTCTTTAGACATCGGATGCTCACGAGCTCTATGATTGAACGAAAGATAAGTGTCACCAGAAATCCCGTTATTTGACATATAATCACTCGGTCGACCAGGCTGTTTCCCCGCAACTACACGGCCGCCTTCACCACGTAGCAGCTTAGGAAGTCCTGCCAGTGCCTGTCGAACCGTCTGCTGTTCCAGCTGATTTGCACCGAGCTCCTCGAACAGTCTTTCAATTGAGCTATCGTCACTGAGGATATCCTCCCGGATCCCGAGAAGTATGACCCGCGACCGAGACTGAGGGAGACCAATAGTCGAGAGGTCCACGAGCTGATACTGGATCTCGTAGCCGTATTCAGCAGTTTCACCAATTGCATCGAATCCTTCGAGTACTCGGTCAATGACGCGAACACCTGTATCGCCCACTTTAGTCATAATCCCCTCAACATTTTCCATAATAAGTGCGCGTGGTTGCAGTTCCTGAATGATCTCTAGGTATTCTTTATATAGAGATGTCCGCTCGTCATCAAGGACGCTGTATTCGTCGTCAGTTGCGAGGCGAGATCGATACCCAGCAACAGATAGCGATTGACAGGGTGGGCCGCCTACCACCAAGTCTGGCTCCCCCACAGCCTTCTGGATCTTCTCCGCAGCATCAATCTCGCGGATATCATCACAGACCACATTCTCGTGGGGTATTTTTGGGTGGTTCAGGCGGTATGTCGCCGTCGCATGACTGTTGTAATCGATTGCCCACTGGACATCAAACTCGGTATGAGCCAGTCCACAGGACAGACCACCCGCACCAGCGAACAGATCAATCGCAGTCAGGCCATCCCAGTCCTGTTGCTGGGCGCGGAGTCTATGGGAAAGCAGGAATTTCTTGATCTCACAGTTATCGCCACACTGGTCGGTACTCCCTTCCCAAGCGTGGCCTGCAAGTGCTCGGTGGAGCATCGGGAGCAATCGATCTGTTATTTTGTTTTCAAGTATTTCATGCCTGCCGGAACTGTTTTCAGCTTCTCCAGGTGTGAGGAGGCCCAATGAGCATAGAAGTGAGTCAACCTGTGTGTCTGCTGGCCAGACTGGTTTATCAAATGCAGTTAGCAGGAGCCAGCATGCAGTCTCCTCAGAGATGCCCGGCAGTTCGGATAGTACCTCTTGGAAGCGAGAGTACGACAGTGTACTGAAATTACACAGAGTAACCTCATCAGTGTACTTGAGGTCCTCTACCGACTCAAGAAGCTCCAGAAGCATTTCTGTAACACTCTCATCAAGATGATCGGTTGGATTGTTTTGGCCAATGTAGTCATGGATAACGTCCCTGTCGCTACTTGCAACGTTCTTCCACGACCCGAATTCTTCTCGAAGATTGTCTATGAATTGCCGTTCCTTTTTTGCAAAATAGAGAGAACTTGGGGGTTTGTCTGAGCGAGCAAGGGCCGCTGCTGCAACTGTGTCGAGGGGATCATCACTCCCTGCGAGTGGATCTCCACAATTACAGATAGCGCCCGGACAGGGCTCTCCGGACGGGTCATGAATCGTAGTGTACTGACAGGGATAGGAATCATCATTGGTGCGCCTTCTGGCGAGTGATTCAGGGGTTGCAGTTGGGCAACAGCTCGGGAGATCTCGCTGGTGATGTATTTGTTCGGCAGTCAGGACATCAGCGATGAATTCGAGATGTTCAAGAACAAACTGTCTGTGAAAGATCTGTTCTGTAGCAGGGGCATCACGAACAACGGATGGGATGGAAAGAAAATCGCGTGGCTCATCCCGAGATGGCATGAGAGAACCGTTTCTCATGGGAGTATAAATAGCACCTGGTATCGAAAATCAACCGCTCTGGGTTAATCTGTAATAGACCTGACCAGTAGATCGAAAAAGAGGATCCAGACTAAAGTAATTCGGAGCGAATAGCTTTCCCAGCTGCTTGGGCAAGCAGCGGTGGCACAGCGTTGCCTACAAGCCGAAACCCACTCGTACGAGATGTGGGTAACTTAAAGGAATCGCGGAAAGATTGGAGTCGAGCAGCCTCTCGAACGCTCAGTGAGCGGGCTTCACGTGGATGAATAAACATGTGACCGTCCTTCTGCAGATGTGCGACGATGGTTGATGCTGGCTTCTTTGGATTCTGCTTCTTGTAGCTATCTGGAAAAATATCCGCTCGATAGGGGTCAAGATGACTTGCGATATCACCGATATTCCAGCCAACACCCTCCCCCAAGATTTTGTAGAGTGTCAGGTCCTTGTGATTGTGACCCCGTGAACTATGATTCGACAGAGTAGCGTCTTCCCACTCAGTCTCCTCCGATAAGTCGCGCGCCCACTCCTGATACTCTGATAGAGCAGGAACAGTGTACTCTGTCGCTTCCTTGGGAGGCATTCCACCACCAGGTGATAGTGGGGGAAGGTCCAGTATGGCATCTGCTACAGTCACAAATGGTAATTTATCGCCCGGATGTTTCTGGAATTCATGATTAAAACCGGTAACATCGACGCCGAATTCCGTCATAGTCGTCTGCGAGGACTCAGCGCTCTTTTCTGTTCCATCTCGCTGTTTCATCTGCCGTTCTGTTTCATTCCGCGGTTCGCGATGGGTTTCCCACTCTTCGAGGTCAATTCGATCCGATTTGTCTCGCTGTCCGATGAAAAATAACCGTGTCCTGTGCTGTGGAACACCGAAATTAGCTGCGTCTACCTTCTGGACAGTTACACTGTAATCGAGTGCTTCCATCTGCTTGCGAATGATGTTGACGATGGGTTCACCGTTTGCACCAGTTGATGAAAGCATTCCAGTCACATTTTCCATCAGGAACGTCCGGGGAGTAAGATGTTCTACGAACCGCAGAAAGTCTTCATACAGGTGGTGACGATCATCTGATTCGGGAGATTGACCGTCAAGTGATTTGATTTTGGACCGGCCGATCTTTGAGAAGGTCGGACAGGGTGGACCGCCAGCAATCAAATCCAAGTCATCTGGTTCAATATTCTTTACAGCGGTTTCTGGTTCCAGTTCAGACAGGTCGCCTATTTCGGCACCGTATTTTGTGTCGGGGTGGTTTTGCCGGTATGTTTCGATGGCGTCTGTATCACTATCCACGGCCCACAGCACATTGAAGCCGGCCTGTTCAAGTCCCCTAGAGAGCCCACCTGCACCACAGAATAGATCAATCGCAGTAGGGCGGTCTGACATTGGTAAGTTCTGATTCGTCGGCCCTAATGATGGTTTCGAGTCACTGACTCTATAGCTGATTGGAGATTGACGACGCTAGGAGATGCTCTGGCGTGTATTTCGAGTAGGGCCACCAAGATCAGGAAACGTAACGGTAGCGAGCTCAATCGACGATACGGTCAGTCAGTAATACGGTCTATCTCGTTTTCGGTGAAAAGCATAGGCATCAAAATCTGGCCAACGCCATCAATCGAGTTTTCGGCACTGTAGTTTCGCTAGACGCAACAGCTACGACTGCGTTATCTCGGTAGAAAGCGAAGAGACAGATTGGTTTGACATCCGAAATCCGTCTCTTCACTCGTGTTACGGTCGCTAAAGC
>NZ_JAYMGA010000014.1:0-44190 GCF_035656455.1 Haloarcula sediminis | reverse complement strand
GCTTTAGCGACCGTAACACGAGTGAAGAGACGGATTTCGGATGTCAAACCAATCTGTCTCTTCGCTTTCTACCGAGATAACGCAGTCGTAGCTGTTGCGTCTAGCGAAACTACAGTGCCTTGTTTTTGATAATCCACCTTGTCGGCGGCGTCTACGTGGCAAGCGTGTCTAGTAATCCGGGCGGCATCAACCGTATGGTATTCTAATCGCTGGCAGGCGAGATAGTGCAATTACGGATAAGATACTTGAAGACGGCTCGGACGTTGGCCTGAAGCTGACGCCGGCCGGAGACACCTACGGTAACGCTGGCAATGCAAAGCATATAATCCGCAGAAATTGGTTCACTTAATTTGAACAAGATTAAATTAATAGTTGATTAATTTATATCTACTTCATAATTTTATGTAACTAAATCCCAAGTCATCTACCGGGACATACTCAGTCACTTTGTTAATTGACGGCACCAATTGAAATGGGTGCGTCAGCAACACTATCGGGGGTTTGCACTGACACGCCAGCACTGCTACTCAAGAGTACGGGATCAAAGAAACGAGCAACGCCGATTACAACAAAATTGCTGATAATCATATCCACAAGGTTGCAGCAGGTGGGTTTACAGTAGTGAGGACAACTACTGCCACTGTGGGAAACATCAGTAACACATTACTCTGAGGCGTTTTTGTGGTGGATGTATCCTTATAGTGTGATCTCAACACGATTAAGAGGTAGGCAGTACTCATTTTTCACCGATGAACTATCGGCGGATTCTCTCAGATGCTGGCACTTCATTGATTCGATCTGCGATCTCGATACTTGCCGGCCTAGTAGTTATTCCAATTATCACACGATATATCGGTGAGGCGGAGTATGGGATCTGGGCCACAGTCCTGTCATTTGTTGGGCTTATAACTACAGTTGGTGGGATGCATCTTCACGGGGCACTCATTCGCTATTCTGAGACTGAAACGAATCAAACGTTCACTGATGTATTGTCCTTGGCCTCGATGGCGGCGGCTTCTATTGCGCTGATCGTTACGGTTGTAGCGCTTGGATACAAGTCTGTTTTCGGTGTCGAATCGCTTCCTCGTGGGCTTATTGTCCCGGTAGGTTTATTAATTGGCGCAAGAATCCCTACCAGTATTCTTCTAAATTTTCCTCGAGCTCAACAACAAGTCAAACACTTCGAGTTCCTAAGTGCAGGTCGAAAAATAGTAGAAACCGGTACTCTCGTAGCAGTATTTTGGTACCTCCGGGATCTTGTCTCCGCACTGTGGGCCTTAGTAGGAGTGGCAATCGGGTTTGGCCTGCTATTGCTTGGCGTCTATCGCCATTATATTGACCGGCTTCCAAATCCGACCAATTATCTTAAATATCTTCGATATGGAGTTCCGATGATACCAAAGGAGGTTGCTGGTTCACTCTTACATCATGCGGATAAATTTCTTCTACTGTATTTCCTCGGCCCGGTTGCAACTGGTGTTTATACGGCTGCGTATTCTGTAACGACGGTTTTTCCGTCACTGATTGGAATATTTAATGGGACGCTTTACCCAAACGTAACCGCTGCCTGGGAAAATGAAGAATTCGGCCAGTTATCGAGATTCTATACGGTCTTTCTACGATGGTACGGGATATTATCAATTCCAGCGATTATCGGTTTAACACTCTTGGCTGACTCTGTACTCCGCTTTATTTCGACGCCAACCATCGCGAGACAGGGTGCGGTCTTGATTCCAATTTTAGCTATTGCCTTTTCGTTGCAAGGATTGGAATTTTCGCTCTCCTACCCACTTACTGCTGCAGAGGAAACCAAACGTATCGCGAGAATCACTGTCGCTGCAGTCCTAGTCAATCTTGTACTGAACGTCGCTCTGATTCCTACAATTGGAATGATTGGAGCGGCTGTCGCGACATTGATGGCGTTCTGCATTCGAACCGGCTGGCTATACTACTATGTGGACGAGCACCTCAATATACAAATACCAATACAGGGAATCGGATATTCCATACTTGCGACGATTGGGATGGTAGCTATCCTGCATCTTCTCACCATTGAGTATTGGTTGTGGAAATTGGGGCTTTACCCACCTATCGGTGCAATCTCGTTTGGGGCCATCTTTATTTTGGTTGGCGGTTTGAAAACTAGCGAGAACGCTAAAATTGTTACAGTGGTGAATCGCAAGACGTAGCTTGATTTCACTGTTTCAGAGACCGCTTGATGTTGTGAACGACACACATCAGGACGATTTCACGAAATTCACCGTACTATAGTAGTCGTTAGAATTATTTGCTAAAGAGTTGTTGTAGTAGTTAGTGGAGCACCTCGACGAGATCTCCATCGAAGAGCTGCAAGATGCTCTCGACAACGTGGAGGGGAAGAAGCCGACTGAACGGTTGTTAGCGGCTATCGCGTACAAGAACGGTGTCGCGCAAGATGAGCTAGCCGAGTGGTACGGCGTTCACCAGAAAACAATCTACAATTGGCTCAAGCGACTCGACACTGACGAGTCGCTTGAGCACGCCGTCTCGAATAATAATCGCTCTGGTAGAAATAGAAAGCTTTCAGAATCACAGCAACAAGAGTTCGAAGAAACCGTTCACGACCCACCCAAAGAAGTCGGGATCGACGCGCCGGCGTGGACGCCGGCGCTCGTCCGACAGTTTCTTGACGAAAAGTACGGCGTTGAGTACTCACTCCCGAGTTGCCGGCGGTTGCTGAAAGAAGCAGGGTTGAGTTATCAGAAACCACGCCGCTCAGCCGCTGAAGCTGATGAAGACGAGCAAGACGAGTTTCACGATGAGCTCAAAAAAAGCAGCGAGAGATGGACGCCACCGTAGTCTGTATCGACCAAACCAAGAAATCCGTGCAAGTTGAGCCGCGTGCCGCGTGGTTTCCGCGCGGCACGCGGCCCACCGTTAAATTATCCGGACAGCGCGATTGGACGTGTTTGCTGGGCGCGATCACTGAGAACGGTGATCGCTTTTTCTCCCGATTCGATGAGTACGTGACCGCTGAACACGCGAAACATTTCATTCTTGCATTATGTAAAGAATTCGAAGATGATTTGCTCGTCGTGCTGGACGGAGCGCCGTACTTCCAGGCATCGGCCGTCACGGACCTGGCGGCCCGTGACGACCTCGCCTTCGTCACGCTTCCACCATACTCACCAGAATTAAATCCGGTCGAGGAGTGCTGGAGACAGCTACAAACCGCTCTGAGCAATCGATTTTTCGACTCACTCGACGAACTGACAACGGCGATCGACACCGCTCTCCAACAACTTTCAGTACCAGAAATCAGCAATTACTTCTAACTAGTACTATAGGTTCGCGCACGCACCTCGTCGCCGAGCCTGCGCTTGATCGTGGAGAAGACAGTCTCACACATCGATCTCTGGCGGTATAGAGGTCCACTAATCCGCGCGTTATCGATGGGCCGGAACTCACGATGTTTGATCAGCGGCCTTACGTCCTCTTCGCGGAGTTTGTCGCATAAGTCCATCCAGTCGTAGCCTTTGTCGCCAGCCGAACTGCGTGTCGTGGCGTTTCTCAGTAGTACAGTGAACGTCCAGAATTGCTTGGCTTTCTGTGTCGACGAGAGCAGTTGCTTTGAGCGTCTGAACCCGGTAATTTGTCCGGCGACAGTAGTGTTTGCTCGCGTTTTCCCGGTCGAAAAACGTCGCGTCGATGGCAGCGTGATCGCTCGGCTGCACCTATGGAAACGCTGCTATCTAGACAAACCACCGTTTTCGACAAAATGGTTACGCTGTCCTGTAATCTGCTGTTCTCCCAACCGGCACCTATGGAAACGCTGCTATCTAGACAAACCACCGTTTTCGACAAAATGGTTACGCTGTCCTGTAATCTGCTGTTCTCCCAACCGGCAGGCGGCCGATATCTTCAGGCGGTGCGGTCGCAGTCGGGCGATAGCTGTCGCTAACGCTGGCCCCGACCGGCCACTGAGGGCCGCCAGGCGGGCGGCCCTCAGTTCCCTCGTCTACGCACTCACGTCAGGTGGATCGTATACCTCGCCTCGGTCTAGCATGTGGTAAATCGATACCAGCATTTTCCGAGCACAGGCTACAATCGCCTTCTGTGAGTTCTTCCGGCTTGCTAGCCGCTCATAGAAGCGGCTTAGGTACTCATCGTTACAGGTGTGAACCGCTGTGTTGGCAGCCTGGACGAGCAACCACCGGACACGACCCGATCCACGTTTCGAAATACTCCCCTCGATCCGCGAGTCGCCTGACTCGCGGATCACCGGGTTCAATCCGACATAACTGACGACCGATTTATCACCGTCAAACCGACTTATTTCGCCTAACTCGGCGTAAATCGTCAACGCCGTATAGTAACTCACGCCGGGAATCGTCATCAGCAGCTGAGTCTCCTTTAGAGACCCAGCGCGTTCTTCGATCGTCTCCTCCAGATTGCGAATCTCTTCGGTGAGCGTCTCTATCAACTCAATGTACGACTCTAGCAGCGAGTCCCACGGCGTCGGGAGCGAGAGTTCCCGCAGGAACTCTCGTCCCTCCTTGGTCAGGGGCTTCACGTCTTCGGTAATACCGTGATCGGAGAGAAGCCCGTGAATCTTGTTTGCGTACTTGGTACGGTTTTCGACCAACGTCTGTCGCCCGCGCACGAGTGCGCGGGCTTCCCTGACTTCGTCGGTTGGAACGTAGCTTTCGGGGACGGAGTCCAACCGTACCATCCGCGCTAGTTCTTTAGCGTCGACGCGATCAGTTTTCTTGTCGGTGTCAGCGATCTGATTCAGCTCCTTCGGGTGAGCGACAGTCACATCCAAATGTTCCGACAGCGTATCGTGGATGTGGTAGTAATTGCCGGTCGCTTCGATTGCGGCTTCGGCACCAGCGTACCGCTGGGCGAGGTCGTCGAGGTTCGCGTTCTCGACGCGAACCTCTTCGACGATCTCACCGGCCTCATCCATTACTGCCACCTGTGCGTACCGTTTGTGGACATCAATTCCGAGGTACATAGTCTGTTCACCCGGGACGCCAGTGCGTGAAGCAGAGATGCACCTATTCGGGCTTTCCCGGATGCCGCGCCCCGCGGCATCCGGGCTGTAGCGCCCATGACTCGGCTTCTTTCGCACACGGACCAGTCAGCTGCACGTGCTCTATGGCACGGCACGAGCCTCGGTCTCTTGCGCCCCATATTTGTTTCACGCTCTCATGGAGTAGCAGCGTTTCCATCGAGTCAGCTGCGCCGAGAGGCGCAGCAGCACTCGCCAGAGCGCGGTCTTGATTCTGTCAAACCACTTGACTAGCGTGGAGTGGTCGGGGAGATCAGCCGCGTTGAGGCCTATCTCCCCGAGTATTTGTGGCATCTCACTCAGCAAATCAAGAGCTTCTCGGTAGGATTTTTCCAGGTAAACCCGCAGACAATGCAGCGACACCACCGCATACTCGGCGAAGCCGCCACCCCCTTCGGGGGCGGCGACTTCGCCTCGCTCACCAACAGCATTTTTAGCTAACTGGACCGCTTTCTTTGTGAAGCGGGAGATCTTCGACATAGACCATCGGCGGTTTCCCGCTTCAACTTCCTGGTTCTGACGGTCGAAACCGACGCTATCCAGCGATTCACCAGAGCCGTATATTGGAAAGGTACTTACCTATTCGCATGAAGCCCTAAATGATGAAGCCGAATTGTATTCTCTGGGTTTTTGATTCCTTACGAGGCGATCACATTTCGCATACAGGATATCCACGAGCGACGACACCAACTATTGATTCACTCGCATCAGAGGGAGTTTGTTTTACCAATGCATTCTCCCAAGCATTTTGGACAGGTCCATCTGCAGGTTCTATCTTAACTTCACTTTATCCTCTAAACCATCGAAACGGTTTCCTATATAAATCGAACGATTCTGTAGAGAGCGTCGCACAATCGTTTACAAATCTAGGATATAATACTGGCTGTATCACAACTGCTGCTGCAATAAACGAAGATTACTATCCGGAATTCGATGATTACGTGTGTCTATATGGGAACGGAAGTTTGTCTGAGGCTGAATTGGCTCAACGAATAACATCGAACGCCATTGATTGGATTGAAAATAATTCAGAGGACCCTTTCTTTTTGATTGTCTGGACGGATGGTACACACCATCCATACCGTGTTCCCAATAATCACCAACGTCACTTCGTTGAACAGGATGATTTTGACCCTACTGTCGAAAATCTTAAAAATCACCACTCAAAACAACAGGTGATAAATTCCTATGACGAAAATATTCGTTATAATGATTCTGAATTCGGGAAGGTAATTGATTATTTGAAATCGAACGATATCTATGACGACACCACGATAGTAGTAACTAGTGATCATGGGGAACTATTCGAGGAACACTCGCGCCTTGAACATATAAATAAATATGCAGAAAGTGTAGTCAGTCGGGTTTTGCCTGATAGTTTATTGCTAAAGACTTCGATTAGTGAAGAAAGCAACTGGGTTGGCCATCAATCCGTTATTCCTTTCGATGAGTTGTTGCATATCCCACTGATATTTAAATTCAGTCGTGAATCAGACATAGAGAACCTGGGACAGAATATACCACACCTTGCTCAGTCCATCGACATAGCCCCTACTCTTCTTGACGCTCACCCAGATATGAAACCGGAAAGTCGATTTCAGGGGAAATCTCTCAGGAAGTCAATTGAGAACAAGGAGGAGGTGAATCAATATGTATATTCCAGTACACCGTTGCTTATGAGTCCAGGAATATTCCACAGTATCCGAGATAAGCACTACAAATATATTCGATTAGAACTAAAAGATATAACTGATATGAGAAAGGAATTTAATTCTGATAAAATTAAATTCCTCCAAAACATGTTCCACTATATTAATTCACCGAAAGAGATTCTCTTTGATGTTGATAATGGTGAAGTCCACAATAATATCAAACACATGAATGAAAAGAAACTTGAGTTCCGTCGGTTATTCGATCAGTGGGAATATAAGTCTGAAGAATACTCGTTTTCAATGGATAGCACTACCGAGGAACATTTAAAAGATCTCGGGTATTTGGAATGACAGAAAATTTAATTATGTTGTTAACATCATCATATATTAATGAGTGTCTATCTAATGTGGATGCCGTTCCAAATCAATTGCTGCTTAACACCAGAAATTTCCACAATAAAAACGATAAGTTCCTGACAAGTATTGTTTATAAAATATGAAAAATGTATATCTCCCATATTTTATTGGGTCTGATGGCCCTATTCCAAACCTATTCAAAGGATTTTTACCCCACTCATCAAATAATGAACTATATTATACAGCATTCTGGCAGGGAAAGAACCCGGAATATAATGTTGACAACGTTCATTGTGTTCCCGCCCACAGCGCTGGTTCCTTGCGCAGGAAGATAGCTTGGGCGACAACAACCCTATCAGATTTCGATCTAATCCATACGGGAGGTATCGTACCTATGCACTATTATACTAGAATCCTAACGGCAATAAGAAATCCAAACATCAAACATGTTCATACATTCCGGATTGATGTCGACCCGGATTCAAAGTTTCCGACAAAATATCGAAAGAAGCTTTCGGAAATGGCTGACGTGACAACTGCTGTCAGTCGCTCTACGGCACGTACCGTTAATGAGCATTTCGATATTAATCCTCACGTTATTTACAATGGGGTTTCAGCTGATATGTTCCATCCGAAACATGAAATGCCAGAGATGATCAAACAGATTGGCGGTTATGAGCGTTCGGTTTTTCTGTTCGTTGGTTCACTAGATCCCCGCAAACGTCCTAAAGATGTTATCAAAGTTGCTGAAAGAATTCCAAATGCAGAGTTCCTTATTATTGGGGATGGTCCGCTCCGCGAGGAGCTTGAACAGCAGGCTAAGAAACTTGAGAATGTCAACGTAGTAGGTAGGATACCAAAGGTGGAGTTGCCGAAGATCTACGCCAATAGCACAGCACTTCTTTTCCCAACTACGCTTGAGGGATGTCCTAACGTAGTTCTTGAGGCCATGGCATCTGGCAAACCAGTTTTGGGCTATCATGCGACTTCAATGGCGGAGTTAGTTCAAAATGGCAAAACGGGTTATCTCAGCCCTATTGGTGATATAGAATCATTGGTAACAAACGCACGGCGTGTTATGGCTGAACATGATGAACTAGGAGAGGAAGCCTGTCAATATATCCGAAATAATCACACTTTCGACATAATTGGTAAAAAATATGAAGATATCTATTTACGAGCTTTCATCTAGATTTAAATGTTAAATAAATTCAAAAGTTCACTCTTGTGGCGTAGATTATTGGTGAATTAAAACAGTTTCGAGGGTGGTTTTGAGCGCTTCTTTCCCCATTTTCGAAAGACACGACGACGAAGTTGGAGCATTCTGAGATACGGTATCAACTTGTCCTTGGAGATGCCTCGATGGGGCGAGAGCCAGGGTCGCGCCAACGATTTGTGGCTCTCGCAGGTGTTGACGTGAACGTCTCCATCAGTGTATTCGCCGTCGCCGCGGACGACGTATTCGCGAGCTAATGCGTCGTCCTCGTCAAATGGTTCGTATGCTCGAAAGCCGTCGGTATAGACGGTTAGCGACTCCTCTCTGCGGTCGGCGAGCAGGAGTCGAATCGTCGACTCGTCAGCGGCTTTCGCTGGCAGCATATAACGGTCGCCGCTTCCGCGGTCAGCTATAATGAACACCGGTGGCTTGTCCTCAGTGTACGTACCTCGTCCGCGCGTGGACAGGCCACGCGAGCGCGACGCGCCGTCGCGCTCGCAACCTATGAGTCCGGCTTTAATGTACAGTTCATCGATTTCAACTGGGTTTTCGAGTTGGAGTTGAGACGCGTCCAGCGCTCGCAGGAACGCTGGACGCGCCGGTAAACCGATTTCTACGAAGCGTCTATTTCTACGTCTAACTGCCTAAAGCTCGTATTGAAACGGGTGTAGATGACGGAAAACCACTTCCGGAGAGCGACTGCTGAGTGGTCAAATCCGTGCCTGTCTGGTCATTGAACGTGCGGTCGCAATTCTTTCATAGGTACCGCTGAAACGCCCAATAGACGCCGTCGCGCCAGCGAATCGGTGACAGCATATTCGCTGCCCGACGCTCCGAGACGAACGTCTCGAGTGGATCATGCTTCGTCGGGTGCGCGTTCGTGCCACCCTTGTCCGCTACGACTTCTAGCTACAGCCAGGACCCGACCAACAATCTCCTACCCAAGAGCGATTAATTTTATTTAGAAGGGAAAACAGTTGTTTTTGATTTTAGATAGCTGATAAATCTCACATATATTTAAGATGTCGTATTCTCTGAACCCGACGACAATCATTGCACTTGTGTAGTTTCCCGCACTGAGAATTGCCAACAACAGCTGGGCCTCCTATTGTCCGAGAAACTTCAGGTCGAGGAGATTCTATACTTCTTCGAACTACGTAGTGACTTCCTCGATGACCAACATATGAGCTCTTGAATTCGGTCTGTGATGCTAGTCTTTAGTGACTGCATGTTTGAGAACGCGTTTAAGTGTCTGTGACTGATAGTCGTCCAAGAACTTCTCGCGGTGTTCCCATCGCCATTCATACTGACAGTTGACAATTGCGTCAACCATTTCGCATGGTGTGTTGACAGTACTGCCAGTCAAATATTTGATATCTCCGGCGTCCCGTGCAAGGACTGGTACCTCGCATTTTAGAGCTTCAAGAATTACAAGCGGGATCCCTTCGTAGGGGGACGGATGAATGTACAAGTCTGCAGCTTGATAGTACCGATGAATGTCGGAGTATGGTATGTGACCTGGAAGACGGACTACATCCGAAGAAAACTGATTCCTGAATACATTTGCATACTCACCGTCACCTACGACAACAAAAAGTACATCATCGTCCTCTGTAACGCCAGTAATCACTTCTTCAAGAAAGCCCATACCCTTCCGGTCCGAGAGTCGGCCAACGTAGAGAGCGACGCGTCGATCGGTGGGTAAATTCAATCCTTTGCGGACGGACAACCTGTCGTTTGTTGGGCAGAAACGATTTTCGGCACTAACCGCGGGGGGGAGCACTGTCACCGAAGATTCGGATGCACCACGGTCAATGACAGACACTTTCCCTTCAGGTCCGAGCGCAATTACCTCATCTGCAAGACGGAGAGGCAACCGTCCCACTAAGTTGTGGAGGGCGAACGCGAGGATCGCTTCGAAACCATTGAAAGCGCGGAACTCGGCGAAGTGATCCCCAGAGAATCGAACGACAGAGGCAGTATTTGAGTGGTGTGCAGCAAGCGTCACTCCAGGTCCGTGCGTCAGGTAACACCATATTTGAACAACAACATCTGGGTCACGCCGCTGTATGTATTCTCTGGTGTCTAAAAAGGCCGCGGCGATTTTGCCTGCTGGGTTCTTAGGCTGACGTTTTGTGGTTTTCACATGTTTATAATCTTCTACAGCGGCGTCGGGAAGAGGGGCCGAACCGAATACCTCTAATTCGAATTCAGAGAGATAACCTCCCCAGGAGATGAGTTGTTTTTCGATATTCCTCGGATTATCCTCAAGAGATCCTAAATAGATACCAACCTTCATAGCAGTGTCACGGTTCTAACCAGTAGAACCAACATATTTTATGCTTTTGGTACGAACCGCCAACAAATGGCATCTCTATACAATATCTTCCTATTTTACGCCAAATTGATGGGCTTTTGACATTTAGATAGTGGTTTTTGCAGATGTGGAATTTAAATATAGCTATCCAGTCATATTTTCATTGGTTCTGAGATTCACTTTGTTTGAAGCGCATTTCCCAAATGCGTCTCAAGTTCACTACAAAACTGATCAACGTCGAAACTTCTAGCACGAACTTGGCAGGCTCGACGATATGATTCAATATCGAATTGACGGGTGATGACGGACTGTAGTTTATCTGAGGAAGGCTTAATAAGCCACCCTGTAGTGTCATTTGTGATTGTTTCGAGGGGGCCACCTTCGGCAGCAGCGATAACCGGCTTCCCACTAGCCATTGCTTCGATGGGTACGATGCCGAAGTCTTCGTAGAAGGGGAAATAAATAACACCTTTACAACATGCGTACAGTTCCCGAAGATCTTCGTCAGGTATAAAACCACTTATTTTGACGTTTTCAGCCGTTTTAGCACGCTCTGTTACATATTCTCCATATTCTTGGAACTGTTCATCGACCCCACCAACGATATGGAGTCGTTCGTCTGTACCTTCGAAAGCCTCTATCTGTTCACGTATCCTTTTTTTCGGAACCAATCGGCTGACAGTAAGCCAGAAGTCACCACTTTCCTTGAACCAATAGTCGTCGGTATCCACGGGTGGGTGCAGGACATCCGCGTCAAGTCCGTAGAATCTATCTACTTGACTCCGGATATTGTGACTATTGGTCAGAATGTGGTCGTGACGTCCAGCGAGCCATCGATCTAAGTTCCGATACATCGGTGCTACAGCGTGGCGGGCAAGTTTCCCTATCATGGAACTGTCTCGGTAGGCAACATCACGAAGTGACCAGAAGACTCGAGCCGGGGAGTGGCAATATCGGATTGTCGGTATGTTAATCTTTCTCCAGAGCGAAAATTGTGGACGATTACCTGAAAAAATCGCGACATCGTAAGAATTCCATTCGATACTGTTCCGAGCTTTCATGAACTCATTGAAGGTATTCCCACCAAGTTCTGTTACGTCCAGCGGGTCGAATTCGTACGTAGACTCTGGTTCGAACGCACCAGTAACGATATCACAGTCAAACTCCTTCCAGATGTGATAAGCAACGCGCTCGCCGCCACCTGGGGCAGTAAGCCGATCCTGTATTAGGAGAATATCGTATTCTTCATTGGTGCTTGCTGACGTATCCCCTTTAATTGGAACCCTTGACATAGCTAATCTGACATCAAATAATAGCAGAATAGACCGATTTTTTCTATTGTGGCCCTATCATTGTATTACTCTTTGTACCCAAGTGCACTCAGCCGTCGTTCGATCTCTTCGTTAGCATCTTCGTTATTCTCAGCTTCGCCATCGTTCTCGACGGATACGCGCCTCTCTATATGGGTTTTCAGCTCTTGGTGAAGCTTGACATCTGTAGACTCGGTTACCTCTATCGTCCCTGCAATCGTGTCCCGTTCGGCGAAACATTTATTATCCCGAGTTCGAACCGCATACCGTCGCAGATGACAATTCTCACCTTCGCCCCGAACTTGGGAGAATATACGCCGGTCTGCTGCCAGTTCGTTCAATAGATAATCGCTCGAGCCGGACTGTATCATCGTGCCGATGTCCAGCGTGCTCAAAGGCGCGTCCACCGTCTCATTTTTACTTTCTGGCAACCAAACAAGCAGTGGCACATGCGTAATCTCGTCGTGCAGGTATCGCGGATGTTCGTAATACCCGTGTTCACCGAACGCGTCTCCATGGTCGGCCGTCACGATTACGAGCGATTCCTCAAGCAGCCCGCGCTGCTTCAGCTCATCGAGAAATAAACCAATCTGCTCGTCATTATATCGAATTTCGCCATCGTACAAATTAATCAATAGCCGTCGTTCATCGTCGGTAATCGACTCGGGATCGGCGATGGCCCGCTGGTATAGCGATTGAGCATCTCGAGCGGACAGTCCGTGGTCAGCGTACAGCGTCGCATACTCTCCCGGCGGCTCGTATGGTCCGTGCGTATCCATATAGTGGTTCCAGAGAAAGAACGGGTCCTCGGAATCAAGCGAATCCACCCACTTCAAAGAGCGCTCGTTAATCTCTCTAGCCCGTGCATAATGGCGGTTCCTAAACTTATCAAGGGCTCGTTGTGCAAGTGCAATCAACTTGTGCTGACCGAGATGGAGATCGTCGTCGAAGACATCGAACCCTCGGTTGAAGCCGTAAGCCCGTGAGACAAATGGGTTCGAATGAAAGCCGCCAGTGGAAAATCCTCTTTTCGAGAGTTCTGATGCGATCGTGTCAGTAGCAAGGTGGTACTCCGAGTTGATAGCGACATCAGGGTATTTTCCCGTCAATAATGCTGGTACTGCCTCGCGGGTATGTGAACTCGCGCTATATGCGTTTGTGAACTGAATGCTCTCCTCAGCGAGTTCGTCCAGTACAGGTGACGTCTCGCGGTGATAGCCGTAACAGGAGAGGTGGTCCACGCGGAGTGCGTCCACAGAAAGCAGTATGACGTTCTCCCAGTCCTCACTCATCATATCAGTCCAAAACATGGCGGGATATAGGTGTTACGCGAACCAATTCGATACGATACGACCCATCTCTCTGTCGGCACATCGAAAAAACATTATCCCCGAATCTGCTCTTATTAAACGATGCGCGTGGCCTTCATCTCAAACGTGGTTTATCCGTTCGTCACCGGCGGTGCGGAAAAACGCATCCACGAGATTGGTACCCGCCTTGCTAACGAAGGCCACGACGTCACGATTTATGGCCGCCACTTCTGGGACGGCCCCTCGAAAACCACCCATGAGGGGATGACGCTCCGCGCAGTCGCTACCGAAGCCGACCTCTACGCAGAAGACCGTCGTTCCATCACGGAAGCATTGGACTTCTCGGCCCGAGCGCTCCCACATCTCCGCAGACACCTCCGCCGCAACGAACACGATGTCGTCGTCACCAATGTGTTCCCGTACTTTCCAGTCCTCACCACGAAACTCGCTAGTCTCCGTACAGACACGCCTCTCGTGACGACTTGGCACGAAGTCTGGAGCGACTACTGGGAGGAGTACCTCGGCCACCTCAGCCCCTTCGGCAAGCTCACTGAGTATATTACTGCTCGTACTCCCCAATATCCGATAGCTATTTCATCCACCACGGCCGACCGCCTCGCCGCCATCGGGACCGCGCGTGAGACAATCGAAATTGTTCCGAACGGCATTGACGTCAAGCAGGTCAGAAGCGCCCCGCTCCCCACGCAGGGATACGATATTCTTTTCGCAGGTAGACTAATCGAACACAAGAACGTAGATTACCTCCTCGATGCCTTCGACGAAGTCGCCGACACACACGACCTCACGCTAGGTATCGTGGGCGAAGGTCCCGAACGCGAGTACCTCGAAGAGAAATGTGAGTCGATGACCCACACCGACCGTGTCGAGTTTCTTGGGTTCCTTGACGACTACGAAGACGTCCTCGGCCACATGCGCGCCGCCGACATCTTTGCATCACCGTCCAGCCGCGAGGGCTTCGGGATGACGTTCGTCGAAGCGATGGCCGCCAACTGCACCGTTATCGCCGCTGATCACCCTGAATCAGCGGCCAGCGAAGTTATTGGCGACGCCGGCTTCCTCCCGAAACCCACCGTCGAAGAGATTACCTACAACCTCAGACGAGCACTTAACGGCGAAACCCCACCAACCGACCCCATCAGGCGCGCCAGTCGATACGATTGGGACCGCGTCGCCGACGACGCGCTCCAAGCCTACCAACGTGCCATCGACGGGACTTGGTAGCAATCTAGCCAAAATCCACACCAATTATAGTGTCCACCAATGAAGATGCTGGTCTATGAATTCCCAAACATCGCTTCCTACTGCGGTCTTAGAGCTCACGCCCTGCTCTTAGTCGTGAATTATCTACTGTTGAAGACAGTAACATCGAGTTTCCAGCGTCGCAGACTTTCGTTTTTATCCGGGGAGGACAAGATGTTTGTTGTGGAATGCTTGTGGATTCACGTGAAAGCCTCTGATTATAGTCTGCATTGTTACTGATCTACATAGCATGTATTGCGCGGCGAGCAATAGATCATCATAATCAAATGTCTCCCACAGACTATATAATATTCAAGATGGCTGATGGCAGGGTGACGTCGTAATCCAAGGACCCACGTCCTGTGTGATCGGCTCCGTTGAATCATTAGACGGCATCGGGGTAGATCGCTAGATCGACCGGACCCTTCATCAGGGCTGCTGAGCTGACAGCAACTAGCCCCACAACGCCGACCCAGTATGTAGTCCACGGCTTCCGCGACGCGTTAGCCGAGATCTTATGTGCAACTGCAGACGGGTACTGCCGGTCAGTCTATGTGCCTGTCTGTCGGGTACCCACCTGATCGCGCGGCGGGTTTACCACTCATTGCCACAGATAAGAACCCGTTCGTTGCCCGCAACTAGACATTGATTATCGGTCCGCAACAGCGCTTATGAAGAATGCGCCAAACATAGTCTGCACACCAATTACAATTGCGGTAAACGCCGCGATATCGTGAGTCAGCGCAGGCAGTGCTTCGTATCCGATGAACCACCACTGTGAGAGCAAGTACGCGGCGTACGCCACGCCACTGCCCAGTATCATGAGTCCAATTGCTGCACCGCGCTCCAAACTGAGATGCTCAACAATCACGTTCGTAATCGGATCGTCGGGACGGCGAATCGGGTCACCAGCGACAGTGGTAAATAGACCTTTGCTCGCGATTTGATAGCCAACAATCATCAGCAGAGATCCAGTAACCATCGACCGTATTCCCGGTATCGTCGGTTGCCTGACAGTGGGAATCACCTGTATCGATTGCCCTGTGAGCGAGAACGCCATCAGGAATAGCCCAACGCCACACATCGCCAGGCCAGGCACTGAGAACAGATAGCTCGGCGCGTTGATGAGCATGAACTTCACGTGGCGCCACCCGTCCTGGAAACTCTCCAGTTTGGCCTCACCTTCGCGCTCGTGGTAGGTAATCGGCACTTCAGAGATTTTGAGGTCCTTCACGCTTGCGTCCATAATCATCTCACTGGCAAACTCCATCCCGTCAGAGTCCAAATCAAGCGTCTCCAGGGCGTCGCGCGTAAACACACGGAATCCGGAGTGCGCATCGCTCACACCGGCGTCGTAGAACACGTTCAGGAACTTTGTCAACAGAGGGTTGCCGATATACTGATGCAGGTTTGGCATCGCACCAGCTTTGATTTCTCCTTCCAGGCGACTCCCCATGACGATATCGGCGCTTTCGTCGTGGAGGTGGTTGAGGAGTTTCGGAAGTTCCTCAAAGTCGTATGTCGTATCAGCGTCACCCATCGCGAGATACTTGCCACGAGCCTGGGCGAACGCGTAACGGTAGGCGTATCCGTACCCCGGTTCGTCCGGTTCGACTACAATAGCGCCCATCTCCCGTGCAATGTCGGGCGTTCTGTCAGTGGAGCTGTCGCTGATGATAATCTCCGCTAAGATTCCCAGATCAACGATCGCCGTTCGGATTCGTTCCATGCATTCTCTGATGCCGGATTCCTCGTTCAGCGTCGGCATGACGACGCTCAACGTGGGCGTTTGCTCGCTGTTTGGCCCACAGAGCAACTCGTCAGCCTCCAGTGCCAAGTCACTGTTTTCAACTTCAAACTTGGCGTCCGAGGGTTCGCTGTTCGCTGACATAACAATTAATCAACCAGTACAGGATCTTCCAACAAGATCTCCGGAGATGGAAAGTGAGCAGGGAGTGGATCGGTCGGCCGATTCGAGTACCGATGCATTACGAATACAAGTTAATGCATTTCATATAGAACTTGCTTTTTCAGCCATGCCAACACTGTCCGTTGGATTCAGCCTCTCAGTTTCGACATTAACCAGGAGCACTACTGAGAACCGACGTTAACCCAGAGATGGATTTCTCGATACGCATTGTCGACCGTAGGCGACGATGGCGGGGAGTCTCGGTAGAGGAGATACACCAGTCGGAGCCGGTCACCGGTCATTGTGGGCGTGACAGTGTGGTTGGTCTGCCACGTCTCGTTGTCCTGTATCGCCGGCGAACGAAACCGGTCGAGTTCGCGTTCTTCCATTACTGTCGTCTCGTTATTCTCGGTCTCGACCCGCTGGAGTTCGACGACGACAGTGTACGATTGTGGTTCGTGTTCCTGATTACCGATACCAACGATGACGGGCTGGCCTTCACCGACATGGAACTCGGTCGGATAGTTGTCAGCGACCAGCTCACCGTCATCGTTCTCTGTCAGAATATAAAACTCAGTGAAGGACTCACCCTCTTTGGGAACGGCCACAGCGTACCCGACACTCCCGACAGCCAACAGCACGCTCAACATGAGCACGACGTTCAGTATTTTATCGGTTTGGGAGTCAGGTTCGAACAGTTCAGTGCGAGCGACCGACATCCATTCGCGATAGGGAACTCGAAACCGGTCATCTGGGTCGAGTTCGAGCCGTCGTCTGTACGCCACTACCGTGGTTATGGCGATAAACGTAGTCAGAGCAACAAGGATAGGGACCAGACGAATCCCCCACGGCGTGAAGTTCAAGATTAGCCCAATAAGTGGGACGATTGCGATACTCAGTCCGAATGACAGCGCGACTCGTTCAATGCCGTCAATGCCGCTCGACTGCACAGATTCCGCACCGTCGTCATCCACAGGAGAGGTGCCGGCTTCGGGAAATAGTGCTGCGATGAACGTGTATCCGGGAACGAATAGAACCAGTGGCAGTCCAAAGAGAATCCGCAGTGGCGTATCCCGGACGACCGGTCCGAGAACGACAAGATTGGTCAGGCCGACAAAACAGACGACAGCAGCGAGGTCGGCTGGAAGTCGCCGGACGGGCTCCGGGACAAGAAGCCAGAAGCGCGAGGACGGCTCAGCATCCATTACGCTCTCCTTGCATCCGAGTTAGTCAAAAGCTTCCCGGTCTCGGCAGCGCGACCCGCCGTCTATCTCAGTCCGCTGACTGCGATGACTCGGGGCCTGTCACCAGCGACGTGATTTCCTGGAGTGTTTCCTCGACAGCGCTGGCCGAGACTGACTCGACCGAAGAACGGAACCGCGCCTGCTCGTACAGTTCCGTCGCTCGCTGGAGTGTCTCCTGTGTCGTCTCATCGATATCACCGTCAGTACAGTCCCGATAGAACTCCCATGGCGTCTGTCCAGCAGTCCGTCCGACATCACCACTGAGTTGCTGCCGAAGGGCGACATAGCCGACTCTCGCGGCCGCCGCCGTCTGCTGGGAGTCGAGATACCCGCGGGCAGTGTCAAGCAACGAAGCGCTATTAACACGCGAATCAGCCCGCCGACCAGTCGGCGAGTCGAAATCGACAGCCGGATCGGGGACACGTGCCGACCGCCTGTCGAGCAGTTTCCGGCCGATCAAGACACCACCGGCGAGCACAGCGACGATTGCCAGGATAGCCCCAGCGATGAGTCCCAAGGGAAGCGTCGGGAGGGTAACGGTTGCCCCAGCTGTGGCACTCCGAAGATTCGTCGCACTCCCGTCATAGCGGAACTCGATGCCTATCGGGAGTGTGGATTCGAACACCCCTGTCGATCCGACACTCTGGGGGACACTCAACGTCGTCCCGAAGGTCCCGTTAGGGCCCGTCGAAACCGTGCCGATCGTCGTGCCGTTGGCCACTACGGACACGTCTTGATTGGCGACTGGCTGCCCGCTTCCAGTCAGAAGCGACCCAGATACCCTGAGCGAGCGGTCTTGCACGTGGACTGCGCTCGCGTTGAGTGTCGTTGCCGTCTCCTGAACGTCGACTTTTGTGGTCCCGTTCGCACTCAGAAGCGCTTGCTCGTCAAGCGGAACGTCGACGCGGACCGTGCGAGTCCCCTCGGACACGGATGCGGGGATGTTCACGGTCGAGTTATACGTCCCGTTTGTCTCGGTGGTTCCGGTCGCCAGTACTCGCCCATCAAGCGAGACGAGGTAGGGAACCGCGGCCGCGCCGCCGTGTTCAGCCCCGACACGCCCCGAGATCGCAACCGTGTCGTTGTATCGAACCTGTGTCGGCGTCGCATTGACGCTCATATTCGGCCGGACCGGATCGATGCTGACCGGGATGGTCCGTTGGTCACCGAGATAGACGGACGAGTTTTCAGGGCGATACCGAACCGTGAGGTTCGACGTGTTCGCGGCGACCGTCGTCGGCCGATAGTGCAGGTCGAACAGCCCGGTCTCGGATAGTTGTGTTTGAATCGTCTGGTTACCGACTGCGAATTGAACAGAGTCGGGAGACACGGCTCTGCCCGACGCCGTCGTCAGCCGCCCCTCGATGTTGAGCGGGGACCGAAACGACGCTTGTGTCCCGTTGACCTCGATAGTCAGGTTCGTCGCGACGAACTGCTCGTCACGTACGGTCTGCTGGGCCGTTTCGATTTCCTGTACCGACGCATTGACGGTCGCCAGAGACCCCGTGACGTTCTCGTCAGTCCTGTTGGCGAGTGCCCGTTGTGAACGAACGTACGACGAACGCGTGTCGTTGACTCTCTGCCACTCCCGTTCGAGTTGGCGTGCCAGCTCTCGTTCACCCACATCCGACGGTTTGTGTACGTTGGACAACGGTCCCCGCACGCTACCACCGTTGCGGTCGTTCCATTGTCTCTCGTGCATTTGGAAGTACGTCTCAGAAGTGACAGTCTCGTATCGCTCGTATGTCTCCCAGTACGCCTCGACAGCGGCCGAAAGCGCTAGCTGGTCGTTGCGCATGCGCTGGAACGCGAGCGCTCGCTCGCGGTTGCCCGTTTCGTTGGCAACACTCGCATACTCGTTCAGCAAGGACGCGTACTGGGAATTGTTGACCGCCTCGCGGGCCTGCTGGGCGTTCTCGCGGCTGATGTTCAACGAGCCACTTCGAGCACGGGATGCCAGCCGTTCGGCCATCTGTCGTTCGAGGGCACTCAGGTCCCGTCCGTCATCGACGCTGTCGGGGTCGGCGTGTGCGCTCGCATCGGTGTCGGCACCACCGACGGCGGCACCCGGCACGACCGCACCGACTACGGTGCCGGTGACAATGAGGAGGATGCTCACGGCGACGAGGGCAAACAGGGTACGGCTACCGCCGGCGTCGGTTCCGCTCACGACAGGGCATCGTCGCGGCGGTATAAACACTCTTTTGTTCCACCAACGGCCGAGACCGCTACCTTCAATTACGGACCGGTGTTGGCAAGGAGTAATGGACGTGACGCGGCGATTCACCGCGCTCGCGGGGACCGGTCTCGCGCTGGCAGCCCTGGCACTGCTGTTCGAACGCCCGGTGTTACTCGTCGGCACAGCCGGTATCGGTGGTGTCTTGCTGGCTGCTCAGTTGCTGTTTGTCGGTCGGCTTCGTCGGCTCAACGTGAGTCTCGCCGTCGATCTCTCAGTGCCCCGGACTGCCCTCACAGCCAACGAGACGGTCCCAGTCACGCTCAACGGAGCAGCAGCAGCGACACCGCTTGGCGTCACTGTAACGGCGACCGTACCGGCCAGCGCCGAGGGCCCCGATGAAGGCGCTCGACAGATCGAGATTGACGGCCCCGAGCCCAACACGACGACCTTCGATACAGAGTGGCCGGTCGTCGGTCGGACGCAGTTCGACGAGCCAATGGTTCACGTGACCGACCCGTACGGTCTGTTTGGCGAGTCATTTGCGCGTGGCCCGACACCGGAGGTCAGCGTCGAGCCACACGTCACCCGGACGCTCCACGTCGGACAGGGCGGCGACACGGCACTGGCAACGTTCGGCGAGCACGCCACCGACGAGCTCGGTGAGGGCGTCGACCCGGCCGAACTCCGGCAGTACGTCGCTGGTGACTCGGCTGGTGACATCGACTGGAAGGCGACCGCGCGGCTGAACGAACCGTACATCCGCGAACACGAGGTCGAAACGGACCGGCGAACAGTACTGTTCGTGGACCACCGTGCGAGACTGGCGACTGGCCCCCCCGGCGAGACGAAACTCGACTACATCCGCGAGGTCGCACTGACACTCGCCGAGCAGGCGCGGGCCTACGACGACCCACTGGGACTGTACACGGTCGGCGACGAGGGGCTGACGACCGAACAGGAACCCTCGCTGGACGAGCAACGATATCGCCTGATACAGGACACGCTATACGACCTGCAAGCGACAGCCGGGCAGGAGAAAACAACGACACAAGCACGGAGTCCAGGGACGGCACGGCGCGTAAGTACACGGCTCCAGGGGGATACCTCGGCTTTCGGAACGACGCTCAGACCGTATCTCGACAGTCGCGACGGGTACGTAACCCAGATTGCGTCGGACCCGCTATTTGCGACCGCACGGACGCATCTCTCTCGGCTCGGTGGGACGGCGCTGACAGTCGTATTCACCGATGACCAACACCGGACGGAGCTCCGGGAGACGGTCAAGGTCGCCCGACAAGGGGGTAACGACGTCGTCGTCTTCCTGACCCCGCAGGTCCTCTTCGAGTCGGGCGGACTCAGTGACCTGGACGCTGCTTACGAGCGGTATGCCGACTTCGAGTCGTTCCGACGGGATCTCGCGGCGCTGGATCGGGTCACTGTCTACGAGGTTGGCCCGGGCGACCGGCTGGAAGCCGTGCTCTCTGCGGGTCAATAGGCGAGACACGCAAAACCAGAACACGTAACAGGCAGACCAACGCCATACCGACTAATGGCAGTCGGAACCGAAGTGCGGACTGTCGCCGGCATCCCGTGGCCAGTCCTCGCTGTCGGCACCGTCGCACTCGGCCACGTCGGTGCGTTACTCGCGTTCCAGTCGTTTCCACCGGTGACGGCCCTGGCACTTCTCGAAATCGTGCTCCTCGTTCTCGTCGGTGCCCTCGTGGCCTTCGGTGAGGGCATCGGACGCCCACTCATCGTTGTACCCGTGGTCTATGTCCTCTGTACGGTTTTCACGTGGGCCTGGCTGACAGTAGGGTCAGCCACAGCCGCGACACTCGGTGTCGTCGCCATCCTCACAGTGACCGGATACAGTGTCCACCGGTACGAACTGGTCATGCTCGACCTCGTGGAGGCGACCGATGAGTGAGACCGCGGGCGATACGCGAAGTGCGGACACGGAGACACCGGACGACATCCCGGACTCGGCGACGCTTCGAACGCAACTAGAGCTGCTTGAGGAAGAAAACGACCGGCTTAGGGAAGAGTACGTCCGAGCACGCCAGAACCAGTACCGACGGACAGCACTCGCCTTTGGCGGTCTCGGCGTCGTCGCCGCCCTCGGTGGAATCCTGTTCCCGGCGGCACAGACAGTGCTGTTCGCACTCGCTGGGACAGGGGCGTTTCTCGCCGTCCTGACCCACTATCTGACGCCCGAGCAGTTCCTCCCGGCCTCACTCGGAGGCACTATCTACGGCGCCCTTGCAGCCAACGAGGGCGCCATAGTTGCCGAATTGGGACTGCGAGACGAGCGAGTGTACGTTCCGACCGACGACGGCGTCCGTCTGTTCGTCCCACAGCACGCAGAGTATGTCATTCCGGACGCGGAGGCGCTAGCTGATGTCTTCGTCGTCACCTCGGACACCAACCCGCGGGGACTCTCACTGGAACCGACCGGCGACGGACTCGCCGACGAGTTCGAGCGGGCGGTGACCGGCGAGCCCGGCACCGACGCCGACACGATCGCCACACAGGCCGGCGACGCACTCGTCGAGCAGTTCGAACTGGTCGAGAGCGCAACAACGGACGTGGACCCGTCCGGGGGACGAGTGACTGTCGCCGTCGCCGGGAGTGTCCACGGCGACATCACGCGATTCGACCACCCCGTCGTCTCCTTTCTGGGGAGTGTCACCGCCCGTCGATTGGGCGCTCCAGTAACAGCCGAATCCAAGTCGACCGACGAAGACGACAGCTACCGGATTACGCTGACGTGGAACCCGATAGACGAGAGCGGAGCGGGCGACACTACAGCATCCGAAGATAGCGAGGCCCAAGAATAGCTACGTCTTCAAGATAGCGCCAAGACAGATTATTGAGTCTCAATACAGAGCAGAGATTCACTATAAGTGGCTTCAACATTATTTATAAAGCTATCTGCTGCCACAAGAACTGATTCACAGATAGACGATATGCAAGTGCAGGCATTCTAATGCGTCATAGATGTCGATTCCGTCACAGTGTCCAGAGTGTGGATCGCTGTCAGTAACTGTCACCAAAGTGCCGCCGGAGGACCACGAACAGGGGAGTGGGTGGTGTACGCACGCTACGTGTGAAGACTGCAGTGATTACGAGGAGTGGACTGTCTAACCGAGAAGTACCGGTGTTAGCTGAATACCGCTACTATTGAGAAGCGTCCGTTGTGTCGTCCTCGGGTTGTCCGCCGTCCTGCACGGCGGTTGCGGCATCGGGTTCGGCTTGGAAACTGCTCCCCGGTGGTTCGATATCGTCGACGAGGTCGCGAATAACCTCACGTGCTGTCCGGTTACTCAGTTCGGCGTCCGTGCTCAGACCGACACGATGGGCCAGAATTGGTTCCACGAGAACTTTCACGTCCTCGGGGATGACGTAGTCGCGCCCCTCGATAGCGGCACGCGCTTTGCTGGTGTTGAGGAAGGCAAGCGATGCTCGTGGCGATGCACCGTGATCGAGGTCGGGCGTGTCGCGAGTCGCAGCGACGATATCGAGGATATACTCCTTGACTGTGTCGTCGATATACACTTCGGTAACGGCCTCCCGGGCGGCCATGACATCTTCGTGGTCGACGACCTGCTGGACGTTTGCGGGGTCAAGGTCCGGGTCCTGGTCGAATCGGTTGAGCAGCTCGGACTCCTCGTCGCGGTCAGGGATGTCCGCGGTGAGTTTCAGCTGGAAACGGTCTCGCTGTGCTTCGGGGAGTTCGTAGGTTCCCTCCATCTCGATTGGGTTCTGCGTGGCGATAACGATGAAGGGGTCGGGCAAGTCAAGTGTCTCGCCCTCGATAGAGACGGTTCGTTCCTGCATCGCCTCCAGGAGGGCAGACTGGGTCTTTGGGGTTGCACGATTAATCTCGTCGGCGACGACGACGTTCGAGAACACCGGTCCCTTCTGGAGTTCGAACTCCCCGGTCTGCTCGCGGTAAATGGAGTTGCCCGTGATGTCCGCTGGGAGGATGTCGGGAGTCATCTGGATGCGGTTGTAGGCGAACCCGGTGGTTACGGCGAACAGGTTGGCGACGGTCGTCTTTGCGACGCCCGGGACCCCTTCGAGCAAGATGTGGCCGTCAGTCAGGAGGGCAATAGTGATACCCTTAACGAGGGTTTCCTTGCCGATGAGGACCTGACCCATCTCGTCTCTGATAGTCGTATAGAGGGCGGCCGGATCGGTCATTCAGGTTCACTCCTCGCGCCGACGTATAATGTGTTGCGACACACGCTCGATACGGTCTGACTCCCACTCTGGATGACGCTCACTGACGAATTCGGTGATATCGGCCTCGGTAAGGGTGGTGTCGACGACAGACTGATCGTCAGTACCCAGGGAGCGAAGCGATTCGGGAACGTAACCCGTTGGCCGGCGGGCCCACAGCGCGATTGTGCCGAGAATGATGGCCCCGAGCAAGGCCTGTGCGATGGGCGTCGACCGGACACCAAGCAATGTGTAGGTCAACGCCGGTAATGGCGGTCGATGTGAGTAATCGAGCAGTGCCGTTGTCGCATTGCGACTGAGCGCGCGGGTGAACGCCGCATTCCCCTCCTGTTCAAGCATTGCGTTGGTGAATACTGAGGCGTCACTAACCACAACGACACGGCCAGAACCTACCGATTCGGTCGCTGCGACCGGATAGGAACCGATTGGTTCAGAATCGTCGAGATTCCCGTTGCTGTTCGTGTCGAGGTATGCTGACGAGGCCGTCCGGACCAGCACCGTCGGTCGGTCACTCGGATTGTCCGTCACGTTCCGCTCGGGAACGTCAAGCACTGTTCCACGGTTTAGTGTCAGTGCGTCGGTATCGTTGACGAGCGAGTGGTCAGAGACGTTCGTCGCTCTCGGCAGTGAAGCGTTGCGATAGTTGCTCTGGTCGTCTCGAACCCGCGTGCCGTTCAACCGTGTCTCCACGTCGAGACCAGCGAGTAGGTCGTTCGTCGAGTTCGCACGCTCGCCGGCGACCACGAGTGTGCCGCCCCGGGAGATGAACTGTCGTAAACGGGCGATATCACCCCCGGTATACGTTGCCGTCGGAGCGAGGACGAAGGCTACCGAATCCGACCCGCTATCGATGTAGGCCGTCGTGCTGGTGGCAATTTCCGGTTCAGCACCGGCTGACTGTGTCTGCTCTTGTAACTCGGTTCCGCCGTCCCAGGCAGCGTTGTACGGACCATACGCGGTCGTCGATGTACTCATCGCCGTCACCAACCCGACGTTCGTCAGGAGAAAGAGCACAATGAGAACGACGCGGGGATAGTCCTGCCAGTCCATCTATATCAGCCCCGACGGCAGGATTTCGAGAATGCGTCTGACGACGATGTATGCGAAGCCGACCAGTCCGGCGAGAATCAGCCACTTCAACCGGGACCGCCACTGCGGGGTGACGTTAACCGCAGCGGTAAGTTCGACCACAACAAGAAAGCCGATGAGCGAGACAACAAAGAAGAGGTCGAGCGTCAACGCGTTCAGGGCTGCCAGCACGAGCACCGTTGCGAGCATCCAGAGAGCCTGCCCGTGGATGAACTGCTGGCGACGCCTGGTAGCCATTGTGCCCCCATTGCTAACCGAGCCGTTAGAAGTTATCGACACGAACCCGAGGCGCTCAGTGTGACAAGTCGGTGTGAGTAGTGTCGCTGTTTAGGGTTAAACCGTGCTCGTAGTTGTCGACAAGAAGCAATTGGCGACCATCAATCCACATAGTCGTGTATCAGACGCCCAATCCTACCCACCACAGGAGGTTCGTTGCTGCATGTGACAGAGACTCCTGGCGTGGGCCGTCAACTATCTAACGCACCCTGAGAGTGCTGGTGTATAGGTACATCTCCATGGAGAGTTCGCTGGTCACCTACCTGTGGTGGGCCGACCGCTCACTGGCGACCTGCGAGGAGCACCACGATGGCGACTCCGGGCACACACATCGATACGGAGCTGGCTGGGAGTTGCTGGCTACGAGGCCAGCCACACACCTCGCACCGAGTGAAGTGTACCGGTAGAATACCGAGCAGTTCAAGCGAGGGCCAACTCAGGAGATCTATCACTCGGTGCATTGTGTGTCAAACCACGGTGTATCATTTATAAATGCGATTGAGACGTCTGGATAGTAGTGTTTCAGAGCGTTTTCAATTCTTCACTCGGCGCGGGGTGTGTCTCTGGTGAACCACATGGAGGCAAGTAGTTTAAAACGCGGAGCGTCTCATCACATACCTATATCGGCCAGTTAATCAGTTACGGATAGGACTGGATCCCGGTAAACTATTTTACATTCCTCGTGGCTGGCAGTCTCTATCAAGCAACTTGATGAAAACGTCTGAGTCGAAGCATCAGTAACTACCAGAGAGGGGATCGCTCGCTCTCAGATGCGCCGCATCGTTAGCACTATCTCTCGGCCAGTCACCCGCCAGCCACAGCCAGTCCACACTGCCTCGATCCGCTCAATGCTCTCATCGGGCCGCTGTTTGAACTCGATTTTCCGCTTGGGGCCACGGACGGGCTCGTAGACGAAGCCGTTGGCGTCGGCAACTGAGAGCCCACTCATGTGCTTGCCTCCAGGGCGCTCACCAGATCGTTGACGATGGAACCACCCACGTATGGACCAACTGTCCAGCCTCGCTCTTCATGGGTGTATTCTGTCCACCCCGACAGCGTCAGGAAAGGGGTATCCGTGAGTTTGACTTTCGCGACCTCGTCATCTTGGATAACGACTACTGCCTGCTCGTAGCCGTCCCAGTAGTGGGTTGCACTAGCGCCATCAACGCCGAGAAAGAGCGGCCGCTGGGTGAGTAGATCGCGTGCGATACGTTCTTGTGGGGTTGCTTTCCTAGTTACCATTGGTTCTTGGAACGGAACCACGCGCCTCGGTGTTCTAGCACCGGGGCGATTTTGTGAGAAATCGCCCAGCAGCGCGTGTGTTCCTATATAGTAGTCACTATCCGTGGCTACTTAGAGATTGCGGGATACGCTGCAAAAATGGAAGTCAGTTCGTTCCGTAGTATCTGTCTCGGCCTTTCTCAGTCGCAATGTTGTATCCTTTACTCTCGTCAGTTCGCTTGACTAGCCCCTCTTCGCGTAGTTCGTGCAGATAATTGTCTACACTACGCCGCTCGAAGGTTGCACCACGTCGTTTGAGGTTATCGAATATTACAGCAGGCGGGAGTTCCAGACCCGACTCTACGAGGAGCCCTAGAACCATCCGCTTCCGCTCCTCTTTGCCCATATTAGAACCGTTACCACGGATAGGCAAATTATCTCCGGAGTCGGTGAAGCTGTTGGACGAATCACTGGCTTGGTCCGTATTGCCCATATTTGCCTAATACTCTGCAAACTATTAAGTAGTTCCGCCTTGGACTATCAGAGCAAGCCGACGCGCCGCTCCTCGGGTGTCGCTCTGAAAACCGAGTGCGACGCCGTGCTTAGGACACGGGCGTCGCGTTGGCTTCACAGCCGCATGCAAGCAAACGCTCCGGGGAGTCTTGAAACCTCCCCACGACAAGCGCACAGCGTACCGACCACGAGCTACTGCCACTCACAGGATACGGACGACCATCTCTATCCCGAATGTCCGTTCCTACGAAGACTCAGACGCCACTTGGAGAGTCCGCTGTAACCTAATCGGCTAGCCCACCCCGAAGAGCGCTGCTGCTCGGCCACTGAGCTACAGCTCTCACCAGCTACATCCGTGCCGTGGTCGGTTCGCTTGGTTCGATTCCAAGCACGGATTTGTGAACACTCACAACCCGGAGGCCGACAGCCCCGACGAACGCGACGTAGCGCTTGCCAACGAACTCGGCCTGGATATCGGCCAAGAGACACCCGAAGATATCGAGGACCTCCTCTCGGCCCTCGCGGGTCGAGATACCGACCCAGTACTTCTCACACTCTTCAAACGCCTCCTCAACGAAAACGCCCGACTCCAAACCCGACTCGACGAACTCGAAGCGAAGCTAGAACGAACCCACGACATCGCCACCACGGCAAGCGCAAAAGCCGAAACCAACGCCGCCGATCTCGACGACCTCGAAGACAAACACGAACGCACTCATGACGTTGCGAAAAGTGCCAGTGCCAAGGCCCACCAGCTGGAGGCAGACGCCGACCACCAAGAAGACGCCGAAGCCCTCCCTCACGGCGTCGAACCCAGTTCCTCACCGCTGGATTTCTTCGCGAACTGCCGCCAATCGAAACTTAAGGAGATGTTCGTCGAACAGTCCAATCGACAGAACACCTACCGAGCAATCGCCGTCGCTAAACGCTGGCCGGAGTTCGCAACGAAGCGAACCGATGGGAGTGGCGTGTTCATAACCAAGGACGATATCACGACCGCCCTTACGGCCCACCTCGGACGGACACCACATCGCCAGACCGTTGCCCGAGTCTGGGAGAAACTCAACGAATTGGGTGGACGCGACTGTACACACAAAACCCGGCAGGTGGGCCGAACACAGGAGCCAACGGAGATACTGACGATGGACAGGGACACCGCCGAAGGACTTCTAGAGAAACGCTACATCGGTCTTGACTTACTGGAGACGAGTGACCGGAAAGCTATCACTGGAGGAGTCACACCCGTTGTGACGGGTGCCACCCCCGAAGAGGTGTGATAGAACCGCAGTAACTACTAAATCGACCAGTAGCCCTCACGACTGGACGCGGTGGCCGACAGGAACCGCCGCCGACGCCCCTCCGTACTAGCTACAGCAACCGGCAGACACCCCTTGCGTACAGTGTAGAGAGTGTGGTCGTAACACACTCAGCGTAGTGGGGATTCTCCAACGCGTCACAACGAGTGTGACGGCAGTCCAACTTAGCGCCTCGTCGAAGGTCCGAACAGCACCACAGACATCACCGGCCGTATCGGAGTGATCGCTTCCGAGAAGAAACTATCACACAAAGTCGGAAATGCCGGTTCGATAACACTCCCAGCACGGGGAGTCGATAAGACACCCTGGGCAGTGCTCGCCAGCCCGGTCAACGACATCACTGGGCAAGCCAGCGTGTTCAATTTACCGCGAGGAGGATGTCACCGTTCCTCCCACAGCGTCTCGATGCGCTCCTCGATTCGGTCGAGAACGAGTTGGCCCACGTCACGATGGTCGGCCGGCCATTGGGCATCTACTGCGTCGGTACGGCTTGCTGCCGGCGACGGATGAAAGTGATCACGTGAGTTGTGCCCGTTTGGATGCCGATCCCATCGACACTCCCACACGCTATCTTGTCGCTTCTCTCGATAATGGACGTTGAAATCGTCGTTGCGGTACCAGCGAATCTCGAAGCGTGCGGATACACTCCCCGGGTAGTAGTTATCGGACAGTTCGACATGGAGGTGCAGTTTCCCTTCCTCAACGATTTCCGCCAACTCGAACATGTGACTCCCGGCAAACCGGGATCGCATCCGCTCTAACACAGAGCGATCTATCGGCGCGGGGCTCGCGCCGTCGTCCACTGGCACCATCTTCAGCTGTGTGATGGGGCCGTCGATCCAGCGACCTTTCGTCGGGCGCGTTCGTGAATGCGACGCTCTTCGATAGCGGTAGCCCAGTCACCGAGTTCCACGTACACGTCATCGATACGCTCCGCATCGAACTCGAGGACATCGACCTCGGCCGGCGAGTCAGAACCGTATTGATCGCGGTAGTCCTCAATCTGGCTAGTCAGCTCCGAGACGCGGGCCTGTAGCTCATCAACGCTGTTCTCTCGTGCCAGTTCGTTCACCCGCCGCCACTCGAAGTAATCGTCGTTGCGCTCGTACCTGGCAGGCCGGCCCTCGTGTTGGATGACGATGCCAAGGTCGGTGTAGAAAGACAGGTGTGTCCGCGCCGACTCCGCCGAACAGGCCGCTTGCTCGGCGATCTCCGTGGCCGTCATCGGTTCGCGGGCGTGCAGCACCGCCCCGTACACCCGCTGCTTCGTGTCTTCACCTTCAAACGGCCTATCGAACGGAGGTGGGCTGTCGCGGCGGGCATCGTCTACCATACATCTACCCACGGAATTAGCCCACATATTTCTTTCTATAAACAAAATATATCGTCTACTTCCAGTCACTCCCGGTCATCCCACGCTACTTCCCTGGTTAAATTGGACCAGTTGCCGTTGATGGGGTAGGACTATCGACCGACGCCAGTCGGCTGCCATCGCGTTAAGTTTGGCGTGAGTTGTGGTGGACGGCGAAGGCTTCGAGCCAGCCTTGAGCTGTCTCTAGCTCGACATGGCTGAAACTATTTGCAAACGAAGATGTTCGACGTTCTATCTCCCAAAAGACACGTTCGATAGCGTTCCGATTTCCATGTGCGAGAGTCTGAAATCGGTATCCATCTTCGGCCAGAACTGGACCAAGATAATCAGCATCGTCGACGAGAAACACTACGTCGGTGAGCTGATACCGATGATGAAGCTCGGTCAGAAACCACCGTGTCGTCTGTTTCGTTGCTGTCGGAAAGAGGCTGAGATGCAGGATTTCGTTCGTTTGGGGGTCGACAGCGCCGTACAGCCAAAACTGCTGTCCGTGGAGGCGAATCATTTTCTCGTCGACCGTGAGTTGATTCGCGGTCACCGTCGAAATCGGCTGTAGATCGGCCTTGTGAACCCACTCGTGGATCGAGACATGACTGCGTTGGACTCCCAACTCCTCAAGAAACTGACTGGCATCCCGAAGTGACATACCCGCCAGATGACACCGGATGCCCACTTGAATCGCCCACTCGGGAGTCCGTCGTCGCTCCACAAACGACAAGTCGATCCACTCGATACATCCACTGAGGCGGTCGAATTCTGTCATAGACACTCAGAACTCGTCCGCCTCACTCTCTAACTTAACGCGACCTCGGCTGCCTGCACAACCACTACAAGGCTGCGACCGAGTGGAGCGGCCGCATGGGACGACCGTAGGGAGGACCCTCCCAATGTGAGACGGTCACCGTGAGCGTCCCGTTCGTTGTATTGGTTGGTCCACAAAACCGTGACTCAGGTTCATTCCGAGGCGATTGACGCGCCTACCGTAGATGTCTTCAAACTCTCAGATACACAATATGATGCCGTCGGTTAGGAATATTCCGCTGATACAAGGACTTATTTCGTTATAGAACCATCTCTCGGGTATGAAAGAACCACGCCCCGAACTGAAAGCAGACGATGAGGAGCGTCAAGATCCGCCGGATTTCGATGATCTTGTACCTCCAGCCGAACTCGTCTCTGGAGAGTAAACGTCGGTTGGGAGACGTACTGTCCCTTCTTCCATCCGTCGACAACGCCGTTGACAGCTTTGACGGCCCGACGAATCGCGGATTGACGAGTTGTGCGTGGAATTCTGTGCGCGAAGAAGATAAAATAAGGCATAAATTATATTTTGGGCTAAAATAATATTTTATCTAGGGGCGAGAAGCGGACTCAACGATGAACCACTCCGAGAATACATGACTTCTGACCATATCGAAGAATACGACGATGTGAACGAGGCGGCCATTAGCGACTGGAAGAGCGAGACGACAACGCGTGAGCGAATCAAGGCCGTCGTCACGCGAACGACGGAACCGACGCCGGCATCTGAAATCGCCGAGCAAGCGAGAGCGAGCGAGCCAGTCGTCCGTGATGAACTCGCTGACCTCACAGATTTGGGGCTCGTCGAAAAAATCGATGGCGGACAGGGTGCGCTGTACAAGCGCAACGACCAGATGTATATTTATCGGCAGGTCCTGAAGCTTCATGACGAGTACTCCGAGGACGAGCTGGTTGAGACACTGCAGGACCTGAAACAGACAGTGAGGGAAATAAGAACCAGATATGGTGTCGAGTCGCCGGCAGAACTCGCACAGCAACTCGATCCAGACGACCACAAGGGCTGGGAGGACCACACGACGTGGCAAACAGCACAGAAGAACCTCTACTTAGCGAAGGCAGCGATTAGTTTCTACGACGCGGAAAAAGTGGTCGTCTGAGCGATGACGTATCTCACGGGGAACACGGGGCCAATCGACTACGAAGCTCTCAGACAAATCCGGAATATCTTTCTCAAGAACGAACCGTTAGTAACCCATCACGATCTTAGTGAGCGACTTGACCCACAGCCCGAGTTGAATATCACAGTCGGCGAGGGGTTTGGCTCCATCCGGTCGATTCGATATCATCTGGACTGAACGCGACTGCAGAATACTCTCCCTGTGGAGCTCATGTAGAACGGCGTGGCACGTTTCACTGTCAACGTCAAGAACCTCCTGCATGATGTTGGAAAACTTGAACTCGCTATCCTAGGGATTGACTGTCCAGCCTATAACTGAAACTAGTTCCTGACCCTGCTCAAAAATGCCTCTTCGGCGAATTCATCGACGCCATTAACCAACTCACACTTGAATCAATAGCTCTCGTTGATAAGAAGCCAGGCGATTCTGGACGTGCACTATACGACTGAAAAGCGCCACTGCACACAGCGTGGCTGTCAACAAAGGCTACAGTTGGAACGATCTACGAGAAGCCTCTCAAGATAGAGTACCGCCAAATTCCACCACCTCACCTCGAAAAAGCCACTTACGGGTAGTTCACGAGTAGCTCCTCTGCATTATCATGGAGGATTTTTTGCATTTCTTGTGAAGCGACTTCAGTGATAGTGTTACGAAACGACGTAAGCTCATCCGCGCTTCGGGGTTCGAACGGATAGTCCGTTCCGAAGAGAAGATTCGATGTCGGAAACACCTCAAGTGCAGTCTCAACTGGCGTCTCGTAGCCAAAAAAGCCAGAGGTATCGAGATACACCCTCTCGCGTAGCTGTTGACTGAATGCTTCGAAGTCTTTGGTGCGTTCCTGTCCGGGCCAGCGCCCCTCTTCGAGTTGGAGGTGTATCCGTCCAATCATACTTGCGATGTTTCCACCAAGATGGTGGTATACAAGATTCAGGTCGGGGTGTCGGTCCAAGATGCCTTGATGGATGACTTTTGAGATGCTCTCTGCAAGCGCTGCTTCGCGGCCAAAGGTGGCATTTAACAAGTACTTGTCGCTAAGCACGTCTGGATGGAGTGACTCGTCCAGTTTCGGATGTACGAGAATAGGAGCCCCGTACTGCTCGGCGACATCGAAGACGGGTTCGAGTTCGGTATCAACAAGTTCGACGCCGTTCGTCTTTGTCTCGATCGCCGCGCCATTATATCCTCTGTCGAGTGCCCGTTCGAACTCCTCGGCTGCCGCCGCCCCGCCAGCACTCACCGGTAACGCGGCAAGCCCGTAGAGCCCTTCTCGTTCATCAAAGAGTTCGAAGAGGGCATCGTTCGCTCTTCGCGTGGACTCTGGATCGTCGATTCCCATATAATAAGGCTGTGAGAGAACAACCTCATCGATACCGGCCGCCTCGTAACGTTGCTCAAGAGTTTCGATACTGTCGAGAGCGTCTCCGATTGTAGCTTGTATGGGACTTCCCGTGAGCGGCTCTGGGAATACGTCTGGCGGATAAATGTGAGCGCCGAAATCAATTGTCATTGAGTACTGGTTTTTCTGCTGGGGAAGTCACGAACCGATTCGACGCGGTCATGTTCATTGTTGTATGATCTATTTTAGCTACCATTGTTGGAAATTAATCGCGACGAATGAATTCGCCATACCCTGGTTCTCCGACAATCTCGCCGTCTTCCATGACTGGCGCCCCGCGGACGTACGTCGATTCGACAGCACCCTGTATTTCAAGCCCGTCGAAAGGCGTCCAACCGCACTTAGCAACGATGTCCTCGTCCCGGATGGTGTAACGCTTGTCCATGTCAACGATTGTAAGGTCTGCGTCACTTCCGACCCGGATTGCCCCCTTCTGGGGATACAGATCGAGGATCTTCGCCGGATTCGTCGAGAACACTTCGGCGATTCGATTCAACGAAACCTTCCCCTCAGCAGCTCCGTTGAGAAGCAAGGGCAGGACAGTTTCGACGCCAGGAATCCCGAAGGGGGCCTGGAAAATGTCCTCTTTTCCTTCGTCTTTTTGTGCTTTTGTGGAGGGTGCATGATCCGCGTTCACCATGTCAATATCACCAGCTGCCAAGTGCTCCCACATCGCTTCTCGGTCGGCTTCCTCACGTGCTGGTGGGGTAAACATCGTGTAGGGTGCATCCTCGATAACGTCCTCGCGAGTGAGATAGAAATAATGGGAACAGGTCTCTGCGTATACTTCCACGCCCTGCTCGCGAGCATGCCGTATCTGTTCAAGCAGTTCCGGATGCGTTAGGTGCGCAAACCAGAAGGGGACGCCTGTCTGCTTTGCGATTTGGAGTGTCGTTGAAACCGCGACCTGCTCAGCTGCCTTCGAACGCCACTCAGGGATAACGCTGCCGTCGGTCCGTCCCTCCTCGTGAATGCGGGCCTCGTTGTGGTTCAACATCAGTTCGTCTTCAGGGTGGATCATGCTGATTCCCCCAACCCGCTCTATCTCGGCGAAAAGTTCGTGCATCGACGCGCTCTTGAGTGGGGGAACGCCATGCACCTCACAAGTAAAGCTCTTATAAGCGAGGGTCCCAGCCGATTCAAGGTCAGAGATTTCATCAATATTGTCTGGATGGCCACCCGCAAGTAAGCCGAAGTCGATCCGAGCCCGGTCTGAGAGGTAATCGCGCTTGTCCTCAAGGATTTCGGCCGTGAGTACAGTTGGGTCAGTTCGGTGGTGTTCCCCGACAGTCGTGATGCCGCCCGCCGCGGCCGCTGCGGTTCCGGTCGGGAAGTCCTCCCGTTCGGTATCACCGGGATCCATCATGTGGACATGGGGGTCGACGCCCCCCGGGAGAACGTGTTTGCCGGCTGCATCGATGGTTCGTGTGGCACTCCGGTCTGCATCCGAATCCAGTAGTGCCGCAATGTGGCCGTCTTCAATAGCGATATCTGCTCGCAAGCTGTCGTCGGCTGTCACGATAGTTCCACCTTCGATGACAGTATCGTATGCCATACCACCACATTTTGGGTACCCCTTCTTTTACTTTTCCACTGTATACTAAAATTACCAAACAAGTCTATACCAAACTCGTTAAATATCACGCAAACAATCATCGAGGCACCCTTTAGTTCGGAATCAGTCCAAAAGTTTATGTCTCGAAGGTTGCCACCGAGAGATGTGACCGTTACTATTGTCTCGACGGGCGGAACCATTGCATCGACGGAAAACACCGGCGGCGACGCTAGTCCAGAACTCTCCAGCTCGGACCTCGTAGCCGCCGTCCCTACACTTGAAGATATCGCCGATATCGAAACGAGCGACTTCTCTAACGTCCCCAGCGCCCAATTTACCGTCGAACAGATGGGCGCACTCGTTGACCATCTTCATAACCTTGATTCCGATCCGTCGGTCGATGGTATTGTCGTCACACAAGGGACTGACATTCTCGAAGAGTCCTCGTATTTCGTTGATCTCTGCTACGACGGGGCTACACCGGTCGTGTTCACTGGTGCAATGCGAAACCCCTCACTCCCGAGTCCCGATGGCCCCGCAAACTTGCTCGCAAGTGTCAGAGCAACACAGGCGCCACAAGCTACGGGCTCTGTACTCGTCGCGTTCAACGACCGAATTCACGCTGCCCGTGAAGTGACCAAGACGAACTCTATGAATGTCGATACGTTTCGGTCGCCTGAATTTGGCCCGCTCGCGGTAATCGAAGAGGATCGTGTCGTTTGGCGTCGAACGCCTACAGGCGTTGATCCCAGTGTCGTCGTTAATTACGAAGATCTCACGTCGAATATCCATGCTGTCACCGTCACAGCTGATATGCCACCAGCTCAGATAGAAGCCGCACAGGAGAGTAATGGACTATGTCTCGCTGCGACAGGGGCAGGTCATATCCCCCCGAGAATCATACCTGCGCTTGAAGATATTGTTGAGGCAGGGGTTCCAATTGTCGCAACGACCCGTTGTCCAGAGGGCAGATTGGCCCGTAATTCCTACGAATTTGAAGGAAGTGAAACGACGCTACAGGATTTGGGCTGTTATTATAGCGATCTAAACCTGCAGAAGACGCGTATCCGAACCATTGTCGCGATAGGGGCTGATCGGTTTGAAGCGCTGTTTGAACGCCCGACCCAGTCTGACTAACAGACGTTTTGGGTAGTGATTGATATCCCCCCTCCGCGTTTACGCGGAGGGATCTGATTTTGGATTTGTATCTCACACTCACTTCGCCGTACATCACTTGATTGGAACGGCTCATACATATCTCAATCTTGATGTTGCGTCTGTTGTCCAGCTTTACTGGACAACAATACATCAGTTCTAACATCGCGTACGTACACGCGGAAACTAAATAAGCTAACTAAAAATCACGTTCCGGAAAGGCCACATCGCCTATGACAAAGTTATCCAGTTCTGTAGGACAACATCAGGATTATGTCTACGAAGCCTGGTAGGAGGTGTGTCTATACTTACTTTCACTTTGCATACTGAACTAGGCGTCTGAGACCGATTTCGACGACCAGAGTCCATAACCCCGGTGTTTTGTCATTGTTGGTTCTTGGAGGAAATAACGCGAGATTTGTGTTGGGGTTAGATTTGCTGGATATTATATAGATCGTCGCCCAAGATGGGGGCTCAGCGATGGCGCGGAATAGTCAGTCATTGGAGGGGTTAATTGCCGATTCTATGTTATCACATGCCTCTAAGAGAAGGTCCGGAAGTTCGTTGTTCAACCGGGTTGCGTCAAGTCGATAAGTCGGCCCAGAAATTGCTATCGCACCTAGGATACTCCCGTCGATATTCTTCACGACTGCTCCAACCGCGCGTAATCCTTCGACAAATTCCTCATCGTTTACCGCATAGCCTTGCGCTCGAACCGTTTCTAACTCCGTGAAGAACTCAGGTTCGGAGACAATCGTGTGGTCCGTTGCTTTCGGCAATCCTGCCTCCGCGATCACTCGTTCGACTTCAGACTGGGGCATCTCTGCAAGAATGGCTTTCCCACATGCGGTATTGTGGAGATAGTGATACCCGCCGAGTCGACGTGTTTCAGTCGGGGAATTATACGTGCCATAGATGACCATCAGTTTGCTCCGATCTTTGATTTCGAAGGAGACATCTTCCTCAGTTTCTTCAGCAAGCTCGTCGACGACCTCTGTGATTATGTTGTAGCTCCTCCGGTTTGCTTTCAGGTACTCACCAAAGTTAACGAATCGCAACGTAAGATGGTACACAGTCCCATTTCGGTGTATATAATCCATCTTTTCCAATGTCATGAGGTGGTTATGGATCGTGCTTCGGGCGAGGTCTAATTGCTCGTTTAGTTCTGCAAGCGTTGCGCCCTCCTTCTCGCGGATCAAATCAATTATTTCTAGTGAACGCTGAGTAGTAGTGAGTATACGTTCATCTGAATTCCCGTTCATGTAGACATTCAAATACTGGTTTAGACTTAAAGTTTCATTATGTTAGATATCGATAGCCAGCACACTGTAGGAGAGATAGACACGGCTTTCCTCAAAATCAGAACGCTGAGAGCGAGATTATCCAGTCACGCCTTCTCAGCTATCGAGCCGAATCCGCTCAAAAGAGAATTCTATCTCGTTTTATCGGATTCACCCCTCTGTGAGGGCGAATTAGACACGTTCCTTGATGATTGGCCCAGCATATGTGAATTTTATTGTTTTTCTTGGTATATCCGCTCATATATGTTCATATTTCCCCAGTAGATTTATGTATATACACCTATTCGGAGATATTGTATGCCAAAGAAGGAAAAAAGACGTATGTCGCGTAGAAGTTGGTTACAAGCAGCCGGAGCCAGCGGACTAGCCGCCCTTGCAGGTTGTTCTTCGGGGGGCGGAAGCACGAGCAACGAAGTGAATATCACTCTGGCTCCGTCTGGGTTCCAAGGAATCATGATGGACCATATCGCGAACGACACCAACATCTTGGCCGACGAGATGGAAGCTGCGGGCTATCAAGCAAATGTCCAACGGTCGTGGGAAGGGGCGCCCCTGTTCGCTGCTGGCGGGCCCGACATTTCGACGATGAGTTCCTTAGAAGCGGCTCGGATTGGCGCTGAGCGTGACTTGGATCTCGCAGTCTTCGGACGGGTCGCGCCACTGTTCAAAGGCATGTGGGTTCCCCGTGGTGGCCAGTACGACCCCGAATCAACCGGTGGCGCGCAAGCAACGATCGACGCGATAGCCGAAGACAGCGCGACAGTTGGTATCGGTTCGTGGGCTGGCGGCGAAATCCCTGGATACATGGCCGCGTTTAACACTGAATTCGGGTATACGTTCTCCCAAGAGCAAAGTGATTTTAACGCGATCACGGCAGACTATTCGGCGATTCCACAGCTCATGCTTGATGGCGACCTTGCAATCGGTGACGCGTCACCGGTTCACGGGATCGCACGCCACTTGGACGAGTCGGGAACGCCGCAGCACCGCGAGGTGTTCAATTGTGCAGCAACGCTTGAGGCCAACGATATAGGGATTCCACTTCTAAACAGTCTAACCACGAATCAATCCTTCTTAGAAGAGAACGAGGAGGCCGCTGCGGCGTTCTTGCGCGCGTGGCACGAAGGGATGGCGTGGCTGTTTGAGGATCCGATGGGGCGAATTATGTCCGATGAAGAAGGTCACTTCGAGCAACTCGCAGTCACGACCGAAGCCCAAGCGCAGTACATCGCTGATTGGGGTATCAACATGTCCCTGGACAATGAATATCCGATAGTCTACGAGGATCAAGAACTGACCGACTCATTCATCGAAGAGGACCGGGGCTTCATCAACCGCGTCGCGGAACTCGGTGTCGCCCCCCGAAAACTGGGAAGAAAACGTCAATTATGCTAAGATCTCCCAGAGCTAGTCCAAAATAATAGAATCATGATTACCATGTCGGACACCCAACCAAAATATTTAGACCTCCCATGAGCAGCGAACAAATTCAACATAGTGGTGCATCCTCGATACACATCGAGGGGCTAAGCAAAGAGTTCGAGACGGCAGAAGGAACTGAACAGGTATTCAGCGACCTAAACATTGAGATTGAACCTGGAACGTTTGTTTGCCTCCTCGGGAAATCGGGAAGTGGCAAGTCTACCATGATGGACATCGTCAGCGGTATTCTTGACCCAACGGCGGGCCAAGTCCGTTTTGATTCCACTGACGGTAGCGAAGAGACGTTGGGACACGTCTTCCAGTCACCGCGCTTGCTGCCATGGAACACGTGCCTACAGAATATCGAATACGTCCACGAGAACAACCCAGACTACACTGACGACCTCGCGAAACGGTATCTTGATCTCGTCGGACTCTCAGAACACTACAACAAGTTCCCGACACAGCTCTCTGGTGGGCAACAACAACGGGTCGGGATCGCTCGCGCGCTCAGCACTGATCCAGGAGTGCTACTAATGGACGAACCGTTTAGCAACCTCGACGAAATAACCGCGGACGATCTCCGGGAGGAACTGCTTGACCTCTGGTCGCGCCTCGGTAAAACGGTGTTCTTTGTCACTCACGATATGACAGAAGCAATTCAACTCTCTGACCGAATCCTGATGCTCGGTCAAGGAGAAATCTACGCTGACCTTGAGAACCCACTGGACCGTCCTCGGGAGTTGGATTCCGATGAATTCCTGAAGTTTCGCCAGCAAGCGATAGAGACCTTCCACAGCATCGAATAATTATTATGGCTACGTCAACTACTCGTCCCTTCCCAAGCCGCGATTGGATTTGGGATCGGTTCGGCGCACGGGCCTTCGGGCTCCTCTTAGGGTTAGTCGGCTGGACTGCCCTTGCCACTGTGTTCCCTAACCAATTGATGCCGTATCCGCAGGAAACTGTCCTCCTCGCTTGGGGTCTCGTTGAACGCGGCGTGGTGTGGGTACATTTAAGCGCGACTCTGTGGCGGACTGTGCTTGGATTCGCAGGAGCAATGGCTCTTGGCGTCGGGGGCGGCATCTTAATGGGTATCAATGATTATGGACAGAAGTTCCTCACCCCGTACACTGTGATTGGCCTCTCGATTCCGGCTATTGCGTGGGCGGCTGTCGGGACGCTCGTGTTTGGGTTCACGATCTGGGCACCTGTCGTCGCGACAGCGCTGACGACTGCGCCGTTCATCGCGGTGAATATCTGGAAAGGCACTGACAGTATTGAGTCAGACCTTGTTACGATGTCGAGATCGTTCAACGTCTCACGTCCCCGCATGCTAGGGCGGCTCATTATCCCGAATGCGGCGCCGATGCTATTCTCGGCGTTCAGGCTCGGGCTCGCCATGTCTTGGAAGATAGTCACGATCACCGAACTATTCGCCGCGTCCAGCGGTATCGGGTTCAAGTTGATGCAGACATACCAACTCTACCAGTTTGAACAGTCCTGGGCATGGGCAACAGTGTTCATCGTTGTCATCCTAGGCGTGGAATACGGACTGGTAAAACCCATCGAACGGCGGGTATTCGAGTATCGTCAAGACGCGGAGTTCAACCTCCTAGGATGATCGTTATTCGAGCACAGCCACCGACGAACAGACGACCAGTACACTCGACAGCAGCACCCAAAATCACCCGGACAATCGACACTATGGACATCCGCAGCAACGTATACACCACGAACCGTATAATCCGAACCGACGCGAGCACTGATACTGATGAGTAACGAACGCTCCACGGGGTTCAAGAGCTACAGTTTGGCCCCGGAGATGCTACTGATGAACAAGACGGTCGTCTTCATCGAATCGATCGTCGCGTTACTAATAGTTTGGACGATAGTATCCTACGGGTTTGACCTCGCGGATACTATCTCTACACCGTTGCTCGTTGCTACCGAGTTGCTTGACCTCCTCCAGAGCGGAACGTGGATCGAACACTTTGTCGCGACGATGCGCCGGATACTGTACGCGTTCGTGCTCACGCTCATCTTGGGGACCTCGTTAGGTATTTTGATGGGGATGTCCGATTTCTGGACGAAGGCACTTCAAGACTATATTACAGTAGGTGTTGCATTGCCGTCTCTATTCGCTGCGATATTCGCAGCGATGTGGTTCGGTCAGAGCGATGTCACACCGATGGTCGCAGGCGCTTTGATCTCATTCCCTTTCCTGACCCAGAACGTGTACGAGGGCGTCAAGAATGTCGATTACCGGCAACAGGAGATGTCCGAGGCTTTCGGCGTTTCACAGTCCCGTATGATCCGTCGAGTCGTCCTTCAGTCGGTCCTTCCTGAGTGGTTCGCAGGGACGCGGTACGCCTTCGCGCTCTGTTGGAAGATTACGACCCTCGCAGAACTCATTGCAGCCAGTAACGGTATTGGGTTCATGATCGAGTACCAGATGGAACGACTCTCCTTGACCGGCGTGCTAACGTGGACGATCTTATTCACCGCTGTCATCGTATTTGTCGAATACGGAATCTTCCAGCAGATTGAAAAGAGAGTCTTCTCGTGGCGAGAGGACACCTCAATGGGCTTCGGACCGTGACCGGCACTAACGTACTGACGGGTGATGTCTTGCTCTAATGGATCGGCCCGAGAAGGATGGTTTCACACCGGGAATTTCTTGTAAATGATTCTCCGACACCACATATGGTTGGAAAGGGGACGCTCATTATTGCAATCACCGTCGTTGTTGCGGTAACAGTGACGCTCGGTCTGCTACTTCGACTACTTCGAGATACCGGTGAGCTCTAAGCGCTCGGTTAGCAGTGTGGTTGTTAGATAGCTTGGTCGCGAATGCTGCGATAATCATGATCAGTACGAATCACCTCGCCACTGTCGGTGGATCACGAATCGTGGTGTCGGCTTATCCCATCAACTGAATGTGCTGAGGTCCGCTCACTGATTACAGTCTCCCCATGCATGCTGGTGGTGATACTGAAGTAGAGACTTATGCAAACCCTGGTTCATATATAATATTTTTATACTAGTGGTCCGTGTTACGGCATATGAACCGTCAGACGGAAGACACTGATTTAATCGGTGCCTCTGTTTCGCTCCCGATACCCACGTCAAATCCAGATTTATTCAAACACAAAGCAACGAGCGATATTCTTCTATTTTTAACTAACCACCGATTTAGCGACTTTTCGCTGAGAGAACTCGCGACCCAGATCGGCCATTCACACCAGTCTGTGCGACGAGCAGTAGATGTTCTCAGTTCGAGTGACTTGGTCATTGAATCTCCCGAAAGCAACCAGCGACTCGTACAGATCAACAGGAACCGATTGTCTATCCCGGACGATCCTATTCTTCGGATTCCCCAACCGGAGTATCACAAGCCGGTCAAAAATGCGGTAACGAAGCTCCGTGACAATATCACCAACGTTGTCGGAATCATCCTGTACGGCAGCGTCGCTCGGGGCGATGCTGACCGACGGAGCGATATCGATATCTGGGTCCTCACTCGTTCCGGGCGGGCAGAAAGCCAGCGGGAAGCGAACGCTGTCGCCCGGGACCTCGAAGACATGGTCTTCAATGGGGACCGGTACGCCTACGATATCGACGTTGAGGCTGTTCAGGCGATTCCAGCCTACACGGATGATATTCGAGAAATTATCGTCTCAGGCATTCCGGTCTACAAGACGAGCGACTTCGAAACCGTCGAAAACCTCCTTCTAGAGGAGGGCGCCGACGATGAGTAACGGTTCGGACCCTGCTGCCGTGCTCGACGCCATTGAACGGGCGCAGGACGCCTTCGAGATGGTCGGTAGAGGGAGGACGGTATTCGAAGAGGGAATCAGCGCCGACGCAGACTGGGAGACGCAGCTGACCAAAGCCTGTCGACTCCTCGAAGTCGTCGACACACTCCAAGCACAGGACGGGTACTACACAGCCGTCATAGAGGTCTGCTTCGGGGCGATAGAACGGTCAATAGAGGCGTATGCACTCTCGATGACCAACGATACGCTCCAGGATTTCCAAGACCACCAGTTCAGCTACGACCGGGCACACCAGATCGGACTATTCGAGAGAGATACGGCTGTGGAAATGAAGGAACTCTACAGCGAGAACCGAACTGAGAGTTATTACGGTGGTGGTCGTCCAACCGAAGAACAAGCCGAAGCAATGACTGAACTCGCAACTGCTGTTCACCAGTTTGTGGTGAGCCAGATGCGAGAAGGTGGTGTCTGTCTCTGTGCCTGATTCTATTTGTCTTCTAAGAGAGTGCTATGTGCCCGAATACACTATCAGACCGAACAAGAGGAATGTCCATCAACGAGTCCACTGAACGCTACCTCCAAGACAACGGGAAAGGGCGTGGTGGCGATAGCGGGAACTACCGACGAAATGCAGCCCGGGAACTCGAACGGTTCGCTCAGTGGACTGCCGATGACCGTGATCGGAGCGAGTAGACGGGTATCGTACCAGATGATATTGACCGGGATCCGACCTTCGAAGATCTCGATGAACGAGTATTCCGGGCATATGCCCGATACCTTGGCGGTGACTGCGCGCTCAAGCAAAACACTATACACACGTATTACCACTACATCTCTGCGTGGTGTGGTTGGTGTGCGAACGAGGGGTATCTCAGGGAGCATTACGCTCGGCGGGCAAGCGCGATGGCACCACTCCCAGAGGATGACGGCCGCAAACCTGGCGACCAGCAGATATGGACCTCCGAGCAGCGCCACAAACTTACCCGATACGTTGACGACCAAGTCCGCGATACAATCGAGACGTATAGTGCCCTCTCGGATGATGTCAATCCCCTCGACAGGCAGCGAGCGCGATACACGATTCTGAAGGCGGCTCGTGATCGCGCCACTCCAGAGCTATAGAATGCTGATGGATCCACCGACAGTACAATGGCCAGTATTCCCAACGTTTGACCAGCGGACGCTCGCAACGCTCGTAGAGGACGAACTGGGCGGGACAAATGCAATCGAGGGGCACTGTGGCGAGTACGCTCGAGACTTCTTGCTGGCTCTTGACGAGGATATCCACCCACCATCCATTACGACGGATGGAGTACGGTCGATTCTCCAGCGGCACTCAGATGCAGCAGACATCGACATTGAGCATCCGAAACACGTTATCTTGCTCCCCACGGTGGCCGACGGGGAATGGGAGAAATCCTTGTCCGCGGGTTCGGATACACGGTTGCTGCTTGATATCTCGATAACTTGGAGAAGAGGATTCGTAAGCGCTACTCGCACATCGAAGCCGACGAATTAGGTGAGCTCGCGACCGAAGCAATCAACGAGATAGATTGCATCTGAAGAGGCCGAGACCGCAACTGATTGCTTGCCAACGATGGTGAGACGCTTGAATCTACCTGCATACGGGGATAATCAGGAGCATGTCTCCCATCAGTGTGGTACGGGCGCAGGGTGATGCAAGAATTTGGCACTGTAGTTTCGCTAGACGCAACAGCTACGACTGCGTTATCTCGGTAGAAAGCGAAGAGACAGATTGGTTTGACATCCGAAATCCGTCTCTTCACTCGTGTTACGGTCGCTAAA
>NZ_JAYMGA010000013.1:0-60526 GCF_035656455.1 Haloarcula sediminis | reverse complement strand
GCACGGGCTAGCTGTTCTAAAACAGCGAGCGACATGTTCCGTACACTGTCTTCGGAGTCTTCGAGACACGGGAGGAGTGCGTTGACGACTCCGTCGGTAGCCAAGACCGCCCCTCCATTGGCATCTGCTAACTGTTTTAAGGCAGCGAGCGCTGAGGCCCGTACATTGTCTTCGGGGTCTTCGAAAAACGGGAGGAGTGCGTCAACGACTCCATCGGTGGCCAAGACGGCCTCACCATCTGTATTTGCTAACTGTACTAAAACAGCGAGTGCCGTGGTCTGTACATCGTCTTCGGAGTCTTTGAGAAGCGGTATGAGTGCGTCAACGACCCCGTTGGTCGTCAAGACTGCCTCACCATCTGCATTTGTTAAGAAGAGTAAAACAGAGAGCGACATGTTCCGTACATTGTCTTCGGGGTCTTCGAGAAGTGGGAGGAGTGCGTCAACGACTCCGTCAGTTGCCAAGACTGCCTCACCATCCGCATCGGCTAACTGTCTTAGCGTGGTAACGGTAAGAGTTCTAATCTCCCGTCTCGAAGAATCAAGATTGTCAACAAGATTTGAGATAGAAGTTGGATCCAGCGATACCACAAACTGCGGTTCCACAGCAGCAGTTGCCAATATTGTCCGAGTGCAATTAATGCACACCGAGTCGTGTGGATGGTTGATTCGTGACCCGAGCGTAGTGAAGAGATCATTCGGTGCCGTTTCGACGATATGTCCAAGCTGATCAGTGCTTTGAGGGAAGTCAAACAAACTCTCCACGAGTCCACTCACAGCCTCCAACAATGGAGGATGTTCAGACTTGAGTAGCGGGACAACGGCCGAGAGTAGTGCTGCCCCGTCATCGTCAAGACCCTCGTTAAGTGGGCCGAAAACCCCCTCTACCTCATCTTGTGCAAGCGTTTCGAGTACTTCTACGACCGCCGTTTGAATCGACAGTATCCGCTCGGATTGTTCTGGCGCCCGTGCCCGGATATCGCCACTGACGGTTTCGATTCGAGCGGTCTCGGCGGTCAACACGTCGGTGAACGAACCCGGAACGGAGAGTCGGTCGTGCTCGTCCATCACCGAGATCAACCCTTTTGGCTCGTCCTCGGCCAGTCGGTTCAGTGTCTCGGCCGTTGCCTGTCGCTCTTCCAAGGCTGCTAACGTTTCGTCGCGATCGGGCGTCGTGTGGAGGTCGTCGAACAGTTCCTCGATCGAAGTATCGTTGAATTCTGTCATGGGTCGGAATCAGTCCGCGAGGATATCCTCGCCGCGTCCCGCCGGTGCGCTGCCGACGTGGCAGGGTATAGTGTCCCCCAACGTCTGTAGTTCAAGGGTGCCAGTGTCTCGTCCTGCTCCGGCGCAACGGAGAGTCGGGCGAACAGTTCGGCGATTGACGCCTCGCTGAAGTCTTTCATGAGCTGTAATCAAGTGGCGAGGATTTCGAGTTCGGTGAGTTCGTGTACCAGCCGCTCACTCTGTTCGTTTATCGCTTCACGGACAGGTCTGTAGGCACAGTGCCCGTCACCACACCAGCCGGCCGAGAGCAGACACAACGGACAAGTGTAATCCCCTCTGCCCCGGTTAACGGGTTCTTCGACGCGCCTGTACAGCTGTGTCAAGAGCCGGTCACCGACGTACGCTCGTTCCCAGAGCTCGTGGTACGTTTCGTCATCGACAGCATCATCAGGAATGGTGGGGTTGACAAGCCACCGTGCTGACTGCTCGCCATCGACACTCGTCCAGTAGACGAGACCCCCGAAGTTCCCTTCCATCCGGAACGCGTGGTTCAGGATTCGGTCGAGTGGGTCGTCCAGCTCGCGGACGGTGTCGCTAATCTCTGGTTCGTGCGCCGCGCCCGGCGCGTCTATCAGCGGGATGTCCACGTCCCGAACGTGCCCTCTACTGTCGACGTCATTGAGCTCTCGCTGGAGATCCTGTAATACTTTGTCGTACTCGGCCTCAATCGGGTCGTAGGTCAGCTCTTTGAGGGCCCGACGTGCTGCTTCCAATCGGTCTTGGAGGATCGTTCTCAGTTCGGTTGCTTCGAGTGAGACCGAATCGTACCCCTCGACTACGACCGGAGCGACCACGTGCGGGTAATCTAGTGCGGCGTCCGCGACGGCTTGGACGATTGTCGGTTCCCACTCCTGGCCGATCTCTTCGAGGATCTGGTACACCGTCTCGTACCGTTCGGACTCCTCTATCCGACTGGCCAGTAGCCCGCGACGGTGTTCTTCGAGTCCCTCCGCAATCTCGTCGGCGTTGAGATCGTACCGGCGTGCGTACCGCTGCGCGTGCGCTTCGAAGTACCCGGGTTCTGCCATGGTGGTGTTCATCAGATATTGATCGATACTCTCGAGAAACCGCTCCTGGGCCTCGAGGATCTGTCGAGCGACGAGTTGCGCGTAGCCGATCTTTTCCGCCGCGGTACTCGCATCTATATCACCACGTAGGTACTCGAAGAGGCCTCGACGAGCACGTCGCTTGAGCAGTGCGACGTTGCGTGTGAGGCCAAAGCGCTTTCGCGCCCCGTGCAGGAGTTCCTCACCGAGGCCTAGCGCCTCGAACTCAAGGAGTTCGTCCGGATTGTCCGGATCGATGTACAGCGTCAGGCAAGCGATGTCCGGGCGGGCTAAGGCAAGCGTGTCGTGCTCCGGGTCTTCTTCTCCGACTACTGCCACGCTCTCTTCGCCCATCTCGGGTGATAGCTCCGAGACGACAACCAGCCCACCAGTGACACCCGTCGTATATCCGAATCCGTCGGAGAACCACGGGAGCGGCTGTTCATTCATTCCCGTCGTATTCCTCCGCAAGCTCGTTGAGTGCGGTTTGACCCACAGACTCCGGGTGTTCGTCAACCACCTCCCGAATCTGACTTTTAATTTCGCTCACATTCTCACTATCGTCCTCGCTATCATCCGTCGCTGCATCCGGCCCGCCCATGGCGAACCCTCTCCCCCGTCCATTATCAGGATCCAACGGGCCTCCCGGCGCGTCTGGTTCGGCTGCATCTGGGTTCGGCTGTTGGTCGTGATCTTCTGGCGTTATCCCCAGTCGATCCGCGACTGCCTCACCAAGCTCGGTCACCGAATAGAGTGTCGTCTTCGAGTCACCGGACATCTTCTCGAGGACCCCCTTCTCTGCGAGCGTGTTGAGGCTGTCGTAGACGTTGGCTTGACTGGTGCCGCTCTCTTCCATCACAATATCTTTGAAGTCAACTGGGCGTTGATACTGTTCTCTCAGAAGCTCACGCAGTATTACACTGCGCGCGTCCGATGCTTTGACTGAGAGTATACCGTTCGTCAGCTCTTCTTGTGTTGGGTCACTCTGATCAGACATTGGTTGTGTTTACTGGAGCTAGTTGTAACCCCATGCATTTGGACTTGTTTATATCCGACACATTTGACTTTTGGGGAAACTAGAACCTGAATTAGCCAGTACAGCCCTGAGACGTCGGATCGAACTATTATTGGGGATTATGACGGTTCTGAAAGAACAATTCACGACGGTTACAGGGAGAAGTCTGAACGCTGTCGCGCCAGAAGTTTTCACTAATAGATGTATAATATTATGTCAATTGTCGAGTTGAACGAGAGTAAATAATAATTATGGGTAATTTAAAGCGCAGCGAGTAAGTCAAATTCATACAAACAAGAACTACACTCCCAAATACTTATTATACAGGACAAAATATGTCTGAGTGTAAGACAGCAACCAAAGCAACGTTCCAACAGAGGTCAAGGGAGGGATAGAACCCGACGACTACTCCGCGTGCGTGGCGGCTCAGTCCGACCGGCTGCCGAGCACCGGAGTTGAAAGAACCAAGGAAAATCCACGATGACGCGAAAAATCTACGTGATAACGCACGGCGACGGCACGAGATGGGCACTCCAGAAGGCGCACGAACACTTCGCCGCGGTGGGCAAGAGTAACTGCCTCGAGATGATCGCCTTTGACACGGGACCGATCGACCAGTCGAACGTCCCTGACGGCGTTACGACCCAGGTGCTGGCCAACGGCCACCGGTTCGAACGGCGTGCCATCCAGCGAACCGACGATGGAACGGTTCCGTACATGCACGGCGTGTCGCTGGTCGCCCAGTCGGGAGCCGCACGAGAGCGGGCGATCGGACGAGCGAAGGCCGAGTACGACATCGAACAGTACATCCGGCGACTGAAAACCGAGACCCACGCCGATCTGCAGGACAACGAAGAGATCTCCGAGGCAATCATCGTCCCCATGGCCGCGCTCGCGGGCGGAACTGGATCCGGCCAGGCCGTGTACTCCTCCCTCGTCTGCAAGCAGATCGTCCAGCAAATAAAGAATGACAGCGATGTCGACGCAACCGTCCGCCTGGCCGGCGTCATGACGGTCTCGAAGTTGGAGTACCAGCGCCAGACGATGCCGGTCTCCTTCGGCGAGAAGCGACTGAACACGAACAACGCACTCCGCGAACTCCGCGTACTGCAGGGACGCAGCCGGCACGATCCGCCCCGAGAGGTCAAGCTGCCGATGAGTCCCGCCGACGAGGGGGCGCCCGACACGCTCCCGGTCGAGACGCCAGTTCTGGACACGCTCTTTCTCGTGCCGCTGGATGAGGGGAAAGCTCCCGCCACCCGTGTTCACGACGAGGCTCGGGATCACAGAGAGGCAGTGAACCTCACCATCGCGATGCTGCTACTGGCACTGAACGAGATCAGTGTCGACGGACTGGAAAACCCCTTCAAGCCGGACGGCCAGCTCGGCGAGGAGATCCACACGGTCTCGTTCGCCGACGTTCGTGCTCCGCTCGAGGCGGCCAAGGAGTTCCTCCACCAGCAGCAGACGCGTGACAAACTGGCCCAGAAGATGGGGATCGATCCCGAAGACTACGTCCGACTCTCCGAGGTAGCCGACCGGGTCAGTATCGGGCAGTCGGAGTTGCTGGAGCGTCTCCAGAAAACTGACGATCCGCCCAGCATCGTCGACGAGTACGAGATTATCACGCCGGACGGAGACGACGAGGGACGCGAACTCGACGAGCTGTTGGTCGCTCTCGCCGACCAGGTTGCCGACAGTGAGCAGATCCACGAGCTCGTTGCCGAGCGTGGGCTCCTGGAGGCCTTACTCAAGGCGGACTTCGAACCCGGTGTGCTCCCCGAAGCCGTCTCCAAGGGTCCCTTCGTTGAGGTGGCCAAGCAGGGCTTGGAGTGGGTGACCTCGGTCAACCTCGAGAGACAGACCGTCGACGATATCGGCGATAAGGAAGACACTCTGGCGCGGAACGTGGCGACCGGTTCCGGTCCCCGCAACCGGCGGTCGGCGTTCCGCTACGTGTTCCGCAGTACCGTTGAGGCCTACCTCTCGAAACTGGTGGAAGAACACCCCTTCTGGGACGAGAACGCGGCTGCCTTGGCCGAGAAGCGGGAGTGGGTCCCTAACGACGTCCACGGGCTCGATGAAATGGACCCTGAAGAGTGCTTCGAGCGAGGCGTCCGTCCGGCTATCGAGGCCGAGATGACGGACATTGAGGAGAGTCTCGACAATACGAGCCGTGGCCGGGTCCTCAAGCGCCGGAAGCTCCAAAAGGAGCTCGACAAACTGGAGGGTCGTCTCGACGAGCTCGTCGACCTCTACCGCTCCGTCAGCAGTCTACAAAAACTCCACTCCCAGGTTCACGAGTCACAGCTCCCGGAGGCGAAGCGTGGGGTGACCGATACCCGAGACGACATCGAGTCCAAGATCACCGAGTTGCGCAAGGAACGGCGCAAGGAGCGCATCTCGCTGCGGGACGCCCAAGCCGAGCTCGACACCTTCCGACAGAAGCTGGATACGACGGACACGCAGACCGTCGACCGCCTGTCGTTCGATGTCGACTCACTGTCGGACATAGGATCCGAAAGCCTCGAGAACGTAGAAACGATCGCGGAGCTTGAGCGGCGTGGGCTCGTCGACGACGCCCACATCGCCGAGCGCCTAAACCAGATGTTGGTCGACCGGCTTAGAGAACCGCTCACCGACTACGAGCGGAAGAACGCCACGGGAACGCCGACCAACATGCTGGCTCTGCTCACCCACCAGGACAACGAGCCGCTCATGTCCATCGGTGGGGACAAAGCACCCGACGTCGAATCGACCCGTGACACCCAGTTCGACACTGACCTCCCGGTCGGCGGCGTCGACAGGAAGTTCTCTATCGGCCTGCTAGCGATCCACAGCAACGTGAATCTGGCGGACGCCTCCGAACTCCGCTGGATCAACGAACAGCGGTGCATGGGACGCCTCGAGGAGAAGCTTGCGGGCCTCGACGATGTCAGTCGAGACGACCAGGTTGCGTGGCCCGAACTGCTCGCGGACCATGAATCCGGACATGTCGACAGTGAGCGCGTCGAAGCAGACGGTGGAGGTGACTGGTAGTGACCACTGAGAGACGCCTCCCAGTCGTAGCCCTGTTGTCCCTGTTGATGGTCGTGGCTCTCTTCGGGGCCGCGAGCGGGTTGGCGGGCGCGGCGGCCAGCCAGTCGTCGGCCGACGCGGTCAGCGTCCGGACAAGCTACAACGGGACGACGGCCGAACAGCTGATCCGTGTCGTCGTCCAGATCGAGGCCCCTGACACGGCCCTCTCAGACGTCCAGATCCGGACGGACAGCACCCAACAGACGCTCGTCGAACCGTCGAGCTACACGACCGAGGTCGCACCCGGTAACCAGAAGGTGTCGGTCAACCCCAAGCCCAGCGGTGACTTCGAGATCAAGGAGCTGACTCCAGGCGAGCGGGTTACGATCTCGTTCGCGGTCGTTCCGGAGAGATTGGACGAGGCCCGGCTCGATGCCGCGACCGTCCACGTCGACTACGTCAAGCGCGGCCAGCGACTGACGGTCGACCGGGTCGCGACGGCGAACTTGAGTGCGAACCCGTGGTTACAACTCCAGAACGCACAGGAGCAAAACAACGAGCTCGCCGGCCAAGTCGGGCAACAGCGGGTCACGTTCTTCGCGGGACTGGCCGTCGGCCTGGTCGGTATCGCTACGGCTGTTGGGGCGGAGTTCAGGCGACGGAGGCATATCGAGGCGTTCGAAGACGACCTTCGTAGCCAACTCAGCGATGCCTACACCGAACTGGCGGCGACCGAGCAGCCGGTGATCGAGCGGGTTGCCACCCGGCTCGGCGTCGAGCTCAACGACGGTGAACCAGGTCTTGAGACCGGGGCCGACCGCTCCCACAGAGCGAGCCCAGTGTCCGACACGGGATCGGGGGGTGAGGCCCCGACTCCTGGTCCCGTCTCGGACAGCCAGTCCGACGACAACAGTCCGAACACCGACGCAGACTCCGATGACGACGATGACGACGACTTCGACCCCAGCTACCTCTAGTAGGCTCACCGCGCCGCTACCCGCCCTCTCCCCCGACTGACGCTTCACCCCTCCCCTCAAACGATCCTTCCACCGGAGTACACCGACCAAAGGCGGTAATCGACGTCCCAGACACGACGCCAGTCAGACGTAGACCGATATCAATCAGACGATGAGTGGACACGAACGCCATCTCCAGATCGGACTCGCTACGCATGCAGCAATCGTCTTGCCGGGCCTCGCGGTAGCACTGGCAGGATCGAACCCCCTAGCACTCGTCGCCGCCGGGACGGCACTCCCATTCACCCTCGCGGGCTCTGTCGCACCTGACGTCGACCACCACTCGAGTAAGGGGTACGCGGTTGTCGTCAGCTACGGCCCGGTCGTGGTCGCAGCTGTTGTCGCAGCGGTGGTGTTTCACCATCGGGAGGGACTGATCACACTTTGCCGAGCGCTTCCGGTGACGGCGAGTCCGGAGTTCCTGGCCGGCCTCGGGTACGCCGTCGTGGTGAGGGCCGTGTGGCGCGGAACGGCAAAACTAATCCGTACTCTCCGCCCTCCCCACCGGACGGTCACGCATCGTCTGTCCACGTGGGTCGTGGTCGTCCTCGTCGGCGGTAGTCTCCTCGCGAGCGCCTACGCTTCGCTCGGCCTCGGAGACGTGGTCCCGATTGCGTGTGTCCACTGTGGCGCGTTCCTAGCCGGTGTGGCCAGCCATCTGTACTGCGACGGGATCGTCAAACTGCCCGATCTGTCCGGCGAGTAACGCCGGGTGGGCCCATCTCACGTCCTCCGAATCACGGCTGTAGACCAGCCACGACTCCGGTGACGATTTTCTCGAAAGCGTTCCTCCGGTGCCGTCGTGGGAACTCGAGTTGGATACACCGGTCGCTCCCTCACGCAGCCAGTTGACGAAATTCTTCCCTGTCGTCCCCATGTTCGCGCCCGCATCGTGCCGGAACCGGACATCGGCGTCCGGGAGTGTCTCCGACAGTTCCTGGGCCATTTGACGCCGTGTCTCGACCGGTGCCGTCCCGCCGACAGAGACGTACGGCTCTCCGTGCCCGTGGAGCGATACGGTCATCTGGTACCGGTCGTCTGCGATCCGACGGAACGCTGGATACGCCGCCGGATCGAGGTTCGAGGAGTGTACATGGTACTGGTCGAAGGTGTCGGAACCAAATCCGTAGAGTTGCCAGCAGCTGCTTGCGACGCAGTTGCACGCATACGTTCGTGGACTCGTTCGGCTATTTCCCCTGTTCTCGGTTCGACCTTCCCAGCGTGCGGTGCGGCCACCAAGGGTTGGTCGCCATGCCGGTCGTGAGCCTCGGCAACCCCCGCCGTTTCACGGGCCGTCGTCACGTTTGGGGCCGTCGGCACGATTGTCCCGATCTTGACGGTATCGCCGACCGACAGCTCGAGGGGGTCGCGACCGGTACGTGAGAGACGCAGGTCGGTGTCGGGGTCCTCGTGAATCTCCCAGAGCGTATACGCACCGTTCGCTCCTGCCATCGTAGTGAGCCGTATCTGTCGTTTCGGCTGGACTTGGAGCCGCCAGGTCAGTCGTGGTGAGAGCGAGACGTAGTGGTGGCTGTGTGCGAGGACGGCTGGGTATCGGTGATGTCGCCGACGGTCGCTTCGACCATCGGCCACGACTCTACCCGCCAGTGACAAGAACGGTTCGGACAGCCCGGTCGCCTCGTCACTCCGCCGGCTGTTCCGTGCTAGGCAGTACACTGAAGACCGTTCCGCTCGACTTAGATCCAGAGCGATGGTCGACGCCCAGCAGACGGACGGTGTTTACACCGATGGACGAGACTGACGACCTCCCGACAGTCCGGACAACTGCCTCTTCGTGCCAGGACTGTGGGCGTCAAATTGTCGGGTCATATCACGGTGGTGGAGGCTGTGACGGGCTCGTCGTGGCCGTCGACGGCCAGTTGCAGTGTGCCGATTGTGGTACCAGAATCGAGCCGACCGCGCGGTGCCCCGAGTGTGGTGGCACGACCACGACCGATACGACCAACGTCGTCGTCTCGCATAGGCCACGTTGTTCAGCCGGTGAGATTGAGAGCGGGCTGGTCGAACGCCTCCAAACCAATGTCGTAGATGATCTCGTCCACGACCCTGACCTTTCGGCGACTGCTCGATCACACGTCGACGCCGTCGTCGAAGCCCGCTACTTCGGTACAGGGGCCGACCGGCGGAGCCTCTCCGACCGTCTCGAGGCCACAACAGATAATCTGCTGGCATACGGGCTCTCGACACTCGAGGTGTACCCCGATGCGCGGGACGTTGACGACGTTGTGGCTAACCTATGCCGTTCGCTGTCCACCGAGAATCTGGACGACCCCACTTACACACACTTCGGGGTCGGTGCGAGACCAACGCCGCGAGGCGGCGTCCATGTAGCTGCTGTCGGGGCCAAGCGTAGCGTTCGGATGCCCGGCGAGCTGGACCCTACCGAGCTGGAGCGTACGATCCACCGGGAAACGAACCGTCGACGAGCCGACCACGGGATTGGGCAGTTGGCGTCCGACCACCATCTCGCCGGGATCGCGCGGGGACACAGCCGCACCATGGCCACTAATGGGTTCTTCGCACACACGACGCCTGAGGGCCAGACGACCAGCGACCGGTACGAACGGGCAGACTACGACGGTCGCCGAGCCGGTGAGAACATCATAAAGCAGCCTGTCGCAGCGGGAACGTCGGCAGGAGAGGTGGCAGCGGATGTCGTCGACGGTTGGATGGACTCGCCGGGTCACCGAAAGAACATCCTCAAGCAGGCCTTCGAGCGGGAAGGAATTGGCGTCTACCAGGCAGCCGAGGGGCCAATCTTCGTCACTCAGAACTTTGGGTGAAACTATCCACGTCGATAGCTGCCGATCTTCCACCTAAGATTGGACAGCGACTGTTCGACGGCCGTTGAGCGAGTTGCTGGTCCCCGAGTGTACCGATGTCACAACTCGTCGTCGTGGATGTCTGCAAGATGCTGTCTGAGATCTCGAGCGAATTCGATCACTATCTCCACCAGTTCTGTATCCATCGCTGGATCGATGTCGACCGTTACGCGTCCCGGTGAAGAGACATCGTCGGGATTAGGTTCGATGACGACGTCGGCGTGCTCGAACTGGCCGAGTTCTTCGTCCGATATGTCTTCGTCCATCGCACTATCGTCCGAGGGTCGGAACACCGAGGTGCTAAGACGCCGATATCTTTCACGCTCGTGTTCGAGCCAGTGTTCAATCGTCACCTCCCAGACGTAGTCAATCTTCTCGCCATCCGTTAGACTGGTGTCCGAATCGGAGTCGTCTTCCGATTCGTCGATATCCATTGTCTCCGTGAGCTGTTCCCCTTGTGACTCGTATCCAGGGCCTTGTTCCCCGAAGACGGTGAGCGACTCGTCGTGCCCCTTTACTGACAGGGACTCGTAGTCGCCGGCCTGAGCAAGTTGACTCTCTAATTTCAGCAGCCGGTCGGCGGGCGTCTCCGTGTCCTCCGCGTCGAGTTCTGCTTCCTCGATGTCGATCCGCCCAATATGATCGCGGATCTCGTCTGGTGAAACCAACGTCATATCGCTCTGTGAGAGGCGCCATAACGATTCGACGACACGCTCTTGGACGGTAGTGTCGTCGGAGTGGAGTCGTTCAATGACTCCTTCGGTGAGGCGTCTCGCTTCACTCGGCGCATCCTCTCCGAGTGCGACCGTCATCTTGGTCGCGTACGCACGGAACACATACAGATCGTGGACGAACAGGTCGACCAGCTTGTCTTGAGATACCTCTAACGTGGCCCGGTCGATTCTCATTATCGTGGTGAGTGTGAGTGCGGCCAGTGCTTGGACAGCGCGTTCGTTACTGTCCTCTGTTAGGTCGGACAGTGTACTAAGGCGGTCTCTAAGCACCTGAGGTTGTTCTCGACCGACCGAGCCCAAGGCGACGATAGAGCAGGCTCTGACAGCCGCATTTTCGTCTGTCAGGGAAGTTAGGAAGGTATCTACCTCGGGTTCGACCGCTGTGGGCATCTCTATTGCGGTAAGGGCGAGTGTCTGCGTAGCGTCCCCTCGAACTGTCGGATCGTCCATGTCGGATATTTCTGCCGCCAACCTGTCGACGATGGGTTGGATAGCCTCGGGAGACTCCTGTCCTATCTGTGCGAGTATCTTGACGATGTCCGCAACGATGTCAGGCTCCTCGTTGCCGAGATACCCACCGAGGATTTTCACGGCAGTCTCGGCAACGTCGGGATGTTGAGCCGACACGTACCCCAGTCCGGATATCGATGTCTCCCTAACTTCTGGGTCGTCATCATCATCCAATTGCTCCCCGAGTACGTTGATCAGTTCGTCTGGGTTGCTAATTCCTCCGATAGTGACGAGTGCCGAAATCGTTCGAGAGCGAACTTCGGAATTTTCGTCTGCTAGACGGTGTCGAAGTTCATCTGGGACTGTTTCTGTGGGGCCCGGTCGCCCACTCCGGAGCTTCTCGTGGGCGACGACTGCTGACGCCCGAACATCTGGGTCGTCGTCACGGAGGAGTGGCACGACCTCGTCGGTCGACACTGGGGGGTCGGCCAGGTTCTGACTAATGTCGCCCAAAGCGGCTACAGCGTTCCCGCGCATGCTCGAATAGTTATCTCCGAGATGCTCACGCAGCTCTTCGACGGCGGGTCGCACTTCTTCTGGATACTCCCTTGCGGTAATACCTAAGGCTCGGGCGGCTTGGGCCCGTACATCTGGCTCCTCATCCGTGAGGCACCCGATGAAAGTATCTATCCGCTCTGTTGCTGCCATTGTCTTCTTTTCTGCGCTATCAGCGAAAAATTTGATAGCATGCCTTCGAATTTCTGGGCCCCCCTCACTCAGAGCGCGGGAAAAAATATCTCCGACCGAGGCAGTCCGGTTTGGATCGTTTTTGGCGATATCAGCCAACGCGAGGGCGGCGTTGTTCCGAACGGTGTCGTCTTCGTCGGCTAATCGCTCTTCTATATCTGTTAGTGGTGACTCAATAGCCTCTGGGTGTTCTGAACCCACTCCACCGATCGTCCACAAGGCGTGTGCCCGCACCGAGGAATCGTCGTCAGAAACAAGACTACGAACGTCGTCTGTGGCCTTCCGAACCTCTCCGGGAGCTTCGGCCGAAATCTTCGCTAAGGCTGCTGTGGCGTACGAACGGACTTCTGAGTCCTCATCGAAAAGTACCTCCCGTAGAGCGTCAACTGTCGTCACAGCAACCTGTGGGGACTCCTCGGCGATCTCACTCAGAACATTGCCCACAGCTCGTCTCACCTCTTTATCCTCATCGGTGAGCATGCTTTGGAGGTTACCGACCAGTGGCTCTACGAGATCAGGTTCCTCCCGAGCTATGATCCACGAGGCGATAGCGGCTCGTTGCCGGATACCCGGTTCTGTGTCTTCCAGCCGCGACTGTAATTCGTCGAAAGCCGATAACACTGCTTCTGGTTGCTCAAAGCCGATATCGAAGAGAGCCTGGATAGAATTTTCTCTGACGGTCGAATTCTGGTCGTGCAGTAGTTGTTGGAGACTTCTCACGACCGACTCGGGAATGTCTGGTGCGTGCTTTACCGTCCGGCCGAGCGTTTCTGCTGCCCTTGCTCGTGTCTCGTCACTTTCATCCTCTAATCTCGCTTCTAGTTTCTCGATAGCCGGCGTGACTTCTTCCGGCTCTTCTCTCGCCACGGCCCTCATTACAGCAGTGGCGACTTCTCGCACGTCCGGCTCGTCGTCGTCCAATACATCCATGATATCATCGAGATAGGGGAGTATGCTCTCGTAACGTTGTGTGGACACTGCTGCGAACGTTAGCAATGCAATGAATCGTACCGTGACTTTGTCGCCGTAGATTAACTCGTGCAAGTCATCCAGAGCAGGCTCTACATCTTCCGGATAATCGACAGCAATATGAGCCAACGATTTCGCGGCTAGCTTTCGGATGTTGTCGTCCTCGTCTTCAAGCAGTTCTCGGAGTTCTCCGATTAGGTGAGTGACTAGACCTGGGTCCGACTCTGCTATCTCTTCGGTGATATTTACAGTAGCCCTCTTAACGTATGTTTCATCTGCGATGAGATATTGTCCGATATCTTCAAAGCTATCTAAAACACGTTCTGGATTTTCCTCGGATATGAGAGCTAGACAATATAACGCATTCCTCCTGGTATCAGACTCATCATTGAGGAGTTCAGTCAGCGGGTCTGAAGCGACTGCGATTGCTTCTGGGTGTGCCTTCCCGATGTCTGATAACGCCGCAGACGCGTTCCTCCGCACGCCTCCAGAATCATCAGATAACTGGTCACAGAGTGCCTCTATAGCCGAAATAACCGAGTCTGGAGAATGCCGCCCGAGATGCCCAATCGTAGCCGCTGCGAGGCTCCGGATCTCTGCATCCTCGTCTTCAAGTCGATCAATTAAGCTGCCAACAATCGGTTCGATCACTTCTGGTTCGTCGTCCACCAGCATCCTAGCCGCCGCGATAGCGTCAAACCGTATCCACATCTCCTCTTCACCGAGTAGCTCCCGCAACTGGTCAGGGTTAGGCGGGTCAACCGTCAGCTCAGGAACGTTGCTGTTCAGGAACGACAGTGAACGTACTGCTGCTGCCTGAACAGATTTAGCATTGTCTTCGAGGTTGTTACGGACCTCGTCAGCGATTGACGGAGCTTGATCTGGTTGACTATTACCGTATGTTGCAAGAACTCTGACCGCTTTTTCTCGCACTTCGCGATCTGGATGAGTGAGCAGGTCCTGTATTGTGTCGATCACCGGTTCGATGGCACGAGGCTCCTCATCGATTAATTCTTTCAGAGCACGCACAGCTGAAACAGCGACTTGCGGGTCGTCGTCTGTAAGCAACCGGCGCAGCCCAGGGGCTGTAGGGGTGACCGTGGCTGGTGTCTCCTCGGCGGTCACCTTGATCGCCAACGCTGCACCCCTACGGACAGTTGGATCGGCGGCATCGAAGTTTCGCGCGATCTGGTGCTGGTACGCTGCAACGGTTTCGGGATCCTGCTTCGACACGGAACCGAGTGCCACGTTTGCGATGCCTGCCACGTCTGGATCGCTGTCGAGTAGCTTTCCAAGGACATCGACAATCGATATGACTTCCTCGGGATGAGAGTCGGCCAGAATTGCTGCCGCCCGTGTCAGCTGCTTCCGTGCTCGTCTGTCGTGGATTTCGATACCGGGGTCATCGGCTGACCCGGCTGTCGTCTTCGGCGAAGTGAGGGTTTCGAGTGTCTGCCCAATCTCGTCGACGAAGTCTACGATCGTCTCCGACGACACACTGGCAATCTCTGCTAACGCCAACGCGCTCTCGGACCGGAGACGCGCCGTTTCCACCGAATCACCGTCTACGAGGATGCCCTCAACGAACATCTCGGCACTTTCTGAACGGGCCTCGGGGTCACGCACGACCTCCACCACCTCACGTGAAATATTCTCCCTCTCAGATGGCATCTGTAATGAATATACCGAGAGGTAACATGCCAGATATTTAAACCCGAACGTTAGATCGAGTGAAATATTCGCCGGGGCACGCTGGACTTCGAACTGCTTGGCTTCGACGCTGACCACGAAACCGGATAGTTGGGACTGGGACAGTCAAAGTCTCAGCCTCACGACCACCTGCCGCCCCGAAACACTCTAGGAGCAGTAGCTAGTCATCCTGACACGAGCAGCGATGACTGACCGCACTGCACCGGCTGCCACGAAGCAACTGCGACGCGAAATAGCGTCGACGCTTAGGCTGGATGCGTTCGACGCCGAGGCCTACCACGACCGGCCCTACCTCCGGGCGGCCCTCGAGGCGGGCTTCGACGTCGCCGAACTCGCGACGGCCCACGACGTCTCCAAGAAATCCATCTATCGAGCCATCGACCGGCACGACCTCACACGAGAGCAACCGCCCCGGAACGGGACTGCCCGCTGGCTCTGGAACGCACCCCTGGATGCGGTCCCGGGGGATGACTGATGGGCGCGATCGACACCGCTGTCCCTGACGACCCGGACGGCACCGTCGACGGCGAGCTGGTCCAGACCATCGAGGCCGTCGAGGAAGGCGACTTTCTCGTACTCAACGGTGACTCCCGCACCTGGGAGGTGACCGACGTCGTCGACCGGCCTATCGAGGAGCCAGCTGACGACCGCCAGTCCAAGCGCGTACTCCGACTCGCAAGTCGGTACGCCACCTTCGGTCTGGAGCTCGTCGAGTATCTCGACTGCCACGAGGCAACTATCCACGTTCTGGAGACCAACGACCGCTACGAGGCCGACCAGACGTACGCCGTCGACGCTGTCTAGGTGCTGGACCAGCAGGTCCCGTGGGTGGTCGTCGGGAACGGGTCGACGTATCACTTTCCCGACCCACACGCGGCCGCCTACGGCGAAGCCGCACCCGCCTGTGGGGTCGACAATGCGGACGACAGCTTCCGGATTACCCGCATCAACACGGTCTATCCCGCCTACTGCGGGTGTCGGGACTGCCTGCGCCACGCCAAGCCCGTCGAACTGCAGCCGGTCCACTGTCCGAAGTGCAACAAAGCGATCTGCCACGGGCTCTTCCAGGAGGTTGAGTTCACTGCCGTCGACAGGCTCTCAATCACGTGTCCGCGGGAGTGGTGTGACTTCGACGGTGTCGTCGAGCTCACTGTCGAGCGCTAACCCTGGGGGTATGGTGTCCGATGTGATGCGCGCTCGATAAACCATACCTGGCTATACGGAATCTCTGAACGTCCTACAGTGATTGCTACAGGAAATTCTATAGGTGTTCCTATATGGCACTCAAGTACTAATCGCGTAAGATATCATGAGAGAGAAGCCGACATCCCGTTCATGCGAAATCCGAAGTACAAATCCTGTGATGGTCTGATGTATGGGAATTACTCCCGAGCCTCCAATGTGGACCACGGGTACAGATCATCGGAAATTAGGAAATCTTCGAACTGTCTGAGCAGCTCATTTTTAGTATTTTGCACGACTACAGCGGGGTCAGAAGCTGAACAGTCGTTAACAAAAATAGCCTTCTTGAAATCTGTTCCGCCAGCTCTCACGGCATTTTTATTCCCTCCTTCGAGCCAACTGCGCATCTCCGCTGGATCATCGGTCCTCGGGACGCCCTCTTTCCACTGATTGAGGCTGTTCATCGAAGCCCAGAGTTGTAACTCCCTCTCGCCGGCATACTCAATAAGCTCCTCAAGTGAATCGGCGACGTACTCCCGGTGAGACTTGATCTCTCTTAGATTAAATACGATCCCAGCATGGACTTCGTGAGTCTCTGTATCTACGGTTGCCGTCAGGTAAGATCGCTGGCGTTTCCAGGTATCATCACGCGACTCTCGAACAAACGGGATGTCAAGCCGCTTCGGTACGAGTCGCTTCCACGAGGACGGTTCTGGATCCTTTGTCGTTGAAGTATTCACCTTTCCGGGATTCTCAATCGCTGTCTGGTCCAGTTCTTGACGAAGGTCCCTGATGAAGTACCGATACTGTAACTTGTCATGGTGATCGAAGCCTGTGAACGGGTGCATATCTTCTGCCTCAAAGAGGTCCTGCAGCATCCTGAGGACGGGGCGTTGCTCAGCTTGGATGTCGGTCTCCTCAATGTGGGTGAGTTGCCGAGAGATGTTTGACCAGCTGATCCAGTGGACAGGATCGTCTTCAAATCTGCCCAGGATCCTTGGACGTGTCGTGTGCGGAGTAACCGTGATAAGTATGACATCCCGCCCCTCTGCGTTCAATTCTAACTTGTCGAGTTCATCTTCCAACTGATTACTACTAAGGGAGTCTCCATACTTCGATTCGTAGCCAACGAGTTTGTCTCTGTCAGCAATAACCCAGTCAATTTCTCGGTCAGTCCCGGTGTCAGTGTAACGCTGTAGCGGTGCGTTCTGATGAGCGACTACCGTCGCCTCCTCTGAAAATGAAATCCCCAGATCCTCGTGGAGACTATTGAGAAGCTCGGGGCCGATCTGGAGGCTATAATAGATGTATCCAGAGAACTGCTGATTGAGACGTTCCTCGTACCCATTTGGAGACGAGAAGGGATACACCATCTGCTTAAACCAGACTGGTACGAGTAATTAAACGTTCGGCCCTGTGGTGCTATATCTCACCTCCACGCGCACCACACTCTGATGTAACGAGGATTTCAGCAGGGACTCAAATAACTATAGCATATACTAAAGGAGATACTACAGTAAATCCTATAGGAATAGCTATAGTCCCTTCGTAGCCTGTTTTCGGACCGCTTCCCGGACGGCTTCGAATTGCTCCGGGGCTGCTTCTTGGAAGCCCACACGCAGTGCTAGCCGAAGAATCGCACTACGGTCAACATCACCCCCCTCGATATCGAGCCGCTCCTGGAGCCCATGACCGACTGCGTTCAGATGCTCCGGGTTGTCCTCAAGCGCTCGGATGAATGCGGCGAGCTGACCGTCCCACACACTGACCGTTTTCTGTTGGTCGCCGGCGTCGATGGCCTCGAGCTCGTCGACGATATCCTCGACGAGGTCCTGCCGGTCCATCTTTTCCGCTTCGGAGTCCAGCCGGTCCCCCTGCGAAGTCTGTGCTTTGAGATCCTCCAAGTCTGGGTCGTCACTCATCGGTCTCACCGTCCAGCTGTTCGACCAGCGCGCTCGCGGCGTCCAGATACGCATCACGGGCACGGCCGGCTGTGGTCGAGGGCTCGGCTATCGCGAAGGCTGTCTCGCCGCTCTCGGCGGCGTTGCGGATGTCCTGTGAGTACGGCACGTAGGCCGGCGCGATCGCGTTGGGATACGCTTCTTGGAACGATTCGAGATACTCCTCGGCGAGATTCGTTCTCGTGTCGACTTTGTTCGGGAGGACCAGCGAGAGTTCGATATCGACCGCGAAGTTCTCGTCAATCTTCTCGAGGTCTTGGCGGAGCGCATCGGCCTGCTCGGCTTCGAAGGGTCCCATCTCGACAGGCGTGATGACGTGTCGAGCGGCCCAGAGACCGTTGTAGGAGACGTTGTTCGTCATGCCTGGCAGGTCTATCAGCACGACATCGTACGAGAGCGGATCGACGTACTCGTCGAGGAACTGCTCGAGGCGACTGTACCGTTCGCGAGCGTCGTCGATGTTCCCGAGCTCGGCGTCGAGCGTGTCCAGCCCCGGGTGGGCGGGGATGAGGTCCGGCCCTTCGTCGGTCGCGATGACCAGATCGGCGACGGCGTCGTCGCCAAGCTTCCCGGCGATGGTGTCCCAGGCATCGTCGAAGACCGTGCTGATGTTGGGCCAGGCTTCGTCGGTATCGATTTGTTCTCGGTACTGCCCCCAGACGCCGAAGTGTTTCGCGAGGTCGCCTTGTTTCCCGGCGAGGTCGATGAGGAGGACATCGTGGCCCTGTTCGCTGAGTGCGACGCCGAGGTGGGCTGTGGTCGTCGTCTTGCCGGTGCCGCCCTTGTCGAGGAACGCGGCGGCGCGTAGTGTCTCTGCCATTGGCTATAGTGGTTCCTATAGGATAGCCTGTAGGCTTAAATCTACGTCAGACATCTGTTGAACATGAGATATAGGGATTCCTATAGGGGGTGGAGATGAGTTTGAACGTACAAATTCCGATATATCTCACAGATAGCGGGATAGCTCCATTAATATAGTATATCGATTAACAGTTGCGTATCATGAGCGATGATTCTGATAACAAATCTTTCATGGAGAAATTCAAAGAAGGGCGCGAAGAGGTACAAAAAGAATTAGAGAAAAGTGGAGGGAAGCAATCTGACGTTTCGTTTTCCGAGGAGAAAATTGGAGAGCTCGTTGCACAAGCAGAGAGTGATACAGTTACGGTTGACCGGCTATTAGGTAAAGAACAGTATTTCCACAATGTTTTATCTTTCTTTGAAGATGGAGAACAACCCGAGTTCTTGTTCCCGCTAACAAAGGGTCTCCTTGCTGATCCTGCGTTGATAGTCGAATCGGGAGCTGAACGAGAGGAATTAATCGGAAAGGCCGACGGTGGATCTGTCGCAATCACCGATAGATACGTCAGAGTTCACAGCAGGAAAGGAGAATGGACTATTCCGTACACATCGATAGTGAGCGTCGATTTTGTTGGCCACCCTGCTCTTCACATCCAAACTGCAGGGAGAACATATTATATCAAAATCGCTGGCACACACTTTGATGAAGAACAGAGCCTGTCGGAGGCTGCCAGTTACATCCGGAATAAGCAGCAGGAGTCTGAGAAACAGCCAAATGAATCAGAAACTCAATCTGATCCACTGGACCGTCTCGAGAAATTAAATCAATTGAAAGAAGCGGGTGCACTCTCTCAATCGGAGTTCCAAGAGAAAAAAGAAGAATTGCTTGACCAGATTTAGCAAATCTCCTAGGTACTGATTATTTCGACGGTTATTAAATACTGTCAGAAGTACTTTAGTTCTGTTGAGTTGGCAAATCGGCATCACCGGACTATCCACGCCACGGTCGAGACGGTCGACAACGCCGTCGCGAGGACGAACTGGACGCCGACCAGGACTTCGGCGCTAGGGTCGTACAGCTTCGCGAGGCCGACGGTCGCGAACAGGACCTGTGCGATGACGATGGTTGTAATGACGAGGTGGTGAGTGCGGCGCTGTTCATCGACTGGCACCTCGATGGCAGGCGTTCGTGAGGATGGATGGCTCTCAGTAGTGTGGTCGAGAGAGTCTACGCTACTATTGTACTGACCCTACTCCGCTAGCCATATGTCCAACAGATAGAGCGGCACCCAGGCCATCACTGCCGTTGATCCCAGGATGGTCATCAACCCAGCCGCAAAGAACCAATATATAAATGGCGCTCCCAGCGGCTGTACACCTGAAAACAACGGAATCAGACTCACGACTGCACACAGAACTCCAGTTGCCCAGAGTGAGAAGGCGATAAGTAGAGTTCCAAAAGAGAGATCTAACGAATCAACCCAGCGAAAACTAGCCCCTCTGACTCGCTGCAGTCACCGGTTTGGTCGCCGTCGCCCTTCCCCTTCCCACTGGTAAAACGAGCGTTGTTCCGACGTAATACGGTTGTGACCTGTTGATAGACTCGAGAGTGAATTTGCGACGGTGTCTTCCGTGCCAGCCCGACAGTCGTCACGGATTGCCTCGAAAACCGAGTCAGGGTCGTGCTCTTGCTCCGGATTCTCGTACAAGAACTTGACAATTTCTCGTTTAGTCTCCTGATTCGCCCCATCGTACTCGTCTAAAAGTTCTTCTTTCGTTTTCATCGAAAACCACCCAACGGGAACGGGTCGTGATTCCTATCATAACCGTTGAGAAGAGCTGTGATTGCCATCACGACACCTATGCAATATGAACTGTCTTCGGCTGTTATATTATTTCCCCTGATACGGGAACTTGGACAATGGCGAGCAAACAGAATTCAAACCAGACGGACAGGGAGCAAGACAGTACAGGGCAGAAAATGACCGCACGAGGCTTGGTTGAGCCACGGATTATATTGGGCGCCTTCGCCCTACTGGCAGTCGCCGGTCCATTGGTGACTTTCGGGGCCGAGGTTCAGTCGAGTCTAGCGTCCACGCCCGCGTTTTCATGGCTTTCCGCCGGGCTGGTTGCATTTCTACTGGTCGCTATAGTAGTGGCGCGGCTGCTGGGACTGGAGTAGACAGCGCCATGACTGACTACAACCCCTGGAACATCCTTTTCGAGTGTCTGCAGGCACAACCGCGGCGCCGGCTCCTGACCGGGCTCGCTGCGTATCAGCCGATGGAGGCAGTCCATTTCACCGAGCTTCGCGCCGACGAATCAGCGCCAGGGACGCCTATCCACGCCGAATACGTCCATATCCACCTCCCACAGCTGGCCGCCGCTGGCTACATCGTGTGGGACGAACGGACCCACGAGATTAGCCAGGGCCCAGGGTTCGAGGAGGTCGAACCGTTCCTCAAGCTGGTCCAGACCCACAGTGAGTGTCTTCCTAATGGCTGGGTGTGACGCATCGGTCGCGAGTGCGGCCCGCCCATCGCTCGTTGACGAACTTCGTCGACGGGTCACCTTCCAGGAGCGGCCGGCAACGCAGTTGTTGGTACTGGTGCTCCTGTTGTGGTTCGGCGTCCAACTCGGGACACTGTATCTTGGCTGGACAGTGCAGCAGTGGCAGTGGGTGTTCACGACAGAGTCGTTCCCGGCGCTGTCGCCGGGCCTCGTCCTCGCGACGATCTCGCATAACCCCGCGAACGTGACGCACGTCCTCGCGAACGTCGCCTTGCTCTGGCTGTTCGCCGGCGAGAGTGAGCAACACATGAGTGGCGTTGAGATCATGGGCTTCTTCGTCGTGACGGCACTGGTGTCAGTGACGGTTAATACGACTGTGACGGGCGACAGCACGTTGGGCGCGAGCGGCGGTGCACTGGCGTTCGTTGGATTCTACGGGGCACACCTCTTGTTCGCCCATCGCGACGGGCTGGCGCTGGACACGAGCGACTACGGGGCGCTGGACAAGGGGGCACTGCGTGCATACTGGCAGGGTGCACTGTTGCTGTTCCCGCCAGGGTTCGCGCTGTTCACGATCGGGCAGTACACTGGTGTCGTGCCAGCTGGTCGGGTGGCCGTGATCGGGCACTTCGTTGGGTTGGTTCTGGGTGTTGGGTATGCAGTGGGACGGGATGGGTTCTGGAAAGATAGGCATCTAGGTGAATCCCGGACGTGATACAGAGTTGCTCCGCCGGTCTGGAGATAGAGAGGGTCGCGCTGAGTCTCAAAACTCGCCGCCACAGGCTGGACAGGTAGGCTCGTCACCGTCCGTCGACGGCGCCACGCTGAGCTGGCAGCGGTCACACCACCGCCGTCGCTCGTGGGAGCCATCTGGTGTGTCGTGGGTCATGGCTGGGCCTACGTGCGCTGGGGGCAAGAACTTCGATGCTCGTTAACCAACATAACGGGACTGAACGTCTTTGTGTTGGTTAAGATTTTTCGGCGCTCTTTGAGCAGTTCCAGAACTGGCGTCACCACACCAGCCATGCCACAGTCGCGGCCGTCGACAGCGCCGTCGCGAGGGCGAGCTGAACTGCCGGTCGTAGGGTCCGAAATGCATCGTCAATGCAGGTTCTCGGACCCATATGAAGATATATCAGAACCCGTATAGAACGACAGAAGGACGTTTTATTTCCTACGACGGCGACAAGACCGTTTACAGAGGGTAAAATCACATTTACAGAGGGGCAATAGGCGAAATCATGCCTGAACCGTGTCCGAAACAACCCCTCTGTAAATCCATATTAATAGAGGCTAAGACCCAGCTATACAGAGGTCACTACCTGACGTAGCAAATTCTCACGTGAGTTGTTCATGTACGACATCAAATAATTTCGGGATTGACGTAATCTCAGTAATAAACTCACAGGTGTACTCGGAGTGCTCGCTGGAGCGAGTAATGTATTCGTTGAGCTTGGAAAACGCATGGTTCCCGGAATTCGAATACGGCGCATTGACCAACTCCAGCCTGCTGGATTCATACCAGTAGTTGAGAACGCGCGTGGCATGCTGTCGGTTCTCGAACACCCAGAAGCAAGCCCCATCCAGCTGTTGCATCAGCTCGCGCTTGCGGTCTAACATGTCGAGGTTGTTGTGGTCGGTCAGGACCTCTACATGGGCGACGGATGTGCTGCCGTCGACGTCGTTGGTGACACGGAGATCCGGGCGGGCACTATTCTCGCTCCCCGGATAGCGGACTGCATCCCAGCCATGCAGTTGGGCGAGGTCGTACCAGAGTTCGACGCCGAGCCGGTGGGTCAGTGATTCGTTGGGGTCGCCATAGATCGGTGCGGCGTCCGGCCGCGCAGTCGACCGCACCTCAGAGTAGACGCCACCGAACAACTGGCCCATGAACGCAAGTGCGACCGGCTTTGGGTCCCACTCAATCCGTTTTTGCAGAAGATACGTACTATCGAGGAACCCACCCGCTTGGAGCTGCTCGAACACGCTGGCGTATCGATCGTCCCAGAGTCCATCCGAACACTGCAACAGGTCCTGTATCGACGGCGGCCGCGTCTCCGTTAACTGCCAGGTCTCGGTTCGGGTCATTGTGGCCCATTGTCGTCCCATTGTTTCGCCGTTGTAGTAGCACAGGATGTTCCAGAGAATATCCACGACCGGGTCTGAGATATTTGTAATCTGGGTCCCGTGTGCTTCGTACGGGACTCGCTGGGTCGCAGTTCTGTAGACCTGTTTCGGTGGCGTTATCGGCATATGGGCGGGTGGTCTGCAGCCTCCCCTATCGGTTTTGCTGGCCGAGTTTCAATTTTTGAAGCGGCCAGCCTGGCATCTGTGTCGGCGTCGTACTGGTCGGGCCTCGCGAGGGCGACTGGAGGCCGACCAGGACCTCAGCACTGGGGTCGTACAACTTCGCGAGGCCGACGGTCGCGAACAGGACCTGCGCGACGACGACGGTCGTGATGGCGAGGGTGGTTACTATATACAGGTGTGCTGGTACCAATCTTTGTCTTTAGAGTCAATGTGTTTCGCCCAATTGTAGTCCAACGATAAGCCGAAGATTGAGTAGTTCCCCGTAAATTGACAGTGTTTGAGGCTTCACTGGTACACGATGGACAGGTGCGATAACTGTGGTCAATCCACAGACCACGCTTTTCAGTGTAACCACTGCAAGCAGTCTTTTTGTGGCGACCATCGGTTGCCGGAGAACCACGACTGCCCAGTATTTGTTGTGGATGACGACCTCAGCAGTTTTACCGGGGAAGGACCGGAGACAACCGATCGACGCTCAACATGGCGGAAACGTAAGGATAGAGTTCGGGAAAAGCAGGATGCACCGACAGTACCGGACCCAATATCGCCACAGAGCAAAAGTGACCACCGAAGCAGCGAGGCCGACTTAGCTGTTCTTACGTGTCCCTCATGTGAGAGCGATACAGATCAGATACACGACTGCGACCAATGTGGTCAATCAGTCTGTCCCAACTGTGAAGACCGGTACGAACACGAGTGTCCGTCTGCCGTGACGAAAGGTGGGGAGCCCGACGCTGACGATGAGTCTTTCTTCAGTAAGTTACTAGGACTGCTCAGATAGCGATCACGCGTGTCCGCCGCCTGCTGAGTCATCTGGTATCTGCTCTTGGTGTCCGCTTGTGTTTGGTTGGGCGGGACAGATACTGGGCCGACGCTCACGAGCGAAAGTGGGGGCCCTCAGAGTGTGAATCGCCGGGAGTACCGCTCTTCCGGGAGTCAGCCCTGTTTCGTCGGTAGCGTCTGTTCTGGAGTAGGTCCCTGTGCAACAAAACGACCGCGATCGGTAGCCCCCGCCACCGCTCCAGCCGTAAAGTTTCATTACCCACGGGCTAGTCACATGCGGTAGGTATCTCACGTGCCACCGATTGATGAAATTGACCGACGGACCGATGTCGTTTTTATTCTCTTCCATTACATGGAGTCAATCCGTGGCGTCACGAAGCTTCAGAAACTCCTCTTTCTCATCGAGCAGGAAACGGAATTTTTCGAGGAATACGAGGAGGATATCGCATTCAATTTTGCCCCCTACAAGATGGGACCATTTTCAGAAAAAGTCTATGAGGAGCTGCATTTCCTCCTGCAGATGGGGGCTATCGAGGCCACACCGATGGATGACGGACCACTTGCTGGAGTTGACGACGACCTCTCGAACAAGGAGTTCAGCATCACGCCCAAAGGAGAAAAAATCGCGTCGCAACTGGTCGAGATTCTGGAACCGGAGTATCAGACTGAGCTTACGGAGATCGTAGAGTCCTACGGTGACCTATCGTTATCAGAACTCCTCGAAGTCGTCTACACATCGTACCCAGCGTTCGCGACAGAGTCCGAAATCAAGGATGAACTCCAACTGGAGGGCGACTGATGGCCGATATTGAAAGTGTTGAACGCGAATACGCAGAACGATGGGTGCAGAGTGAGGAACAGCACCGGGACCAGTACATCCCAGAGAAGTACCAGCTCGGCATTCTCACAGACTACCTTCGCAGTGAGGATATCACCTTCACCACCGAAGCACGTGTCTTCTCGTACCCTATCGATATCCTGGGAATCGACGGCGACGTGACGATTGCAATCGAGATGAAAGCCCGGAATATCGGCCGCGGCATCGAACAGGCCCGTCGAGATGCAGACGTGGTGGACCACTCCTATTTGGCTGTCTGGGAACACTCCGTCTCCACCGAGCTGCAAGAGCGGTTCGAAGAACTCTCGATAGGGCTCCTCAGTGTTGACGAGGATATCGAGGTTATTTCTGAGTCTGAACCCGTCTCACAACAATTATGTAGAAAGGAAAACATTGTTAATAAAGTATTAGACGATGTTCGAGACGATTGTCCGGTACAAGAGCAATAACGAGCGGTCTATTTTTGACGATCACTACGAACTCTGGGATTCCGCGCTTGTCTCGGCACATCTCCTTGCAAATTCCAAAAAGCGGGTACCGAGGTTACTCGCCGACCTGATAGAAGAACGAAGCCTGAGTTACTACATTGACCCCATTCTGGCGGAGTTTCGCCAGGGGAAGAGCTTCCGGTACGAGAACGGGAACGTCCGACAATGGCACAGGGACTACGCATCTGAACTCGGTGAGCCGTTCGAAGGGCTCCTCGACGATCCAGGGACGGTCAACGCTCGGTTCCTAGAGACAGATATCATCGAGCAGATCGCCCAAGCCGCTATTGAGTTTCAGGAAACGATCGTATACCGACGGCTGGACGAGCACTTGGGGAAATATGAGACATTGGATGTCAGCAGAGAGGAAGCCAAACCCGATGCTGTGATTCCTTGGGCCCACAAGCTCGAAAAAGAGCAGGATTACGATGCTTTCCGGACGATTCTCTCGGCTTCGAAGGCTCAAGCAACTCGTCCACTGCGGCCGGTAGTGTACACATCGACGAGCAAAATAGGTCACGGGGAAAACCGGACTGAGCTGATCGATTTGCTCAGCAACGAAGACATTGGAGAGTGCTTCCTCCTGTTTGAGGACCTCGACAAGCACGAAACCAACGAATCCGAGTACAAGCACATCATCGACTTCGTGTACGACCTCGACGCTGCGGGCATTGACCCGTACTTCTACTACGGTGATTTCTTTGCGAACCTCCTCCACGACTTCGGACTCAAAGGAACTGCCTACGGAACGATTCACGGTGAACAGTACCGTGAGTCGGTGGAGCCAAGGAGCAGTAGCGGGATGTCTTCTCGCTATTATCTCGACAAAACCAAGGACTTCCTCCAGATCCCGGCGGTGGTGGACATCATGTCACGAGCCGATGAGCCGGTATGCGACTGTGAATTCTGCAGTCGACACTTCGACGATTGGCTTGACCTATCCGAGCTCGAGGAGGCAGACGAAGATGAGACCGCACTTCAGACGATCGTGATGAAGCACCGGGTATGGCAACGGTGGGAGCACGCGCGATTGGTTGAGGAGGAGGATGTTGAAGATGTAGTTGCAGACCTCGATTCGGATTTCAAGGATATTGTGACAGAGTACCGGAGTTCACAACAGGTGGCCTCACGCAAAGAATTCCAGTATATGCAGCGCTGGCGGAACGCTGTCGAGAAGCGTTCCGAATTGCTTGAGAATTGACTCAGATCATCGCCGCTACTTTTTTCGGGTTCCACTTTCACTCTGATACCCTGACACTTAATCTGCTTTGTCAACTACTACCACCAGCCTACGTGAGTTAGAATGCCTTGGATTGCACTCTACAATGGAAAGAAGGCTGCCCCCCGGCAAGTTCCGAAACAGACCGATGTCGAATGTCCGGAGTGCGGCGGGACTATGCGCGTCTGGAGCAAATACAGTGATGGCCGTGCTCGGCACTTCAAACACACCGAAAACATGGGTAGCGATGGCAGTGGTGGAGGCGGTGCAGCGTGTGAGTCTGTCGCTGAGTCCGATATCCATCTGAAATGGAAATCTTTGGCCGCTGACCAGCTTGAAGAAGCCTTCGAGGGCACTGTCAAAGACTGCGAAATGGAGAAACGACTCGCGGCGCCGGAATCCGACAAAAACCATCGGTCTGGCGACGCCGTTGTGACCTTCGAGCAGCGAGATTCACAATTAGGACAGGGTGTTGTAGTCGAAGTTCAGCATAAGAACGAGTCGAAGGACATCGACGCTGCGACAGCGGATTTTATCGCCCAAGACTATGCCGTTGTTTGGACGGACAAGGCGGATTTCGGGAGCGACCAGTGGCGAATGGCTGAAATTGACATCAGGGCGCGGGCCCAGGAAGCCGCGTGGCCCGAACAGGTTCCAGAACAGACAGTGTGGTGGCAACCGGGACAGAATCACCGAGCGCACCAGAGCGAATGGCAGGCCGCACGCCGGGAACTACAGTTGGTCGACGTGCCAGCAACACTCCCCCGTGAATGGCACGACGAGCAGGCTCGCGAACTGTGGGAGCAACAATCGTGGCATGAGTTGTTCCCGACATGGGTAGAGCAAGAATCCGAAGAGTATCCCGCCCAGGCAGACATTGCTGAGGTCCGCTCTGAAGTCCTCAACGGGACTGAGCCGACGATACAGCTGCCCCCCACGGTGATAGAGGCGTTGCTATTTCGTACAATATCGTGGGAGAAGCTGTTTAATCCGGGCGTGGAACCGCCGTATGCGTCGCGTGGCGAGGGTTCTGTAGAGATCGATATTGCGCCGTTTATCCATCAACAGACGTGGAAGAAGTGGTATCGGGATGGTGTTCGTGACCGACAGTCCGAGCGGGATGATATCGACCCGCCACCAACGGGTCACGACGACGTCCAGTGCCACGAATGTGAGAGCTACTTCTATTGGACCCATGGGTACGAGGAGTGCCAGACATGCGGCACAGAGATCGACTGGGCGTGGAATATAGTATCTGGCCGTATCTCAGAAGACTCAGTACCCGAAGAATTTGATTAAAGATATGTACGACCAGTCAAGAAATCATCTATGGTCTTTCCTGGTTTTAGTGTCTCTGATAACATCGTGGGAAAATCAGTCGATTTTGATACAATTCGATTAGAAGGATATGAGGAGCTACAGCAATATTGGGAGAGTGATTCCCCTCCTCAAGTACGGTTAACATCTGAGGCTCAAGATGCAGTAGAATGCGTTATCGACAAATATTATCAGAGGCATCCCGAGCTGAGAGATTGGTATCCTCCGGGTGGAACCTCATTTAAATTTCCAGCTCGGGAAGCCGATGTTGAACCCCTGCTGGATTGTTTAGCCCACTGCATCGTCTTGCGACTAACTCCGAGTGTGCCTTCTGAATTCGCGTCAGAAGAGTCTAAAATACTCCTCTATTCGGATTTTATAACTGAAGAATTGGGCTATTCAATCGATAGTCCAGACTGGGATCAATTAGACGACTCTGAGCTGGATGTTCAGACCAAAATAGAGGGTCAAATACCAGATGGTTATGAATCGATAGAACTGACTCAAGAAAGATTCCAAGAGTATGCCTTTGAAATACTGAGACCACTTGTCATGAAATCAGATTGGCCAGAGGGAGCGGCTTGGAGTATCAACCTTGCTTTACATGAATTACGGAAAGGGCGATATCAAGAAGCAGCATATGCGTTTGCCGCAGTTCGTAACAGTATTACCAAGTCTCCGACTCCGGTCGAGGAGATAGAATACACCCAACTTTTGAATAAATATCTCATAACGCTCAGAGACCTATCCCTACACCACAGCTCCGCTGAAGCACCTTCAGCAAAACAAGAGAGATTTACGGATATATCTGACCGCCCATACATTTTCGTGCCGACATTCGCTTCGGAGCCGACTTTTCATGATCCCTACTTTAGGATGTCCTCGCCAATCTGGATAGCGAATGCACTAACATTTATTACTGGATTAGCACACGCTCTTGGAGCCCCTACGATTTCTCGGAACGAGATAGATCCGTTCGGGTCAGAGATGACATTTAATAACGCTTCATTTGTACTGCGCGCCGCAAATGAATTGGTTAGAATTGACGAAAGAGCAGACGAAGAAAATCCAATCGGATACTTAGACTATATCGATTTCCGGGAATTTGCACCAGAAGCTATCCTCACTGATGTGTTTGAATCCATCGGCTATGAGATCATGGGAACGTTCGAAGGTTCCTTTGAATACGAGGGTATAGAGGTATCCTTAGACGCGGATCTAGTTCTTGAAAAGCACTCCAAGCTACATCTCGTCTACTATAGCCCGGACGATGTGCTAAGTCTTCATCAGGAAGTTGAAAGCCTCGATACTGAGGCCCAATTGATTATTGTTGATGAAGAAGAATATGCTGAGGAAACTATTGAGATTGAACGAGACTCTGAAATTCTTGAGTTGTACTATCTCGATTTGACCTCACGAACCCTTCGATCAGTGGATACCGGACTCCACGTAAGAGATCAGGAACCAGTAACAAACAGTGAAATACGGGAACGGCTTCGTGATTTGTATGAGTCTGCGGATACTGTCGAAAACCCACGGCAGAAGGGGGATCTACTCGAAGAATTTGCAGAATTGCTATTTAACGAACACATCCCAGATACGGAAGTTCTCCGCGTCAACAGCGAAACTGGTAGTGAGGAATTTGATTTAGTTCTTCGGAATAATCAAGAGTCCGCCCCGTGGGAGGACCTATCGGCAATCATTATGGTGGAATGTAAAAACTGGAGTAAGTCTGTAGGCGCGAATGTCGTCCATACGCTTAATTCGAAAGCCGATATACTGGGAGCTAATTGCACCACCGGAATTTTGTTGTCGTGGAATGGCATTTCAGGTTCTGAGTATGAAGACGCGGCACATCAACGGATTAGAGAGCTCAAGCAACAAGAATTCGAAGTTCTACATTTCGATAAAGACGAGATGGAGTCAATGATTGAGACGGATACTCCGAACGAAATTTTCGACCAACGATATATCGAACTTATTTCAGAGTACTGATTGGAAGTTCGAGGTTATATTCAACTGGCCACTATACCAGGCGGAAAATTATCGATGCAACTTATCTTTTACTCAAATCCGGCGCATCGTTGTCACGACCTCCCGGCCGGTCACCCGCCACTGACACCCGTTCCAGACGGCCTCGACCCGCACGAACCCACGAGCGTAGGCCACGCTGCAGTGCCTGCCCCGCCACCTGGCGGCGACCGTCGACGAGCTCGCCGACACGCGGACCGTCCCGGTTACACGACGTGGCTAACCAACAGAACCGGGGTAAGGGTAAACTGTTGGTTAGCGACACAGATACGGTTGCTAAACCGGTCAGTACAACGAAGTAGCGATGAGCGCTGTGCACCAGAATGAAGCAACTCAATACTTGATGTTTCACTTGACTTTATCTGTCAGGTGTCATATTCCGAAGTATGGCTCAGTGGCCGAATCGACGAAAGTATCTCGCGACGCTCGGCGCTCTCGGTGTTACCGGTATCGCCGGGTGTTCACAAGGTGACTCGACGACGGAATCGACACAGACTGAAACGCCAACCAGTAACCTCGGTGGTGCAAACTTCACCTTCGAGTACGATACACAGGCACAGCAGATAACGATTGAGTACACTGGCGGGGCAACGATTCAGGCCGGGAATCTCCAGGTCCGTGCTTCAACAGGCCAACAAACCAGGTGGTCACAGCTTGGCTCTACGACCACGGGCTCGGATGCACAACTGAGTAGCGGGGCGACCGCGGTCCTTGGAGCAGGGGTCCTGAATTGGGGAGCAGGAGTTGATCCGAGCGAGACGATTCGACTCGTCTTTGCGGCAGGTAATGGACCTTCGACACTGGGCCGCTTTACCCCGACGGAACCCTCCACGCTTACGTCGACGCCATCAGGTGAGGAATTTAGCATTGAACTGGCTACCGAGGGTGAAGTGCACTTTTCTGAGACAGTAACTTTTGATAATGTATCAACAGAGTTGCCTGATCTGATTGTTGGAATGAGTAAAACTGGAGATGATGGGTGTGCTGAGTCAACATATGAGGCGCAGATAACTGATATGACGATAACTGATGGTAGTACCTCTTATGATATTGCTGACAATGTTCCTATATCCGAATTCAGTAGGTCTGATACACGCCGGGAAGTCTACTCAAACCCAGTCAGTGGGTCAGATACGTGGACGTGGTCATTCAACATCGAACCACAAGGACCCGTATTTAGCCATCCTGATCACTGGCACTGTGCCGCTCATTTAAGAATATATCTTACTCAAGACGGAGACTGGTTTGAGGATCCCAATGAATGGGGTCCACCAGAGAACGCAATAGCATATAATTTGCAGAGACAGCAGCCGGGCACTTCCAACGAGAGCGGAAGTCTGTCACACGGCGCCATAATTACAAACGAGAGTGGTGAACAAAACCGTGAGTTGTTACGTACCGTGGACGACGCAAGTAATGATAGGGACTATGATTTTTATCAAGAAGACGTTATATGGAATATCACGGTAGAACGAAGATGATATTTCAAAGACGCTCACTCATAGCACACGGTTGATTTCAGAGTGGTGCTCGGACAGCGTGTTTGAGTGCGTCCCGTCCCGGCTTTCGGTACAACTCTCGGCGGAGTTAGAACGCCCAGCAGTCAATTCGCACCTGTACTGACCGGCTATTCCTATCCCAACTGGACGAAAAATTGACCCGATGCTCAAATCCGCCGCATCGTCGTCACGACCTCTCGCCCGGTCACCCGCCACTGACACCCGTTCCAGACGGCCTCGACCCGCACGAACCCGCCATCGGACCGCGGTTCGAACTCGATTTTCCGCTTGGGGCCACGCACGGGCTCGTACACGAACCCCTTGGCATCAGCCACGGACGCGCCGTTCATGGCCGGACCTCGTGAATCGTCGTTTCCGAACACTCGGCGACCGTCCGGAAGACGGCCCAGTCGGTCAGCCGCAGCTCCTCGGTCACCACGTCGACGACAACCGTTCGCGGGGTCGGAGACTGTACATCCGTCGTGCCAACAATCTCTCTGGAGTTTTTCAGAAACTGCTTGCGAGATACAGAGATCGTATGTAGCAAATGCCTCCGATTTTCTACTCGGGTCAAGCAACAGGGTTCCTGAACGGACTATCCATTATCGAGCCACTCGTCACGCATTATCGTCATTACTCGGTTCGCGAAGCGGCGGACAGAGACGGCGTTGCGAGTGGATAATTCGAAGTGGACACCGTCGCGGTCGATAGAAGCGGTTTGTAAGAGTTCGTCCAAATCCTCATCTTCGGTGAGTTGCGTGATGATTGCGTTGAGAAAGTCATTATCGACTTGTTCTGTAGCGGAGACGGGGACGCTGGCGGCTGCTTCGTTGTGCTGTGTTTTGTAGATTTTGAGGAGCAATGATGATTCTGGGGAGAGTGGACGGAAGCGGAAGCGGTGGAGAATGGGTTTGATTTTATATTTGTTGTTAATTTCCACATCGTCTAACTGTTCAAGGGCCTCTCTGACGCCGGTTCTTGCTTGGGCCGAGTAGGAGTAGTAGCTAAGGACGGAAGTGAAAATCAAGAGTATGAGAGAGATTACAGAGACGATGAAGTTGATAGAGAGTTGACTGGTCGCTGATGAAGGGGTTGGAGTTGGCAATTTGAGTAATATCAATGAAATAGACTAAGATAAAATCACGGGCTCGTAGAAGAGAACCACTACCTTGACTCTTGGTTTCCATGACAAACGCGCACTGTCAATTCCGCACGGCTTCTGAAATCTATTACCAGCAGTATGTTTCAATACTGATTGCCGGCTCAAATCCGCCGCATCGTCGTCACCACTTCCCGCCCGGTCACCCGCCATTGACACCCGTTCCAGACGGCCTCGATGCGCTCGAACCCGCCATCGCTCCGTGGTTCGAACTCGATTTTCCGCTTGGGGCCACGGACGGGCTCGTACACGAACCCCTTCGCGTCAGCCACCGATGCGCCGTTCATGCTTCCACCGCCTGAGCGAGGTCGCCGACCAGAGAGCCACCAACACGCGGGCCAACGTCCCACCCACGCCGTCCACGGACGTGCTCGCACCACTCACCGAGCGTCGCGAGTGGCGTCTCCTTGAGCTCGAACTTCTCGGCGTCGTCGACGGCCGCGGCGTCCCGAGGCACGACGGCCACGGCAAACTCGTAGCTGTCCCAGTAGTGGGCACAGTTCTCCCCGTCGACGCCGAGAAAGAGGCCGGGCGATTGAGTCAACAGTTGGCGGGCGATACGTTCTTGTGAATTCGCTTGCGTAGTTGGCATTGGTTCTTACCTGGAACCACGCGCCTCGGTGCTCTAACACCGGGGCGATTTCGTCAGAAATCGACCAGCGGCGCATGTGTTCCTGTCTAAATCTATGTAACGCAACCACCATAAATTCTTTCCATGCGGAAACTAATGCTCTGATACCGTATGAGTGCTACACATGGAAATGAGCAGGTCAGTGATCAGGAACTATTAGAGACGTTCAGAGAGATCGAGGGGCCCTTCGTCACTGCAGGGGAGCTGGAAGAATGCCTCCCGATTGGCCGGACGGCCATCAATAAGAGACTCAAGGAACTGTGGAAGGAAGGTCGGATTAACAGAAAGAAGCCCACATCAACAATGGTCGGTTGGTGGATCCGTGAGAATCAGGACTCTTCGGAAACGTAATTCCGACCCTCGTCGGTAAGCCACCAGTTGCGGGTGCCGGCGGTCATTTTACTATCTAAGTATCCCTCTTCTTGGAGTTGTTCCAACCGATTGTGGACGCCCTGCCGAGATAGGTCTACGGCTTCAGCCAACTCAGTAGCGTGCATGAAGGGGTCCGAGCACAGAGCAAACTCACGCAATATTTCAAGATCAGAAACCGTCGGCTTTCGGCCCGGATCAGGCATTGTCTCTGGTGACGCGGCCAGCTTAAAAAATATCCGCGGTCTATTTTAATAGACACTCGGCAAATAATTATCGCACGGCAATTAGTTGTCGTGCGGAAAGCGTTAAGTGGCCATAGCCGAACACAGTGAGATAGAGCGACGTCCAGACACCGCGGCGTCGCGTCGAACCCATGACAGCAGACCAGCCCACCCACGACGAGAGGCATCGCTCGCGTTCACTAACGGACCCACGTCAGGGACCGCCAGCACACTCCCGGCAAATACTGCGATGCCGTTCACGTTCCGCCCATTCGAAAACCACCAGAGGGCGGCCGTGCCGTTCACTGCCGTTCATCGCCGGTGAACGGAAAGAATCGGACACAGAAGGCCCAAAAACCCGAATTCCGCTAATCTACCGGCATATCTTGCCATGCCGTTCACGCGGCCGCCACAGCCCCTTTATCCACACCCTCGACGCCCCGTCCATGGAGGCACGCACATGACGACCTACCACGACCTCACCGGCTTTCGCCGGGACTGCCTGCAGGCCATCGCGGCCGTCGACGGCGAGCCCTACGGCCGCGCGCTGCAAGACTGGCTCGACGACCACTACAGCGAGCCCGTCAACCACGGCCGACTGTACCAGAACCTCGACCGGCTCGTCGAAGCCGACCTGGTCCAGACCACCGAGACGGCCACCGACGACGAGCGCCGTGTCGTGTATACGCTGACCGACACCGGATACAGGCTGCTCGAAGCCCACGCCGGCGAACTCGCCCAGCTCCAACACCAGGGCACGCTCGTCGCCGACGGCGGCCTGGCCCCGGAGCGGTCGCTCGACCCGTTCGTCTGCCCGCGTGGCCATCACTCGCTTACCGTCAACGCGACGCGGTTCTCGTGTCAGACCTGCTTCCAGCAGGACCAAGAGCCATCGAACTGGGACAAAGCGGCACTCGTCGACCTGCGCGAGCAGGCCCCGCCCGAGGACGACCGAGACCACCCCGCCGACGGCGGGCCCACGGGAGGTGCGGACTGATGCCCATCGAGGAACGGGACACCAGCGCCGTCGTCACCACCGCGTGCCCGTACTGTGACGCGCCCCTCCCCGAGCAAACCTCCCTAGCCGTGCATCTGGCCTACAGCTGTCCGGCGACCGGTGGCGACCAGCCGGGAGGGGCCGCATGAACGACGAGACACAGGGCGGACTTGGGGCCATGCTGGCGCTGGCTCGCGAGTGGTGGCGCCGCGCCGGGCCCACGTACGTCCTCCTGGTCGGCGTTGCGCTGGGAATCAGCGTCCCGTTCGTCGTCGGCGGTGTCGTCGCCGTCGGCGTCGGCCCGACCCACACATCTACTGAGACCGCCTTCGCGGCGCTCGTCGCGGGCCTCGTCGCGGCTGTCTACACGGTCGGAGTCCTGTACCTGCTCGCGCCGGTCGTCCTGCAACGACTGTACGGGACCGATGGAGGTGCCCGATGATGGTCGCTGTCGACTGCCTCGCGACGCTGGGCGCCGCTCTCGATCAGGATACTACCACGCTCGCGAAAGAGAGAACCATGACCGGGCGTGGGCAGCGCCCGGTGCAGGGAGCGTGGGACCCGGGCCCGTCAACGATGGCGCGGGTGGGTGGATGTCAGAGGGGTGTCGCAAGCGGGGACCGGATCCCATCTAAACGTACAGGAATAGGCTGTAATAAGCTTTCAGCCTCATTGCTGCTGGTCGCGGGAGGTGCCCGATGACGGCCGTCGAAGTCGGCGAGGTCGTCTCGCTGACCGAGCTGGACAGCGAGCCCGCGTTGCTCGTCCTCGCAGTCGAGGAGGACCTCACCGGCGCGCTGCTGGCGGACCTCGCGAACGAGACCATCCAGCGCCTCGAGGCGACCGTCGGCGACCGCGAGGGCCGCCGGGAAATCGCCCAGGCCGTCGCGAACGCCGAGGATATCATGACCTTCGCGGTGCCGCCCGCCGAGGTCGCCCATCGAAATGGGCCCGGCATTCAGGGCTGTGGGCCGCCCCAGGGGGGTGGCGAGTGATGGCCCGTGCCGACCCGGCAACGGGCACTGGAAGCGAGCCAGCGCCCACAGGCGGCCAGCAGTGGCGACTGCGCTACGTCGTCGGCGAACTCGTCCACTACACCGAGTGGACCAGCGACTTCGCGACGGTCGAGAACTACTACGAGCAGTACCGCCGCGGGGACTACGGCCACGACGTCGTCATCGAGCGCCGCACGGAGGTGCAGGGATGACCGGTCACGGGAACTACTACGGCGTCGACGGTGCTGGGGCGCTTCCCTGCGTGCTGTGTGACGAGCGGAGTCCGACTATCGAGGCCCATCACCGGCACATGGAGGCGGTCCATGACTGCTGAACGGGGGTGGCGCTGCCAGGTGTGTTACACAGATTGTATAATTTCAACCAGAATGAAACTTATTACTAGTCGGCTAGTTAGATGGCAGTATCAGGATAGGACGCACGCGACACTATCCATCAGGATAAGCGGAACAGGAGGGGGGAGTCCCCCTCTCAACAAGAACATCCGCTTGTTCTGCTGGTCTAGTAAAAAAGCTTGCCCCTCAACGAGCGGCTGCACTGTCCAGTCGACTGGGACGATCCCCGCTCAGCCGGGTCACGAACTCCGCTTGAGGGTCGGAAAACCGCCTCCGAGAGCTGCAGGTGTCGTCAGTGCATACGAGCCCGCGCTGTGGTCAGTGTCACCCGGTTCGATTCCGGGCGCGGGTTGTGTGGTCACGATGGATGCAGACCACCCCCACGACGGCGACGGTACCGACAGTCAACTGAACGCAGAGATGGAAGCCCTCATCGAGTCGAAGACTGCACAGCTTCAAGCACGGGTCGAAGGGCTCGAGTCCGACCGCGACCAGCTTCAAGCACGCGTCAAAGAGCTCGAAGGCGCCCAGGAGGAACTCCAGGCCGAACTCGAGGCAGTCACTGAAGAGTTAGCGATAGAGCGCGACCAACGAAAAGAGGCCGAAGCCGAGCGTGATCAGCTCCGTGGTCTCGTTTCGGACCTTGAGTCCGACCTGGAACGGATCCACGACATCGCGACGACGGCTGTCGGGAAGGCCCAGGCCAACGAGAACGAAATCGGCGACCTCGACGACCGCGAAACTAAGACTCGCGATATCGCGAAGAGTGCTATCGCGAAGGCCCAGCAACTCGACGCCGATCCCGACAAGCAGGAGGATGCCGAGACGCTGCCGGAGGGAATCGAACCCAGTTCCTCGCCGCTGGATTTCTTCGCCAACGTCCGCCAGTCGACGGTCAAAGAGGTGTTCGTCGAGCAGGCAAACAAGTCCAACACCTACCGGGCGATCCAAGTCGCCAAGCGCTGGCCGGAGTTCGCCACCAAGCGCCACGACGGGAGCGGGGTCTTCCTGACCAAAGACGATGTTACGGAGGCTTTGACCGCCGAGCTCGGGAGTAAGCCACATCGCCAGACCGTGCACCGAGTGTGGGACAAGCTCCAGGAACTGGGCGGGCAGGACCTCCGGGTCAAGACCAGACAGGTCGGGACCAGTGATTCGAAGACGGAGATCCTCACGATGTCCATGGAAACCGCTCAGGGACTCAACGAGCAACGCTACGCCGGCTTAGATCTCCTCGAGGATGGGATTACAGCCGGAACCTCGGGTGGTGTCACCCCTGTTGTGACGGGGCAACCCACCCACGCCCTGTGACGACGCCAGGATAGGACACACTACCACAGAACGACACCGTCGTGGAGGTGGCGGCACGTGCCCTGCCGCCGCTGACGCCGCTGTTTGCTAGCTGCAGAACTCGGGAAGCGACCCTTTTGTTCAAGAGCGTAGTGAGTGTTCCTAACACGAACGAAGCGATTGGGGTGAATCCCTCGTTCACAACAGGCGTGACGGGCCAATCCACTGAATACCGGAACGCACAGCAGGACGGTCACTCATCGAGATGTGCCGCAACGATGTCTTCCTGGAGGAGTTCGGCGGCTTCCTCGGGATTGTTCCGGATGAAGACCTCCAAGTCAGCTCTCGACCGGATGTCGTATTCCAACGCGAGGTAGTCGTGCGTAGCCGGGCCAACATACAATTCCTCGGTGAGATCCGTCTCAGAAACGGGTGGGATTTGATTATCGGCCAGCCAGTCATGAGCACACTCAACGGCCGTTGCGGCATCGGTTACTTCCATATCGAGGAGGACCTCTCTCCCTTTCCGGATGTAGGGATGTTTCTCATCCCCGGGAGTATTCACGACGACAGAGAAGCGTCCATCAGAGTGTTTGATAGTGACATTGAACCGACCGTCACTCACCCATCGTATGACAGTGTCATCGGGGCTAACCTGCTGGAGCTGCCAGCCAGTAAACGAGTCAGCTATCGTTTGGTCTGCGAATGGGCCACGCTCGTCTCTGAGTTCAGACCCTGTCGAGAACCCACCGACAAATTGGCTCGCAATTGATCCCACAACATCGCGATCAATCCCCGCTTCTTGAGCGATATCGAGGTGGTCGACCGATTCAGAGAGGAAATCTGCTGGGGCTCGGTAGCCAGCGTCAGCGAGAGCAACTACCGTACTACGGTTTGCAGCAGGATGGTCGTGTATCGATGAATCAATCTCATCCTCATGCATCAACTCAAGATATCGCTCGACCTCACTGTCCGGGATACGGAATTCAGATTTGCCAAGCGGGCCGGTGCGAGCACCGTCTACCTCCGCTATGGCTTCTGAAAGCGAGTATGCACTTGTCGCAAGAAGTTGATACTCACGCTGCTGTTCGCCATCCGCAGTAGGGACTGAGTCCATAATTTCGACCTCCAGTGGAGCGTCGAAGAACAGCTCTTGATCGGAGGAAGCAGCGAATTTGACTAAGTCAAAAGCGCGAGTCATGTGGCTATCAGGTGGTTTTGACTGTGGTATACATTACAATACGGGAAATTGAATCTCGTTTGCCAAGAACAACTGCTGAGAGAGTAGTGGGCTAACCAACAGAGCGATGGTATCCGGCAGGATGTTGGTTAACGGTGGAACATCCCCACCACACACACCCCCCGTTTCGAGTGTTAATCGGCCAGAACCCGTAGGAGGGGGAGTAGCGTCGATCACCCCGGTTTCTATATAAAGAGTGTCCCCACCACACCCCATTTCGAGTGTTTATTTGTCGGGAGAGCCCTCTACTACTACTACTAACGCTAGCTAGTAGAAAAGAATAAGAAGGAAGTCAGCAACAGCACACAGCTACAGCATCTGCATCTTGTGTCTGCAGGCCTCCATACTTGCTGTAGAACCCTTCTAAACACTCTTCGTTCAACTTCCGCCGACAGGAAATTGCCCGCCACCGGTCTGCTCGGAAGAACACTCGAAACGGGGGGTGTGTGTGCAACATCCCGATTCGTTCGTGCTCTCCCAATTGGACTCTCGACCCACCACCTGGTGTCGTGAGGAACACTCGAAATGGGGGGGCACCATCCCTCCAAAATTTTCAACACGAACGTCAGGCCGCTCTAGTGGGCTCCTCAGCACCTGAGGACTGACTTTACACTCGAAATGGGGGGTCTAAACAGAGATATTTCGGCATAACACTCGAAACACCCGAAACACTTGAACTAGGAATTTATGTACCATCCAGTTGTGGCCACATGCAAGATGGATTCCCCGTTTGACGAGCCGGGCAAGATTTTCGCCGACAAGCGACCCTTCGATGAAGGGTATACGCCGGAGACAATTCTTTGTCGCGAGGAGGAGATCAGCCGCTACTCCGAAGCGCTGCAGGACGTTGTCGAAGGATTCGGGCCGAACAACGTCTTCATCTACGGGCAAACGGGCAACGGCAAGACCGTCGTCACGAAGAAGATGATGTCGTTCCTGCGAGAGGAGACCCAGCAACACGACATCCCACTCACGATTCTCGAAATCAACTGTAACAAGGACGATAGCATCTTCAACGTCCTCATCTCGCTGATCAACCAGCTCCGCTCCAAAGACGACCAGGTCCCCGAGCAGGGACCGACCAAGGGATTCCTCTGGTCGACGCTGTACGAGGAACTTGACCAACTCGAGGGTGATGTCGTCGTGGTACTGGACGAGATCGATATGCTCGGCGCCGACAACGACAAACTCCTCTATGAGTTCCCGCGGGCACGCAAGATGGGCTCACTCGAGAATACACGCGTCGGGGTCATCGGCATCTCGAACAACCACATGTTCAAAGATTCGCTGGACCCGCGTGTCAAGAGCACGCTCTGTGAGTACGAGATTTTCTTTTCACCCTACGACGCCAATGAACTGACCGAGATTCTCGATCACTATGCTGAACTCGTGTTCCGCGATGGTACAATCGACGACGGCGTTATCGAACTGTGTGCAGCCCGCGCTGCCCAGGAACAGGGTGACGCTCGTGAAGCACTTGACCTCCTCGAGACCGCGGGCAATATCGCACGCAAACAGGATGCCGACCAGGTCACACAGGCCCACGTTGAAGAAGCTGGCAGTCGGGTCGAGGAACAACGCGTGCTCACGATTGTCCGGGACCAGCTCACCTCCCAGATGAAACTCGCACTGCTCGCGACAACGTTCCTCAACCTCGACGATGAATCCTCTCCGCGAGCGAAGAACATCTACCAGGTGTACGAGAACATCTGCGAGGTCTGTGGCTACGAACCCCGCTCGAAACGCCGTGTGAACGACTTCCTCGACTCCATCCGTCTGTACGGCCTGCTCGAACGAGACGAGCGCAACCTCGGCCGTGCCGGGGGCCGCTCGTACATTCACACGCTCGAGGTCTCACCAGAACTCGTCTTCGAGGGCCTGAAATACGACCAGGAAGGCGCCGAGTCGATGCTTGAGCGCTATGACCTGGTTCCGGACCCCGAGGATGCAGACCAAGCGCGGCTCACTGCGTACATGTAACACTGCGCACGGCAAGTTGGCCACCCAGATCGGCGTCACGACCCAGACCCTCGCGAACAACGAGGCGTTCTTCGCTGACCTCGAAGCGGTCGGCTTGCTCGAGCGTGAGGACCTCGGCGCCGGCAAAGCCACGCTTTGGCGGATTTCACTGCCGTTCGAGGCCGAGCGACGGTCGTCTGGGGCTCCAACCCCCACCCCTGGCGCCGGGGAAGACGGGTCCTCCATCGACACCGACCGGCCCGTCGACGGACTGGCCGAGTGTTGCTTCGCAGCGAGCCATCGCGATATCGACTACGGCAGTGACTGGTTCCTCGAGGCGACCACTCCTGGCGGCGACCTCGGGCCGCTCCTGGAACGCCATCCTGAGCTGGCGCCACTGATTCGACTCGTCCTCGAGTTGCTTGCCGGCGACCTGCGAGAGCTACCACTGTGTGGTGTCTCCAGATTCGGTCCCGAGTCCACTGCTGACGGCGCTGCCGGACTCGTCGATGCGACTGCCTCGCTCTCGCTGGGTGTGGACCCGACGCCGGAGACAACACAAGCATCGCTAGCGGTCGGCGATTAGTCGTGTGAAACAGCGAATACAGGACTACGAAGTCACTCTTCAAGTAGCGAGCGAGCACGGTCGACGTACTGGTTCGTTTCCCAACTCCGAGCTGCGGAAATCGCATCGAGAGACGAACTCGCAACACCAGCATCCATCTGCCCATTCCGAACGAACACCGAGAGCAACGTCGGTGTCGTGACCAGTCGTGTGTTGGCCAGTGAGGCGTGAATCAGGCCGAGTTGGTTGAACTCATCGCACAACAACATCGCGGCGTCGGTCTCGTTCGCGAGCGTGACGGCAGCATTCTCGCCATCGTCGAGTGGGAAGGCCGCATCGAGTGAAACTGACCGTATGGAAAACCCATCAGTCTGGTCGAGTACAGCTTGGGCACCACGGCCGTGTGCATCATCATACGAGGCGACATCCTCGAGTTCGTCGACGACGATCTCCGGGACCAGTACCTCGTAGGTGTCCAGACACAAAGCCAGCGGGTCAGTTGCAGCTGTTCCGACGATTCCAAGACTCACCAGCGCCGACGTATCTGCAACGAGAACCGACATCTATAGCTCAGCGAGGTCTTCGATGTGTCCCTCATCCAGTTGCTGTTTGAGTACGCGGAGGTTGGCCGCTTCTTCGGCACCGACGAGGGATTTCACCTGATCGAAGGTCACCTCGTCATCATAGTAGGCAGCTGCAATCTCTTGGACGAGCGCATCGTCGTGGGTTGCCTCCTGCAGATACTCACGGAGAGCTGTCACGAGGATATCCGTTCGATCTTCCCCAAGGACATCCGCAAGGGCGTCTGTCCGGTCGATTAACCGGTGTGGGGCGCGAAATTGGACGCGCTTCTTGTCGGAACTCATTATGTGTACATTGTGAGCCACGACACTTAGCGGTTTCCGTGTGTACAGTGTGAGCATGAGCGGTGGACTATCGTCGGTGCGAATCGCTCGAGTCTATGTTAACCAACAGTGACAGGCCATAGGGTCAGTGTTGGTTAATTACCGGCGGCCTTTCCTGTGAGACGTACGTCTCACAATCTATGGGTACTGACGCCGACGACGGCGATGAGGGGAACGGCTCGACAAAAATCGACGTTCGTGTCCCACAGAAGCTGGTCGAGCGGATTGACGCGGAATACGAGGAGCGCGGATACACGTCTCGTTCCGAGGCAATCCGCGACGCACTCCGGGCCTGGGTGGACCCGCCGATTCGACTCTCCGAAGCAGTCCTCGCGGACCTCGAATCGAGTCGCAAGCAACGTGAGCGTGGTGAGACACACTCGCTTGACGAGGTCGCGGACAAGTACAGCGTCGGTGTCAATTCAAGATGACCGGGCCCTGTTGCTACCGTTAGCAGGAGGTATGTACTGGACTGGTTCGATCAATACAGAAGATTCAGTCCTCGACCAGTTTTGCGCCGGCTCCGATGAGCAAATACAAGGGAATAAGATACATGAGGCCAATGGCGACGATAGCGATGACCGGCTCAAGCGGCCCACCGAAGTCTGCAGAGGCTGTTTGGAGGAAAATTAGGACGACAAACCAGAGCGTCAGTGCTTGAAAAAAGTCTGTCTTATCCATCCTAGATGGATGTACGAGCAAACGACATCATCAAATCAGTTCTGGTATGTTCGCACACCTACTGACCGGCTGTTTCACCCAGGAATCTCTCCGAAGAATAGGAGTTCACCAAAGCCGATGACCACCAATGACCACGACCGGGAACTATGATACGTCCGACCGCACGCTTTGTATCCGATATAGAGAACGTAGTGACCACGATATCGAACAAGCGCTCGCTGCCATCGGCCGCGGCGAAACTCCCGAGCCACATCTCGAAATCGTGTACCATGACCCCGAGGATCTCCACCGCGTTACCCACCCCGAATACCTCCAACTACTCCGGGCAATCGTCCAGCACGACCCTGACAGTATCCGCGAGACAGCTCGTCTCGTCGAGCGAGATGTGAGTCAGGTGCATCGGAACCTAACCGAACTTGCGGAACTCCACTTGGTCGAGCTCGTCGACAACGGCCAATCAAAACGACCGTTGGTTTGGTACGAGGCAATCGATATCGACCTCCCACTCGTGACACCGGTCGTCGGGTCGGACGAAGCAACGACGTAGTCCATTTTCACAGTCTGTCCTGTGACTGTATACCACACTGGGGAACAGTGCTTTGTATCTCTGCATACAACTGTATGCACATGTCGAAGAGCATCCGTCTCTCCGAGGACGCCTACGAGCGCCTCGCCGCTCACAAAGGGGAGGACGAAACCTTCTCCGAGGTGGTTCTCCGCCTCGCCGGCGAGCGATCACTCCTCGAACTTGCGGGGATTCTCAGCGACGAGGAGGCAGAGTCCCTTCGTGACGCCGTCGACGAACGTCGCGAACAGCGCGGCCGCGAGCTCGAACAGCGCGGCCGCGAGCTCGAACAGATTGCTGGCGAGCTAGAGGACGCGTAGCGTGCTGCTCGATACCTCGTTTCTCATCGACCTGATGAACGGCGACGAGGACGCCGTCGAGAAAGCGCGTGAGCTGGAAACCGATCTCGTCCAGCAACGACTCTCTTCGATGACGCTGTTCGAACTGTACTATGGCGTCGCTCGAGCGACGGACTCGGAGGCGGAACGTGAGAAAATCGAACAGGTCCTCGAATCGAAGCCAGTCCACCCAGCTGACTCCGCGATAATGCGGAAGGCTGGGCGTCGCTCTGGCAAGTTGATGAACGAGGGCAACGCCGTCGCCGACGGTGACATGATTATCGGCATGACTGCCGAGGTCGTCGACGAACCCGTCCTCACACGGAACGTCGATGACTTCGAACGTCTCGGTGTCGACATCGAGACATACTGAGGAACTCCACTTGGTCGAGCTCGTCGACGACGGCATAATTACTGTCGCTCCCACTCCCTTCCTGCTGGCCTTCACACACGCGCGTGCTTCAGATAAGAGTCGAGGGGTCCCCCGGGGGTCACGCCCCAAAAATAGCGCTATCGCGTCCCGCTGCCCGAACCAACTGACACACCAGTATCGGGCGTACCATCTCCCTCGTACCAAGAAGAATCGACGGCGTCCTCGTCGAGGACTGTGATGTGCCACTCGCCGGGCTCTGCCATCTGGACGAGCAGCTGGATGTCAGTGTCGGGCTTGCCGTCGTCGTCGACGAGGCCACACATTTCGAGTTCGTCTTTCGGCAGTGAGACGAGTCCCGTGCCACCGGATTTCGACAGTGAATTGATTTGGACCATGGATGTGGTGTGCCCATCGTTGTCCGATGAGTACACTGCAGTGTGGGGCCGAAGTGCTAGTAAAAGGGTATCCCATTTTGACATCGGCACAAGTGGTGTCAAAATGGGTGTGGGGTTTACTAGCACTCCCGGGTGAGATGGTCGCGTTCAGCGATGGTCACTACCGTTACCTGCCAGAACTGTGGCGAACGAGTCTCGTCCGAATACGCCCGGGTCTTCGGGGACGACGCTAACGAGATCCACGCCTGCTCGAACTGCTCGACCCAGCGAGCGGTCGCTCGTGGCGCCGCCGTCGACGACGATCGCGACGGCACGCCCCTGGTCCACCGGCCCGACACCGACGACCCGGTTCGCACGGTCACCACTGTCGACGACGAGCCCACCGAACAGCCCGAGCGGTACCGACTCGAGACGCTTCGCGATGGGGCCTGGGACACTCCAGGTACCCCTTCGAGTACTGGCGATTTGCAATTTGACGCGCTGGTCAACCGGTGAGAATCGGGGGGTCCGGTCTGGAACCGCTTCTCCGCAACTCTGTCAGCTGTCTGACTGAGGTTGCGTACGCGCGCGTTATTAATGGAACCTGACGGGGGAGGGGATGATCCGGCGTATTTGCCGGCAAAATCGGCTGTTTCTCTTCCACGGTGTTTCGTGCCCGACTGGCTCCTGGACTGGCTTCTCGATGTGTCGCTTGAGGCCTTCTTCGTTGGACGCGTTCAGCTGCTCCTCGAGGAAAGCGATCGCTTTCGACGAAGCGCTCAAACAACGATTTGCTCCCGGCGTTGCTTCCGCTCACCGCGCACGAACGCATCGTCGGGCGGCCGCTGGTGCCGCTCTAACGCCCGCGTGTATCTGTTGGGCGCACAGGGGTCCCCCCGGGGGCGCGGGCGTTGGAGGCCGCTGCGGCCCACTGTTGATGTGAACGACCTGTCCTTTCTCCTTCTCCGCTATGTATAACGATTGTAGGAAAGTCGGCTCTCCTAACTGATTCACCCAGAAATCGCAAGAGGGCAGTCGAATGCATCATATCTGAATACGTTACGAGGCTAACTGATTCACCGATAATCGCAAGACTGCGCCGGAATGAATCACCGAATAATGCGTCTCTTTATCTTGCCCCATGGAACCGCCCGGATTTCGGGCCAGTTTCGGCATACCAGTGTAACATCTCCAACACACTATTGGTGGCTGATTCATTCGGCTTCCTCACATATCTACCGCGGCGAAGGCGTCGTCGATGACCTCCTCACTGGGCGCGTTCAGGTACGGCTCTCTCGCGGCGAAGCTATCTATCCTCCGCCGGCCATCACCACCCGTGGATTCAAGCGCTGGCCGGTGTCGTATCGATATTATCGACAAGTGGGTAATCGATGTGCATCTCAATGCGGTCGAAGGGAACGGCTGGTTGCATCGCGCCGCTCGGGCCACCATCTTCGAGCTGGATAATCCCGAGGACCTCCAGATGTTTGAGATCCGAGTGGACATCGGAGACATCTCGGTCGACGAGGCGGGCTGCCTCGCGCATGCTCTGGGGGTCTCCTTCTGCAATCGCTTGGATGAGTTCCAGACGTAGCGGTGTGAGACTGTCGACGAGATCGTTGTAGCTCCCGAACTGGATAACTGTCTTCTCGTCGTGCTCACTTCGCTCACCAGCTTCAGCATCCTGCACGAATTGGAGTGTCTCTTCTCGGAGCTGTTCGCGGTTGCCGACGGTGATGTGGAGCGTAGTCATGATTGTGTGTTGTGGATAGTGGTTAGTATGGCCGTTCTGGGCCGCCATCAACGGCGTCCCAATATTCGTCCGCGCTTGCCCAGAACTCGAGGAGACGTTCCTCCATCCCAGGGAAGGCAACATCATCGACATCGCCGGCTGCGGTGTGGTGTTCGTGGCCTTTCGTGTCCTCGTGTGCGTTGTCGTACCTGACGAGCGTCAGATCTTCGAGCGTGCCCAGATGGAGCGTGTACTTCCAGCCCGAGGGGTAGGTCCCGGTATCGTCCGTCCGCCGAATGACGACGTTCTCGACGAGCCCGGCTTCGACATGCGTATACTGGAAGGTTTGCTCTGTGGGCATCCACTGCCTGTTGGTCTGTTCCCCAACATGGTAAGTTTGTTGGGTAACACCCCAACACCGATGCTCGTATCCGCGGTCAGCGTTCGAGCTCCGCGAACGCTTGATCGATGACCTCCTCGCTTGGCGCGTTCAGATAGGGCTCTATCGCGGCGAAGCTGTCCCACCCGCCGACGGCCATCACGACGCGGGGGTTCATCTGCTGGTCGACCAGGAGGCGCTGGGCGAACCGGCGCCGGAGGTCGTGGGTGCTGACCTTCCGGAAGTCCTGGTCGCCGGTCGTCTCCGCAGCTCGGTCGGCGGTCCGACGAACCACCGCTCGAACCCCGGGCTGGGACAGATCGATAAAGGGGTCCTTCGGTGCGATGTTGTGCTCGTTCTGATAGCGCTGGAGGTCGCGCTCGACGTTGGCGGGCAGGTACGCGTCGCGTGGCTTGCCCCCGCTCCCGCTCGTGTCCTTGCCCGAGCGCACCCGCAGGCGGTACTGCCCGCTGGCGCTCTCGCTCACGTCGCGCGGACACACCTGCGGGATCTCGAACGCCCGCAGGCCCACGAACGCGCCTAACTGAATGATGATATCGTCACGCTGGCTCGTCGTCGCCCGACGGAGGTCCTCGATCTCGTCGTCGGTGAGCCAGACCTTGTGCTCGTTCCCAGCCGTCGCTTCGATGCGCATTACGATTACTTGAGTTTCCGCTACTAATGTATCTAGCGGTTGGTATGAGCGGGGGTATACACACCGGATCTCGAGTGAAACGGGGGCTGTCTGTTACGACTTATTAGACAAGTCGTTACGGCACTGATGGTAGATGCATCTTTCGGGGTGGAAGCCGGGACTCATCTGTAGCGGGTATCAGACCCCACCACCCCCACTGTTCAGATACAAATTAACAGCCGCTCGTGACTCGCACGGGGAAAGCGACGCAACGCAGGATCTCGAATGGCTGGATCTCAACCTCGAAATCTCGCTAATGCTGTCACCATCCGTCTTGATGACCTTGATCTGTTCACTTCTGAGGTACGCGATCTGACTTAGAAGCACAAAAACGGCTACAATTAGGGCTCCCTCGATCGATTTCCCCCGCCATACCGAGACCCATCCGAATTGGAACGAAAAGCAGCAAAATATATCTCTAGTAGCCATAGTTTCTCTTGACTAAAATATAGTGTTCTTGGCACTGTTTTGATTGACAATCTCGTGCGAAATTTTAATACCCTGACGATACATCCTCGTACTATGTCACGATCTCTCCGCCGTGACCTCAGATCACTGGAAGACAACGTACTGGACGAGACGACCATCGACAACGAGATCAGAGAAACGATTCGGGCGGGACTGACCGATTCGGATCCGGTCACACAGCGGACCGCGGCTCGGGTACTATCCGATGTCCCCGAGGAGACGGTCGTCGAGTTCTACGACGAACTTCTTGCTGTGTTCGAGCGAGGCATTGAGCAGGACGACGACAAACAACGGAGGGCTGCGGAGGAGGCTAGCCGACGGCTGTTGTCGTGTATTCAAACTCACGATCGGGAGCCCGATGAGTTGATGGCTTTAGCCGACGCCGCTCTTGAGGAGGGCGGACCAGAACTCTCGACAGCTGGCGCGACAGTGCTGACAGGTCTCATCGCATACCACAATTACGAACTGGACAGCGATCAAGTAGATGCGTTGGTGAAACACGTTACTCTTCTCGATCTGCTTGTCGACTCGTACCCACGACGAGTCGATCTGATCGCACCGGCACTCGACGTATTAGGGTCTGCAGCGAGTACTCATGCACCTACGATCACCGAAGAAACGGCACGACTCTCGCTGGAACAGTACCTCTGTGGACCCCACCTGAAGGGGCGTGTGTCGGCGACGAAGTTCCTCGCACTTCTCGCCGAGGAGGACACCGACTACGTCTCCGAGTACCATCTCGACCTGATCACGAAGCTCGGTGACGACGACCAGGTCGCCGGGATTGCCGCGAACGGTCTGAGACACTTTGCGGACGGGACCGATGTCGAATCGTTACGTCCGCTCCGGTTTCTCGACGACTCGGCACTCGTCCGTGACGACGCGAGCTCCGCCAGAAGGATCACGGAATTAATCCGTGCCGCCGTCGACGCTGCTCCAGAGTGGGTAGACGAACTCCCGATCGGCGCGATTGAAAAGATGTACCACGAACAGTCAGTGGCTGATAGCTATACTCGAGCCCTGATGATCGACGTACTGGGTCGATCTGCAGCCGTCGCCGACTCCGACTATGCAGATCCGGAGCTGATCGACGAGGCTATTGAAGTCGCTGCGACAGCAGACCAGTTTTTAGATCAGATTCGATCTATTGACCCCATCGAACAGGGAATAGCAGGAGCCATCGTCGCGGACCCCGACAGTATGCTGGTTCCGACAGCGGCCGCTGCTTCGTCCCGACTCACGGATGTCGGCGAGCTTCTATCGGTAAACAAGGGGTTCCTTGAGAATCTGGAGCAGCTGGCCGAAGACGACGAGACAACGCCCGAGGACATTGAACGCCAGGCGGCCCGGTCTGACACCCTCACGGTGTTGGTCAGCTTCTTGTCTATTACGGCCCTCGCACGAGCTATCGAACGAAGTCCGGAGGTCCGTTCGTCCGCAGTGGAGACACTCGAAGCGGCAGACGATCCGGTTGACTATCACGTTGTTCTCATTCGCGCCCTCTCGCAGGCCGAGTTCGAGCCAGACGACCGAAATGAACGAGACCGACTGGAGGGGCTTGTCTCACTCTTGGACCATTTCGACGAACTTGACCCAGACGACAGAAACATCACCATCTTCGACGACGAGTAACACCTCGTGTCTCTGGATATTATTTGACCACCATGTGAACAGTAATCAGACCACGTTTATGTTTGGCGAAACGCAGGTTCTGGTGGATGATAAACCGGCCGACACGGCGGGCGGTGTTACAGGCCGCTATCGGTGGGGCATTGTCGTGGGGCCTGGTCGAAGGACCAGGTAGTCCGGATTGGGACGTCACCTCTCGGACTGTAGGTCATCTAAGTGACGCCCCGGAAGTTCCGACCCCGTTTCTCGCCCCAGCGGGTGGGTTGAGTCGTTCGTACACTCCCAACGAACGAGACTACATCTCGATTGAAGAGGTGTACGAAGATGGGTTCGTCGTCTGGGCTGGCGACGATCTTGGCCTTTTCGACTCCGGCGAGGAGGAATTGGTGGCGGTGGCGGAGCACGATGGATTCGAGACGGCGGCCCCGATCCACCAGGCAGAGGGGTTCTACTACCAACACGTCGACGACGGGCTGCTTGGAGTCGACACGACAACCAACACGACACTCACCGTCGACCTAACGGATTTCGCTGACGAGACCTTCGAGCTTGAGGGGCACCCCGAGTTATTGTGTGCCGCCGACTCCAATAGGATGGTCGGGATCGAGCGCGCCTCCGGTGACCGGGTTTGGAGCGAGGAACTTGACGCGATGGAGGACGTGGTGTACCGCTCCATCGGTGATCTACTGATCGTTTCTCCCGACGAAGATCATGCCGACGTGTTCGATTTCCGGACCGGTGAGCATCTCACGCGCCTCTCCGACGGGTTTGAGTATTATTTGAATTTCCTCAAGGATGGTGTCAAATCAGCAGACGGATCGATTGTCGTCCATCATGTGTCTGGTCTTTTCGGAACCACATACGCCATCCTCGACGGTGAGACGTACCGCGGGTATACCGGCGACTTCGAACAGCAGTGGAAACGATCGTTTTCTTCCCCTCGGCACGAGGCGAACGTCGGTGCACTCAATTATTTAACCGTGGAGCGAGCCGGCAGCCGTGATCTCATCGGTATCGATCTCCGCACGGCAGAGACACTCATCCGAATTTCCGATATCGATGGCGTCTATCGGTTACACGATCGGCTCTACGTGCTCGGAGATGGGATCCGGTCGATAGCGACACGCTCCTATACCGAAGTCTGGTCGTTCACACCGGACGGAGTCGTTACAGCTTATGATCTCACCGAGGAACTCCTCTATGCCCTCGTCCGTACAGACACCGGCGTTGACGTCGTCGCTCTCTCGCTGCCGGACGGTAACGTCCAGTGGCGCCTTGCCGATGTCATGTCCGACTCGCCCTATGATATCGACGCCGAAGAGGCCACAGCGACTGGTCCCGATCGCGACATGCTCACGCTCCTGACCATCGATGAGCACGTCGTGGTAGTCGACAAATCGGCGCCGGACTCCCGAGCCAAGTATTTTCATCTCAAGGTGCCCACGGGTACGATAAATGTAGACTTCGAGGCACTGACCGACGACCGCCTCTACCTAGAGATTAGCAAAGGCGACACCGACCAGATCCTCGTCTATTCGCTCTCGACGGAGTCCCGGTACGATCTCGATCCATCTGGCGAGGAACTACTTGCCGCTGATCGAGCCGGACATGTGTGTCGTCTGGGGGGTGGTAGTTTGGTCTACTACGATGCAGAGGACTGGTCGACGTGGCAGACAGAGTTCGACGGGCCACGAACGCTAGAGCGCGTCCTGCTGGGTGACGAGCGTGTCTGGGTCTATCTCCAAGCCCCGTACGATTCCGACCTCGAGACGGACGTGTTGCTGGCGTTTGAGCGGGCCACTGGCGACCGGCTTGAGCGGATGGAGCTCACGTCTTGGCGCTACGACCATCGGGATGACGCAGCCGGGGCCGTCACACCAGAGTGGGCGATCATCGCACAGCCGGCCAGTGATAGGGAGGCAGTCTGTATCCTGCCGTCTGGCACAAGACGGCTCCCGTCTCTGGCCGAGGCGTCAGATCTCCGACTCGGGCTGGCCGATGGGATCACTCTGGTCGGCGGTGACTCGCGACTCCTCGGCATCACGTCTGCGGAGGGCAGACCGACCGTCCGCTGGGACCGGTTCGTTGACAACGTGGGTCGTCTGGTCAATCTCGGAGAGGGTATCTGGGGGACCAACGGGACACCGGCTTACCTGTTCGATCCGATGTCTGGAGTAGCACTGTGGCGCACTGCCTGGGGACTAGAGACACAGGCGCAGCCACTCACCGATATGACGACCGACTACCAAAGCTGGTTGACATCGCCGACAGAACCGTCTGCGTGGCTCCGGCAGTGGGGAGATTTCACCTCCTTCTACATTGACGCGGAGGACCCGTATCTCGATTGGGGTGGAATCGCCTTCGTAGATCTTGACGGATTCGCGGCGGCTGCTCTTGACCGTGTAACACACCTCGCGAGAGAGTCATCGCTTCTGGGGTCCGTCGCCGAACACGTCCAGTCCTCGATCGCGACCAGTCGCGCAGCGATCGACGACGGCGAACCAGCCGACGGGCTTCGCAGTGCAAGCCGTGCATATCGGCTCGTCGTCGTCACCAGACAACTGGCTGCTGCTCGGGCCTGGTCAGACGCGGGGTCGCTTCCGATTGTCGTACTCTCGGAGGGTATGGGTCGACCTGAGCTACTCGACGCCGCTCGCGAGGCGCTTGTTGCTGGCCAGCCGAGACAGGCACAGCAACAGCTCTTGAGAGCTGACAAGATTGTCCAGACTGCACGTGCGCTCGTCGTGGTGACTGGTTTGGGACTACTGGTCGCCGGGAGTACCTTCCCGATTTATCGGTATGAGTCTGCTCGCGAACGGGAGCGGGAGTCGGAATCGCTCCAACAGACACTCCTCAACGGTGGGACGGATATCACACAAGCTCTCTCGGCCGGGCGAGCGACTGTACGATACCTCGACGCCGTCGAGACACACCGGAACGGGGATCTGGAGGCCGCGTCGACGAGATACGACGAAGCTTTCGAGATTGCCGAGCGGGAACGTGAGCTCGTTGACGGACTCGACGCCGTCGACTGGGAGACCGCGAACGCTCTCGTCTCGTACGGCAGCAACATCGCTGACCCGACAGAGCTCAATCGTGCATCCCTCGCCGCACATGCACTCGTCGTCGCTGAAAAGACTGACACGCCCGTCGATCAGGTTCTAGCACTCTTCTTAAGCGTACGCGGAGAGTTCGAAGAGGCGGAATCTGTCGTCGGCCTCGATCATGAGGCAGTCGCAGCATGGGGGAATCGCCACGACGCAGACCAGCAGACAACCGACGGTTCACACGACGCTTGAAGCGACGTGCGGTCGGCCGTCACGCTGGTGGCGCCGATGCTTCTTTCCGGACTTCTGTGCGGACCCGGGATTCCAGTTCATCTAGCATCGACTCTGCCAAAAACGCGACCCAGTCTTCCTCGCTCTCCCGGAGGTTGTCTAAAAGGACGAACCCACGTGGATCGTTGAGCATCGTGAAAATACGCGATGCGACTAGACGCTCTGCCAGGCTCGCGTCACCATCATTTACTACATCTTCGTATAGGGGCGCGAGCCGAGACGCCATGTGCGAGTGTCGGTCGAGGAGTATCACCATTGCTCTAGCGGCGGATGTCGCATCTGTGCTATACAACACACAGTTGTTGAGCGGTATCAACGCGTCTATTAGGGAAACATCTTCTTGGATACTCAACTGTGTAAACTCCTCGGCGACAGCTCCACTGCCTGGTACTTGGTATGTGAGTGCATCGATCCAGATGCCAAGTCGGTCGTCGACGATATCCGGACGGTCTGTCGCTGCTTTGCTTGCCCGCATCTCTGTCGCGACGAGCAGCGATTTCACGTCCGGATGGGACTCTGCGGCGATTGCTTTCTGTAGCTCTTCTCTCTGCTCGAAGATCTTGGAAGGAGCCTGTGCGGCGATCATGAGAGCTACTTCCGCAGTCCGCCTTCGGATTCCAGACCGCCTGGACTGGAGCCCATCGAAGAGGTCTCTAACTTTGCCATCGCCGATAGCTACTGCTGCCGTCGCCTCACCGTTCCCTGTCTCGGCTTCGGTCGCCTGCTCTTGCTGTTGGGGTTCGAGGTTTCCAGCGAACTGACCGTATCTTTCCACTGCTTTTCTCTCCGCTGAATCTACCCAAAACTTCTTGATCGAGTAGTCTTGCCCGCGAACCCACTCGTAACCGATGAGAATCCCTTCAAGAACTGCGATAATAATCACAGCCCCTATAAGGAACGCAAACCCCCACTTCACCCCGAAAACGACGACTGCTATGGCAAACCCAAAAACGACCCACCCACTGCCGGTGGCCGCGAGATAGTCGGTTATGTAGCTCAGTATACGGCCTACCGGGCGCCATCTCGACGGCAGATTTTCAATCGAGACGAACGCTCCTTCCCAGTCCGTGTGTGACGGTGACGCATGGGACGCAAAAGAGTATCCGAGCCAGAACCATCCGAGTGTCAATATTCCAGTCGTCTGAGTTGCGGCGTATAAGGCGACGAACGTCCCGACCACGTTCATGACAAACGGGGCGAAACTGATCATGATCATACTGGGCGCACCTGACACGTTCTCGTGTCTGACGTAGCCGAGTCTCCGCTGCGTTGAGAACAGTCCCTTCGGTGGGATATACAGTTTCACCTCTGCCACGTTGACGCCAACCACGACGCAGGCCACGTAGTGTGCAAGTTCGTGAAGTACCGTTCCTGGTGCGGTCAGGAGATTGCGCAGGTTCCTCGCGACCAGTAATCCTGAACGAACGACCGACACGAGCTATGTGATGGACGCCATCTACTAATGCGTTCGTTCGATTTTGGCCCAACGAGTTATATTTTCCTGACCACATCGCCGGTTATCGTCGGATCTATCTCCCTGAGCGCCACCGACATTGAGTGGAATCAGAATCTGCTCAATCTGTACGAGACTATTTCTTCGAAGACGCTTCTGTCTCACCGTGCCACGTCTACGAGATATCCGTCGAGAACGTCTCGGCCGATCCGGATGTTAGTCGATAGGTCGGGCCGTGGGGTGACGCTGGCTTGGACCGTGTGCTGCCGGCCACGGATATCCACGACGAACTCGACTAACCGCCGTGTCTCGGTGTCATTGGTGCTCGATCGGAACTCCTTCTCGCCGACCGGCGTATCGGCGCCGATTGCCGACGGGACCGACGGGTCGACACAGGTCCGGCCCGCACCGGTATCGATCCGTGCGGTCAGGATCCGTTCGCCGTCGTCACCGACGACGCGGACCTCTTCGACGGCCCCAAGATCGGCTTCTCTGGCAACTGGTCCCCACTCATCGTTCGCCCTCCAAGTGTTCGACCACCGAGCGAGCGACCTCTCGCCCAACGGTCTTCCGTCGGATCTGTGACACGCGCGGGGTCACCTCAATCTGGAGCCCACTTTCGCCGTCACGGCTGAGCCAGTTGACGACGTTCGTGTGGCTCCCACCCATCATCGAGTGCTGGCTCCGGTCAGTGATGTAGGCGTACTTGTTCGGCAGCGCGTCGTCCAGTCGGGCTGCTGTCTGCTCTCGGAGCGTCGCGTCCGTACGGCCGCCGACCAGGATCTTTGGACTCCCGTCGCCGCGGACATCATGGAGGTGGAAGGCGATGACGAGTTCGTACTGGCGACCCGCGACCTCCCGAAGCTTCGGGAACGATCGCAGGTGGAGCGACGACGACCCGACGTGCCAGCGCTGGAAGTTTCGCTTTCCGAACCCCCTCGCCGTGTACACGTCCGCGGCGACGCCGTGGGCTAGGCACTCCTTGTGAAACCACGAGGCGCTCTCGTCGGTGTTGGCCTCGACGTCGCCGCCGTGCACGGCAATCACTAATACCTCGCTGTCATAGCCCGCGATCTGGAGTGTCTCCGTGAACTCGTTCAGGCGCCGTGCCTCCGAGACCGACAGGGTGTTGTCTGGAACCTGATTCCGGACCGTCGCCGGGAAGGTCGTTTCGTCGCTGAGCAGCTTCCGCCCTTCCGTCTCAAGGACGACGGTATTTTCGTGTGCGTCGGTGATTTCGGCGACGCGGAAGGCACCGAGGTACGGCCCGTCAGCACGTCGTCTCGGTGTCGGAGCCTGGTTCGTGACTGTCACCTGTTGACCGGTGACGAGCTTGAGTTCTGCGGCCACCTTCGCACTGATCGCGATCCTGTTCGCCTCGTCGATGGTGTCGTCGTCGGTCGCGTCTCGACCGTCGACGACGTACGTACGGTGTTGCATGTATCGGTAGTGTGCCGGGTATCGTGCCGAAAACGGTGTGTCGGTTTGCCGGTCGCCGCTTACGGGACGTTACTCGTCGGATTCCTTGCGGTACTCGTTCTCGATGTCGAGGATGAGTGCGTAGAGTGCGAGCACGGCCTCGAAGTCGGTCAGGTCTTGCTCCTCGGCGACTTCCCGAAGCGACTCGTCCAGCGCGATGTGGGCCTCCTTGACCGCTTCCTTGTCGGGTGCCTGTCTGGCCACGAACCGGAGGAAGTCCACGAGTCGCTCCTCGAGTTCGTTGTCCTGCATCGCCTGTTCCCCCACCGCCTGCGTCCCCCCGTCAGTCACTGGCTTGTCCTGGCTCTCGGTGCTGTCGTCGCTGTCCTCGCTGTCCTCCCCGGACATGTGCGGGGTGTTGGTTCGGTTACCCATCATGGGACTACGTGAATTACTAATGTTACAGTATTACTTAGTTTTTTTGTATAGAACAAGCACAACCAAATATTGGAAAGTACAATCGTGTCAAGCTCGCTGAGGGCAGAAATATCGGATTCTGCGTGTCACTCTGTGTTGATCGACCATTGAGTGGCAGCTAGAGGACACGGTATCCCACATGCCCGATTCAACCGACGAACAGTCCCACTCAAAACATGTCGGCGACTACGCAGGAGCTGTTAAATTGTGGGAGGAGCCAGTTGCGTCGAGTATGATGGGCTGGAACAGGTGTAGAAACCACCGACCTGACTTGGCAACCCTGGCTTGAGACGGGTTCCGGCGGATCAGTCCGCGAGGATGTCCTCACCACGTCCCACTGGTGCGCTACCGATGTGACGGAGTACGGACACGGCCAGGGTTTGTAATTCGAGCGTATCTGTCTGCGCGACCGTCTGGAGCGTGTTCCGGTACGGTATCACCGTGGACGGGTCGGAGCGGGCCACTCCTAGGAGGACACGCAGCGTCGCCTCTCTGATTTCGAGAGCGCCGGCAGTTAGGTCGTTGTGGATGTCCCTTTCTAGGCTATCGAGTGCTGACTCATCGACAGCGTCCGGTTGACTCTCGAGCAACAGTCGGAGTATATCGGCCGCCTCCGAACGAAGCGAGTCACCCTCGGAACCGAGCACGTCGAGTGACTGACCGATCAGGCTGGGGGCAGCGTCGTAGACTGTATCCGGCTCTGTTTCAGATAAGTGAACTATTGTCTGGAACGTGATCGTTCTCATATCTTCTGTAGAGCCATCACAGAGTGGAAGAAGTGCATTGAGGACCTCATCGGTGGCCAAGACCGCCTCCCCGTCGGCAGCGGCTAACTGTTCTATAGCAGTGAGCGCTGTGGTCCGTACATCGTCTTCCGTGTCTTCGAGGAACGGGAGAAATGCGTCGACGATGCCGTCAGTGGCCAAGGCCGCCTCTCTATCGGCGCGGACGATCTGTTCTAAAGTAGCGAGCGCTGTGTTCCGTACATCGTCTTCAGGGTCTTTGAGACACGGGAGGAGTGCGTCAACGACCCCGTCGGTGGCCAAGACCGTCTCACTATCTGCATTGGCTAAGAAACCTAAGGCTGCGGCTGCGTTGTTACGTACAACGTCTTCAGGGTCTTTGAGACGCGGGAGGAGTGCGTCAACGACCCCGTCGGTGGCCAAGACCGCCTCACTATCTGCATTGGCTAAGAAACCTAAGGCTGCGGCTGCGTTGATACGTACAACGTCTTCAGGGTCTTCGAGACGCGGGAGGAGTGCGTCAACGACCCCGTCAGTGGCCAAGACTGTCTCTCCATCGGCACGGGCTAGGTCATGCAACGCAAAAGTAGCATCTCTTACTTCGGGGTCTTTGAGAAGTGGGATGAGTTCGTCAACGACCCCATCGGTCGCCAAGACGGCCTCGCCGTCAACACGGGCTAAGAGACCTAAGACTGTGGCTGCGTTGTTCCGTATATTTCCTTCGGGGTCTTTAAGACGCGGGAGGAGTGCGTTGACCACCTCGTCGGTGGCCAAGACCGTCTCTCCGTCGGCACGGGCTAGCTGTTCTAAAGCAGCGAGCGATATGTTCCGTACATCGTCTTCGGGGTCTTCGAGAAGCGGGAAGAGTGCGTCGACGATTCCATCTGTTTCCAACACTACTTCTCCACCCGCACGGGCTAGCTGCCCTAAAGAAGCGAGAGCTGAGGTCTGTACATCCTGTTTTGGATCTTCGAGAAGTGGGAGGAGTGCGTCAACGACCCCATCGGTGGCCAGAACGGCCTCACCATCAACATGGGCTAAGACACCTAAGGATGTGACTGCGTTGTTCCGTACATCATCTTCCGGGTCTTCGAGAAACGGGAGGAGTGCGTCGACGACTCCATCCGTTTCCAAGACTGTCTCACCGTCGGCACGGGCTAGCCGTTCTAAAGAAGCGAGAGCTGAGGTCTGTACATCCTGTTTTGGATCTTCGAGAAGTGGGAGGAGTGCGTCAACGACCCCATCGGTGGCCAGAACGGCCTCACCGTCAGCCTGGGCTAAGAAAAATAAGAATATAATCGCGTTGTTACGTACATCGTCTTCAGGGTCTTTGAGAAGCGGGAGGAGTGCGTCAACGACCCTGTTAGTGGCCAAGGCCGCTTCTCTATTGGCGCGGACGATCTGTTCTAAAGCAGCGAGCGCTGTGTTCCGTACATTGTCTTTGGGGTCTTCGAGAAGCGGGAGGAGTGCGTCAACGACCTCGTCGGTGGCCAAGACGGCCTCACCGTCAGCACGGGCTAAGAGACCTAAGGACGTGGCTGCGTTGTTACGTACATAGTCTTCGGAGTCTTCAAGACGCGGGAGGAGTGCGTTGACGACCCCGTCAGTTGCCAAGACCGTCTCTCCATCGGCACGGGCTAGGTTCTGCAACGCAAAAGTGGCATCTCTTACTTCGGGGTCTTCGAGAAGCGGGATGAGTGCGTCAACGACCCCATCAGTCGCCAAGACAGCTTCTCCATCGGCATCTGCTAACTGTTCTAAAGTAGCGAGCGACATGTTCCGTATATCATCTTCGGAGTCTTCGAGAAGCGGGATGAGTGCGTCAACGACCCCATCAGTCGCCAAGACAGCTTCCCCATCGGCATCTGCTAACTGTTTTAAAACAGCGAGCGACGTGTTCCGTATATCATCTTCGGAGTCTTCGAGAAGCGAGATGAGTGCGTCAACGACCCCATCGGTCGCCAAGACTGTCTTACTATCCGCAGTGGCTAAGAAACCTAAGGACGTGACTGCGTTGTTCCGTACACGGTCTTCGGGGTTTTCGAGACGCGAGAGGAGTGTGTCGACAACTCCGTCGGTCGCCAGGACTGTTTCTCCATCGGCACGGGCTAGGTCATACAACACAAGAGTGGCATCTCTTACTTCGGGATCTTTGAGAAGCGGGAGGAGTGTGTCGACGACTCCGTCGGTCGCCAGAACGGTTTCTCCATCGGCACGGGCTAAGAGACCTAAGACTGTGACTGTGTTGTCCCGTACATCGTCTTCGGAGGCTTCGAGAAGCGGGATGAGTGCGTCAACGATCTTATCGGTTGGCAAGACGGCTTCTCCATTGGTATCTGCTAACTGTCTTAAAACAGCGAGCGACATGTTCCGTACATCGTCTTCAGGGTTTTCGAGAAGCAGGAGGAGTGTGTCGACGACTCCATCCGTTTCCAAGACAGCTTCCCCATCGGCATCTGCTAACTGTTCTAAAGTAGCAAGCGACATGTTCTCTACATCATCTTCCGGGTCTTCGAGAAACGGGAGGAGTGCGTCAACGACTCCATCTGTTTCCAAGACTGCCTCACCGTCGGCACGTACTAACCGTTCTAAAGTAGCGAGCGCTGAGATCTGTACATCGTGGTCGGGGTCTTTGAGAAGTGGGAGAAGTTCGTTGACGACCCCGTCTGTCGCCAGCACGGCTTCACCGTCAGCATGGGCTAAGACACCTAAGGATGTGACTGCGTTGTTACGTACACTGTCTTTGGGGTCTTCGAGACGTGGGAGGAGCGCGCTGACGACTCCATCCGTTTCCAAGACTGTCTCACTGTCGGCACGGGCTATGTCACACAACGCAAGAGTGGTATCTCTTACTTTGGGGTCTTCGAGAAGCGGGAGGAGTGCGTCGACGACTCCGTCGGTGGCCAAGACGGCCTCACCGTCAGCACGAACTAAGAGACCTAAGACTGTGACTGTGCTGTTACGTACATTGTTTTTAGGGTCTTCGAGACGCGGGAGGAGAGCGTCGACGACTCCGTCGGTGGCCAAGACCGTCTCTCCATCGGCACGTACTAAGCGACTTAAGAGTGTAACTGTGTTGTCACGTACATTGTCTTCGGGGTCTTCAAGACGCGGGAGGAGTGCGTTGACGACCCCGTCGGTGGCTAAGACCGTCTCTCCATTGGCATCTGCTAACTGTCCTAAAATAGTGAGCGTCGTGTCACGTACGATGGCTTCGGAGGCTTCGAGAAGCGGAAGGAGTGCGTCGACGGCTCCATCTGTTTCCAAGACTGCCCCACCGTTGGCACGGGCTAGCTGTTCTAAAACAGCGAGCGACATGTTCCGTACACTGTCTTCGGAGTCTTCGAGACACGGGAGGAGTGCGTTGACGACTCCGTCGGTAGCCAAGACCGCCCCTCCATT
>NZ_JAYMGA010000012.1:0-93191 GCF_035656455.1 Haloarcula sediminis | reverse complement strand
AGTCATTTCCTGCTAAAGTCAACACAACCCGCGTGGCCGACGGCCCGCTCTTTGCGGCCCGCTCCGACCGAGGACAACGCCTTTGTCCGTCACCGGCGAACCCCGGGTATGCGAATCGAGTACGACCGGAACACCTGTATCGGGATGTTCCAGTGTGTCGCGGAGTGGGACGGGTTCGAACGCGACGAGGACGCCGGGAAGGCCGTCCTCGTCGACGGCGAGGAGACCGACGAGGGCGTCGTCGTCCGCGAGGTGCCCGACGACGCCGAGTTCGACGCGAAGTTCGCCGCGCGGGCCTGTCCGGTCGAGGCCATCGCGGTCTACGACGACGACGGCGAGCAGCTGATCCCGTAGAGTCGAAACGCATTGGTCGCTCTCGCACCCACTACGAGTCGATGGTCCGTCGCTCGCTCGGCTCGCTTCTGAGCCGACTCGTCCGTGTCGTCCCGGCGCTGCTTGCCCGCGCCGGGCTCGTCGACCGCCGGAAGGCCACGGAGGCGACGGACCTGGCCGCGCCGGTGATGGTCACCGGCGGGCTGCGGATCCTCCTTCGGGTCGCGGACTTCCTGATGGTCGGTATCGCGCTGGGCGATGCCGCCATCGCCGGGCTGGAACTTGGCTTTCAGTACTACTTCGTCGGCTTCGGGCTCTCACTTGCGGTCTCTTCGGGGACGATCAGCGTGGTCTCCCGGCTCCAGGGGGCCGACCGGCCCGCCCGGGCGAACCTGGCGGTCAAGCAGTCGCTGTGGCTGGCGCTGCTCCTCTCGCTGCCCCTGACCGTCGTCTCGTGGCTCTACCCCGAAGCCCTCGTGGGCGTGCTCTCGTCGGACCCGACGACCGTCGACTACGGTGCGACTTACCTCTCTATCGTGATGCTGTCGATGGCGCCGCGGTTCTGGAGTATGGTCGCCTCGCGGGCGCTGGCCGGCAGCGCCGACACCCGCACGCCCATGTACGTCCGCCTGCTCACGCTGCCGACGAACGTCGCGCTCAACGCGGCGCTCATCTTCGGCCCGGGGCCGTTCCCGGAACTCGGCATCGCCGGCGCGGCCTGGGGGACGGCACTCGCCAACACGCTCGCAGCGGCTATCTTCGTGGGCCTTCTCGTCTCGGGGCGCTACGCGGTCCAGCTGTCCCTCCGCGGGCCACACGTCGACCTCTCCTTGCTCCGGGAGATAATCCGGGTGGCGCTGCCGCTGACGGGGATGCGCCTGCTCCAGACGTTCGCGCGCTTTCCCTTCCTGTTCATCCTCGGCGTGCTCGGGACGCCGACGCTCGCCGCTTACGCCATCGGCCGGCGCGTCATGCTGCTTGCGCTCATGCCCGCTTGGGGGTACTCGACGGCCGCCTCGACGCTCGTCGGCCAGCATCTTGGCGACGGCGACGAGGCGTCGGCGTCGGCCTACGGCTGGCAGACACTGCGGGTCGCACTCGCCGTCCAGCTCGCCGTCGCCGTCGTCCTCGTCGTCTTCGCCCGCCCCATCGTCTCGCTCTTTGGCACCGAGTACCCCGGCCTCGCCGCCCAGTTCATCCGCGTCTTCGGCCTGCTCGTCGCCGGCTTCTCCGTCTCCCGGACGATGCGCGGGAGCCTGCGCGGGGCCGGTGACACCCGCTGGCCGCTCTACGGAACTATCCTTGGCAGCTACTGCTTTCGCCTCCCCGTCGCGATGCTTGCCTTGCCCGCCTCGTTCGTCGTTACCGTGCCACTCGCCGGCGTCGCCGTTTCGCCCGGCATGGGCCTTGGACTCCCCGCTATCTTCGCCGCGCTCGTGGGCGATTACTACCTCAAGGCCGCGGTGAACACGGGCCGGTTCTGGACCGGGAAGTGGCGGGACGTTGCACGGAAGTCGACAGTCGGTGCGGGTGACGACTAGAACGGTCGTCGGCTCACCGCCAACCCGCTGCCGGCCCGGAAGCGTAAACAGGCGAGAGGACGTGGACCGATTATGGCCGACGCCCCGTGGGTGGCGCTGGGGTCGTTCGCGTCGGGGGCCGGGTCGCTGTACCTGCTGGCCCAGCTCCGCGAGCACTGGGCGAAACCGGGAGCGAAGTGGTTCGTCGCAACCATCGGCATCATCACCGTCTGGTCGACCGTCTACGGCGTGGCGCTGCTTGTGTCGAACCCGGCGGTTCGGCTGGCACTGGAGGCGATAACGTGGGGGTGTCTGCTGTGGCTTGGCTACGTCTTCGTCGGGTTCGCGCTGGGGTACACCGGGCGGCGGGCGACCCTGGAGAGTGTGACGTTCCGAGGGCTTTCCGTCGTCCCCGCGGCGGTGACGGTGCTTGCGCTTTCGAACGGCACACACTCGCTGCTGTGGACCGACGCCGTCGTGACGAGGACCGCCGCGGGGACGGTCGTCGGCTACACCATCGCGCCGCTTGGCTATCTCGCGATATTCGCGGCGATGCTCTTTGTCACGTTCGGGACGATGCTCGTCTTCGACACCGTCCTCAGCTACGGGCCGCTGTACCGCCGGGAAGCCATCGCGGTCGGACTGAGCCCGGTTCCGCCGGGGCTGGCCGTCCTGGCGTGGGCGCTCAACATCGGGCCGGCGGTGAACCTGACGACGCTTGCCTTCCTGCCCCACATCGCGCTCGACACCTACGCCTTCGTCCGCAGCGACATGTTCGAGTTCCACCCCGCGACCCGCCGGGCGGGCGAGCGGGCGGCCATCGACGACATCGCGACGCCGGTGGCCATCGTCGACGTGGCGGGCCGCATCGTCAACCTCAACCCCGCCGCGGAGGCGATGCTCGGCGTCGGGAAGCGGGCGGCGCTGACTGACGGGCTGGACGACCGCATCGACGGCGACCGGTTCGTCCCCGGCGAGGACGACGACCGCTTTGGCGTCACAAACAGCGGCCGCCGCCGCGAGTACAAGCTCGGCCAGACAGAGCTGACCGACGGCGGCGGGACCCGGCTTGGCTACACCGCTGTCTTTCAGGACATCACCGACGAGATACGCCGGGAGCGCCGTCTGGAGGTGCTCAACCGCTTTCTCAGACACAACGTCCGCAACGAGAGCGTCGTCATCCAGGCCCGCGCGGAGCTGCTCGCAGAGACGCTCGACGGGGACGAGGCCGACCACGCGGTCACCATCGGACAGGCCGTCGACCGGCTCGTCGCCTCGGGCGATAAGGCCCGCACGCTCTCGGAGGCGGGCACCGACGACGCGGACCTCGAACCCGTCGACCTTGGAGCGCTGGTCGCCGACACCGTCGACGCGGTGTCGGCCGACTCCGGGGGGTCGGTGGCGGTCGACATCCCCGACGGCCTGACGGTGCGGAGCCAGCCGGTCCTGCTCGGCGTCGTCGTCGAGAACCTCGTCGAGAACGCCCTCCAGCACGTCCCCGACGCCCGCGTGACGGTGCGGGCAGCCGCCGAGGGGGACGAGGTGGCGCTGTCGGTCAGCGACGACGGCCCCGGCATCCCCGACCACGAACTGGGGGTGCTCGACCGCGGGGAGGAGACGCCGCTGTCCCACGGCAGCGGGATGGGGCTCTGGCTCGTCAGCTGGGCGACGACGACGCTCGGCGCCGACCTCAGTTTCGATACGGGCGAGGGGACCACGGTGACCGTTCGGCTGCCGGTCGCGACGGAGCGGGCCGCTGGTGCTCGCGTCGAGTGACGCGACGGGCGTACGCAGCCACCCGCTGCTGGCGGCCCTTCGAACGACTTAACGGGCGTCGCGGGCACGCTCAGGTATGCGCGTAAGCGAAGGGCAAGTGACGGTCACGGTCCCCGAACAGCCCGAGGCGGGGAAGGGCGCGGACGTGTTCTTCAACCCCGTCCAGGAGCTGAACCGCGACCTGACCGTGGCGACGCTGCGGGCCTACCGGGAGCGGACGCCCCGTGTCGAGTCGTATCTCGACGCCACGGCGGCAAGCGGCATCCGCGGGGTGCGGGCGGCGGCCGACGGCTGGGAGACGAGCCTCTGTGATATCGACGACGACGCGGTGGCGCTCTGCCGGGAGAACCTCGACAGCAACGACCTCGACGGGACGGTCCACCACGAGAACGCGAACGTCCGCATGCACAGCGAGGCGTTCGACGTGGTCGACCTGGACCCCTTCGGGACGCCGATTCCCTTCGCCGATGCGGCCATCCAGGGTACCAAACACCTGCTCTGTGTCACCGCGACCGACACCGCGCCGCTGTGTGGCGCCCACTTCGAGAGCGGCGTCCGCAGCTACGGCGCGGTCCCCCGGAACACGGAGTTCCACGCCGAGATGGGGCTGCGGGTCCTGCTGTCGGCGATGGTCCGGACCGCCGCCCGCTACGACATCGCCGCCCGCCCCGTCCTCTCGCACGCGACGAGTCACTACGTCCGGACCTACCTGGAGTTCGACCACGGCGCGAAGGTCGCAAACGACTGTATCGACGAGCTCGGACACGTCTACTACTGCCAGCGCTGTCTCTGGCGCGAGGCGGAACGGGGGCTCATCGCGGACGCCCCCGACGCCTGCCCTCACTGCGGCGAGCACGTCCAGACCGCCGGCCCCATCTGGCTGGCCCGGAGCTGCGAGCCCGAGTTCGTCCGGGCGGTCGCCGAGCACGTCACCGAGGAGATGGGTACCGCCGAGAAGGCCCGCGAGTTGTGTGACACACTCGCGAGCGAACTCGACACGCCGACCCACTACGACCAGCACCGCCTGTGCAAACGCTGGGGCCGGGGCGCCGAGGCGATGGAGACGTTCATCGAGAAGCTCCGCGCGGCGGGTTTTTCGGCCTCCCGAACCCACTACGGCGGGACCACGTTCAAGACCGACGCCGACGTGGCCGAGATACGCGAGGCGACGGCGGAGTAACTGACGTAGCCGAGACGCGACCGTCAGCGCTCGGCCGACTTGCTGGTGCGCTTCTGGACCGCCTCGACGAGCGAGTAGCCAAGCAGATACACCGGCCGGAGGAAGTAGTTCAGCATCCCCGCCAGTCCGACGACGCCGCCCAGGGCCCGGAGTTCCTCGGCCGAGGCGGCCGGTTCCAGCAGGACGGGAAGCGCCGCAAGCGCCGGGGCAAGCCACAGCGTCGACAGCAGGCTGTCGACATCGATACCCAGCACGCGGCCCCCGTCGGCGTCGGGCCGCGTGTAGTACAGCCCGGCCGACAGCGCAAGCAGGAGGCCAAGCAGCGGGACCGAGGCCGGAACCCCGGCGGCGCCCAGCGCGAGCAGTATCCCGGCGGCGACGAGACACAGCACCGTCACCTGCATCGTCCCCGTCCGTATCGCCCTCTCCATGCGCGAACGTCGGGACGGCGGGACATAAGCGCTGTGTGGGACGACGCGCCGCACACGCCGCGGAGCTATCGCCGCCGTCGGGAATCACTGTACACTCGACCGCCCAGCTCGGTCGATGGCTAAACTGTTTCGATTGTTACGATATATGTGCCGGCCGGCCGAGATGTACCTGTGAACCGGAACCGCACCGTCTCCGTCGGCCGGGACCTCGTGAGTGCCGTCCGGACCCAGCAGGTCTCCTTTCTCGCCGCCAGCATCGCCTACTACATGTTCGTCTCGCTGTTGCCGCTGCTGTTGCTCGGACTCGCCGTCGCCACCTTTCTCGGCGGGGACGCCTTCGCGGACCAGGTCATCGCGGCCGTCGGCGAGGCGCTGACGCCACAGGCGGCCCGGCTGCTCGGGGCGGCACTCACGAGCGCGAGCGGTCGGGGCGGGGCGACTCTGCTCAGCCTCGTCGTGATGGTCTGGGGGGCGCTGAAGGTGTTCCGGGGCGTCGATACGGCCTTCTCGCGCATCTACGGCACCCACGATGTCGGGGGGTTTCTCGACAGCGTCGTCGACGCGGTCGCTGCGCTTGGCGGCATCGCGCTCGCGCTCGCGGGCTTTGCCGTCGTCGGCTGGCTCGGCACCGTCTTCGGTGTCACCGTCGCACTGGGCGGGCTGGTGCTTGTCCCCATCCTCGTCGTCGCCTTCCTCCCGCTGTACTACCTGTTTCCCGACACGGAGACGACGGTCCGGGGGGTGCTCCCCGGCACGGTGTTTGCGGCCGTCGGCTGGACGGTCCTGGCGACGGCCTTCGGCCTCTATGCCTCCGTCGCCGGGGGGTTCCAGCTCTACGGCGTCATCGGCGGCGTCCTCCTGCTCGTGACGTGGTTTTACTTCGCCGGGCAACTCCTGTTGCTGGGCGCCGTGCTCAACGCCGTGTTGAGCGGCGGGTCGGACCGGCAGTTACAACAGGTGTCCCTTCGACTGTCCGACAAAGCGATGAGTGAGGATGCCGACAGCGAGACGCCCCCGCCCGCGGAGACCGGGGGCGTCGACGACCTGACCGACGAGGAACTCGAACAGCTACGCGAGGAGTTCGAGGCGTTCCGCGACGACGTAGAAGAGCGGACGCTCCACCGCGACGACGTCGAGAGCGACCTCAAACAGTACGTCCGCCGGCGGATGCGCCGGGGCCACGCCCGTGGCTGGGGCCCCTATCTCGTCTTGCTGTACGGGACTATCATGACCCTTGGCGCGTTCCACTATCTCAGGGGCGTCTGGGCGGTGCTGGCGATGCTGGTGGTGTGGCTGTCGACGCTCGGGCTCTACGTCGTCATGGTCGTCGTCGGTCTCGGCCTCCGGGTCACCGGCCTACCGGGCATCGCGCTCGATAAGGTACGCGACTGGCGCGGATGAGCCGCGGCGTCGGCGTCACGGAACTGCTCACGGAACTGCCGACCGCGGTCCTCGTCTGTTTTGCCGTCCTCACCCAGCTCGGGGACTTCTGGTTCGTCGCGACGGCGAGCCTGCTCGCCTACTGGCTGGGCTCGACCACACCGTGGCTCGGCCGTGGGCTCACCCGCGAGCGGGGCGCGGTGCTCGTCGGGCTGGTGGCCGCCGCCGCCGCCGTCTCCCTCGGGCTGAAGGCCGTCTTCGCGTTCCCGCGGCCGTCGAACGCCGCGGTGGTGTCGGCGACCGCCGGCCTCCCGTGGCCCGTCGCGCCGTTCTACGAGTCGGTCGTCTCCGGCCGCGGCTACGGCTTCCCGAGCGGCCACGCGACCTCGGCGGTGCTGTCCTGGGGCGGGTTCGCGTGGGCGTTGCGGGTGGGTCGTCGCCGACAGCGCTACGCCGTCGCGGCCGCGGCCGTCGCAGTCATCTCGCTCTCGCGGCTCGTCCTCGGGGTCCACTATCTCGTCGACGTAGTCGCCGGCGCGGCCATCGCCGCCGCGGTGCTCTGGCTGGCCCTCACTCGCCTGCGGACGCCGGCGCGCCTGTTTGCGTTCGTGACGGTCGTGGGCGCCATCGGCGTCGTCGCGGGCGGTCTCACCCGGGACACCGCGGGGGCCGTCGGGCTCGGCGTCGGCGGGCTCGCGGCGTGGTCGGTGCTGGGGTCGGTTCCCGAACCCACCCGCCGGGGCGGTGTGGCCACGGCGATACTGGGCGCTCTCTGGCTGGCCGCCGTCGCCGCCGCCGTGCTGGTGGGACCGCCGGACCCAGTGGTGGGGCTGCTCACGGCTGTCGGGACGGCCGGGGCGCTTTCGCTGCCGCTGGTCGGCGAGCGCGTCGCAAAAAAGGCGTGAGGTTGGCGCGTTAGAACTTCTCGAGGTACTGGTCGAGTTCCCACTGGGAAACGTCGACGAGGTACTCCTTGTGCTCCTGTCGCTTGGCCTCGACGAAGTTCTCGAAGACGTGCTCACCCAGCGCCGAACTGATGACTTCGTCGTTTTCGAGTTCGTCGACGGCCTCGCCGAGGTTCTCCGGCAGCGTGGTGATGCCGTACTCGTCGCGTTTCTCCTCGTCGAACTCGTAGATGTTCTCGCGGACCGGGTCGTCGCATTCGAGGTCGCGCTCGATGCCGTCCAGCCCGGCGTGGATGAGCGCCGCGAAGGCGAGATACGGGTTACAGGACGGGTCGGGGAAGCGGGCCTCGATACGCGAGGCGGCCGGGGTGCGGGCGGCCGGCTTGCGGATGAGCGCCGAGCGGTTCCGGTCGGACCAGGCGACGTAGACGGGCGCCTCGTAGCCGGGGACCAGGCGCTTGTAGGAGTTGACCGTCGGGTTCGTGACCGCGGCGATGGCGGGCGCGTGGTCGAGGATACCCGCGATGAAGCTCTGTGCGGTCTCCGAGAGGTTGAACTGCCCGTCGTCGTCGTGGAACGCGTTCTCGCCGTCCTGGAACAGCGAGATGTGCGTGTGCATGCCCGAGCCGTTGATGCGCGGGATGGGCTTTGGCATGAACGTCGCGTGCAGGTCGTGTTCGGCCGCGATGGCGCGGACGACGGAGCGGAAGGTGGCGACGTTGTCGGCCGTGGTCAGGGCGTCGTCGTAGGTGAAGTTGATCTCGTGTTGGCCCTGGGCGACCTCGTGGTGGGAGGCCTCGATGTCGAAGCCCATGTCTTCGAGACCGTAGATGATGTCACGGCGCACGTCGGAGGCGAGGTCCTTCGGCGCGAGGTCGAAGTAGCCACCGGCGTCGTTCGTCTTCGTCGTGGCGCGGCCCTCTTCGTCCTCCTCGAACAGGAAGAACTCCGGCTCGGGGGCGGCGTTGACGTCATAGCCCATCTCCTCGGCGCGCTCGATAGCGTCTTTCAGGACCCCACGCGGGTCGCCCTCGAAGGGCTCGCCGGTGGAGGTGTCGATGACGTCACAGATGAGTCGAGCGCTGGAGCCGCCCTCGACGTCCTCTCGCCACGGGAGCACGGAGAACGTCGACGGGTCCGGGTCCAGGCGCATGTCGGACTCCTGAATGCGCACGAAGCCGTTGATGGAGGAGCCGTCGAAGTAGATACCCTCCGTGAATGCTTTCTCGGCCTGGTCGGCCGTGATCGAGACGTTCTTGATCGTGCCGAGGATGTCTGTGAACTGAAGGCGCAGGAAGTCGACGTTCTTCTCTTCGATCTCGTCGAGTACCTCTTCAGCCTCAGCGGAAAGTTCGCTTGTCATGCTTGGACACCGGGAAGGAACACTGCTAATACTAAAACCCTGCCGTTATGCGCAAGGATTTCGGCCTGCTCGGCCGCATTTGGACATTCGTAAAATTCTAATCCCCCGCTACCGTGAGTGGATGTAATGACGTATGAAAATCTCGACCGCAAGCTAGTGAATGCACTGTTGGGTGACGGCCGTGCCAGCCTCCGAAGCCTCGGTGAGGACCTCGACGTGTCGGTGACGACCGTCTCGAACCACCTCTCGGACCTGGAAGACGAGGGCATCATCAACGGCTACACCCCGAAAGTCGACTACGACGCACTGGGCTATGACGTCACGGCCATCATCCAGCTCAAGGTCGAGGGGTCCTCGCTGCCCGACGTGACCGAGAGCCTCAAAGAGCACAAGCAGATGATATCGGTGTACGAGGTCACCGGCGACTACGACATCATCGCCGTCGGCAAGTTCGCCGACACCGACGGGATGAACGCCCAGATAAAGGAACTGCTCACAGACCCCGAGATCAACGAGTCCAACACCTCCGTGGTGTTGAACACCGCAAGCGAACACGAGCAGTTCGAACTCGACATGCGGTAGGCGACCCGCGGGGCGGGGGAGTCCCGGGGTGTATCCGTGCCACAGAGCGGCCGCGCCGTCCGTGACCGGGTCCCGGGGAGCGTCGCACTCGGGACGAACCAACGGGTTCTTGACTGACCAGTCAGTTAGTGGTAGTAATGAGCGACGGTGACGCTGCCGAAGAGATAATGCGTGCGACCTATCGCGCGCTCTGTTCGCACGGCTACGCGGACCTGACGATGCAGGACATCGCCGACGAGTCCTCAAAGAGCAAGGCCGCGCTCCACTACCACTACGACAGCAAACACGACCTGCTGTGTGCGTTTCTCGATGACCTCTACGACCGGTTCGTCGAACTCGCCGACGACGCCGGGGGCGAGGACCCCCACGAAGCGCTGCTGGCGCTCGTCGAGACGGTGCTGGAAAACCCCGACGACGACCGCGAGGAGTTCGAGACGGCCCTGCTCGAAATCCGCGCCCAGGCGCCCTACGAGGACGGGTTCCGCGACCGGCTGACGCGCTTTGACGACTACCTAATCGCCGAGCTGACCGGGATTCTGGAGGCCGGCGTCGCGGACGGAACGTTCCGCCGCGATATCGACCCGGCCGACACCGCGGGGTTCATCGTGACGGTGCTGACCGGCACGTCGACCCAGCGGGTCACCACCGGCCGTCCGGTCGAGTGTAGCCAGCGGATGCTCACCGACTACGTCGAGACGAACCTCCTCGCCGAACCGGAGGGGCTGTCGGCATGACCGCCCGCGAGCACGTTAACGCCCTGATGGAACGTCTCGACGGGCTGTTCAAAGGCCAGGAGGAACTGGAACTGACCAGCGGCCCCATCGGGAAACCGCTGTTGTATCTCTCTTTCCCCATCGTCATCACGAACCTCCTGCAGGTCGCCTACAACCTCGCCGACACCTTCTGGCTCGGGCAGTACAGCACGACTGCGCTGGCGGCCATCTCGTTTGCGTTCCCGATGATATTCCTGCTCATCTCGCTTGGAATGGGCCTGTCGGTCGCGGGCAGCGTTCTCGTCGCCCAGCACACCGGCGCCGAAGAGCCCGAAGCGGCCGAGTACGCCGCCTCACAGACGCTGGTCTTTGCGGTCGCCGGCTCGCTCGTGCTGGGCGGGGTCGGCTACTTCTTCGTCGAGGACTTCCTGCGGCTACTGGGGGCCTCTCAGGAGGTGTTGCCGGGTGCGACGGGCTACCTGCAGGTGGTCTCGCTGGGGCTGACGACGATGTTTGGCTTCTTCGTGTTCATCTCGCTGATGCGAGGGGCCGGCGACACCATCACGCCGATGCTGGTCATGCTGGGGACCGTCGTGTTGAACATCGTCATCGACCCGTTCCTCATCTTCGGCTGGGGCCCGTTCCCCGAGCTGGGCGTGGTCGGGGCCGCCGTCGCGACCATCTTCTCGCGGGGGCTGGCCTTCGCCGTCGGCATCGCCATCATGCTCCGGGGGGACCGCGGTATCCAGGTCAACCCCCGGGATATGGTACCCGACTTCACGTACCTGAAGAAGCTACTCGCCATCGGTATCCCCGCCTCCGTCGAGGGGACCGGCCGGGCGCTGTCGGTCAACGCGATGCTGTTTATCGTCGGGACGTTCTCGGTCACCGTCGTCGCGGCCTTCGGCGTCGGCATCCGCGTGTTCTCGCTCGTGTTCATGCCCGCCATCGCGATGGACCGCGGCGTCGAGACGATGACCGGCCAGAACCTCGGGGCCGACCACCCCGACCGGGCGGGGCGGGCCAACCACTTCGCGGCGAAGGTTTCGTTCGTCCTGCTCTCCGTTCTGGGCGTCGCCACTATCTTCGCGGCCCCGACGGTCGTCAGCGTGTTCAGCGACGACCCCGAGGTGGTCCGCATCGGCGCCGAGTTCCTCCAGTGGGTCGCCCCAACCTTCGGCTTTATCGGCATCGTCCGGGCCTATTCGGGCGGTTTCCGCGGCGCCGGGAAGACACTCACCGCGGCGGCGCTCGCGGTGACGATGCTGGGCGTCGTCCGCCTGCCGGTCGCGTGGGTCATGTCCCGCTCCGTCGCCGTGCCGGCCTGGGTCGCCGACCCGCTCTTTGCGGTCTCGGCGACGGTCGGGACGGCCGTCGTCGACGCCTTCGCGTTCTCGATGGCAGAGCAGGGCATCTGGCTCGCCTTTGGCGTCTCGAACGTCGTCGCCGCCGCGCTCGCCTTTGCGTGGTTCACGCGTGGCACCTGGCGCGACGCCGACCCCCGGGCGGACCCCGACGCGACCGTGGCGGACGACTAGACGAGCCAGCCCGCCTCCAGCGCCGCGACGAGGCCGGTCACCGTGACGACGCTCACGACCGTCGTGACGAAGACGGTCGCGCTGGTGAACTCGCCGGGCGCCAGCCCGTCGCCGATATCGCTGAACGCGCCGACGAGGATGATGGTCGTCACGCCGGTCGGCGTCGCCAGCAGGAGGACGACCGCGCGGGCCACGGTCGCGTCGCCGACGCCGACCAGCAACACTGCCCCACTCGCGACCAGCGGCGCGAGCAGCAGGCGCAGGGCGCCCGCCGTCCCCACGGGTCGAAGCGTCCCTTCGAGGTCGACGCCGGCGAGTTGAATCCCGAGGATGAGAAGCATCACCGGAATCGAGGCGTTGCCAGCAAGCTCCAGAGTCTGCATCAGCGTTGACTCGACCGGCGGCACGACGCCGGCATAGCGGGCCGCCAGCGCGACGACGACGGCGTACACCAGCGGCACGCCGAACACCCGCCGCATGTCCGTGAGGGGGTCGCTCTCGCCGCCTCTGGCCGCGATGTAGATGCCGACGGTGTACATCAGGACGGCCTCGATGGCGGTGACAAGCACCGCCACGCTGCGTCCGGTGGGGCCGAAGGCGAAATCCGCAAGCGGGATGCCGTAGTTGCCCGTGTTGGGGAAGATGGTGACGAGGACGAACGCCCCCAGCATCGGCTCGCGCTGGCCGGTTAGCCGGCCGACGGCCTCCCCGACGGCGAGCATCACGGCGGTAAACAGGCCGACGGCCCCCACGACGGCGAGGATGGTCCCGCCGCCCAGTTCGGAGGTCGCCAGGCTGTGGATGACCAGCGCCGGCGCGAGCACGTAGACCGTGACGGTGTTCAGGGCGTCGGCCTCCACGTCTTTGAACCGGCCCAGCGCGTAGCCGACGGCCGCGACGGCGACGATTGGGAGGACGGCCGTCGCGAAAATGCCAAGCAGCGACACTGGTGGCTGCTCACGCGGCGAGGGCCAGAACAGTTTCGACTCGGAGACGGGCGGGCGTAGACGCCTAGTACGCTTATACTCCAGACAGACCAAGGACAAATATGACAGTCGAAGATCTCGACGCGTTCGGCATGCACCGGATGGACGATGACGACATCGAGGGGACCCTCTCGAGCCAGAGCGTCGGCGTGCTTGGCGTCCCCACCGACGCCGCACCGATGCTCCGGCCCCTGAGTTACTGGTACGACGGCGAGGACGCCCTGTACTTCATCTACGTGCTGGGCTCGGAAAGTGAAAAGCAGGCGGTGACCGACCAGGCCGGTGTGGCCCAGTTTCTCGTCTACAGCGTGGAGACGACGTTCAACTGGCGCAGCGTGCTCCTGACCGGGACGATCGAAGCGGTCTCCGGGGCGGAGCGGACGGCCCTCGAAGAGGAGATGGAGGTCGGCTGGCGGCCCGACCTGTTCGAGCGGGCGGCCGAGTCGAAGACGACCGCTATCTACCGGTTCGATATCGACGAGCGGGCCGGTATCAAACAGCTCGAACTGCCGCCCGAACTCAGGGAGCCGGAGTCGTCGGGACAGATGGAGTGAGCGGCCCGGTCCCGTCGCGTCCGTCCCACGTAGTGACAACTACCGCGACCGCTGACGGTCACCCCTGCAGGACGAGCACGACGCCGGCGACGAGCACCGCGACCGCCGCGCCAAGCCGCAGGGTCACCTGTTCGTCTTCCGGGGTCAGGAGCGCCGACCCGAGCAGGACGAGCAGCGGGCTCGCGCCCAGCACCGGGGCGACAAGCGAGACGGGTGCGCGGGCCAGCGCGGCCAGATACGCTCCCAGATACGCCGTGTTCGCGACGCCGGCGGCGAGTGTCCACCCGGTCGGCCGAGCCGGGCGATATCCCTGACCGCGGAGCCGTCGCCAGAGGAGGTAGCCGCCGAAACCGCCGGCGGCCGTCAGCACGCGGACCGTCACGCCGACCAGCGCCGGCGTCCCCTCGGCGAAGCCGACCTTCGTGAACACGGGGTCGATGCCGAGCAACAGCGCGGCCGCCAGGGGGAAGGCGAGGTCGACCCACACCCTCTGTCCCGAGGCCGTCGTGTCGCTGGCGCGGGCGTCGCCCGACACCGCGGCGGCCCCCGCCACGATGAGCCCGACGCCGACGACGAGTACCGGAGTCAGCGGCTCACCGAGTACCAGGACGGCCGACCCGACGGCCACCAGCGGAAACGTCGACTTCAGCGGCTCCGCCCGACTCGCGCCGAGGCGGTGGATGCCGACGAACAGCGCGGCCCGGGCCAGCAGCGACCCCAACAGCCCGGCGACGGCGAAGGCCGCGAGCGCCGTCGGCGTGAGGCCGAACGCCGGGTAGTAACGGACTGCCGTCGCCGGCACGAGGACGGCGAGGTTGACGAGGAACACGGCGGCGACGAGGTCCGTGATGGAGCGCGTCTTGGCCCCCTGCCGAACGGCGATGCTCTGGCCGGCGAGCCCGACCGCCGCGAGTGCCGCGAGGCCGACGCCGGGTGGGTCGACAGCCATCCAACTGGTTCGGTAGAGGGCGGTGTCACGCTTGAAACTGCTGGATGACTCACGTCAGGCTGCCACTGTCGACCCGGACACCTCGCCGTCCGGGCGACGTAGACGACCAGCCCTCAAACCGATTTTACTAGCGACCGACTGGAGTGTTCAACCGACGACTCCCAGACTGACCAGGGAAGGAACTATGTAAATGGCGGTAAAATAACACGACACCATGGATACGGCTGCATCGGACTCAGAAACGGGACTTGGCTTTTCCGTTCGCCGCTTAGCGCTTGCGCTGTTCGTCCTGTTGGCCTTTAGGGGCGCTATGGGCGGTATACGGGAGTTTGTTGTTCACGGAAACTGGCTGGCTGGCATCGTCGGTGCCATAGTCATCACTGCGATATCCTACCGGCTTTTCAATCTATACGTCGGTTCGCAAAGTGAGGCGTAACGCCCTGTACTGACCGGCGACTGGGAGTCAAATACCGCTCTCTGCCGGCGGATAAGACCAATGCTGTACGGCTGAACCAACAGCTGTTAGTCCGGTGTCGAACCGCAAAGAGAGAAATCGGTTGGCGAGCGGTGCGGGCTGCAGACGGTGGCAAGTGGTGGGCGTTCGCGGCCAGAGGCCGCGATTCGAGGGTTCTTCGAACCCTCGCTTACATCATGCCGCCCATGCCGCCGCCCATGCCGCCCATGCCGCCGCCGGGCATGCCGCCTGCGCCGCCGGGGCCGCCAGGCCCTTCGTCCTCGTCATCGTCGCCCTGGCCACCCTTGAGGTCGCCCGCGGCGATGACATCGTCGATGCGCAGGATCATCACGGCCGCCTCGGTGGCGGACTCGATGGCCTGGGTCTTGACGCGGAGCGGCTCGACGACGCCGTCTTCCTCCATGTCGACCACGTCGCCGGTGTAGGCGTCGAGGCCGAAGGTCTGGTTGCCGGCGTCGTGCTTGCTGCGGAGGTCGACCAGCGAGTCGATGGGGTCGTGGCCCGCGTTCTCGGCCAGCGTGCGCGGGATGACGTCGATGGCGTCGGCGAAGGCCTCGACGGCGAGTTGCTCGCGGCCGCCGACGGAGTCGGCGTGGTCACGCAGACCGAGCGCGAGCTGGGTCTCGGGGGCACCGCCGCCGGGGAGGACCTTGCCGTCCTCCAGCGTGGCGGCGACCACACCAAGGGAATCCTCGATGGCGCGCTCGACCTCGTCGACGACGTGTTCGGTGCCGCCGCGGAGGATCATCGTGACCGCGCGGGCGTCCTCGACGTCCTCGACGAAGATGCGCTCGTCGCCGGCGATGTCCTTCTGGGCGACCGAGCCCGCGAAGCCGAGGTCGTCGGCCTCGATGTCGTTGATGTTCGAGACGATGCGGGCGCCCGTCGAGCGCGAGAGCGCTTCGATGTCGGACTTCTTGGCGCGTCGGACGGCCAGAATACCCTCCTGTGCGAGGTAGTGCTGGGCCATGTCGTCGATGCCCTTCTGGCAGATGACGACGTCGGCGCCGGTCGCGGCGATCTGGTCGACGTACTCCTTGAGCTGTTTCTCTTCCTGGTCGAGGAACTCCTGGAGCTGGTCGGGGTCCGTGACCGAGACCTCGGTGTCGAGTTCGGTCTCGGGGACCTCGATGGCCGTGTCCAGCAGCGCGATATCGGCGTCCTCGACGGCAAAGGGCATGTTGTCGTGGACGCGCTCCTTGTCGATGATGACGCCCTCGACGAGCTCGGACTCGTCGGTGGCGCCGCCGACGACCGTCTCGATCTGGATGTTGTCGGTGTCGACGGTGCCGTCGTCGTCGGCGACGGCCTGGGCCGCACGGACGACGAGCTCGCCGAGCAGGTCCTTCGAGGACTCGGCGCCCTTGCCGGTCATCGCGGTGCCGGCGACCTTCTCTAAGGTCTCGGTGTCGTCGGCGTCGACGTCGATGGCGTTCTCTTCGAGGATCTCCTTGGCCTTCTCGGCGGCCTGGCGGTACCCCTGGGCCAGGATGGTGGCGTGGATGTCCTGGTCGAGCAGCTCCTCGGCCTTCGACAGCAGTTCACCCGCGATGACGACCGCCGTCGTCGTGCCGTCCCCGACCTCGTCCTCCTGGGTCTGGGCGACCTCGACGATCATGTTGGCGGCCGGATGCTCGATGTCCATCTCGTCGAGGATGGTGACGCCGTCGTTCGTGACGACGACGGACCCGGAGTTGTCGACGAGCATCTTGTCCATACCCTTCGGACCGAGCGTGGTCCGAACGGCCTCGGCGACGGCCGTGCCGGCCGTGATGTTCATCGACTGGGCGTCCTTTCCGGATGTCCGCTGGGACTCCTCGGAAAGTACGATCATGGGCTGGTTGCCCATCTGCTGTTGAGCCATAGTCACACGTTGATTGAAAGTGATTCTATATAAGTGTTTTGGTGGCGGACGGACAACCCCGGCACTGCGGCCCCGCTATGTGGTGTGAGAGGGATTGTCTCACCCTGTTTATATAGTCCTCTGTGCCGTCTGTCGACCCGATATCGGGGGTATCACCGCGAGAGCGCTCAGTACCCCATCCCGAAACGCCGGTGGCGAAGCTCCGGGGTCACCTGGATGCGGTCGATGTCCTGGCCGGTCCGGTACCAGACGAAGGCGGCGCGAGTAAAGAGTTCGCGACACTCGATGCGGACCTCGCGGGGGTTGCCCTCGGTCCGCTCGTGGATGTCCTCGATGGCCTCGCGGGTAAAGAGGTCCGGCGCCTGTCCGGTGTAGGGCTCGTCCCGGAAGTAGGCCAGCGAGCGGGCGACGTACTCCGCGATGTCGTCGGGCGAGAAGGGGTCGATGTTCTCGTAGTAGCGCAACCGCGAATCCAGCGTGCCCCGAATTTCGGCGACGCGGCGCTTGCCTTCGGGGGTGCCGGTCAGGAACAGCCGGACGCCGGCGTCGCCGGCCACCTGCAGCGGCGAGAGCAGGTCGGCGGTCAGCACTTCTATCTCGTCGACGACAAGCAGCAAGGTCTTGCCGTCTTCCCGCACGCGCCCGACGATTTCGTGGACCGCCTGTTTGGCCTCCGCCGTCGCCCACGGGATGCCGTTTCGTACCTGCGAGTAGTGGCCCGCGTGTATCGAGTAGCCCGCCGCGTAGGCCGCCTCCAGGACGGTCTGGTACAGCGACCGGGCCGTCGTCTCGCGGGGGTTGTCCAGATGCGTGACGACGAAGTCGTCGTGTTTCGAGAGGTCCCGCAGGACGATCTCCCTGAAGGCGGACTTTCCCGTCCCGTAGGGACTCACGAGGCCGATATGCTGGTCCTGTAGCAGCCACGAGGTGACCTGGTTCAGCATCTCCGTGTCGTGGCGGACATAGAGCGGTTCGGGCATGTGGTCGAGCCCTGCCTCCTCGGTGAACGGGAGGTCGGTCACGTCCTCGGGGTCGCCGCCCAGCCCCTCGCCGAAGGCAAGCAGCCGGCTCTCGACTTCCTCTAGCTGGTCGAGCAGGATTCCCTCGTCCGTCGTGACCGAGCGGTCTTGCTCCTCGCCGCGGAGCGTTTCCAGCCGGTCCATCACCTCGGTGACGGTCTGGCCGCTCTCCGTCTCGGTGGTCCCGCCCTGGCCGTCGGTGTCCTTTACCACAGCTGTCTGGCAATATTGTTGGCCGCTCGCAGGGTTATATGTTACGCCCGGGCCGCGAAAAAACGCCGGCGAGACCCTGTGCTATCAGTTCGACGGCACCGACCGCGGCCAGCCCGTCGCTTACCCGGTGAACTGGTGGTACTCGATTTCGTTGCGTTTCATCTCGTTGTGTTTGCGTTCGAGGAACGAGTACACCGAGCCGTGTGGCGCCCCGTCCAGCAGCATCTCGGCGGCCTCACGCACTGCGTCGACCTGTTCCGGGCCGCCGATGATACCCAGCGTCGAGCCGTAGATGACGACCGCGGCGCCGGTCAGCTCCTGCATCAGCTCGCGGGTCCGACCGCCCTCGCCGATGAGCCGCCCCTTCTGGCGCCGGAGGTCGTTCTTGTTCCGGGCGGCCGCGTCGATGTCGATCATCTCGAACATCATCATGTCGTCGTCCAGCAGCGCCAGCGCGTCCTCGGGCTTGAACCCGCGGCCGATGGCCTTCACGATATCGGGCCCTTTCAGCGCCGTCACGGGGTCGCCGACGGACTCTATCTTGACTGTCCCGTCCTCCGAGTCGATATCCAGCCGCACCTCCGCCCGCTCCTCTATCTCCCGCATCGTCGCACCGCCCTCGCCGATCAACACACCGATTCGGTCCTGCGGAATCTTCACGTGTTTCATAAGTATGCCTACGGGTAGGGGGTTCTGCCTGTTTAAGACTTCGGCGCTAGCTGTGTCTGTACGGGCGCCACTCTTCGGCGAGTCGCCTGTGAGCCGGGGTTTCGACCGAGGTGTAACCCAAGCAGCGCCAGCCCCCGCTTTCCCGGAGCCGACGCTGTTTTGTCGGGGCTATCCGTAGCCAGCGTGTGACCGCCGTCGAGGAGTGGGTAGACCGGCTAGCCGACGCCGGGGAGCTGACCCCCGAGGCAGTGACGGCTATCGCCGACGTCCACGGCGAGCGGGGGCGCCGGGCCATCGAGGCCGTCGGCGAGAGCCGGGTAAAGCGGTACCGGGATTTCACGGTCGTCGTCGGCCACGAGGACGAGTACATCGTCGAGGACGGCCAGTGTGACTGTGCCGACGCCGAGTACAACCTCGACCGCGAGGACCCCGAGCAGCTGTGCTGGCACGCCATCGCCGTCCGTATCGCCGACGCCATCGACGCCGTCGACCACCACGACATGTGGTACTCGGACGTTCGGGACTTCCTATAGTACCTTTTTCCCGGTCGGGTTTCCTCGCTCACTGCGTTCGCTGCGGGAACCCTCCCGGCAAAAATCTACGCTAAAAAGGCCGGAATCTCACTGCGTTCGATTCCGGTGAAACCGCTCGCCAACGGCGAGCGGTATGCTCACAGCGACAGCCTGCCCTTCCCCGTCGGCGCTCGGCTGCGACAGCCGTCGCAGCCCTCGCGCCCGGCCGCTACGGCCGCAGACCACTTCCAAAACCTTCTCACGTAACCGGCTCCCCGACGCCGTAGGTAACTGTCCCCTCGAAGGCAAACCGCGCGATGGCGCGGTCGCCGAGATTGAGCGAGCGCAGCGACGCCGACCGGTCGTGGGTCCCGACCAGCACCTCGAAGTCCCTCGACAGCGGCCGGACGCCGAAGCGACCGTCCACGTCGACGGTGAACCCTTCGAGCCGCCCGTCTCGGACAGCGTAGCTGGTCGTTTCGAGAGACGCGGGCCAGCTCCGCGGGCGGACGATATCGACCGTCAGGACGTGGTCGCCGTCCTCGACGACGCTGGTCGTCCGGCGGCCGCCCTCGTCGTGGTGGCTGATGCGCGCGACGGTCTTGGGGAGCCCCCACACCTCGTCACCGAGCGCGCGGGCGGGCTCCGTGGTCACGGGCAGTGAGTGGACGTAGCCGCCGTAGTCGCCGGTCGCAAGCGGGACCAGCGGTCGGGCCTTCTCACGGGGTGTCGCCGCCAACACCACCGCGAGTTCGTCGTATGGGGACATCGCGTCGTCGCCGATGCGGTGGTACTCGACGGCCATGACGGCGACCACGCCCCGCTCTGTAGTCACGCGAAGGGGGGCCAGCCCGTCGGGGAGCAGGCCGGCGACGGCGTCGCTGTCGGCGGGCAGTACGAGTCCCGTCACCGTCGCCGCCGTCTCCAGCGGGACCGTCACCGCCTGACCCGTCGAGAGCGTGACGCGGTCGTCGGTCACCGGAACCACCCCTCCAGCCGCGCGGTCACGCGGCCGAACCAGCGCGGTATCGGGTCGACGACCCGCTGGGGGAGCCACTCGGTCCACCGGACGAACTTCGCGAACCGACCCACCGGATAGCGAGCCCGGGGGTCCTCGTCCGTCGCCGCGTCGAGGACCGCCGCCGCGACGGTCTCGGGCGCCGCGGCCAGCGGGCCGCCGTCGAGGGTCCACCCCTCTTCCAGCGACTCGTACACCGCGTCGTAGTCGGGCGTCCGGTCGTCGGGGAGTCCCGAGCGCGCGCTGTCGGCGAAGGCCGTCTCGACCCACGCCGGCTCGACCAGCGCCACGTGGACCGGCGTCTCCGCGAGTTCCATCCGAAGCGCGTCGGTCATCGACGACAGCGCGGCCTTCCCGCCGCTGTAGGCGCCCAGTCCCGGACAGGCCCGCCGCGCGAGGACGCTGGAGACGTTGACGATGCGACCGCCGCTGTGGCGCAGCTCCGGCAGGACGGCCCTCGCGAGCCGGTGTGGGCCGTGGACGAGCACGTCGAAGACGTCCCGGCCCGCCTCGACACCGACGTCCTCCAGTGGTCCGGACGCGGCGTAGCCGGCGTTGTTGACCAGACAGTCCAGCCGCCCCGTCTCGGCCAGTACCCCGTCGACGACGGCCTGGCACTGCTCGTCGCTGGTCACGTCGAGCGCCCGCGTCCGACAGCGCTCGCTCACCCGGTCCGGCAGCGGCGTCTCCACGTCGGTCGCGTAGACGGTCCACCCGTCGTCGGCGAAGGCAAGCGCCGTCGCCGAACCGATGCCGGAGCCGGCACCGGTCACCAGCACGACGCGTGACTGCTCGGCTGTCATACTCGGACTGACTCCCGGCCGGCACAAGAATCCATCTCAGTCGCCTGCGGCGCGGTACAGTTCTTCCCTATCGCTGGTCGAGACAGTAATCGACGTAGTTGCGGAGAATCTGGAGTCCGGTCTCGCCCGACCACCTTTTTCGTCGTCGGGTATCCTCGCGCCTTCGGCGCTGTGGATACCCTCCTCGAAAAACGTGGATGAAAAAGGCCGGAATCGACGCGATGCGTCGATTCCGGGGAAACCGCGCCTGCGGCGCGGTACAGTTCTTCCCTACCGCTGGTCGAGACAGTAGTCGACGTAGTTGCGGAGAATCTGGAGCCCGGTCTCGCCCGACTTCTCGGGGTGGAACTGGGTCCCGAACACGTTGCCGTCCTCGTTGGCGACGATGGAGGCGAAATCGGTCCCGTAGTCGGTGGTGGCCACGACCGCCGCCTCGTCGTCGGGGACGGCGTAGTAGGAGTGGACGAAGTAGGCGTACTCCCCGTCGACCCCCTCGACGAGCGGGTGGTCGCGCTGCACGTCGAGTTCGTTCCAGCCCATGTGTGGGACCGTCTGGTCGCGACTGAAGCGGACGTTCTTTCCGGGAACGAGGTCGAGGCCCTCGGCGTCGCCCTGGCCCTCGTGGTCGGCCTCCTCGCTCGTGGTCAGCAGCATCTGCATCCCGAGACAGATACCGAACAGGGGCGTCCCCGCCTCGGCTTCGGCTTCCAGTGCCTCGCGGAAGGGGCCGGCGTTGTCCATCCCCTCGGAGAAGGCCCCGACGCCGGGCAGGACGATGCCGTCGGCGCTGCCGAAGTCGGCCGGGTCCGCCGAGAGGGTCACCTCGGCGCCGGCCCGTTCCAGCCCGCGGGTCACGCTCCGGAGGTTCCCGAGCCCGTAATCGACGACGACCACCTCGGCGGTGGTCTGTCTGGCGTTCATGCGCGTGGGTACGCCGAGGCCGGCTAAGTGGCTTCCCCTTCGGACAGGTGTTGCGGCTAGTCGTCGACGCGTTGTTAGCACGCAGTCGATTCGCCGACTTCGACGGTCCCGCCCTCGCTGACAGCGACGACGAGACGATTGCAGGTCCCGATGCGCGTCTCCCAGACCGTTTCATCGTCCATTCGGAGCTCGATTTTGTACGGCGGGTTTTGCAGCGTCTCCTCGCCTATCTTCACGCGCTCTCGACCGAACGGGACCGCTCATATACGCTCTCGTCGGCGTCTTCGGAGGCGATAACAATATCCAGCCTGATGGCGTCTTTCGCGCGGAGTTCGAACTGTGCGGGACGGGGTTGGCAGCATCCAGACACAGCAGCTAGTCCGACTGGAAGAAGCGAGCAGAGAGGCTGCCGACGAGATTGTGAGAAGTTCACATCTCAGACAGTGAACTGGTGAGACTAAGTCTTCTTTCGGGCCGAAGCCCGTGCGTAGCGGTGACTACATGTCTGCTTACTGATCGAAACGGATGACTAACGATGTTAACAGGTTCCGATTAGCGGGTATGGCGATTCGAACGACCATAGGGTGGTCGCTCATCACGTCCGGAATCGTAACGCTCCTGCTCGCGTATCTGCCGTATCCGTCCGTCTATTGGGGCATTGGACTCCTCCTCGTCGGCATCTTCATCTTCGTCACTCGACGGCTCTACTGACACTGCGGAAACGAAATGAGACCGCGTGCAGACCCTCCGGACCCCGTCTCGACGCCTGGGCTCAGAAATCCCCTAGCCGCTTCTGCCCGCTCTCGCCGTCGGTGAACTCGGCAGCCTTCTCCAGTGTCGACCGGAACGTCTCCTTCTGGCTGGGGTCGTACAGCGTCGCGGCCGGGTGGACACAGACCATCACCGGCTGTGGGCTCCCGCCGACGGTCACGTCGGTCACGTCGCCGGCCTCGCCCGTGACCGCCACGTCCCGTTCCAGCAGGTGTTCGCCGGGGACTTTGCCCAGTGTGACGACGAGCTCCGGGTCGACCCGCTCGATTTCGGTTTCGAGGTAGCCACGGCAGTTCGCCAGCTCCTCCGTGTGTGGGTCGCGGTTGTCCGGTGGCCGACAGCGCACACAGTTGGTGATGCGCACGTCGGCCCGGTCCAGCCCGACCTCCCGCAGCGTCTCGTCTAACACGTCGCCGCTGCGGCCGACGAACGGCTCGCCCTGCTCGTCCTCGTTGGCGCCGGGGGCCTCGCCGACGAACAGCAGGTCGGCATCCGCCGGGCCGACGCCGTTGACGATTCGCGAGCGCGACGCACACAGCGCCTCGCAGCGCCGACACTCGGTCACGGTCAGCCCGTCCATGTTGCTCATGGCTGGCGGTTGGGCCGGAGGTGTATCAAGAGCAGCGGTCCGGCGGGCTGTCGCGGCCGGCGATCACTCAGCGGCCGTGTCCCCCGGACTCGCCCACCGCCTGCGCCGCCAGCCGGGCCACCCGGAGCGGTTCCGGGCGGCCGCCCTCGGGCGTGTACGCCCGCACGACATCGTCGGCGTCGTCGGGGTCGAGCCCGACGCTGCGGACGAACACCGTCCCGTCGTTGACGGTGACCGCGCGTCGGTCGGGCTGGGCGTGGTAGGTCGCCAGCCGCTCCTCGACGACCGCTTCATCGTCGAAGGCGTCGCGAATCGCGTCCGCGAGGCCCGGCGAGGGCTCGAAGGATATCGACAGCGTCGGCAGGTCGGTGTGGTCGTGGATGGCGGGGAGGTCGAACAGGTTGAACCACGCCGGCGCGACGCCAGCCAGAAACACGTACCCCAGGTCCTCGCGGTCGAGGCGGTCGAACATCCCGCAGACGGCGGCCGTGGCGTCGCTCCCGCCGACGGTGCAGGCCCCGAAAGCGAAGCCGTCGACCACCCGGTCCGCGCGGACGACGGCGCCGGCGAGGTGACTCAGTCGGTCCCGGTCCGACGCCGCGATGCCCAGCGCGCGCCGGCCCGGTTTCACGTGTTCGTCGTTTCGTTCTCCTTGATGTCTTTCAGTCGGTCGAGTAGCTCGTCGTTCGACGCGGTGAACTCGAATTCGACGTCCCCCTGATGGGCGTCCCCCTCCGTGTCGAGCCCATCGTCATCGTCGAAATCCGTGTCGTACTCCTGGTTCTCTTGCTCCGACTCGTCGTAGCTCCCGAACCCCATTGCATGCACAACTATGTAGTTCATGGTGAAAAATCACTCGCCGAATCCCCCCGACGGAATCCGGGTGTGCGTACCGCCCGCGCAGTGGCGCGGGACAGCTACGTCGACTCCGGCGGGTCGACGTTCCGGTTACCGCCGTGGGCGTCGGCGCCCTCGGACGGCGCGGCCCACCGGACCGCGTTATCGAGGACCTGCTGGATGTCGTCGCGGTGGTAGATGGGGTAGGTCTCGTGGCCCGGCCGGAAGTAGAACACTTTCCCGCGGCCGCGCCGGTAGCAACAGCCCGACCGGAACACCTCGCCGCCCTCGAACCACGAGGTAAAGACGAGGCTGTCGGGCTCCGGGATGCCGAACGGCTCGCCGTAGGTCTCGGTCTCCTCGATGACGATGGACTCGCCCAGCCCGTCCACGATGGCGTGACCGGGGTCCGTGATCCAGAGCCGCTCGCGCTCGTCGCCCTCGCGCCAGGTCAGGTCACACGGCGTCCCGAGCAGGCGGGTAAAGGGTTTGGAGGCGTGGGCCGAGTGGAGGACGATGAGGCCCATCCCCTCGGTGACGCGCTCGACGACCCGGTCGACGACGCTGTCGTCGACCTCGTCGTGGGCGATGTGACCCCACCAGAGCAACACGTCGGTGTCGTCGAGTACCGCCTCGGTGAGCCCGTGTTCGGGCTCTTCGAGCGTCGCGGTTCGTGTCTCGTGGCCCCGCTCGTCGAGCGCCGCCGCGATGGCCGCGTGGATCCCATCGGGGTAGACCTCGGCGACTGCGTCGTCTTCGCGCTCGTGGATGTACTCGTTCCAGACCGTGACTGATGGCATGGGCGTGCTTGGACGGGTGTGAGGCTAAAGGTAGTGCTTGCTCGTGGTGACTGCTACTGTGCCACTCCGATGTCTTTCCCCGCTTGGCGCGGCTAGTAACAGCCTGTAACAGCACCGACTCTCCTCTGTAGCACTTGGAAGCCCTCACCCGCTCGACGCGGCTGTGCGGGATATCCTCGCTCCGCTCGGATAGGGCCCGCGCACCCGCGCCGACCGGGTTCGCCCTTCCAGTCCGCCAGGATACCGCAGGCCGGCCAGCCCCTCCCCGACTCAGCCGATGAAACGGCTTCGCGGCCGGGAGTGCGCTCCGTCGCACGACTCGGGGAAAGGCAGGCAATCCCTGGCGGACTGAAAGGGCGAGACGGGTCCCGGGCGCTGTGGCGGCACTACCGAGCGAAGCGAGGTATCCGTCACAGCGCCCGGGAGCAGTCGAGGGCTTTCTGGGTGTGAGAGACTGCGGGAATCGCTAGCGAGCAGTCGAGGGCTTTCCGGGTGTTCGCGGTGCCGTCCGCTCCTGTCTCTAGCGGACCGTTCCGAACGGGCTCACTACCGTTTCTCTCAGCGAGCCCTAGACACTCAAGCGCGTTCCGCTACACGAGTCGAGCATGGAGGTCCACAACGTCACCGCCGACGCAGAGACGTTCACCTGTAACGCCTACCTCGCTACCGGGGAGCGGACCACGCTGGTCGACGCGGGGGCCTGGGGCCCCGTCGTCGACGCTATCCGCGACCACACCGACGACCTCGACGCGGTCGTTTTGACCCACCAGCACGGCGACCACGTCCAGCAGCTCGACCGCGTCCTCGACGCCTTCGACGCGGAGCTGTACGCCTACGCCGAGCACCCGCGCCGGGACCACGCCCTCGAAGACGGCGACGAGCTGCTCGTGGGCGACGAGACCTGCGAAGTCATCTACACGCCGGGTCACGCCGACGACCACGTCTCGCTGGTCTCGGGCCAGTCGCTGTTTTCGGGCGACGTGGTCGTCCACGACGACGGCGCCTTCGAGGGGGGCTCTTTCGGCCGGACCGACCGGCCGGGCCAGTCACGCGAACGGGAGATAGAGAGCATCAAAGAGATACTCGACCGCATGCCCGACGGCGTCGAGGGGATGTACTCTGGCCACGGCGGCGTCTTCCACGGCGACGTCCGCAGTATCGTCGAGAAGGCCTTAGAGCGGGCCGAACGCCGCGAGCCGAAGTATCCCGACGAGTAAGCCGTCGATATCGGCGTAAGCTTCTAGTCGGTTCGTGGGTAGTTCATGGCATGCATCGGCGGACACTCGCCGGCTCGGGCCTGGCCGCCGCCGGGCTCGTCCTCGCCGGCATCCAGTTCATCCACGCGATACAGCAGACGGACATCCCGGTCGCTATCGCGGTCGACGCCACCCCCTTCGTTGCGATGGGGCTGGCGCTTTCCTACGCCGGCTACTGGCTGGCACGCGATGACACCTTCGAGGAGACGGCGGCGCGGGTCGTCGTCTGGGGCGCCGGCGCGACGGTGGCTTTCGCCGCCGTGGCCGCGCTCGTCCTGTTCAGCCAGCAGGTCACCACGGGGTCGCTCGACCGGGCCGCATACCTCACCGTCGACATCCTCACCGTCGGCGCGCTGACCGGCGTCCTCGTGGGGCTGTACGACGCCCGGAGCCGCCACCGGCTCAGGGCACTCGAAACCGAGCGCGACCGCGTCGCGGCCTTCGGCCGGAAGGCCGCGGACGTGAACAACTACGGCCGGGCCATCGCCACCGCGGGCAGCGACGACGCCATCGCGGCCTACATCACCGAGGCTATCAGCTCGCTGACCGGCATCGACGAGACCGCCGTGTTGCGGGTCCGGGACGACGAGGCCGAACTGCTCTCGAACACGGTTCGGACTGCGGGTGCGGAGCGGGTCGGGAAGCTTGCCCGGGCGGTCCGGGACGAGCCACGTGGGGACGTGGTCGCCCACGGCGACGCCCCACCGGTCGACCTGGGGGAGACGGTCAGGGACGTGCTGACCGCGGTTGTCACCGAGCGCGACGGGACGACGACGGTCGTGGTCGCCGCGGACACGGGCCCGGCGTCGACCGACGAACAGGACCGGAAACTGCTGGAGCTGGTCGTCGCTCACGCGACGGTCCGGCTGGACGAACTCACCGCGCAGCCGGCCCAGTAACGGGGGTCGGGAAAATTACGCGCTGCGGGTCTCTTTGGCCTTCGGACGGAGGTTGCCGTAGCCACACTTCCGGCACTGCTGGGCGCGCTGTGGGTTGCGGGCGTTACATCGCATGCAGATCTGCTTGTTCAGAATCCGGTCTGACGCTTTCTCGAAGCTAGCCATGCTCGCCGGTTCCCCGTCCGGGCGGTTAAGCTTTGAGTTTTTCACCGGCGCGGTTTTTTCACCCCGGCGGCGCTCTCTCGGGTATGTACGACCGCGTCGCGGACCTCCCGCTCACTGTCGCGGACTCGACTTTCGAACTGCGCGAGCGAGCCACGTCGAGCGGGTTCGACCGGGCGACGACCACGATTGCGCTCTCGGGCGATGGGGAGACGGGACGCGGCGAGGACGTGACCTACACCAACGCGGCCCACCACGCGCTGGTCGACCACGACCTCGACCTCGCCGGGGCGTACACGCTCGATTCGTTCTCGGCCGCGCTCGACGACGCCGACCTCTGGCCGCACCCGCCGGAGGAGGAACGCTTTCGCCACTATCGGCGCTGGGGATTCGAGAGCGCGGCACTGGACCTGGCGCTGCAACAGGCCGACACCTCGCTGGGCGAGGCGCTGGGCCGCGAGTACGACCCGGTCGACTTCGTCGTCTCGACGCGGCTCTCGAACCCCGAGAGCGACGAGCCGCCCACGACCGACCGGCTCGACGCCCTCCTGGGGATTCACGACGACCTGGCGTTCAAACTCGACCCGACGCCCGACTGGGACGACGACCTGCTGCAGTCGCTTGCCGACTACGACGTGCGCGTCTTCGACCTGAAGGGGCTGTACGAGGACGAACTGGTCAGCAACGACCCCGACGCCGAGTTCTACCGCCGGGTCGCCGACGCCGTGCCCGACGCGCTGCTGGAGGACCCCGACCTGACCGAGGAGACCCGGCCCGTCTTCGAGGGCCGCGAGGAACGGGTCACCTGGGACGTGCCCGTCACCGGCGTCGAGAGCATCGAGGCGCTGCCCTTCGAGCCGAGCGTCCTCAATATGAAACCCTCCCGATGTGGCACCGTCGAGTCGGTGCTTTCGACTATCGCCTACTGCGAGCGCGAGGGAATCGACCTGTACGGCGGCGGCCAGTTCGAACTCGGCGTCGGCCGGGCGCACGTTCAGGCGCTGGCGTCGCTGTGTTACCCGGATTCGCCAAGCGACGTGGCGCCGGGCGGCTACAACGACCCCGAGGCGGCCGACGGGCTGCCGGCCAGCCCGCTCGCCCCGCCGGCCGACCCGCGGGGTATCGGGACCGGCTTCGGCCCTGACACCTAACGGAAAAGCCACATTATCGCCGGCGTGGTACTTCCACACATGTACTGTCCGGACTGCGACAGGAAAATCGAGGACGAACCCCGATGAAGTAAGCACGCGAACGGAGTGAGCGCGCGTGGTTCGAGAGACCTTCGGTCTCTCGTCATCACGAAAGGCGCTGCGCGCCTTTCGGACGACAGCGAGTCGCGGGAGTCCAGAGCGCGGGGGCTTTCTGGCTGTTTTACCCCGAGCTCACTGCCAGACACATGCTCGTCACTCGGCATCTATCGGTCTTAATCACTACTCTTCGACGAGGTAGTCGTCCTGCACCGCGACGACCTCGGCCGAGTCCGCGCAGTCGGCGTACCGTTCGAGGGGCTCCTCGTTGAGTTCGAGGAAGGTGTGGCCCCAGGAGAACTTCGAGAGTATTTCCTCGGCGTGGCCCCGCTCGCCGAGGATACAGAGCGCGCCGGCAAAGGCCTCGACGGTGTTGAGCTGGAACGGCGTGCCGTAGTTGACCGGGTTGCCGGCGACGAGGAAGGGCAGCGACCGGTGAATCCCCTGGAGGTCGAACGCCTCCCGCTCGGCGGTCTCCCACGAGCAGTCCAGCGCGACCAGCCGGGCGTGGCGGGCGCCGTCGCCCGCCGTCGGCGCGTCGGCCGGCGAGAGGGCCTGCTCGGCGAAGGGGTTGAGGACGATGCCCGGCGGCGTCGAGCGGGTCGCTCGGTGAAGCTCGGCCAGGTCGAACCGGGCGAGCTTCCGGGCGCTGCATTTGTCGGGGTCGTCGTCGCCCTCGTAGCGAACGTGCAGGTCCACGGTGGCCCTACTGCGGCGGCGGGCAAAAGCCGCTCGGTACCCCGACGGCCGGCAGGCGGCGTCGAGGGCCGTTTTATCGCTCGATCTCGCACCCACTCTTAAGTGCTGACGGTCCGATGACCTTTTTGTGCTTTCCGAGGGGGCAACGGCTCCGGGGTTCGAGCTGCCGGCGCTCGTCGACGGCGAGAAGCGACGCGTCGCGCTGTCTGAGTATCTCGGCGACGACGCCGTCATCCTCGCGTTCTACCCGGCCGACTTCAACCCCGCCTGCGACGAGGACTCCTGTGACCTGGACGAGCTCGACCTCTTTACGATGCAAAAGGACGTGCGGATCCTGGGTATCAGCCCGGACTCGGTGTACAGCCACCGGGCGTTCGCGGCGCGGTACGACCTCGCGGTCCCGCTGCTTTCCGACACGGACGGCGAGGTCGCCCGGCAGTACGGCATCGACTTCGTCGACGACATCGGCCAGTCGCTCATCGAGCGGGCCGTCGCCGTCGTCGACCACGACGGCACCGTCACCTACAGCTGGAGTACTGACGACATGACCGAGCTGCCCGCGGTCGAGAAGATACAGGGCGCGCTGGCCGAGACGGGCGGCGACGACACCGCCTTCGCCCGCTACCGGGTCGGCCACGCCCACTACACGGAGGGGCGCCGGGCGTTCACCTCGGCGATGGAGGCCTTCCAGCAGACGGAGTGGGTGATGTCACAGCACGACTTCCAGCAGGCCCGCGAGGAGTTCGAGGCGGCGGCCGACCGGTTCGACACCGCCGTCCGCTTCGTTGACGACGAGTCGCTGGTCCCCGTCTACCGGGGGGCAAACGAGAAGGCCACCGCGCTGTGGCAGGCCGCCGACTGGCTGGCCCAGTCGGCCAGCGCCTACTCCAGCGGGAGCGGCACCGAGGGCCAGGAGCTGCGCGACGACGCCGAGATTCCGCTGTCGACGGTCCGCGAGTACCGGGAACCCCCCGACCCCGACGGCGAGTGGCCCCCCGAGGTGGCGACCCTGGAGCGAGACGAGCCGGACGACGACACCATCCTGCCGGCGGAGGGGGATGACGAGGACGCCGCGCTGACCGTCGATATCGACGCGGAAGTCGGGGATGACGACGAGGCGCCCGGCGACGACCGGGCGGACGAACAGACGCCGGGCCGGGAACGCGAGCCCGACGGCGCGCCGACAGCCGGTTCCGACGCCACGAGCGAGTCCGAGCCAGCGGCCGGCGACGACATCGACGACGAGGAACTGGCCGAGATTCAGGCCGAACTCGCCGCCGACAACCCGGAGTCAGAACCCCCTGTGGCCGAGGAGTCGACCGCCATCGTCGAGACGCCGCCGACGGGCGAGACCGGCGACGAGACAGAGGGGACAGCCGACGGGGTTCCCGAGGAACCGACATCTATCGTCGACCCGCCGACGGACGCGCCGGACAGCGACCCGGTTGACGAGACGGACGCGGCCGAGGCGTCGGCTACTGCTGCCGGCGACGCCCCGACGGACACCGCCGTCGACGACGGGGCGGCTTCGGGGACGACCGCCGACAGGGGCGACGGTCCCGAAGACGGGCGTCCCGACACAGCACGTGCCGAGACCGCTGACGGGAGCGAGGACCCGGACGCCGGGGAGGGCGAGCCGGGGCTCCAGCTCGAACTGGCCGAGCCCGAAGCCGACCCTATCGACGCCGACGGCCCGCCGATACCGCCGGCCGAGGAGTCCGGGGCCGACGAACCGACCGGGTCAGACGGGGAGTCGGGGTCCGATGAGTGACCCGCCGACCGAGCCGGTCGCACAGGCCCGGGCGTACTACCGCACACTCGACGAGGGCGAGTACGACCGGCTCGCGGCCCTGCTCGCCGAGGGGTTCGTCCACGACCGGCCGGACCAGACAATCGAGGGCCGGGAGCGGTTCGTCCGGTTCATGCGCGAGGAGCGACCCCAGACCGATACCACTCACCCCATCGACGCGGTGTTCGAGGGCGTCGACGGCGTACAGCCCAGCGGGACGGGAGCCTCGCCGGACCAGCCCTCCGCCGGCCGCGAGCCGCCCGACCGACGGACTGGCGTCGCGGTGCGCGGGCGCCTGCTTGACGCCGACGGCACCCCCATCGCGAGCTTCGTCGACGTCTTCACCTTCGCCGCCGACCGCATCGCCCGGATCGAGACCTACACTCGGTGACGGGACAAGACATATATCCGACCGCCCGTGACTTTAGACACCACGTACCATGTGTGTCGACAGCATATCACTCCCGAGAGGGGACGATGGCAGGGGCTACGGTCGTTCAGGCGCCCAATAACTATTCTTTACTACACGGGGTAATGTGTCCATGGACGGGTCCGCGTCGCGACAGATGGGTGAGCCACTGACCGGGCGGTTCGAGCCGCGAACGGGGGCGAAAGCCCTGGTGACGGGCGACGATGCCGTGTTGCTCGTCAAGGAACGCCACGCCGACGGCTCGTCGTTCTGGACACTTCCCGGCGGCGGCGTCTGTTCCCACGAGTGTCCCGCCGATGGACTCAAGCGGGAGCTGGCAGAGGAACTCGACTGTCGCGTACGGATCGACGACCCCGTCTCGACGTTCTGGTACGCCCACGATAGCCTGGCCGCGACCGTCTCGGTGTACACGGTCTTCGACTGCTCGCTGCTCTCCCGGCCCGTGCCCAACCACGACGAGGGTGTCTTCGACGCCCGGTGGGCCGAGCCCGACGCGCTCCCGCCGGCGACGCTCCCGCAGGTCCGCTATCTCTGTTCGGACGCCGTCGCCAGCGACTGACCGGCCGCGCTCGCGGCTACTCCCGCTCGCCGGCGCCGACGGCGCTCTCGCCGATGGGCGCCGACCCCTCGATGCGCTCCTGGCCGCCCATGTAGGGGCGGAGCGGCTCGGGCACAGTGACGGTGCCGTCCTCGTTTTGATAGTACTCCAGGATGGCGACCATCACGCGGGGCACGGCCAGCCCGGAGCCGTTGAGCGTGTGGAGGTACTCCGCGGACTCGTGGCGCTCGGGCCGGTAGCGAAGCCCCGCACGCCGGGCCTGGAACTCCTCGAAGTTCGACACGGAGGAGACTTCGAGCCAGCGCCCGCCCACGTCCGGACCGTCGTCCATGTCGTCGCCGGGCGCCCACACCTCGATGTCGTACTTCTTGGCCTGGGTAAAGCCCATGTCGCCGGTACACATGTCGAGCACGCGGTAGGGCAGGCCGAGTTCGTCCAGCACGGCGCTCGCCTCGTCGAGCAGCCCCTCCAGGCGGTCGTAGCTGTCCTCGGGCCGGACGAAGTTGACGAGTTCGACCTTGTGGAACTGGTGGACCCGGACGTACCCGCGGGTCTCGGTGCCGTGTTCGCCCGCCTCCCGCCGGAAGTTCGGCGAGAAGGCCTGGTGTTTGACCGGGAGGTCGCCGTCAAGCAGAATCTCGTCGCGGTACATGTTCGTCACGGGGACCTCCGCCGTCGGCAACAGCCAGAGGTCGTCCTCGTCGATGTCGTCGTCCTGTCGGTTCCCCACCCGATAGGCGTCCTCGTCGAACTTCGGGAGCTGCCCGGTCCCCTCCATCGACGCGGAGTTGACGGGAATCGGCGGCAACACGTCCGAGTACCCCTGCTCTCGGTGTACGTCGAGCATGAACTGCACCAGCGCGTGCTCCAGCCGGGCGCCCTCGCCCTTGACGAACTGGAAGCCGCCGCCGCTTACCTTCGCGCCGCGCTCGAAGTCCAGGATGTCGAGCTCCTCGCCGAGGTCGTAGTGGGGGACCACCTCGTCGGGCAGGTCGCGCAGGTCGGCAAAGCCCTCGCGGTACCGCTCGACGTTGTCGCTCTCGTCCTCGCCCGTCGGGACCGACTCGTGGGGGACGTTGGGGATCTCCAGTAGCGCCTCCTCCAGCTGGGACTCCAGTTCGTCCGCCCGTTCCTCGACGGTCTGGAGCTCCTCTTTCAGTTCGCTAGAGCGTTCGATGGCTGCCTGGGCCTTCTCCTCCTCGCCGTCCTGTTTGAGCTTCCCGATCTCCGAGGAGACCTCGTTGCGCTCCTGTCGCAGCCCGTCGCCTTTTGCCTTCAGCTCCCGCCACTCCTCGTCGATAGCCAGGACCTCGTCGAGGTCGACGCCCGTGACGCCCTTGCGCTCGATGGCGTCACGCACCGTCTCGGGGTTCTCCCGGACGAACTGTCTCGATAACATGGTCGCCGGTTCTCGACGGTCGAAATTAGGCGTGTCGGTCCTGGCATTTCCCGCTGGACGGGTTGCCGACGGGCCAGCCCGGGGGGCCGTTCCATGGGCCGGAGCGTTCCGGCCGTTTCCCGGCCCGACGCCGATGTCGAGCCTCGCCGGTGTCGACGAGACCGAGCGGTAACCGCCAGACTCCTGCTGCTGTCCGTCGCCCGACGGCGGCGGGGCACAACTGTTTTCCACGCCGCTTGCGACCCTCTTGGCATGGCAATTGGTGACGTATACGACGCCGAGAGTTGTGCGGACGTTCACTACGTCGACACAGGGATGTACGACGCGGCCGAGTACGGTTCGGTGTATATCGTCGACGCCGAGCGGCCGGCGCTCGTCGATACGGGTATCGGGACCCACTACGAGACCATCCTCGCGGCGTTGGACGAGGTCGGCATCGCCCCCGAGGAGCTGGACGTTATCGCCCTGACGCACGTCCACCTCGACCACGCCGGCGGGGCGGGCTACCTCGTAACGGAGTGCCCGAACGCGACCGTCTACGCCCACGAAATCGGCGCGCCCCATCTGGTCGACCCGGCGCGGCTCTGGGCGGGGACCAAGGAGGCCGTCGGCGACCAGGTGCAGTACTACGCCGAGCCCGAACCAGTGCCCGAAGACCGCATCGTCGAACTCACCGATGGCGACGCGATCGACCTGGGGGACCACACCCTCGAAGCCCACCACGCGCCGGGCCACGCCCCCCATCAGGTCGTCTTCCACGACCCCGCTATCGACGCCGTGTTCGCCGCCGACGCCGCCGGGCTCTTTACCCCCTCGGTCGGCGAGATAAACGTCACCAGCCCGCCGGTGAACTTCGACCTCGAGGGGGCGCTTTCGGATGTCGAGATGATTCGCGATATCGACCCGGAGACGCTGCTGTATGGCCACTTCGGGGCCGCATCCGCCGGGGGGCGGCTCGACGAGTACGCCGAGAAACTGGACGCGTGGGTCACCGCCGTCCGCGAGAAGCGGGCCGAACTCGGAGACGACGACGCCGTCATCGACCACTTTGTGGAGGCGGTCGAGATGCCGGCGGTCTGGGGCGAGCACAAGGCCCGCGAGGAGGTCGCACTGAACGTGCGGGGCGTGCTCGTGATGCTCGACCGCGAGTGACGGGACGACTCTCGCGCAGTTCTCACCGAGAAACGCCGCCGTGAATGTGGGAGGGGCCATATCGGGCGGTTCTGGCACTGACTGAAGTGAGTGCGTTTATAAGTTGCCCTGCCGTTGTGCGGGACAGATGGAGGACAGCAGTGGCTGGTAGCTCCGGACTCCTGATTCCGCTGGTGGCCGGCATCATCGGGCTGGGCGTGCTCGCTCAGGTACTCGCCGCCCGTCTACAGGTCCCGAGTATCATCTTCTACCTGCTTGTGGGAGTCACCATCGGCCAGCCCGGGCTGGGGATCATCGGTCGGGGCACCTTCGGCAACGCCTTACCCGGCATCGTGGGACTGGCCGTAGCCATCATCGTTTTCGAGGGGGCCTACCACCTCCGCTTCGAGCGGATTCGGGAGGCCCCGACCGCGACCTTCCGGCTGGTGACACTCGGTGCGGCCATCGCGCTGGTGGGCACCGCCGCCGCCGTCTACTTCGCCTTCGACTCCCCGGCGGTCACCTGGAAGCTCTCCTTTCTCATCGGGGCGCTGCTCGTCGCGACCGGGCCGACGGTCATCACGCCCATCCTGCAGGTGGTACCGGTGCGGGACCGCGTGGCGACGGCCCTGGAGACTGAGGGTATCGTCAACGACGTGACGGCGGCCATCATCGCCGTCGTCGTCTTCGAGACTATCAACCCCGCCGCCGAGAGCGACGGCCTCCTGCTTGCCTTCACCGAGCGGCTCGGCACCGGGCTGCTCGTCGGGCTCATGGTCGCCGGCTTCCTCTACTACGCCCTGCAGTACGTCGACCTCTCGCCCGGCGACGCGCCGCGAAACGCCCGGCTGCTGACGCTGGCCGGCGCGCTCATCGCCTACGCCGCCGCGAACACGCTGGCGACGGAGGCCGGCGTCGCCGCGGCCGCGACCGCCGGGATAGCCCTCGGCAACGTCGACCACCCCTACGAGGAGGACATCGAGTCGTTCAAGGGCGACATCACGCTGCTGGTGCTTTCCTTTGTCTTCATCGCCCTGGCGGCCCAGCTCAGCCTCCAGTCGCTCATCGACGTCGGACTGGCGGGCATCGCCGTCGTCCTGGCGGTGGCGCTGGTCATCCGCCCGCTGCTCGTCTTCGTCTCGACGGCCGGGGACCGCTTTACCCGCCCCGAGAAACTCTTCATCAGCTTCGTCGGCCCGCGGGGTATCATCCCCGCGTCGGTCGCGACGCTGTTTGCCGTCGAGCTAAACGACGAGGCCGCCGTGCTTCGCGAGGAGGCAGCGAACCTGAGCGGCGCGGAGGCGGCCCAGCTTACCGCCGAGGCCAGCACGCTCGCCAGTCAGGCCGAGATCCTGCTGGGGACCGTTTTCCTCGTCATCTTCGCGACGGCGATGTTGGAAGGCGGGCTGGCGCGGACGCTAGCGGAGAAACTGGATGTGATACCAATGCGAGTCATCATCGTCGGCGGCGGAAAGGTGGGCCGGTCGCTCGCCACGCGCCTCCAAGACCGAGGCGAGAACGTCGTCATCATCGAGCAGGACGAACAGACAGTCGAACGCGCCCGAAACGAGGGCTTCACCGTCGAAATCGGCGACGGGACTGACACGGACGTGCTCCGCTCGGCCGGCGCGGACAACGCAAAGACCATCGTCGCCGCCACCGGCGACGACGACGCGAACCTGCTGGTCGCACAGCTTGCCAGCTCGAAGTTCGACGTCGAGCGCATCATCGCCCGGGCGAACAACCCGGACAACGTCGAGGCCTTCGAGGACCTGGGCGTCCGAACGATCTCCTCGGCCATGGCGACGGCGTGGGCCATCGACAACCAGATCGAACGGCCCGCTATCGCCCACTGGATGACCGACGTGGGTCGGACCGGCGACGTCCAGGAGGTCGAGATAACGAACCCCGACCTGCTTGGCAAGCCGGTCAAGGAGGTCGGGCCGATGCTGCCCGAGGCCTGTCTCATCGCCCTGGTCAGCGGCGACGATCACAAGGAAGCCGAGGTCCCCACCGCCGACTACGTCCTGCAGGAGGGTGACATGGTCACGCTGCTGGGACGCAAAGAGTCGGTGCGTGACGGCATGAAGTTAGTCTCGAAGACGTAGCGGCCGCCGGGGCCCGCGGTAGGTTTTCTACCCTCTCACTGGCACGGCCAACCACAGGGTTATCAGGTTGGATATCCAAATAATCAGGATGGCAGACAATAAAAGCGGGCGAGACAAGCAAGCCGACGACGAGCGGCGACGACAGCGAAAGCGCGACATCGTCGCGGAGCTGGAACGGGGCGACGAGAAAGAGCCGCCAATCGAGCCCGAGGCCCTCGCGGAGCTCGAACCGGAACTGGAGACGCTGACGTTCCCGGCGACGGGCGCCGACGTCGTCGACGCCGTGGGGGACCGGCCACTCGGGCCCGCAACTGTCGCGGACTTCCTGCCCGAGACCGACACCGAGACGTTCGAGGACCCCGAAGCGGTGCAACTGCGTCTCAAGCGGCCCACCATCGCCGGCGCGATGAAGCGGGTCATCGAGGCCAACGCGACCATCTCGAACGACCGACTGTCCGACTCCCAGCGGGAGGCCTACGAGCGGACCTTCCGGGAGCTCAGGGACGTTAACGCCGTCGACGAGGACGAGGGTATCGGGGCCGTCGCGGACTGGATCGTCGAGCACGTCGAGGAGCGGGAGACACTCCCCGGCTCGCGGGCGGTCCGCCGACAGGCCGCGAAAATCTGTCGGGCGAACGGCTACGAGGTCCGAAACGACGAGTGGCTCGGCGTCTGAACCGGCCTCACCCCAGGTGGAACTCGATCGCTGCGCCTTGCCCGAACCCGACGCACTCGGTCGCCAGCCCCACGTCGGCGTCCCGGCGGTTCATCTCGTGGACGAGCGTCACCGGGAGCCGCGCCCCCGATGCCCCCAGCGGGTGGCCGATGGCGATGGCGCCGCCGTTGACGTTGAAGCTGTCATCGGCAAAGCCCAGCTCGCGCTGGCAGTAGACGGTCTGGGCCGCGAAGGCCTCGTTGAGCTCCACGAGGTCGTAGTCGTCGGGCGCTCGGCCGGTCCGCTCGGAAAGCGCCCGGACCGCCGGCACGGGGCCGATACCCATCACCGTCGGGTCGACGCCGGCGACCTCGTGGGCGCCGACCTCGGCGAGCACGTCGAGTCCGTTCTCGTCGGCGAACGCCCGGCTGGTCACCACCAGGCCGGCCGCGCCGTCCGAGACCTGCGAGGCGTTGCCCGGTGTCACCGTTCCGTCGGACTTGAACACTGTCGGGAGGCCGGCGAGCGTCTCCAGGGAAGTGTCCCGGCGGATACCCTCGTCCTCGCTGACGGTGCCGTCCTCGGTCTCGACGGGGACGAGTTCGTCGTCGAAGCGGCCCGAATCGGTCGCGTCGGCGGCCCGCTCGTGGCTGCGTAGCGCGTACTCGTCCTGGCGCTTGCGGCTCACGTCGTGTTGCTCGGCAACCTTCTCGGCGGTCATCCCCATCTGGAGCTCGCCGATGTTGTAGTGGTCGGCCAGGCGCGGGTGGACGTTGTGGGTGTTCTCGCCCATCGGGACACGGGACATCGACTCGACGCCGCCGGCGACGAGCACGTCGCGCTGGCCGGCGGCGACGGCGTCGGCGGCCCGCATCAGTGCCTCCGCCGACGAGGCACACCAGCGGTTGAGCGTCGAGCCGGGGACGCTCTCGCCCAGGTCCGACAGCAGGGCGACGACGCGGGCCAGGTTGTTGCCCTGCTCGCCCCGCTGCTGGGCACAGCCCCACAGCAGGTCGTCGACGGCCTCGGACGCGATACCCGTGCGGTCGAGCAGTTCGTTCACGAGCGGAATCGAGAGGTCCTCGCTACGGACGCCGGAAAGCGCCCCGTCTTCCTTGCCCTGTGGCGTCCTGACGGCGCCGACGATAACCGGTGTTGGCATGGGCACAGTGACGACCGCGGACGTGTTAAACCCTCACAAACTCCGGAACACGGAGACTGGGTTGTCGCCCGACTCAGGCGCGCTCGTCGGGCCCTAGGCCGACTGCTCGGCGCCGGGGCCGTGGCGCTTGACCCGCTCGATGCTCTCGATGGCGGCGCTTCGCTTCGGGAAGCCCTGTCCGCCGTCGGCGATAATCTGTCCGTTGCGGTGGCGCAGCCGCCAGCGCCACTTGCCTCCCTTGTCCTCGTAGACCTCGAAGGCGGCGCTGCCGACGGCCAGCAGGTCCGCGTCGGCGGCGTAGTCGCTGACCCGCTCGACCGCCTTCACGGCCTTGTTGTGCTCGGTGTAGCCCTCGCCGCTGTCGGCGATAATCCCGTCGCCGCCCAGCAGCCGCCAGCGGAACTCCCCGCCCTTGTCCTCGTACACCTCGAACCCGTCGTCGACCGTCGCGTCGGGAGCGACCGTTCGGACCTCGTCGGCGGCCCGGCGGGCGGCGGCCCGCGTGTCGTACCCCTCGCCGCTGTCGCCCAGAATCTCGCCGTTCCTGTGTAGCAGGCGCCAGCGGTACCGGCCGGCTTTGTCGGCGTACACCTCGAAAGCGACCGGGTCGACCTGCAAGTAGGCCGCGCCGGGGACGTAGGCGCGCACGCTCTTGAGCGCCCGCCGGACGTTGGATTTGGAGGCGTACCCCTCGCCGCTGTCGGCCAATATGTTGCCGTTGTCGTGGCGCAAGCGCCAGCGGAACTCCCCGCCCTTGTCCTCGTACACCTCGAAGGCGCCCTGGCTGTCGGCCGCGGGCACCTCGGGGACATCCTCGACCGTGTCGTCCTCCGTGGCGTCCTCCAGCAGGACGACGGCGCCGCCCGCGGCGTTGCTCTGGACGCTGCGCAGTCCCTGCATCGCCTTCTGGCGCGAGGCGTACCCCTGTGCGCTGTCGGCGATGACGTTGCCGTTGCGGTGGCGCAGGCGCCAGCGGTACTTCCCGGCCTTGTCCGCAAACATCTCGAAGGTGGCCTTGCTCTCCATCGCGGCGGCGATGGCCGCCTGCGCGCTGTCGAGTTCGCCCTCGGTGGCGTCGAGCAGCTCCGAGAGGTCCTCGCGAGCGGACTCGCTGTCTACCAGCTCCTCGGCCAGTTCCGACCGCTCGGCGTCGGCCTGTTCGGCCCTCTCACTGGCCTGCTCGGCCGACGCGGTGGCCTCGGCGGCGCTCTCCTGGGCGCGCTCGTAGGCCTCCGCTCGCCCGGTCAGCAGCGGCGCGACGACGGCGCCGACCGCGGCGAGCGCGAGCCCGCCGATGTACAGCGTGACCGCGGGGTTCCCCTCCGGCCCGGTCCAGCCGCTCGGGTAGAGGAACGTAAACCACAGCGTCGCGGCCAGACAGACCAGTGCGGCCGCATACGAGACGAACAGCGCCGTCCGCGACAGCGGAAGCCGCATCGTCGGCCCGACAAAGAGCGCGACGACCCCGATGGCAGCGAAGACGTAGCCGAACTCCCGCAGCGCTGACCGGGACGGCGAGCCGTAAAACAGCGCGAGTCCGAGGACACCCAACACGATGCCCGCCACGAACAGCCAGTAACCGTACACCTCGTCGTCGGTCGTCGGTGTTCCGATACGCCCGCGATACACCCTAGACAGCACTCCATCTGATGCCATAGTGCCTTTTTCACACACCAGGGATATAACTATACTAGCTGTCATGTCAGCACACGTCACTGTGTGCGGGCCCGAATCGGCGGGACGCTTCGAGTCACTTATGCCCGTGCCGAGGTAATCTGCGTGGGAATGAGCAATCCGGAACTGGACGTCGTGGAGTTCCTGCTGACGACGACTATCTACAGCGAGCGGCGGGACCTCGACCCCGACGACCTGCCGGCGGCCTACCGGGCGGTGTTCTGGAGCGACGGTGACATCGAGCGGCCGCTGTCGGCGACGACGTCGACGGCGCGGGAGGCGACCGGCATCGAGCGGCCCTGGAGCGCCGTCTCCGGGCTGATGTTCACCGACCGGGACGACTTCTCGGGGACCCTCTCCTTTACCGACCGGGACCTCGCCGAGGAGTGGTTCCTAGAGCGGGCCGATGCGGGCACTATCGAGGCCAACCCGGTGCTCGCGGCCGAGTACGGCGACGAGTACGACGTCGACTACGACGCCGCTCGCGAGGGGAACCGCCCCGCGCGAGCGGACCGCGCGTTCATCGACGCGATGCTGGAGGAGGCCTTCGACAGCGACGACGAGGACGACGAGGAGATGCTCGACCTCGTCGACGTCCGCGCCCCCGCGGAGGTCGAGACGACGCTGCACGACCTCGTCCTGACGCCCGACCAGGAAGGCGAGATACAGAAGATAGTCAAGGCCATCGAACACCGCGACTACTTGGCCCGCATCGGCCTGCGCGAGATCGGCAAGCTCCTCTTTGTCGGTCCGCCGGGCACCGGGAAGACGAGCGTCGCCCGGGCGCTGGCCCACGACCTCGACCTCCCCTTCGTCGAGGTGAAGCTGTCGATGATAACGAGCCAGTACCTCGGCGAGACGGCGAAAAACGTCGAGAAGGTCTTCGAGGTGGCAAAGCGGCTCTCGCCTTGCATCCTCTTTATGGACGAGTTCGACTTCGTCGCCAAGACCCGCTCGTCGGACGAACACGCCGCGATCAAGCGCGCGGTCAACACCCTGCTGAAGAGCATCGACGAGATATCCCTGATTCAAGACGAGGTCCTGCTCATCGGCGCGACGAACCACCCCGACCAGCTCGACGCGGCGGCGTGGCGGCGCTTCGACGAGATCGTCAACTTCCCCAAACCGGACCGCGACATGCGCGCCGACATCCTCCGCATTGTCACCCGGCAGATGGACATCACCGACTTCGACCCGCAGACGCTGGCCGACCTCACCGAGGGGTTGACCGGCAGCGACCTCCGGATGGTGCTGCGGGAGGCGGTACTTGAGGCCCTGACCGAGGAGCGCACGACGCTCACCCAGGACGACCTCGAAGACGCTATCAAGGACTTCGAGGAGCGTGACAACCTCAAGAACATGGACATGATAGACGGCGACCACGACGCCCTGGTCGCGGGCGGGGACTTCACCGACGGGGAGGGAGCGGCCTCCGACGGCGGACACGACCACGACCACTGACCGTCGCTATTTGCCTCTGACCAGCACCACGTCGTAGCTGCCGTCGGTGGCGATGCGGTTGCCGACGCTTGAGGCCGTCGTCGTGAGGCGGCCGGCGCTGTCCGACCCGACAAAGACCATATCGGCACCGTTGCGCTTGGCTATCTTCCGGACGGGCTTTGCGATGCGGTTGGCGGTGACGCTCCGGCTGCAGGTCTCGTACTCGAAGGCCGCGTCGGGCGCGATATCGGCCACCTGCTCGCGCAGCGTCGTCACGACGGTCTCCATATCGAAGGGCTCGCCGGCGGCCAGCCAGCCGCGCTCCCGGGCGTAGGCGGCGTTGTTCTGCGGGACCACGCTCACCACGAGCACGTCCTCCCCGAGCGCCCCGCCGAACTCGCGGGCGCGTTCGAGCGCGGTAACGGTCCGGGGGGCGCCGTCGAAGGGCACGACGAAGGTCATATCTCCCGGCACGGCCAGCACCGAGATATATCCCCCGGCTCCCGTCGTGTTGCCTGTGCGCTCGCCTCAGCCGTATCTTATGCTCTCGCGCGCCGATGTCGTGGTATGACAGACGACGTATCCACTGACACAGACGGCGCCGCCGAGGACGTGTTCACGGAGCCCGACGACACCAGCGACGAGTGGGTCGACGTGCGCATGACCGACCCCGACGCCGGCGAGTGGGACATCGACGTGGTCATCGCCGAGGGGCGAGTCGAGTTCGTCGACCTCCGAATCAGGCCGGCCCTGCTTGCCGGTTTCATCGACTGTCTCGTCGACGACGTGGCCGAGGCCCGCGCCCGGGAGATTCTCGGCGAGGCGGCCCGAAAGCAGGGCATCGAGCCCGACGACCTCTCGACCGAGGAGTAGCGCCGAAACGCGGGACTTAGGGCCTTCGCTACGAGAGTGTCCACCGATGGAGGTCACGCTGCTGGGCACCGGCGACACGACGGGCACACCGACCGTCGGCTGTGACTGTGACACCTGCGAGCGCGCTCGCGACCCGGACGACCGACTGCGCGACGCGCTGGCCGCCCGCGGCGTGGACGTGACAGACGGCGTCGACCGGTCGCGCTTTTCGGTCTATGTCGAAAACGGGACGACCGGCGAGACGCTGCTCGTCGACGTCAGCCCCGACTTCCGCCACCAGTTTCAGCGAGCGGGCGTCGCCCTGCCCGACGCCGCCGTCATCACGCACGTCCACTTCGACCACCTCGACGGGCTGGGCAACGCCTACCGGCTGTTCGACGACCTGCCGGTGTACGCGGCCGATGAGACCGACCCCGTCACCGGCGAGAGCGTCGCCGGCGGTATCAGGAGCCGCTATGACTACCTCGACACCGTCTCAGTTCACCCGCGGACCCCGTACGAGCCCTTCGAGGTGGCCGGCTTCGAGGTGACGCTTGTCCCCGTGGAACACCCGCCGCTGCTGTGTTACGGCCTGCGTATCGAGGAGCCCGAGACCGGTGCCGTACTCGCCATCTCGGGCGATACCTGCTATGAGGTGCCCGAGTGCTCCCGCGAACTGCTGTCGGACGCCGACCTTGCCCTGGTCGAGGGCATCGTCCACGCCGAGGCCTGCAAGCGCCACCCGAGCGGTGGCGCCCACCACGACGACAACGGGGTCCCGCGGACCTTCGGCACCAAGCACATGACGCTGTCCGGCGCCCGCGATTTCGCCGCCGACATCGCGGCCGAGGACTACCGTATCGTCCACACGGCCCACTACGTCCCGGCCGACCGGGCCTTCGACGACGACATCGCCGTCGACGGCGAGCGCTTCTCGCTGTGACCGCGCGTCGGCCGTATCGGTCGGTGAGGCGTCCCGGACACCTTTGTACGATAGATGTGAACACCGTCCCAATGGAACGCCGAGGAATCGCCGAGGCGGGCGGTGCAGCACTCACGAGTGCTGTAGTCGCCGCCGTGGCGCTGTGGCTCGTCGTCGGCTCCGTCGACTGGGTACTGGTCGTCGGCACCGCCGCCGGGGTCGCCATCGCGGCCGCGGCCAACTACCGCGCCCGGACCGGCCACGCCGACTCGGTCGCCGACGAGGCGCCCGAGGTGACCGCCGACAACTTCGAGGACTACACCCCGGTCACGGCCGGCGACGGCGGCACCGAGGGCGTCGGCGAGGAGCGCGACGAGACGTAGTCGGACCGCCGGCCGCCTCACCGGAACCGGTCCAGCCCCGACTGCCGACGCCGGAACCCGTCTGGGTCGGGCTCCCACGGCGACTGCTCGGCGCGTAGCTCGTCGGTGTCGACCGCCGGTCTTTCGGCCTGCTCGTAGCCGCCACACTGGCTGCCACACTCCTCGCTCGCCCGGACGAGGCGGCCCTTCCACGCACACTGTGGGAGGCCGTCGCTGTCCGGCGAGCACTGCCCACACGCCGGATAGTCGAAGGTGCGCCACCCCTTCGCGTAGGCCCGCTCGGCCAGCCGCGTCCGGGCGCTCGCTTTCTCGGCCGCGGTCACCGGACGCACGTCGGTCCGGCCGGGGTGGCCCTCGATGCGCTCGATGCCCGGCTCGTCGGTCGGGAGCTGTGACGGTGCCCTGACCACCTCGCGCTCGTCGCTGTCGGGGTCGAACCGCCAGACGCCGACCTCCTCGGGGATGCGGTTGAGGTGGGCGCGGGTGACGTAGTCGGCCGTCGCCAGCACCACCTCGTCGGCAAGCGCCAGTGACACGTCGGTCCGCAGCTGGGCTTCGAGCTCGCCCGGTCTGTCGAGGTCGGGCTTGTTCTCGACTGCCGTGATGCGGTCGACCCACTCCGGATAGCGGACGGTCTGGCGGACGTACGTCCGCCCGCCGCGGCGCTCGCGCTCGAAAAAGCCCCGCTCGACGGCGAGTTCGACCGCCCGCTCGGCCCGGTCGGGGTGGCAGTCGAAGGCGTCCTTCCAGTAGCGGGCCCGGCCCGTCCCCGCGTCGGAGTCGATGGCCGCCGTCGGGATGCGTTTGGGCGTGATAGCGGCCCGCGCCGGCACGTCGCCCTCGACGACGACGGTGTCGAGGATGCGCCGCCCGTGGACGTGGCCGCCGAGCTGGCGGCTCACCAGCCGCTCGTCGCCTTCGAGGGCCCCACACAGCGCCAGCTCGAACCCGAACTCTCGCACGGCAGCAGGGAAGGGCCGACCGGGCAAAAGCCGTGCGCTCGCCCCGCCGACCACACGCAGTTTCAGCGCGTGAAGACGCCGGGGACGGTTTATAATTCCACGCTCCTGAGACGTTGATAATGGGGGGACGTGACCGGGCGGACGGGGAAGCGGGTCCGCACCGCGTGCTGGTCGTCGACGACAGCGAGGCGCTCGCGGCCGCCGTCGCGGCGTCACTCGAACACGTCGACAGCGAGTTCCGGACCACGTACACAACTGAGCCGGCCGCGGCGCTGTCGCAGTTGCGACAGGGGCGTATCGACTGGCTCGTCACGGACTACGAGATGCCAGAGACCGACGGCCTGTCGCTGGTCGACCGGGACAGGAGCGACACGCCGTTTGTCGTCTTCACGCAGCGTCGCGACGAGGCGGTCGAGAGCGCCGTCACCGACCGCGGGGGCGCCTACCTGCAGAAGGGGGCCAGCCGCGAGCAGTTCCGCCGTCTGGCGGCGCTGGTCCGCGAGCAGCTCGCTGACTGACCCCGAACCCGGGGGCGAAACAGCAGGTTTATCAGTCGCACGGGGCGAATCTCCACCAAGATTACTCCCGAGATGACATCAAACAACCAACCGGAGGTGAACATCGGACTCGTCGGCCACGTCGACCACGGGAAGACCACCCTGGTCCAGGCCCTGTCCGGCGAATGGACCGACCAGCACTCCGAGGAGATGAAGCGCGGAATCTCTATCCGGCTCGGCTACGCCGACGCCACCTTCCGTCGCTGTCCCGAGGAGGACGAGCCCGAGGCATTCACCGTCTCCGAACACTGCGAGGACCACGACGTCGACACCGACCACCTCCGGACGGTGTCGTTCGTCGACGCTCCCGGCCACGAGACGCTGATGGCGACGATGCTGTCTGGCGCGGCCATCATGGACGGCGCCGTGCTCGTCGTCTCCGCCACGGAACCCGTCCCGCAGGCCCAGACCGAGGAGCACCTCTCCGCGCTCGACATCATCGGCATCGACAACATCGTCATCGCCCAGAACAAGGTCGACCTCGTCGACGAGGAGCGGGCGATGCAAAACTACGAGCAGATACAGGAGTTCGTCGAGGGCACCGTCGCCGAGGACGCCCCAGTCGTCCCCATCAGCGCGGGCCAGGAGGCCAACATCGACCTGCTCATCGACGCCATCGAACGGGAGATTCCGACGCCCGAGCGCGACCCCGAGGCGGACGCCCGCATGATGGTCGCCCGCTCGTTCGACATCAACCGCCCGGGCACGACCTACGAGGACCTGCTGGGCGGCGTGCTGGGCGGGTCGCTCGTCGCCGGCGAGCTGGAAGTCGACGACGAGCTGGAACTGCGCCCCGGCCGCGAGGTCGAGGAGGGCGGCAAGACCGAGTGGCGCCCGGTCACCACGGACGTGCGCTCGCTGCAGGCCGGCGGCGACTTCGTCGACGAGGTCACGCCCGGCGGCCTGCTCGGTGTCGGGACCGGCCTCGACCCCTCGATCACGAAAGGCGACGCGCTGGCCGGCCAGGTCGCCGGCCCGCCCGGCAGCCTGCCGCCGACCCACGAGCAGTTCACGATGGACGTCGACCTGCTGGAACGCATCGTCGGTGACGACGGCGGCGAGGTCGAGAAGATATCGACCGGCGAGCCGCTGATGCTCACCATCGGCACCGCGACGACCGTGGGTTCGGTCACGAGCGCCCGCGACGAGGAGTGTGAGGTCGCGCTCAAGCGGCCGGTGTGTGCCGAGCCGGGCGCGAAAATCGCTATCAACCGTCGCGTCGGCACCCGGTGGCGGCTCATCGGCGTCGGCACACTGCGTGGATGATAGTGATTGACACGAACGCACTCATGATGCCGGTCGAAAGCGAGGTTCGCCTCTTCGACGAACTCGACCGACTGCTGCCCACCGCCGACGGCTATCTCGCTCCCGAAGCGGTCCGTGACGAGCTCGACAAACTGGCCGATGGGGCCGGGAAAGAGGCGACGGCGGCGTCGGTCGGTCGGGACCTGCTCGACCGGTGTACGCTCGCCGCGACCGAGGCCGATTACGCCGACGACGCCGTGCTCGAACTCGCCCAGCGCGACGACGTGACACACGCCGTAACGAACGATAACCCCCTCAAACGCCGCCTGTTCGACGCGGGGATTCCAGTAATTAGTTTAAGGGGCCGGAACAAACTGGATATCACTCAACCATAATATGTACAAACGGGTACGCCTACGCGATACAGTCGAAGTGCCGCCGCGCCACCTCGCGGACGTCAGTCCGGGGATGGTCAAGAAGCTCCTGCAGGACAAACTGGAGGGCCGGATGGACGAGGACGTCGGCAGCGTCGTCTCCGTCATCGAGGTCCACGACATCGGTGACGGCGCGGTCTTGCCGAACAAGCCCGGCGTCTACTACGAGGCCGAGTTCGACGCGCTGACCTTCGACCCGCAGATGCAGGAGGTCGTCGACGGGGAGGTCGTCGAGGTCGTCAACTTCGGGGCCTTCATCGGTATCGGGCCGGTCGATGGCCTGCTCCACGTCTCTCAGATCTCCGACGAGTATCTGGCCTACGACGAGGAGAACCAGCAACTCGCCTCCAGGGAATCAAACCGCACGCTCGGCGTCGGCGACGCCGTCCGGGCCCGCATCGTCACCAAGAGCATCGACGAGCGCAACCCCCGCGACTCCAAGATCGGCCTCACGGCAAAGCAGGTCGGCCTGGGCAAACACGGCTGGCTCCAGGAGGAACGGGAGAAACGAGAGAGCGCCGCGGCCGGTGATAGCTGATGGCTGACCGACTCGTCTGTCGCGACTGTCACCGCGTCCAGGACGCCGAAATCGAGAGCCAGTGTGAGGCCTGTGGCGGGACCTCGCTGACCGAGGACTGGGCGGGCTACGTCGTCATCGCCCACCCCGAGGAGTCCGAGATCGCCGCCGAGATGGAAGTGACCAAACCGGGGCAGTACGCGCTGAAAGTCCGCTAACGTGGCCGACGTTCTCCTCGATCTCCCCCGCGGGCTCCGGAGCGAACTCAAGGAGCCGATGGGCGCTATCTACACCGACCCAGCGGCGCTGCTGGCCGACGCCGGCGACCCGCTCGTGGCTGTGGGAGATATGGTGACGTATCACCTGCTCTCGGCCGGTCGGGTTCCCGACCTCGCCTTAGTCGACGAGCGGACCAAGCGTTCGGCGGTCGACAGCGAGGTGACCGACGCTATCACGGGCTTTGACCGGACCGTCGCGGTCGAGAACCCGGCCGGCACACTCACCCGTGAACTGCTCGCGGCGATGCGTACCGGCCTCGACAGCGCCGAGACCACGCTCCTCGACGTCGACGGCGAGGAGGACCTGGCGGCGCTCCCGGCCGTGCTCGCGGTTCCGGCGGCCGGCAGCGTCGTGTACGGGCAACCCGACGAGGGGATGGTGCTGGTCGCGCCCGACGCGACCGTTCGGGCGCGTGTCCGGTCGCTGCTGGAGCGGATGGACGGGGACGCCGAGGCGGCCTTCGGGGCTATCGGGAAAGGCGAGTGACGCGGCTCGGCCTTCCTAGAGAAAAGTAGAGGCGGGGCGGCTGTCTCGGCCGCTGCGGGCAGCCGCCGAAGGTTACTGCGGTCGCGGGACGCTCAGGTTCTGCATCTCGGTATCACACCTGTCACAGGTCACCGTCGAGCGCTCGCTACAGAGCCGAGTACCGCAGTCGGGGCATTCGAACAGCCGTTCCTCGTCGTCACAGGGGGCGGGGTCTGAGAACCGTGGCATAGTTACTCACACATGGCCGGGTGGGCGCTTAAACATTGTTACCAGTCACCAACAGTGGACGTTTGTCCAGGAAAACTGGACAACTGGTCACTCTGAGGTGGGGACCTGTCGGCCCACCGTCCAGTCACGTCAGCATGTACACGTGCCTGACCCCTGTCCAGTCACGTCAGCATGTACACGTGCCTGACCCCTGTCCAGTCACGTCAGCATGTACACGTGCCTGACTCCTGTCCAGTCACGTCAGCACGTGCACGTGCCTCACTAGCGAGCGGTGGACGCGGCGCTCGAACCGGTCGGTGACGGTCCAGCCGGCCTCGCGGGCCAGGGGGGCCCAGTCGCGGTCGGCGACCAGGACACACCGCGGAGCGATGCGGCGGGCCTCCGCCAGCGCACCGGAAACGAGGGGGGAAAGCTCCCCCTCGATGCGGGACTGGCGGCCGTAGGGGGCGTCGAAGACGACGGCGTCGGCGGCGCCGTCGGCCAGCGGCAGGCGCGCGGCGTCCGAACGGAAGAGATCCCAGCCGGCGGGGTCCGGATACTCGCCGCGGCCGGGATGTCCGGCGCCGTCGAGGACGTGGCGGAGGTTCTCCCGGCTGCCCCGGACCATCTTCGCCTGTGCGTCGCCGCCGACCGCGCGGGCGCCGACGAGGCCGGCCTCCAGCAGGAGGCCGCCGGTGCCACACATCGGGTCGACGACGGTCGTGTCGGGGCGGGCGCCGGCGATGTTCACCAGCGCGCGGGCCTCCAGGGGGTCCATGCTACCGGGCTGGAAGAAGGGGCGGTCGGTGGGCTGGCGGCCGCCGAAGTCCCGGCGCGACGCGACGGCCTGCCAGCCGAGCGCACAGCAGGCCGCCCCCGCGTCGTCGGTTTCGTCGTCACCGGCGGGGTCCGCGAAGTACGCATACAGGGTGTGGTCCGGGGTCTCAAGGTCGACGGCGAACCCGCGGTCGGTGAGGACGCCGCCCAGCGCGCGCTCGGCCGCCTGGGTGTCGACCCGCGTACTGGCCCGCACGTCGACGGCCCGGACCGCGACGGTGCCCTCGCGGTCGAGCGTGGCCGCTTCGAGGACGGCTTCTGCACTCTCGATATCGGGGTCGCCGGTCCCGACGAGCTCGCAGGCCCGGTGGGTGTAAGCGAGGTGGCGGGCGCGGTCAGTGACGCCGCGGGCGGTGGCGAGGCCGGGCGCGAGCGGGGACACGTCGCTCGCCGCGCTCGCGGCCTCGCGTCGCGCGAAGGGGTCGTCCTGTCCGCCGAGTTCGAGGACGTACACGCTCTGGCACTGTTCCCGGGGCGATATCAGCGTGCCGGTCCGCCGCGCTCGGCGCTCGAATCGGGGGACGGCGAGGCGGCCCGGCCGACGGGCGGCCCCGTCCACCGGGATGACGGTGACCGGGGCGACCGGCGCATTTAAAACGATTTATCATTCGGGACGCCCTGATAACTGGCAATCCATGCCATGAACCTTTATAAAGGTTAAATACGTGTTTTAAGTCGAGATATGGTTGACCCCAAGGAGACCATCAACATCGAAAACGTCGTCGCCTCGACCGGTATCGGCCAGGAGCTCGACCTACAGAGCGTGGCGATGGACCTCGAGGGTGCCGACTACGACCCTGAGCAGTTCCCCGGACTCGTCTACCGCACGCAGGACCCCAAGTCCGCGGCGCTGATCTTCCGTTCGGGCAAGATCGTCTGTACCGGCGCGAAGTCGACGGACGACGTCCACCAGAGCCTGCGCATCGTCTTCGATAAGCTCCGCGAGCTACAAATTCAGGTCGACGACGACCCCGAAATCGTCGTCCAGAACATCGTCACGAGCGCGGATCTGGGCCGGAATCTGAACCTCAACGCCATCGCCATCGGGCTGGGGCTTGAGAACATCGAGTACGAGCCAGAGCAGTTCCCCGGCCTCGTCTACCGGCTCGACGAGCCCGACGTGGTGGCGCTCCTGTTCGGTTCGGGCAAGCTCGTCATCACCGGCGGGAAAAAGCCCGACGATGCCAAGGAGGCCGTCGACAAGATCGTCTCCCGGCTCGAAGAGCTCGGACTGCTGGACTAGGCGGGAGCCGTTCGCGCCGGCCGGCGTAGCACAACGCACAAACACTGGCACGCCCAACCGTCGGGTATGCTCCAGGCCGGAACGCCGAGTCTGACGGGCGGCGGCGTCCTCGCAGTCATCGTCACGCTTCTGCTGACGTGGCTGTTCTACGCCGTCACCCTCCATCTGGCGGCGACCTTCTTCATCGGCGAGACGCCGACACAGCTCGCGGCGAAGGCCGCCCTCGTCCCCGCTGTCGTCTCGATGTTGCTCCAGCAGTGGGGCGTCTCCTCGGGGCTGGTCTCGCCCAGCCTCGGCGTGCTCGTGGTCGTCGTCGCCACAATCGTCGCCGACGGCATCGCTATCAGCCTCTCCTATCGGCTCTCGACGAGCTCGACGGCGCCGCTCGTGGCGCTGCATCTGGCCTTTGCCGCGGTGCTTGGCTTCGCGCTGAACAACATCTTCGGTCTGATATAGATGGACGACAACGACCGCGCTATCGTCTCCTTTACCGGGCTGGCCCACGCGCTGGTCCACACGTACGAGCTCTCCGTCCCCATCTTCGTCGTCGTCTGGCTCACCGAGTTCCCCGTGACGACCGCCACGCTGGGCACCGCCGTCGCCGTCGGCTACGCCCTGTTCGGCGCGGGGGCCCTGCCCGGCGGCGTGCTGACCGACCGGTACGGCTCGAACACGCTCGTCACCGCCTGTCTCGTCGGGATGGGCGCCTCCTTCCTGCTGCTCTCCGTCGCACCTTCCGTCCCGGTCATCGCCGTCGCGCTCGGCCTGTGGGGCCTCGCGGCCAGCGTCTACCACCCCGCCGGGCTGGCGCTCATCTCGAAAGGCGTCGAGGCCCGGGGGACCGGCTTCGCCTACCACGGGATGGCCGGCAACGCCGGCATCGCGCTGGGACCGCTCGTCACAGCCCTGCTCTTGCTCGTGGTCGACTGGCGCGTCGTCGCCGCCCTGCTCGTCCTCCCGGCGGTTGCCGCCGTGGCCTACGCCCGCACCGCCGAGTTCGACGAGACAGCGGCCGTCGACGCGGCTGCGAGTGACGGCGGCGGCTCGGTCGACGGCTCCCCGACCTCGCTCACGGCGTTTCTCGCGGATAGTCGGGCGCTCTTTACCGCTGGCTTCACCCTCGCGATGCTCGTCGTGATGGCCAACGGGCTGTTCTATCGGGGCGTGCTCACTTTCCTCCCGGACGTGCTCGGGGATTTTCTCCCGCCCGTGGGCGACGTAGTGGGGCTGTTCGCCGACAGCCCGCTCGCCGCCGAGTTCGACCTGGCCTCGTACCTGTACGTGGGGCTGTTGACCGTCGGTATCGGCGGCCAGTACGTCGGTGGCAAGCTCACCGACCGCATCCCGACGGCCACCGGCATGGCGGCGGTCTTTGCCGGCCTCGCGGTGGTCGCCGTCGGCTTCGTCCCCGCCGCACGGGCCGGCGTGGGGCCGCTGCTTGCGGTCAGCGCGCTGCTTGGCTTCCTGCTCTTTGCCCTCCAGCCGCTCTATCAGGCGACTATCGCCGAGAACAGCCCGCCGGGCGGCCGGGGACTCTCCTATGGCTACACCTACCTCTGTTCCTTTGGCGTCGGCGCGGCCGGCGCGGCTATCTCTGGGTATCTGCTGTCGGCCGTCGGCGTGGACGGGACCTTCCTCGGGCTGGCGGTGTTTCCCGTCCTCGGACTGGGCTTTGCGCTTTCGCTGTGGCGGCTGGGCGACAGCTGATACCAGTTGCAACCGACAACGCCGTGGTAGCGGTATGAAACCACCATCGGCGTGCGGCCGGGAGCCGCCTCCGTGTGGCTCCCCGGGGAAGGGCAGGTAGACCCGAGTTAGCATACCGCTCGCCGCCGGCGAGCGGTTTCACTTCACGCGAGTGAGCGAAGCGAACGAGCGTGAAGGGAGTTTTTAGCGTAGATTTTTGCAAGGGGGGTGCTCGCACCGCGAGCACTCCCCGCAGTAAAAAGGTACTATTCCACGAGGCGTTCAATCTCGGTCACTAGGACGTCGCTGGCGCCCACTTCTTTGAGGTCGTTGATGACCTCGAAGACGCGGCTGTCGTCGACGACAGCGTGGACCGCCACGTCGTCGTTCCCGGCGATGTCCATCACCGTCGGGCCGCCCATTCCCGGCAGGACCTCCTTCACCTCGGACAGTGCCGACTCGGGGACGTTCATCATCAGGTAGCGTTTGCCCTCCGCCGACAGCACCGAGTGCAGGGCCATCCGGACCTGTTCGACCTTCTCGTCGTCGGCCACGTCCTCGCGGGCGAACAGCCGAACCGAGGAGGACAGCACCTCGTCGATGATCTCTAACCTGTTCATCCGGAGGGTCGTCCCCGTCGAGGTAATGTCGATGATGGCGTCGGCGATGTCGACGTGGGGCGTCAGTTCCGTCGCGCCCGAGACCTCGGCGATGTCGACGTCGACGTCGAGGTCCGCGAAGTAGCTCCGGGCGATGTTGGGAAACTCCGTGGCGACGGTACCGCCGTCTAAGTCGTAGACGGTCTGGATGTCGCCCTCCTCCGGGGCGGCCAGGACGAGCCGACAGCTCCCGAACTCGAGGTCCAGCAGCTCTTCGAGGTCGTCCACTTCGGACTCGTGGACCTGGTCTAAGCCGGTGATGCCGATGTCGGCCGCCCCGTCGGAGACGTACTCCGGGATGTCGGCCGCGCGGGCATACAGCACCGTCACCTCCGGGTCGACGGTGTCGGCGTACAGTTGGCGGTCGGCTCCGTCGACGATATGGAGGCCGGCCCGTTCGAGCAACTCCTCGGCCGGCTCGTGCAAGCGACCCTTGTTGGGGACGGCGATTCGCATATCGGAACTGGGAGGGGGCGGGCCTACTGTCTTTCCCTCCGTTCTTACTCTCGCCGCGGCAACAGGACAAAGAGCCCACCGGCGACCAGCGTCAGCCCGGCCATCACGTAGAAGGAGAGGTCAAACAGCCCGCGGTCGGCAAAGAGGCCCACGAGCGTCGACCCGGTCGCGCCCACCGAGAAAAAGCACGTTCGCAGGAGCCCCCACCCGGTTCCCTCGACGGCATCGGGCAGCAGGTCGACGATGTAGGCGTTGGTCAGCGGTCCCGAACTCATCCGGACGCCGATAGCCGCCGCGCCCAGCCCCAGTACGAGCCGCCCCGAAAGCAGCGGCAGGAGCGCAAGCGGGACGGCGCTGACGACACAGACCCCGACCAGTACCGCCGGGGTGCCATGCCGGTCGGCGAGCCGGCCGGTCACCGCCTGTGAGACGGCACCGCCGACGAACAGCCCCGCCAGGATGGCTCCGGCGGTCCCCTGCGTGATACTCCGCGTGGTGACCAGATACGTCGTCAGAAAGGCCGTGACGGCCTGGAAGACGAGCAACATCACCATCGCGCCGCCGACGGCCAGGGCCAGCCGGCGGTCGCGGAGGCCGGCCAGCACCGTCCGGAGGTCGGCCCGCAGCGAGCGGTCGTCCGTGGCCGTCTCCCGGTCGGAGACGCTGAGCCACAGCGCGGCAGCCACGAGCAAAAAGAGCGGTGCGACGGCCGCCAGCCCGACCCGCCAGCCGTAGCGGGCGGTGACGACGACGGCGACAAGCGGCAAGGCCGCCGAGCCGACGGAGCCGGCGGCCATCACGGTGCCGAAGGCCACGCCCTCGCGGGCGTCGAAGGTCCGCGAGAGCAGCGTTCCCCGGGGCGGGCCGTAGAGGCCGGTGCCGAGGCCGAACCCGGCCGTCGCGAGGACAAACAGCGCGTAGGTCGGCGCGACCAGATAGCCAAGCAACCCGATGCCGGACAGCAGCGCCGACCCGACCAGCAGCGTCCGCTCGCCGACCCGGTCGATGTACACTCCCGTGGGGAACTGCATGGCGGCGTAGGTGAGCCAGAGGACCGTCACCGCCGCGCCCGCGCTCGTGTTCGACACCGCGAACTCAGCGCGGATAGTCGGCAGGACGGCGGGGACGACAAAGCGCATCCCCAGCACGAGGAACCACCCGGCGGAGACGGCCGCGAGCAGGCGGTAGGGCTTGCCGGCCCGCGAGTCGCTGACGGCCCCGCGAACTCGGTCGGTGACACCCATCTGATATCGGACGAAGGCGGTCGACCGGAAAGACGCTGACGGACGGGGCAGAAGTCGGCCCAACTATTACCGGGCGTTCCCAACCCCGTCCCATGACCGACCTCCTCGTTTCCGGCGGCCAGGTGCTGCGACCGGATATGACCGTCGAGCGCGCGGACGTGCTCGTCAACCAGGACAGCGGCGACATCGTCGCCGTCGACGACCCTGGCGAACTGGCGGGCGACGACGAACTGGACGCCAGCGGCGGCCTCGTCATCCCCGGACTCGTCAACGCTCACACCCACGTCGCGATGACGCTCCTTCGGGGGTACGCTGACGACAAACCGCTGGACGCGTGGCTCCAGGAGGACATCTGGCCCGTCGAGGCCGAACTCACGCCCGAGGACGTTCGCGTCGGTGCCGAACTCGGACTGGTCGAGATGATTCAGTCAGGGACGACGGCCCTCTCGGACATGTACTTCCACGTCGAGGAGATAGCCGGGGCCATCGAGGACGCGGGCCTGCGGGCCGTCCTCGGACACACCGCTGTCACCGTCGCCAAGGACGACGAGGGGGCCCGCGCCGATATGCAGGCCAGTCTCGATACGGCGCTGGAACTGGACGGCGCGGCCGACGGCCGCATCAGGACGACGTTCCAGCCCCACAGCCTCACCACCGTCGGGGAGGAGTACCTCCGTGAGTTCGTCCCGGAGGCCGTCGAGGCCGGCCTGCCCATCCACTTACACGCCAACGAGACAACCGACGAGGTCGACCCGCTCGTCGACGACCACGGCGTTCGCCCGCTGGAATACGCCGACGACGTGGGGCTGCTGGGTGCGGACACGTTCCTCGCACACTGTGTCCACGTCGACGGGACCGAAATCGACCTGCTGGCCGACTCCCGCACCGGCGCGGTCCACTGCCCGGCCTCGAACATGAAACTCGCGAGCGGGATGGCGCCGGTCCAGGAGATGGTCGACGCCGGCGTCACCGTCGGGCTGGGCACGGACGGGGCGGCCTCGAACAACGACCTCGACATGTTCGACGAGATGCGCGACGCCGCGATGGTCGGGAAACTGGCCGCCGACGACGCGAGCGCCGTCCCCGCCGAGACGGTCGTGGAGATGGCGACCGCGAACGGGGCCGAACTGCTGGCCTTTGACTCGGGCCGCATCGAAGCCGGCGCGAACGCCGACCTCGCCGTCGTCGATCTCGATGCCGCCCACCTGACGCCGGCCCACGACCTCGTCTCGCATCTGGCCTACGCCGTCCGCGGCAGCGACGTGTGCCACACGGTCTGTGACGGGCAGGTGCTCATGCGGGACCGCGAGGTCACCGTCTTCGACGAGGCGGCGGTCCGGGAGCGGGCGGGCGAACACGCCGCGGCGCTCGTCGAGCGGGCTACAGCGTGAGTTAAACCCTCGAATAGCGTTATAAACTCTCTAACTGTCTCTGCGTGTGTCCTGTCGCGGTAGCGAACCGGGTGAACGAACTGAACGGGAGAGGGGGTTTAATCAGATATCTCCCCAGGATAGACGTGTGATGTATACCAGATTGTTCGCAGTGATGGCCACAGTGGGGGTGGTCCTGTTCGCGCTGGGTCCGGGGGCAGCGACCGTCGCGGCCGACAGCGCCGGTAACGACGCGCTCGACGTGGCGGTCGAGCAGGCAGACGACGAGCCGACGGTGACGGTGACTGACAACGGTACCGCCGTCGACAACGCCACCGTGGCCGCCGACCCCCTCGACAACGGCACGTACGAGGGTGCGGGCGAGAACTACTCGACTGACGCGAACGGGACGGTGGCGCTTCCCGAGCCCGAAGAGAACGTCTCCGTCGAGGTGACCGCGACCGCCGGTAACGCAACGGGCTCGACGACGGCCGACCTGACTGTTTCGAGCGGGAACGAGTCCGTCGGCTTCGGCGAACGCGTCTCGACGTTCGTCCAGTCGCTGCTCTCGGACAACACGACTGGCGTCGGCCAGCAGGTCGCCGAGTACGTGACCGAGAACAATCCGGGTAACGCACCAGCATGGGCCGGTCCGCCCGCGGATGAGGACAGGCGCGGCCCGCCCGACCACGCCGGCCCGCCCGAGGATAGCGACAACGAGACCGACGACGACAGGAGCGGCCCGCCCGACCACGCCGGTCCGCCCGAGGGTAGCGACGACGAAAACGAGACCGACGACAACGAGACGGACGACGACCGGAACGGACCGCCCGAACACGCCGGTCCGCCCGAGGATAGCGACGACGCTGACGAGACGGACGACGAGAACGACGCTGACGAGACGGACGACGAGAACGACGCTGACGAGACGGACGACGCTGACGAGACGGACGACGAGAACGACGCTGACGAGACGGACAACGACAGCGGCGGGCCCCCGGACCACGCTCGCGGCAACGGTAACTGACCGGCTTCGGTAGCGTTTTACGAACTCTCTCCTTCGTTCCGGGCATGACAGCGCCCATTTCTGAGCGACTCGACGACGCCGACGCGGCCCGGGAGTCGGGCCGCCGGAAGATGGACTGGGCAGCCCAGCACATGCCCATCTGCGACGCGCTCGCCTCGGAGTTCGAGGCCGAACAGCCTTTCGCGGGCGAGCGCATCGGTATGGCGATGCACGTCGAGGCGAAGACGGCCATCCTGGCCGAGATTCTGGCCGCCGGCGGCGCGGAGGTCGCCATCACCGGCTGTAACCCGCTCTCGACGCACGACGACGTCAGCGCGGCCCTGGACGCCGTCGACGGGGTGACCTCCTACGCCGAGCGCGGCGTCGACGACGAGGCGTACTACGCCGCTATCGAGGCCGTCATCGACCACGAGCCGACCATCACCGTCGACGACGGGATGGACCTTGTCGCGGCCATCCACGAGGACTACCCCGAGCTCATCGACACCATCGTCGGCGGCGCCGAAGAGACCACGACCGGCGTCCACCGCCTGCGTGCGATGGACGAGGACGGCCAGCTCGACTACCCCGTCTTCGCCGTCAACGACACGCCGATGAAGCGGCTGTTCGACAACGTCCACGGCACCGGGGAGTCCTCGCTGGCCTCGATTGCGATGACGACGAACCTCTCGTGGGCCGGCAAGACCGTCGTGGTCGCCGGCTACGGCCACTGCGGGAAAGGCGTCGCGAAGAAGGCCAGCGGCCAGAACGCCGACGTGGTCGTCACGGAGGTCGAACCCCGTCGCGCTCTGGAGGCGCACATGGAGGGGTACGACGTGATGCCGATGGCCGAGGCCGCCGCCGAGGGCGACGTGTTCATCACGACGACGGGCAACCGAGACGTCATCGTCTCCGAGCACTTCGAGGCGATGCAGGACGGCGTCTTGCTCGCCAACGCCGGCCACTTCGACGTCGAGATCGACCTCGACGCCCTCTCGGAGCTGGCCGTCGACACCTACGAGGCCCGCGACGGCGTCCAGGCCTACGAGATGGCCGACGGCCGCCGGCTGAACGTGCTGGCGGAGGGGCGACTTGTGAACCTGGCGACCCCCATCGCGCTTGGCCACCCGGTCGAGGTGATGGACCAGAGCTTCGGCATCCAGGCCGTCGTGGTCCGCGAACTGGTCGAGAACGGCGACGCGTACGAGGCGGGCGTCCACGACGTGCCCGACCGGCTGGACAAGGAGGTCGCGGAGATTAAACTGGACGCCGAGGGTGTCGAGTTCGACGCGCTGACAGAGACCCAGGCCGAGTATATGGACTCCTGGCAGCACGGGACGTAGGGTGGTCGCGAACGGAGTGAGCGACCACCTATCAGCCGAACGGGGAACGCAGTGACCCGTGAGGCGCGGGCGGGCTGAGCACAGTGAAGGGCGTCGTAGAGTGAGCGGGGAGTGTCACGACCCGCGGAGAGGCCCGGCGAGACGCGAACGAAGTGGGCCTCTCGGACACGGCCGAACGGGGAACGCAGTGACCCGCAAGCAGTACGCTGGCCGATCCGTGGGCTATCGCAGTGTTGTGACAATCGGAATCGATTAGAGCGGGAGACTGCTATTCGTATCAGTGACAGGTGAGTCCCACGTCGAGTTTCTCGCGGTCGAATCCGCCTTCATCATGGTCGGCTTCGCCGCCGCTGCGTTCCTGTTACCGCCGGACCCGTACTCGCAGGTGCTTTCGACGCTGGCGATTCTGGCGGTGACGCTCCCGCTCTCGTACTGGCTGGTCTACAGGCGGGGGCGCTGACACCGTTCCGAACGGCCCACGCTCCACACGACCGCTGACGGCGGGACGGCAATTTTATTCGGCCACACGCGCAAGCGGTGTCCATGCAGCCCCTCCACGCGCGCTACCCGTTCCTGGCCGCCGCCCGCGAGGCCGTCGAGACCGCGGCGGTCGACCTGGGCGAGGTGGTCGCGACGGACGAGGCGGTCACCGAACGGGCCGTGGAGCGGGTCGAACACGCCATCACCGACGGCACGGTCGGCGAGCCACACCGGCGCACCCGCGTCGAACTGCTCTCCTATCCGGTGGCCCGCGTGCTCGTCTCGCTGGTCGATACGAACGTCTGTACCCGGAAGTACGCCCAAGCCGAGGCCGAGACGGCCCAGGACCGCTTCAGCGAGGAGTTCGCGGCGACGACGGAGTTCAAGTCGACGAGCACCGAACGGGTGAGCCTCGACCAGCTGCTGGCCGAGTTCGACCTCGCGAGCGCCGTCACCGACGCCGAGGACGGCTACTGGGTCGAGGTGGGGACGTATCTCGACCTGGCGGCCGACCAGCGGGGGGACCGCTGGCGGCTGGTCAACCGGCCCCTGGCCGACGGGCGGGTCCGCATCGCCGCCGACGAGCTCCACGTCCTGTTGAAGCAAGCGATCCGCCACCGCGTCACCGAGGGACTCCCGTTCCAGGTGCCCGACGCAATCGCCGACGAGCTCGGCGACGAGGTCGAGCGGCTAAACGAGGTGCTCGCGGAGCTCGACCTCACTCGGGAGATAGACACCGTCGTTCCGGAGCTGTTCCCGCCGTGTATGCAGGCCCTGCTCGACCAGGTCCAGAAGGGCGAACACCTCGAACACCACTCCCGATTCGCCATCGCCGCCTTCCTCACGAGCATCGGGATGACGACCGACGAGATCGTCGACCTGTTCAACGTCAACCCCGGCTTCGGCGAGGAGGCGACCCGCTATCAGGTCGATCACATCCGCGGCGACACCAGCCCGACCGAGTACTCGACGCCAGCGTGTTCGACCATGCAGTCCTACGGGGACTGTGTCAACATGGACGAGCTCTGTGAGCGAATCTCGCATCCGATGGCGTACTACGAGAAGAAGATAGACGACGCCGAGGACGAGGAACTGGAAGACTGGCGCGAGGAGAACACGGACGACAGCGACGACGCGGCCGAGGCCTAGAACTGCTGACGTTCGAGCCAGATACCCGCACCGAGCATCACGACGACGAAGAGCCCGATAGCGCCAACCAGCGCGGTGCCACCCTGGGGCGTCAGCCCGCCGTCGGCCGAGTAGGTCGAGGCGACGAAGACGGTTGCGGCGATGAACGTCACGAGGGCGATGGCCGAGATGACGACCTGTACGATTGCCTCCCGCTCGATTTCCATGTCCCGCGATATCCTCGGGGCGGGCAAAAGGGTGTCGAAGCGCTCTAGGAACAGCTTTTGCTTCAGCAACGATTAATTCTGAGAGCCAGAGAGCCCCGGCCTGCTACGGTCCCACGACAGCGAGTCGCGAGTCGATAGCGCGGGGGCTTTCTGGCTGTTGGCGGTGTGGTTCTCGGTCCGTGTTAGCGTGGCTTTCTGGCTGTCCACGTTCACAGTCGCTCTAACACCTACGACCAATCCTGGCCGAGGGATTTAGGGTCGTTCGGACCCTACGTTTCGACTGGACACACCGAAGAAAACAGCCGTGTCCGCCCGCTATGACACTGATTCGCCCCTCGGACGACACCGAGCCGACTGCACTGGCACCCGACCCCGAGCGACTTGAGCCCCGCTCCCGTCGCGCCTGGACCGAGCGGATGCTGGTCGACCGCCGCGACGACGACACGTACGCCGTCACCACCGAGAGTGGCCACACCTACCGCGTCGACCTGCGCGAGCACAGCTGTAGCTGCCCCGACCACCGAATCCGCGGCGAGCGATGCAAACACCTGCGGCGGGTCGCCATCGAGATAACCGCCCGCAGCGTCGCGCCGCCGGGCCGTCAGCGGGCGAGATGTGACGTGTGTGGCCGTGTCACGTTCGTCTCCGAGGCTGAGGTCCCGCCCCACCGCTGCCGGCGCTGTGGGCTCGTCCCCGGCGATATCGTCCTCGACCGCGAGACGGGCAAGCGTCTCGTCGTCGCCCGCGTGATCGACGAGCGGGCCGACGAACGCGTCATCGAGGCGACGGGGGAGACCGTCGCCGAGTACGAGCGCAACGACGGCTATCCCGCCGACGACCGCGTGGTGGCGGCGACGTATCTGCGTGACGCCCGGGGCTCGAACCCCGCCCGTCGCTACGCGTTCCCGCGGTCGCGGCTGGACCGGACCGACGAGCAACTGGTCGAGTGAGGCCCCGCGACGGTGCCACGCCGTCCGCTGTGACTACCGTTTCCTAACCCGCTACAGCATCTCGGCCGCCTCGTCCTTCGAGAGGTCGCCCCGTTCGAACGCCGAGAGGATGTCGAGGACGGCCTGGTCCGGGCCGCTCTCGTCGGCCATCTCGTCGAGGGTCACTTTGCGGGTGTTGCCGACGAACTCGTCGAAGTCGGTGCCCTCGGACAGCGCCGTCTCCTTTTTCACACGGTAGTTGCCGCCGTCGGTGGTGTAGAGCTCGCCCGGGTGGAAGAAAAACCAGTCCTCGCGGTCGAAGCGGACCGCGACGCGCGGTTTCGCGCCGAAGTTCCGCGCGAAAAAGAGCAGCGCCTCTATCTCCTCGCCGTCCAGGTAGATGGGGTCGCCGGCGCTGGATTTGGCCTCGATGGCGTAGAACGTCTCCCCGTCACCGGTCAGCACGTCGGGCAGTTCCCGCTCGGTGGCGCTGCCGCTTGCCGGCGCGCGCATCACCGCGAAGCCCGCCTCGTCTAAGGCGTTGACGAGTTCCCGCTCGCGGCGGTCACCCTTCGCGTTCGAGTTTGCCATTGCCGAGTGGTGGTCCCACGTCGGTAAAACCGTTCATGTCCAGCGTTCATTCGGTTCATCCGGGCCGGTAGCACTGAACGGTCCCGTTCGTATATACGGGGACAACCGAACGGACTGGGTATGGACCGACGCAAATTCCTCAGTATGACCACGGTCACCGGCACGGCGCTCGCCGCCGGCTGTGGCGGCTCGACAGACAGTAGCAGCCCGACCGGCGAAGCCGGAACGGACAGCGGGAGCACCGACACGCCGAGCGGCTCGACCACGGGTAGCTTCCGCCTGCTCATCAGCGACCGACCGGCGGATATCGACGATTTCGACTCGCTGGATGTCACCTTCGACAGGGCTCGCGTCCACCGCCGGCAGTCCGACGGCGAGGCGGACGAGACTGAGGACGGAACGGCCGAAGCGACGGCGACGGAAACCGAGACAGCGACGGCAACCGGAACCGACGCCGAGGACGGGACTGACGACGAAGACGACGCCGAGGGCGGCTTCACCGTCTTCGACCTCGACTCGCCGACCGTCGACCTCACACAGGTCGTCGGCGAGAAGGCCATCGGCGTCCTCGACGGGAAGCTGGAGACCGGCGAGTACAGCAAGATAGAGCTGTACGTGAGCGACGTAAATGGGGTCGTCGACGGGGAGTCCGTCGACGTGACGGTCCCGAGCAACAAGCTCCAGATAACCAAACCGTTCGAGATAACGGCCGACGAGCCCATCGAGTTCGTCTTCGACATCAACGTCGTAAAGAAGGGCAACGGCGGCTACAACCTCCTGCCGGTCATCAGCGAGAGCGGCGTCGCCGGGAAAGACGTCGACGTCGAGGAGGTCGACCCGGCGGACGAAACCGACGAGGATTCGACGGACGAGGAGACCTCGACTGGGGAAACCACAGCGGCCGAGAGCGGAACCGGGACACAGACAGCGGACTGAGGGCGTTTCGGGGACGGTTTGACTACTCTTCTGCTCGGGACTCAAGTTCCCGGATAATCTCCTCGGTCTCGCCGCCGTCGCTGCGAATCGCCGCCGCGTAGCGCTGGTACTCCTCGCGGGAGACGGTCACCGTCTTCGACCCGCCCTGCCGGGTCAGCTCTAGCCGGACCATCCCCTGTGGGTTGTTCCGGGTGCGGAAACTCGCCATCGCGGTGAAGACGAACCAGAACGCTACGGCGGCCCCGAGGAAGTACGCCATCGCCGTCTCGAAGGCGAGCGTCTCCGCCCCGGTCGTCCATCGCTCGGGGTAGGCCACCTGAAAGAGCGCGATACCGACCAGACAGAGCCCGGCGCCGACGAGGACGCCGACGTTTTCGCGCCTAGAGGACGGGAGGACGGCCACGACTCCGAGAAACATCGCCGGGATGCCAAGCCCGCCAAGCGTCCCGGCGAGCTTCTCGGCGGCCCGGAGGTCGCTCGCGCCCAGCCACCCGCCGACGGGCGTCGTCACGACCAGCAGGCCGAGAACGACCGCTAGCGCGCCCAGCACGCAGAGGGCGGCCCCGGTGTAGACGCGCCGCGGGTCCCGCCCCTCCCACCGGCGACCCCCGTACGCGTCTCCGAGTTGCTCCATGCGGGTCCGTTGTGTCCCGTCCCACAAAACGGTACGTCAGACGGGCGTCGGACCCCGGAGCGCGCGCTCCGCGGCCACACAGAGGGTCCCCAGGTGGTCGCTGTCGACCCGTTCGAGCGTGGCGTCCGGGAGCCGGTCGGCCAGCGCCCCGCCGGTCGTCGGCGCCACGTTCGTGTCGTGTCGGCCCTGGAAGACGGCGACCGGAACCGAAACGTCGCCGAGTTCGAACGGCCACGGTGTGGCGAGCAGCCCGAGTTCCCGGACGACGCCGCTCGGCCCGCCAGCGGTCGCCGCCAGCACGTCGGCCTCGACCAGACGAGCGATTTCGTCGGGCCCGAGCGCGTCGGTCTCGGGCGGCCTCTCCGCCACGAGGTCGAGCGCCGCCGCTGGGCCCTGGCGACCGAGCGCCCACCGCTGGAGCCGGACCAGCCCCGCACACAGCCACGGGACGTGCCGGGCCAGCGCTCCCATCGCTCGCTGTGCCCGCCCCCTGTCACCGACGCCGGGCGGCCCGGTTCCGCTGACGAGCGTCACCGACTGGACGGCGTCGAGCCGGTGACAGGCCAGCGCGAACGGGGCACCTCCGGAGAAACCGACGACGCCGGCTTCATCGGCGCCGAGGTAGGCCAGCAGCGCGCTGGCGTCTTCGGGCCACCCGTCGATACCGACGGCGGCGTCTTCGGAGGCACCGACGCCCGGCCGGTCGGGGGCGATAAGACGGACGCCGCGCTTGGCGGCCGGCGCGGCGAGTAGCCGCCCGAGTAGCCGCGAGCCGGGCGTCCCATGACAGAAGAGCACGGGACGCCCGGTCGGGTCGCCGTAGGTGGCGTAGGCGAGGCGTCGGCCGTCGACAGTGAGATGCTGCGGGTCAGCACTGTCCGGATACGGGACAGTCTCGGGAGCCGCCACGGGGACCATACGCCGACGTTCCGGCCGACCGGACAAAAAAGTCTGAGCCTCGCAGGTGACGTTACTCGCTCTGGATGCGCGGCGCGAGCATGTAGGTGACCCGGCCCTGCCCCTCGGCGAAGTCAAAGTGCATCTTGACGGGGAACTCCTCGCCCAGCTCCATCTCGACCTCGGCGTCTTTCGGGATGGCCTTGTTCATGTTCTTCAGGTAGTCAAGCGAGAACAGGGAGTGGGCGTCGCCGGGCGTGAGGTCGATGAGGTCCTCGGTGGTCAGCTCCAGGTGGACGTCGTCGGTGTCGCCCTCGGCGTCGACGTAGAACAGCTCGTCGGTCGCGTCGACGCCCAGCGCGATGTGGTCGCTGACCATGTCCGCCGCGGTCACGGAGCGGTTGATGTCTTTCCCCTCGATGACGATATGGGCCGAGAGGTCGAGATCGGGGAGGTCCGGTTCCTGGCGGATAGAGTCGGGGTCGATGAGTGCGAGCGTATACTCCAGGCCGTCGATGGCGATGTGGAGCTTGCGTGTCTCCTCGTCGAGTTCAAGGTGGACGAGCTGGCCGGCGTCGGCCATCCCGGCGATGTCCTCCAGGCGAGAGAGGTTGACGCCGATGAGGCCGCCGTCGGTCTCGTAGGACTCGAAGGCCGCCGCGTCGAGTCGCAGATCGACCATGCCGACGTTGGCCGGGTCGACCGCCCGAATCTCCAGCCCGTCGTCTTCGAGGTGGATCTTGCACTCGTCCACCAGCACGCTCACTGAGTCGAGAGCCGACTTGAGCGTGTCCGCACTCACGATGGCGTTGAACATCTTGAACCGGGCTACGCCCCCATGCATTAAAAAGTCCCTCATTGATTCGCGTGCGCGCGGGAAATCCACCGGGTACGACGCTGGAGCGGTCGCCTCGGGTCCCAACTCAGGAAAACAACACGCCTAACCCTGTTCGGGGACTACCGACGGGAAATGTCCGGCAAAGACAAATACTACAACAAAGCCAAACAGCAGGGCTATCGCGCCCGGTCTGCCTACAAGCTCCAGCAACTCGACGAGACGGCCGGCCTGCTGGGCGAGGGCCGCACCGTCGTCGACCTCGGCGCGGCTCCCGGCGGCTGGCTGCAGGTCGCCGCCGAGGAGGTCGGCGAGCGCGGCACCGTCGTCGGCGTCGACCGCCAGCGCATCGAGCACCTGGAGGACCCGGAGCCGACGGTCGAGTACGTCCGCGGAGACATGACCGAGGAATCGACGAAACAGAAGGTCCGCGACGCCGTCGGCGGCAGTTCGGACGAACTCGGCGGTCCCGTCGACGTGGTCATCTCCGACATGGCGCCGAACATGAGCGGCGACTACGACCTGGACCACGCCCGCTCGGTCCACCTGGTCCGACAGGCCTTCGAGGTCGCGACCGACCTGCTCGGTTCGGGCGGGGACTTCGCGGCGAAGGTGTTCGACGGCCAGGACCTACAGGACCTCAAGGCCGACATCGAGCCGGAGTTCGAGTACGTCCGTGAAGTGCGGCCGGACGCCTCCCGGGACTCCTCCTCGGAGCTGTATCTCGTCGCGAAACACCGCCTGACTGCGCCGGTCCGCGAGGGCGACGTGGTCGAGGTGACCATCGACGACATCGGCGAGGAGGGCGACGGCATCGCGAAGGTCGAGGGCTTTACCGTCTTCGTCAGCGGCGTCGAGGAAGGGGAGACGGTCGAGGTGCGCATCGACGACGTGAAACCGCGCTTCGCGTTCGCACAGCCGGCCGAGTAGCGAGGGACCGGTGGTCGATGTCTCGTTTCCTCCACGCTTCGCTCACGGTTTCACCGTTCGCTTTCGAGTCGATGAGCGCAGCGAATCGCCTCGCTTACTCCATGGCTCACTCCGTTCGCCGTTTCGTCGAGGCACCTCACTTCGTTCGGTTCCTCGCTCACCACGGCGTCGGTCGGGCGCCCCGCTCCCGACCGCGGGCGACGGCGACGACGGCGTAGACGAAGGGGGTGTCCACCAGCGCGATGAGGAGCTTCAGGAGATACTGTCCGACAATCAGCGACAGCGCCGCTGCCGTCCCGGTGTCTCCCAGCAGAACGAAGCCGACGCCGACGAAGATGACCGTATCGAGTAGCTGGCTGGAGGCCGTCGAGCCGATGTTGCGGAGCCAGAGGTGGTCGCCGTCGGTGTACTCGCCGATGGCGTGGAAGACGAACACGTCCCAGTTCTGGCTGACGACGTAGGCAGCGAGGCTGGCGACGACGATGCTCGTACTCGCCGCGAGTACCGAACGGAACGCTTCGGGGTCGACCGGCTGTGCGGCCGCCGGGAGGCTGGGAGCGAGGATGGTGCTCCAGACCAGCCCCAGCAGGACGAAGTTCATCGCGAAGCCGACGTTGACGAGGACGGTCGCGGCCCGTCGCCCGTACAGCTCCGCGTAGCTATCGGAGGCGAAGAAGGTCAGCGCGTACGCAAGCGCCGCGCCCGGGAGCACGAGCGTGTCCCCGGCGACGGGGAGCGAGACGGGCAGCGAGAACGCCAGCAGCTTCGAGGCGGTGACCTGGGCGACCACCAGCGACGTGATAAAGAGCGCGAGCAGCCCGATACGGACGGGATCCTCGCTGCTACTGCTCATCGTCCAACCGTCCCTGTCGCTCGTCGATGTCGTCGAGCAGGTCAAGCGTCTTCCGGATAGAGGCCCGAATGGCCTCGCTGCGGTTGACGAACTTCCCGTCCTCGCCGACGTGGTCGTCCAGGTCGTCGAGGAGTTCGGCGGGCACTTCCACGCTTATCTTGGGCATATCCGGAGAATACCGCCGGCCGGCTTAAATCGTCCGTCTCCGCGCTAATCGGCCGGTTCGCCCCGTCGCTTGGGCGTTCGACGGCCGCCCAGCGTGTACACCCACAGGATGGCCAGGCCGAGCAGGTACGCAAGCGAGACGGGGACGCCGACCAGAAACATCGTGAAGATGCCTTTCGGCGAGAACAGCGCCGAGAGGGTGATGATGCCGATGACGACCTCGCGCCAGCGCTCGTACATCCGGGTGAAGGGGATGATGCCGCCCCGATGGAACAGGAACATCGTGATGGGGATCTCCGCGAGCAGGCCGATGCCGACCGTGAGGAAGAACACGAGCCAGCCGAAGCTGCTGATGCGGTAGGAGATTATCATGTTGGCCTGCAACTGGTCGCGGGCGATGGCCGAGATGGTCACCGGCGCGACATAGAGGAAGCCGACGAGGCTGCCGACCGCGAGCGCGCCAAAGAGCGACCCGCCCCAGACCAGCAGTATCTTCCGGTCGCCGACGACGAGCCCGCGCTCTTTCATCGCCGGCCACGCGAAGTACGCCACGAGCGGGATTATCGAGACGGCCCCGACGATGGTCGAGAACTTCACGATGAAGACGAGGTGCTCGACCGGATGCAGGGTCACGATGTTCACGCCGGCGCGCATTCCCTCGGGGAGGCGGCCGACGAACACTTCGCGGATGGCCCCGATGCCGCCCTGGTAGAGAAAGAGGAAGACGCCGGCCAGCACGGCGCCGAACAGCCCCAGTATCCAGAACGCCTTCGAGAGCAGCGAGTCGAGGATGAAGCGGATGTCGTAGTAGTAGCCGCCGATGTCGTCCTCGGTGGTCTCCTCCTCGGTGAAGGCGTCGGCCATCCCGGCCGTGGTCGAAGCGAGGACGTTGTCGCCGCCCTCGGACTGGTCGCTCTCGGCGGCCGCGTCTTCGTCGCTGTCCGCCGGACCCGGGTCGGGCCCGCCGTCCTCGTGGACGGCGTCCCAGCGGTCGAGGACGGCCTGGGCCTTCTCCTCGTCGCCGCTCGACAGCGCCCGGTCGGCGTGACCCAGCGCCTCCTCTTCGGTCATGACCTCGAAGGCCTCCTCGGGGGCGACCCTGACCGCCGAGGCGTCCAGCTCGCCGATGTCGATGGCGGTCGGGTCGCCGTGGCGCCGGCCGTCGGGGACGGCGCTCTCCGAGAGCGCCTGCAGGACGTGGTAGTACAGCACGGCCGCCGCGCCCGCGAGCCCGACGACGGCGCCGATGGCGAGGGCCGTCTCCGTGGCCGAGAGCCCGAGCAGGTCGGGCCGTGCGAGGTTCCCCTTCAGGCTCTCCGAGTAGGGCGCGGCGGCGGCGTCGATGGCCCGGAGCGCGCCGAATGCCGACGTTGTCAGGAGGAGATACACCGCGCCGCCGACGGCCACGAACGCGCCCAGGACGGTGTTCCACCGCTCGCGGGCGACCCGGCGGGTGCTGATGAGGTCGCCCGACCGCTTGACCGTCACCGCGAGCTTCGAGAGCGCGAGACTGAACCCGTAGAGCCCACACAGCGGCATGGCCCACATAATCTGTGTGAACGGGTCCGGCGGGGAGAAAAGCGCCCCGAACCCGAAGATAGCGAGGACGGCCAGGCGCCACTTCTCCCGGAACGTCTCGTAGGGGACGATGCCCGTATACGAGAGGATGGTCATCATCAGGGGGAGCTGGGCGGCCAGGCCGAACGAAACCGCAAGCAGGAAGACGAACTGGAACCACTTGACGATGGAGTATTGGGGGGTGAATCCGGCGGCCAGCGCGTTGCCGGCCAGGAAGTTGAACATGATGGGGAAGAACAGCTCGTAGGCGTAGGCGACGCCGACGGCGAACAGCCCCAGGCTGGTGACGACGAACAGCGCGCCCTTCCAGGCGGGGATGTGTTCGGTCGGCCACCAGCCCCGGCGGCGCAGCCCGTCGCGGCCGAAGTAGATCAACAGGGGTACCGACATGAGAATCCCGATGACGGCCCCGATTTTCACCTGCAGGAGGATGACGTCGAAGGGCGTGACGGCGACGATGTTTGTCGCCTGTGACGTCGTCAGGTCCATCTGGGAGTACAGCAGGTCCGCCCGCAGGCGGTCCCAGGCCCCGTACTGCAGGGCCATGATGGTCCCGATCATGCCGACGACGAAGACGATGAACACCTTCTGGAGGTTCGACTGGGCGGCCGAAAGCATCGCGCCCAGCGTCTCACGGCCACTCTGGACCGTGCGGACGGTGTCCTCGTCGATAGCGCTCGACATCTCTCGTGAGGGTAGCCGACTAACCGTTATCAATTTGTTCATGGCCCGCGGGGCCCGCTTCGCTCGAAAAGAAAGTTTACAACGACCTCCCGCTAAACCGCTCCCAGATGGGTAACGACGGGGACCGCTCGGGTTTCGACGGGGACATCTCACGGCGCGAGAGCGATATCTACCCGAGTCTGGACCCCCGGGGGGTTCCGGCGGCCGCCGGCGACGCGGGAGCGGCCGCCGGCGCCGAGCCTGCGCCGGACGCGTCGGACGGGACCTTCGAGGGCGCCCCGGACGACGAGGAGATGCCCCTGGCCGACCACGTCGAAGAGATGGCGACGCGGCTGTTCATCGTCCTGGCCGTGATGGCCGGGGTCGCCGTGCTCGCCCTGCCCGCATCGGACGAGCTCATCAACTTCCTGTGGTACTCCTTCCTCGACGGGCCGGCCGAGAGCTGCGCCCGCATCGCCGTCGACGCCCAGCCGGGCGGCGAGGCGGCCGGTCCCGCCGGTGCCGACTGCCCGCACGTCTACAGCCCGCTCGCGCTCATCCTCGCGCGGCTGAAGGTCGCCTCGCTGGTGGGACTGGTCGTCGGGCTGCCGGTGTTCGTCTACGAGACGTACCTGTTCATGCGCCCGGGACTGTACCCCAGCGAGCGCCGCTACTACTTGGCCGCGGTGCCGACGAGCCTGGTGCTGGCCGCGGTCGGCGTCGCGTTCGCGTACTTCCTCGTCCTGCGGGCGATGTTCGACTACTTCATCACGTACTCCGACCGGGCGGCCGACCTCGCGTTCGGCCTGGGTGAGACGTTCAACCTCATCATCCTGATGCTCGGCTTCTTCGCCATCGTCTTCCAGATTCCGCTCTTTGTCATGCTGGCCATCATGATGGGGGTCGTGACCCGCCGGTGGCTCGTCCAGCGCCGCCTCTACTTCTGGGGGGCCTTCGCGGCCATCGCCTTCGTCTTCAGCCCGGACCCGACCGGGATGGCGCCGCTGATGGTCGCGGTGACGATGATCGGCCTCTTCGAGGGGACCTTGCTCCTGTTGCGGTGGACCGGCACCAGCTCCCCGGTTCCGACCGCCGAGGACGTGGCCAAGCGCCGGCCTTACGCCTATCTCCTCTTTGCCCTCGTCGGCTACGTCCTCAGCCCGCTCCCGGTGCCGACGGGCTACTACGGCGCTCTGCCGAGTTCGCTCACGGGGCCGCTGGCCGAGGTCGGTTTCGCCCCCTCCATCCTGGTCGGTGGCGGGCTCATCCTCCTCTTTGAGCTGACGGCCTACCTCAACAAGAACTACTACGGCAGCGCGCGGCTGTGGCGCGGCCTCCGCCGGGTCCGCCTGCCGGTCTGGACGGTCGCCATCGTCGTCGGCTACCTCTCGACGCCGGACCCGACCCTGTTCCGGCTTGTCGACCAGTTCGGCCTGGCGCCGACCGCGGCCGCCGGGGTCGCTCTGGCCCTGTTCTTGGCGTTCGAGGGTGGCCTACTGGTCGCCCGCCGCGCCGCGAGCGGGGGCGGTGCAGAGTGACGACGCTGCTGCTCGCTCGCCACGGCGAGACCCCCTGGAACCGCGAGGGGCGGGTCCAGGGGTGGGCCGCGACGGGGCTGACCGACCGGGGCGACGAGCAGGCCCGGGCGCTTGGCGCGTGGCTCGGGACGGCTCACACCGTCGACCGCGTGCTGGCCTCGGACCTCGAACGGACCCGGGCGACCGCCGCGACCGTTCGCGAGGCCGCCGGCGGGCTCCCCGCCCCCACCTTCGACCCGTCGCTTCGCGAACGGGGCTTCGGCGTCTATCAGGGGCTCCTGACCGAGGAGGTGGCCGACCGCTTCCCCGACCACGACCGCGCGAAGAGCTTCCTCACGCTCGACGTCGACCCGCTGAACGGGGAGTCCGTGGCGACCTTTCTCGACCGCGTCGAGCGCGCCTGGCGGCTCGTCACCGAGGCCGTGGCCGACGGCGAGACGGCCCTCGTCGTCACACACGGTGGCGTGTTGAAGCTCGTTCGGGCGTTGCTGACCGACCGGGGCTCGCTGGCCTCGCTGGCTCGGAACTCCCCGCCGAACTGCTCGGTCACCGAGGTCGGGCTCGACGGTGACCCCGAGCTGGTCCGCTTTGGCGCCACGCCGTGGCGCGACTGACTACTCCGCGCTCGGATAGTCGGCGTCGAACACGTCCGCGACCACGTCCTCGCCCGACTGCTCGTCTTCGGGACTGACGCTGCCAGTCCGATAACCGTGCAAATCGAGTGTCACGTGGTCGAAGCCACAGTCCCCGATGTGGTCCCGGGCGGCCCGGACGAAATCGGGGTCGAGCGCGGCCTCTAGCTCCTGTTCCCCGACTTCGATACGCGCCAGCCCGTCGTGGTCCCGGACCCGGAACTGCTCGAACCCCCAGGTTCGCAGCAGCCGTTCGGCCTTCTCGACGCGGGAGAGACGCTCCTCGGTCACGTTTAACCCTGTGGGGATGCGCGAGGAGAGGCAGGCCATCGAGGGCTTGTCGGCGACCGAGAGGTCGTACTCGCGGGCGATGGCACGGACCTCCTCTTTCTCGATGCCGTGTTCCAGCAGCGGCGAGTAGGCGTCGAGTTCCTCGACGGCCCGCAGGCCCGGACGATGCCCCTCGCCGGCGTCGGAGGCGTTGGTGCCGTCACAGACCACGTCGATGCCGAGTTCGCGGGCGCGGTCGTACATCGCGCCCAGCCGCATCGAGCGGCAGTGATAGCAGCGCTGCTCGTCGTTGGCGACGAAATCGTCGCTGTCCAGCTCCGAGAACTCGACGAGCTCGTGGCGGATACCGATCTCCTCGGCGACCCGCACCGCGTCGTCGAGCTCAGCCGCGGGGAGGGTCTCCGACTTCGCGGTACAGGCGACGGCGTCGTCGCCGAGCGCGTCGTGGGCCAGCGCCGCCACGACGCTCGAATCGACGCCCCCGGAGAAGGCTATCAGGACGCCGTCCCGTGTGGCGAGGTCCTCGCGAACGGCGGCGGCGGTCTCGGCGACAGCGGACATGCGGCGAGATACTGGCCGGACGGGCAAAACGCCTTCGCGTCGGCCCGTGGCCGTCCACGCCCCGAACGCGGGCGACGGTTAGCGCGACTCCTCGGCAATCGCCGTGACGGTGTCGTCGTAGTTCCCGACGAAGACGATACCGTCGACGACTGCCGGCGGCGTCCGAATCAGGGCGCCCGTATCGACAGTCCAGCGCTCGCTGCCGTCGCTGGTGTCCAGTGCGCGGACTATCCCGTCGCCACAGCCGGCGTAGACGGTGTCGCCGACGACGCTGAGTTCGGCTGCCAGCCAGCCGCCGGGCCGGTACCGCCACTGCTCGGCGCCGGTGGCGGCATCGAGGGCGAAGATGTCGTCGTGTGTCGTACCCAGATACGCGGTACCGTCCGCGACTGCGACCGTCGGCCCGCGGTTCGTCCTGGCCTGGAAGCGCCGATGTTCGGTCCCGTCACTCGCCGACAGCACGAACAGCGTTCCCTCGGTGTTGTTCGACGTACTGACGTAGACGAGGCCGCCGGCCACCGTCGCCGAACTGTACACGTATCGGCCGGTCTCGAAGACCCACTGTTGGCTCCCGTCGGCGGCGGAGAGCGCGTACATTCGCTGGCCGAGGCTGCCGACGTAGACGGTGCCGTCGTCGACCGCCGGCGAGGCCTGCACGCGGCCCCGTGTGCCGAAGCGCCACTGCTGGCTCCCGTCGGCCGCGGCGAGTGCGTACACGTGGTTGTCGTTGCTGCCGACGTAGACGATACCGTCGACGACTGTCGGGGACGAGACGACGGGACCGTCCGTCTCGAAGCGCCACTGCCGGCTCCCGTCGGCCGCGTTGAGCGCGTAGACGTAGCCGTCGCTGCTGCCGACGTAGACCGTGTCGTCGACGACGGCCGGCGAGGACTGGACGACTCCACCTGTCTCGAAGGCCCACTGCCGGCTCCCGTCGGCGGCGTCGAGTGCGTAGACGTAGCCATCGTGGCTCCCAACGTAGACCGTGTCGTCAACGACGGCCGGAGACGTTTGGATGATATTGTCCGCCCGGAACGTCCACCGCGTGGTGACGTTTTCCGTGGGCCCGGTCTCCCCGGGCGCCGTTCTGGTGTGGGCCGGGTTGGCGCCGAACATCGGCCACCCGCCTATCGAGTCGGCGTCTATCGGCTCCGACTCGCTTGGCTGTTCGGGCGTGTCGACCGGCGTGTCGGGCTCTGTCGGCGTGGCGGTCCCGGCGTCGGTCTCCGTCGGCGGCTCACTCTCCGTCGTGTTACAGCCCGCGAGCCCCGCTGTCCCGGAGATTCCCAGCGCCAGCAGGTACTCGCGTCTCGTCGGTCGGCGCGTCATGTGTGCTATCGAACACCGGTTGGCTTAAACTATCTGTCCGTACGGCGGGAGTGTCCACGCATCGCCGACACGGGGCTGCCACGGGAGGTTTTTTCTCGCCGGCCGCGAATGAGCCGACAGATGGAGCTCGAATCGGTACCGGGGGTCGGGGCGAAGACGGCCGAGGCGTTGCGCGAACTCGACGACCCCGAGCGGGCCCTCAGCGAGGGCGACGTGGCCGCGCTCTCGCGGGCCCCGGGTATCAGCGAGGGCCGGGCCGCCCACATCGCTCGCGGCGCGATCCGGGCCGAACACGACGACCCCGGTGGCTTCGCCGCCACGCCCCGGGCCAGAGAGCTGTACGAGGCGGCACTCGCCCTGCTTCAGGAGCGTACCGTCACCGACTACGGCGCCAAGCGTCTGGAGACACTCTACCCCAGCGGCGTCCCGAGCCGCATCGACGAGGTACGGGCCTTCACCGAGCGGGCGCTCGCCCGCGAGCCGACGCCCGCGGTCCGCGAGGCACTCGCCGGGGTCGAACCCCTGACAGAGCCCGGCGACGTGCGGGTCCGGGACCGCTGTCTGGCGACCGGCGACGCCGAGACGTACGCCGCCGCGGGGTCGGCCATCCCGGAGGTGAGCGTCGAACTCGTCGACGACGCCCGCCAGCTCGCGGAACTGGCCCGCTCGTACGCGACGGTCGTGGTGCTGGACGAGGCCTTCGCCGGCGTCGACGTCGAGGGGGACGTACGCGTCGAGCCAGACGCGCTGGCGGAGCCGGCCTCGGTCGTCCCCGAGCGCGTCCTCACGTTTTTCGCCCGGAACCGCGACGCGGTGCAGGCGGCCATCGCGGTCCATCGGGCGGCCGACCTCGACCCGGACTGTGACCTCGACGCCCTCGCCGACGCGCTGGCCCAACTCGACGCCGACGGCGGGGTCCGGGGCGACGACGAGCTCGACCGGCTCTCGACGGCGGTCGACGACCTCGATGCCGCCGTCTCCGCCGCCGAGAGCGTCGCCAACGACCACCTGCGGGAAGCCATCGAGGAGCGGGACGTGACCATCGAGGGGACGGACCTGCTGTCACTGGTCGAGCGGGGCGCCGGCGTGGACTCGCTGCTCGACCGGGAGCTGGCCGACGAGTACGCCGCCGCCGTCGAGCGGGCCCGTGACCACCTGGTCGACGCGCTCGACCTGCGCGAGACGGCGTCGATGGCCCGCCGGGCGTTCCCCGACGAGCCCACCTACCCGGTCGAACACGAGGAACGGGTCGTCTCGCGGCTGCGTGAGGAGCTGACCGCGACGCGTGACCGGCGGGCGACCCAGCGCAAGCGCGCTATCGCGGACGAGCTGGCGTCGCTGCGGCCCGCCGCCGAGGCGCTGGTCGATGCGGCCCTGGAGCTGGACGTGGAGCTTGCCGTCGCCCGCTTTGCCGACGACTTCGGCTGTACGATGCCCGAACTGACCGACGAACCGGGGTTCGCCATCGAGGGCGGCCGGTCGCCGCTGCTTGACGTTCCCTTCGAGGATGTCGAGCCGATCGACTACGCCGTCGACGGCGTCACCGTCCTCTCGGGAGTCAACAGCGGGGGCAAGACCTCGACGCTTGACCTGGTCGCGCTCGTGACCCTCCTGGCCCACATGGGGCTGCCCGTCCCCGCCGAGTCGGCTCGGGTCGGGCGGATATCGGAGCTCCACTACCACGCCAAGACCCAGGGGACCCTGGACGCGGGCGCCTTCGAGACCACACTGCGGGACTTCGGCGAGCTGGTCAGCGAGGTCTCGGCCGACCGCCCCGTCCTCGTGCTCGTCGACGAGCTCGAATCCATCACCGAGCCCGGCGCCGCGGCGACCATCATCGCCGGCATCCTCGAATCGCTGGCCGAGCGGGAAGCCGCCGGTGTCTTCGTTTCCCACCTCGCCGAGGACATCCTCGAAGCCGCCGAGGCCGACCTCTCCGTCGACGGCATCCAGGCCGAGGGGCTCGTCGACGGCGAGTTGCGCGTCAACCGCTCGCCGGTCAAAGGCGAGCTGGCCCGCTCGACACCGGAGCTTATCGTCGAGAAACTCGCCGAGGACGGCGACGGCTTCTACAGCGGGTTGCTGGAGAAGTTCGAGTAGCGCGAGGCGCTCCCGACGGGTCGGGAAGGCCTCGAAACCGACGCGGTGAGCGACCCGCCGAACGGATGCCACGCGTTGCCCGCGGCGGGCGTCGCTGCCCGGTCGTCAGTTTGGCCGCTCGGGAACCGTCTCGGCCCCGCAGCTCCACGTTCACTGTCGGTGGCAAATGGTTAAGTGGGCAGCGAAGCTCGGTGAAAGTGATGAGCGACAATCCTGAGGAGGACATGCTCGGGTGGGACGAGTCCGTCTTCAGGGACGAACACGTCTTCGAGATAGACTGGCTGCCGGAGACGTTCAAACACCGCGAGACGCAGATGGAGACGCTGAAATACGCGCTCCGGCCCGCCGTCCGGGGCTCGCGTCCGCTGAACGTCATCGCGCGGGGCCCGCCCGGCACCGGCAAGACCACCTCGACCCAGATCCTCTTCGACGAGCTGACCGCCCAGACGGACGTCCAGGCGGTGCGGGTCAACTGCCAGGTCGACTCGACGCGCTATGCCGTCTTCTCCCGGCTCTTTGCCGCTATCTTCGACTACGAGCCCCCCTCCTCCGGGATATCCTTCAAGAAGCTGTTCTCCCAGATAACCGACAAGCTCGTCGAGGAGGACGAGGTACTGGTGGTGGCGCTGGACGACGTGAACTACCTCTTTTATGAATCGGAGGCCAGCGACACGCTGTACTCCCTGCTGCGCGCCCACGAGGCCCACTCGGGCGCCCGCGTCGGCGTCATCTGTGTCTCCTCGGACCTCGAACTCGACGTCATCGAGGAACTGGACACCCGTGTTCAGTCGGTGTTCCGGCCCGAAGAGGTCTACTTCAACAAGTACGGCCAGGCCGAGATCGTCGACATCCTCGACGAGCGCGTCGAGCGGGGGTTCAACGAGGGCGTCGTCGGCCCCACGGTGCTGGACCGCGTGGCCGAACTCACGGAGCAACAGGGCGGCGACCTGCGGGTCGGTATCGATCTCCTCCGGCGGGCCGGGATGAACGCCGAGATGCGCGCGTCCCGCTCCGTCGAACTGGAGGACGTGGAATCGGCCTACGACAAGTCGAAGTACGTCCACCTCTCCCGGCGGCTACAGGAGCTGTCGGACTCCGAGCGGGCGCTGGTCGAGGTCATCGCCGAGCACGACGGCAAACGGGCCGGCGACATCTACGACGCGTTCAACGACAAAAGCGGGCTGGGATACACCCGCTACTCCGAGATAATCAACAAGCTCGACCAGCTGGGCATCATCGACGCCGACTACACCGAGGTGGAGGGGCGCGGCCGCTCGCGCCAGCTGACGCTCAACTACGACGCCGACGCCGTGCTGGAACGGCTCTGAGGCCGTACGTTTAAGTACGATACCGCGGCCAGTCCCGGCCCACCATGGACCGGAGAGCCTATCTCACTGCACTGGGGGCAGCCGCCGCGGCCGTCAGCGGCTGTAGCGAGGGGGAAAACACAGGGGCAGCAAACGGCACGGCGGCCACTGACGGTACGCCCACGCCGGCCGGGGAGGGGACTGCGACACCCGAGCGGTCCGACCCGACGCCGACTGTGACGGACGCGGGACTCTTGCTTGACCGCAGGGCGGACGCCCTCGGCGACATCGACAGCGTCGGTCGGGGCGCCCCGCTCGTCGTCGGCGTGGAGTACGACCTGCCGGCCAGCGGGGGCAGCGCCCGCGGACTCGCCGAAGCGCGTGTCTTCGACGGCGACACTCGTCTCGACACCTACACGCAGGAGGTGGACGTCGTCGCCGACGGCGACAGCGTGAGCCGCCGGGCCTGGTTCAGCTTCGGCACCGCTGACTGGGAGCCGGGCAGCTACACCGCGGAGGTAGTCGTCAACTCCGAGAACTACGGAACGTCGACCTCGACCGAGGTGGCCGCCGAACTCGTCGAGCCGCTCGGCGAGGGGGAGGTCGAGATGACCGTCGCCGAGTTCCCGGACGACGCCGTCGCCGGCGAGGCGTTCGACTGGACACTCGAGTTCCGGAACCTGAGCGACCGCGACAGCAGCGTTGTCACCGACACCGTCACGGTCGACCCCGCCAGGGCTGACTCCGTCGCGCTCGACTCCCAGTACCGCGAGAACGTTCCGGCCGGCGAGGCGGTCGAGGTCGAAAAGACGGACTTCCGCATCAACCGTCCGGGCACGTACACCTATCGCATCGACGCGCTCGACGCCGAAGTCGGCTTCACGATCCGGCCGCCCGAAGCGTGATCAGGACAGCTGTTCGAAGGTCTTCTCGGCCCACCGGACGGCGTAGTCGGCGCCGTGGTCGTCGTAGGCCGCGGTATCGAGCGCCGCGAAGGGGGCGGGCAGCTCCAGTCCGTGTTTGACCGCGCTGCAGGCCAGTTCCGCGGCGGCGGCGAAGTCGGTCTGGCCGCGAGCGAGCTCGCCCGAGAGGTCCGACAGCCGCGGCTTCAGCCGCTCGCCGGCGTCGGCCCAAGCGGCATGCAGCTCGGGGTGGTCGTCGGCCCATCCCTCGAAGACCGACCGCGTCTGTCGCCCGAGATAGGCGTCGTACAGCGCCACCGCGAGCTGGTAGGTGCCCGACGGACCGACTTGGGGGTCGGTCGTCGCCGCAAGCTCGCGATACGCCTCGCCGAAGAACTCGATGAACTGCTCCGGTTCGCCCAGCCCCGTCTCGACGATGGCCTCGGCGACGAGGAAGTCGACGAAGTCGTCGGGCGAGGTCTCCAGCCGCGGCTTGACGATGACACAGGGCGGTTCGGTCTGTGTGGTCCAGGCGACACCGCCGTCGCCGGGCAGGCCGATAGTGAAGTCGCCGCCGATGTACCGGTGGAGCTGGTCCGGGGCGCTCTCGGGGACCCACGACGGGTCGAGCGCGAGCGGGTCGACCGAGTCGGTCACCAGAAGCAGGTCCTCGGCGGCTCCGGGGTCCAGCGTCTCGAAGTCCGTCGAGCTGTTCAGCACGACGGCCTCGGGCACGTAGGCGTCACGCACAGCGGCCACGTCCCCGTCGAGGGTGCGCTCGCTGAACATCTACGCCGAGAACACGATGAGGTTCGCGACGATGGCGACCGAGAGCAGTGCGGCGATAGCGATGGTACCCAGGACAATTTTCGTTGCCGTACTCATGTGGGTGGGTATCGCAGGCCGGACATTAAACCTTGAGAAAACCGTCTCCCTTGCACCTGTTCACAAACGCTTCGGTTCGCTCACTCCCGCTGCTCTTCGAGGGTCCCCTGTGGCACGGCGTCGTCGTCGCTGCCGGGCGCGGTGTCCTCGCTGTCGTCCGGCGTCGCGTGCTCGCGGACGTACGCGAGCAACTCCTCTGGCGTCGTCTCGACGCCCTGGCGAGCGAAGAAGTTCGCGACGTTGCGACAGTCCCGTTCGAGGAAGTCGTCGGCGTTGGGATGGTGCACCGTCACCGCTTGCCCGAGGTCGATGATGTACAGCTGTCCCTCGTGGAAGACGATGTTGTACTCCGAGAGGTCGCCATGGACCAGCCCGGCGTCGTACAGGCGACGGAGATACTCCTTGACGACCTCGTAGGCGGTGTCGGGGTTCTCGATGTGGACCTCGCTGAGACGCTTGGCCCGCCCCTCTTCGGTGCCGAGATACTCCATCACGAGGACGTTTCGCTCGACGGCGATGGGTTCCGGCGTCCGCACCCCGGCACGGCGGGCGCGCTTGAGGTTCGAGGACTCCTTGCGGACCCACGCGGTGACGACTTTCTTCTTGTCCGAGCCGATGCCCTCAAAGCGCGGGTCGCCGTCGAGGTACCCCCGCATGTCCTTGAAGTCGGAGGCGTTGATGCGGTACACCTTGACCGCGACCTCGTGGCCCTGTGGCCCCTCGCTCTCCCCGTCCGTGGCGCCACGCGCCTGGCTGCCCGCCAGCGCGGTGTAGACGTTGGCCTCCTTGCCCGTCGAGATGGGCCCCCCGAAGGCGTCGATGTGGCCGTCCTGGACGAGCTTGTACAGCGCGCCGTAGGTGGCGTCGTCGAAGACGCTGGCCTCGACCTTGAACTGGTCCGCGTCCTTGATGCGCTCGCGGAACTCGCTGAACTCCCGGTCGCGCTTGCGGGCGATGCGGTCGGCGTCGGTGTCGCTTACGTCTATCTCCTCCCACTCGTCGCCGACGCCGTCGACCTCGTCGGTGTCGAGCAGCCCGAAGTCGCTGTCTGTCACGTCCGGTCACCCGTCGACGCTGTGGCGCGGTGCATTCGGCGCTACTCCTTGATGTGTCCCTCCTCGCGGAGCTGGTCTGCGTCCTGTTTCTCGTAACGCCAGGTGATGTCTGCCTTCTCGTCTTGCCAGTCCCACGGTTCGACGAGGACCACGTCGTCCTCGCGAATCCAGATGCGCTTTTGCATCTTGCCCGGAATCCGGGCTGTGCGTTCCACCCCGTCCATACAGCGGACTTTCACGCGGTTCGCCCCGAGCATGTTGGTGACGACGGCGAACACCTCGCTGTCCTCGGGCATCCGCAGGTCCTTCCGGCCCTCGTTGTCGCTCATACCCGGGTGTTCGGTCCCGGGAGGGTTAAGTTTTGTACGATTGCCCGTCGCGACGGGGCCGGTGTGATGTCAAAAGGCCCAAGACCCGGCCAACAGAACGGCTGCCAATGACACTGTCACTGCCGGCTGACGCCGCCGCGTGGGCTACCACCTGGCGCGACCGCATCAACGACCGGGAGGACTTTGCGGCCGCTGCCGACGACTTCGAGGCGACGTTCCTCTTCGAGATACGGGCCGACGACCGCTACGACGGCGACCCCGTTCGCTTCCTCGTCGAGCTCGCCGACGGCGCCTGCACCGAGACGGCCCTGGTAGCGGACGAGGCGGACCACGACTTCGCCATGCGGGGCCCCTACGACGCCTGGGCCGACCTGCTCTCGGGCAAACTCGATGTCTCCGAGTCCGTCATGGACGGCACCTTCGACGTGGCGGGCAACACCATGACCCTGTTGCGCCGCCAGGACGCCGTCTCGGAGATGGTCGCCGCCGCCCAGTCGATCGACACCGAATTCGAGTACTGAGCCACGGGTCCGGGCGGCAGAACAGCCGTCCGGGACGGCGCTTCAGCGCGGCACCGCAGCCACGCTGGGCCACTGTCCCGTGTGGCTGCCCTGCCGTCCGGACCCGACGACCTTCGACGGGCTTTTTCGGTCGACGGTCGGAGGACGACCATGTTTGAGAAACTCGGTGTCGCCGGCGTCGCCGGCATCGTCGTCCTGCTTGCAGGTATCGGCCTGGTCGCCTGGGAGAGTCTGATTCTGGCCGCCGGGCTCGCGCTGGTGGTGAGCGGGCTGGGGCTGGTCGTCTACGGACTGGTGACCAGCCTGCTGTCCTCGTTCGGGCTGGGCGGGATGCCCTAGACGGTGAACTCAAAGCGTGCGCCGCCGCCCGCCGCGTCGGTCACCGCGACGTCCCAGCCGTGGGCCGTCGCGATAGTGTGGACGATGTGCAGGCCAAACCCCGTCCCACCGGCGGTGTCGCTCACGCTGGGGTCGAAGATGCGCCCCCGGACGGCGGGGTCGATACCGGGGCCATCGTCCTCGACGGCGAAGCCCTCGGGCGTGGCGTCGAGTCGCACCGTCACGGTCCCGTCGTCAGACCGCCCGTGTTCCATCGCGTTTCGGAAGAGGTTCTCGAACAGTCGCAGGAGCCGGTCGGCGTCGGCGTCGAGACGGAGGTCGTCCGGGCCGTCGAAGACGCCGTCGTCGGTGTCGACGTACTCCCACGCCTCGCGGGCTACCGCGCCGACGTCGGTCGGACGGATATCGGTCGCCAGCGTCCCCTCACGGGTCGCCAGTCGGATGTCGGTGATGATGCGGTCGATGCGGTCGTGGGCCGACTCGATGGCGTCGAGCGACCCCTCGCTGCCCTCGCGGGCGAGCGCGAGGTGACCGCTCGCGACTGACAGCGGGTTCCGGATGTCGTGTGCCAGCAGGTCCGCGAACTCGGCGAGTCGCTCGTTTTGCTGGCTGAGCTGGCCCGCCTGTTCGGAGCGTTCGGTCACGTCCCGGCCGATGCCGGCGAACCCGAGTACCTCGCCGTCGTCGTCGGTGAGCCGCCGCCCGGTTAGCTCGAAGCGGACCGGCCCCTCGACCGTCGGACTCACCGCTTCGACGACAGTCTCGCCCGTCTCGCGTATCTCGTCGATGGCCGCCTCGACCGTCGGCCGGTCCGCCGGCCGGAAGAACTCCGTCGCTGCCATTCCCGACAGCTCCTCGTCGCTCAGGTCATACAGCTCGTTGAGCCGCTGGTTCCAGTAGACCAGCCGCTCCGTCTCGTCGTAGATGTAGATGACGTCATCCAGGGTGTCCAGCGCCCGTTCGAGAACGTCCCCCTCGACACTCATGCTACGGCTACGCGGCCGTTCGTGATAACAGTTCGCAGGATTGTGGGACCCGACCCGCAAGCGGGACCGTCTCGGGGACCAGACGTTCACTACCCGGGTGTCGGTCCGATATGCGTCCGCGATGGACGCCAGCGGGTCGCTCCGCTCGCTTGTTCCGGGGAAGCTCCCTGCGGTCGCTTCCTCGCGCTCCGTGGGGCACTGCGTTCCCCGCTTCGAGCCCTCCTTTCAGTCGCTTCCTCGCGCTCCACGGCGCCCCTCGGTCGCCGTTTCGCATGGTGGTTCCTCGCTACGCTCGGTGCCAACCCCCTACTCGAACAGTTCCTCGTACACCTTCTGTTGGGCGGCCCGGAGATGCTGGTGGTAGGTTGGCCGGGAGATGTCCATCGCCTCGGCGAGTTCGTCGCCGTCGACCTCGCGGGGCCAGTCGAAGAAGCCGCCGAGATACGCGGTCCGCAGCGCCGTCTCCTGGCGGTCGGTAAAGCGCTCGGAGAGCGACGCCTGGAACTCCTGTTGGGTCTGGACCGGCCGCTCGTGCTCGTGATAGCCCACGAGGTCGGTGCCGTCGTAGTTGTCCTCGACCAGCGAGAACACCTCGCGGGCGTCGCCCTCGTAGGGGAGTTCGATGGTGTAACGGGCGATGCCGTTCTCGCCGGTTATCTCCTTTGGCACCGCGCCGTGGTCGACCAGCGTCGCCAGCAGCGACTCGCCCATGGTGACCTCGAACAGCGCCGACCCCTCGTGTTCGGCCACCTGGGTGACACTGCGGACGCCGTCGTCGGCTTCGAGCGCCGTCAGGATGGCCTCGCTCTCGCCGCCCTCGGCGTCGAGATACAGCCGCAGCGACCCGTCGTTTTGGGTCACGGTCCCGACGGAGGTCAACGCCGCCTCGGTCGACGCCGAGAGCCGGCTCAGCAGTAGGGCCCGGTCGTTGACGGTAAACTCCAGTTCGATGACCTTGTCGGCCGACAGTATCTTTCCGCTCTCGATGGCGTTGACGGCGTTGGCGACGGCCCGCCCCAGCGCCTCCAGAACGACCTGTTCGCGGTCGTCGAAGGCGTCGGGGCGGTCCGAACAGACGAACAACACGCCGTAGGTCGAGTCGGTGTAGGAAAGCGGGATGGCCATCATCGACTCGACGCCGGCCCCGTGTGCCCGCTTTACCCACTCCTCGTCGATATCCCCGAGGTCGTCGATAATCTCGCTGTGGCCCTCTGCCAGCGCGGTCGCCCCCGGCGCGCCGTCGTCGACCGGTATCGACTCTCCGACCAGTGCCGTCTCACCGGCCCACTCGCTGATGTCGAGGCGACTGCCCCGCACCGCCGGGCGGCCGATACAGGCGAACGTGTACGGCTCCGTCGCCGCCAGCTCCGCACAGACGCCGGCCTCGACGGCCTCCCGCGTCGTCGCCTCGACCAGCACCTCGACGGTGTTCTGGATGAGCCCGTTGATGCGTTCGAGGATGGTCGCGATGCGCTCTCTGGTCTCTCTGACCTCCTGTTCGCGCTTCGCGCGGTTGCAGGCCGCGGCGGCGTTGGTCGCAAGCAGCGCGACGACCTGCCGGTCGATGTCGTCGAAGGCCTCCTCGTCGGTCGAGAGCACGCTCAACGTGCCGTGCACGCCGACCGGCATGTACAGCCCGGAGCCGACGGTCGTGCCGCTCTCGTCGAGCTCGTGGGTCGTGTCGTAGCGCAGCGTCTCGCCGGAGGCAAAGACCCGGCCCGCCTCCCCGCCGTCGAAGTCATACACCGGCCGCTCGCCAAGCCGCTCGACGACCGCGTCGGTCGCCGCTTCCGGCCGGAGCACCTCCTCGTCGGCGTCGTACAGCCGGACGACGGCCATCTCCAGCCCGAGTACCCGCTCGGTCGCGGCGGCGACGATGCTCGCCACGTCCTCGCGGCTCGGGGCCTGCATCAGGCTCCGGGAGGTCTCCTGTAGCGCCGAGAGCAGCTCTTCGCGGCGCTTGCGCTCGGCGATGTCCCGGATGACGCCGGCGGTCCCGCGAAAGTCGCCGTCGGGACCGTACAGCACCGTCATGTGGTCCTCGCAGGCGATGGTCGTCCCGTCGGCCCGCCGAAGCTCCAGCTCGAAGGTGGTCCCGATGTCGTCGCGGCCCGACGACGACAGCAGCTCCCGGAGCTTCGACTCCGCGAGCTCGACCGTCTCCCGGTCCTTGATGACGGCGGTGTGCTCGCCCAGCAGCTCCTCGATGTCGTAGCCTGTCAGCTCCGCCAGCGCCTCGTTGGCGAAGACGAACTCCCCATCGTCGTCGAGCGCGTACACCCCGTCGTCGAGCGCGTCGATGACCTCGCTGTGACGGTCAAACGCCCCCATCGCCGTCGGTCCGTCCTCGTTCGCCACCGACGCGATGCGGTGGGCCAGCACGGTGTACTGCGCGTCGCCGCCCGGCCGGACGTACGAAAGCGTCTCGTCGGCCAACACCTCCCTGACCCGCTCGGGCCCGCCCTCGGTGAACACCACTACCGGGAGCGTCGGCCGCTCCGCCCGGAGGTCCGCCACCAGGTCGGGCGGGTCGAACGCCAGACTGACCACACAGTCGACATCGCCGACCGACTCGGCCGTCGTCCCGCCGGTCGCCGTCCGAACGTCCAGTACCCCCTCGATCGCGTCGAGGCCGGCCGCCGTCTTCGCAACCTGTTCCTCGTCGTCCCCACAGACGAGGACGGTTTGCCCGCAGTCCATGCCTAACTGGTTAGCTATTCCACCATATGAATGTGCGGGTCAGGCCCCGCTCGGGGCCAGCCCCTCGTGTACCCGGGGGTGACAGCCGGCACAGAGCCACTCCTCGCGCCGGTAGGTCATCGTCTCGGTCGGTCGCCGGTGCTTCCATAGGTGGCCAACCTCGTCGTTGCAGTTGTCGCAGTCTGCCATGGGTGTACGTGACATGTGTGTTATTCTCTGGCATAAATGTCCCGCCTAGACCTGTTTAAGGAATAGTAACTGGCCGGACGGCTCGTTCTGTCTCCTACACGCACAGCTCTCACGTGTGCTGCCCACAGAACTGCGCCGTCCGGGAGTGAGCGAACGCATAGCGTTCGCGAACGTCGGACGGCAAACGACCGCAGGGAGTGCGCCGTCCGGGAATTGAACCCGGGCTCTAGCCTTGGGAAGGCTATGTCCTACCACTGGACCAACGGCGCTCACTTCGTTCGCTCGCGCCCCGAGGCTCGCAAACACTCCGTGTTCGCTCACCAACGGCGCTCGTTTTCACTCGCCCCGTGCATCGCGATTCCGTCGGAATCGCTCAACAACGGCGCTTGACTGAAACGTCACACGGCGCGCACTTGAACGTAGCGTTTCGACTGCTGTGGACGCCGGGACCGAAACTCGGCCGGCTGGTGGACGTACGTCCGAAAATACCGCGCCGATAGATGGGTATTTGTTTCGTCCGACCAACACTCCGGTATGGCTGACGCCGACACGGTTATGCGGGCGACGGACCCGCTCGATTTGGCCTTCTCGGAGGCCGAACTCGAGGCGCACCGCGAGCACATCACCGCGTTCATCGAGGGCCAACTCGACGCGGCGGGGGTCGACCGCGCGGTCATGGGGCTGTCGGGCGGCATCGACAGCACGCTCGTCTCCCACCTCGCCGTGGAGGCGCTGGGTCGGGACGCGGTCCACGGGCTGGTCATGCCCAGCGAGGTCAACGCGGCCGACAACATGAGCGACGCCGAGCGGGTCGCAAACGACCTGCTGGGTATCGACTACGACGTCATCGAGATCAACCCGCTCGTGGACGCCTTCCTGGATGCCTACCCAGCGGCCGAGGGCGACCAGCTCGCCGTGGGGAACCTCCGGGTGCGCTGTCGCGCCGTGTTGAACTACCTCGTGGGCAACCACGAGAACGCCCTCGTCCTGGGGACCGGCAACCGCAGCGAGGCGCTGGTGGGCTACTACACGAAGTACGGCGACGGCGCCGTCGACTGCCACCCCATCGCGGGGCTGTACAAACAGCAGGTCCGCCAGCTGGCCAAACACGTCGGCGTCCCCGACGACCTCGCCGAGAAGACCGCAAGCGCCGAGATGTGGTCGGGCCAGACCGACGCCGGCGAGATGGGGATGACCTATGACACGCTCGATTCGGTGCTGGCGCTGCATATCGACGGCGGCGTGCCCAGAGACGCCACCGCCGACCACATCGGCGTCCCGCCCAGTGTCGTCGACCAGGTCCGGGAGATGTACGAGGCCAGCGCGCACAAGCGCGCGATGCCGCCCGGACCCGACCCGCTTTATTGAGTTATCGCTGGTTAGTCCGGGTACGCGAATACTGCTCTTACCAGCCAGACGGTCCCGTTGGTAGTTGATGCTAACAGCCAGAAAGCCCCCGGACGCTCGGCTTTGGCTCGCGGCTTCGCCGCTCGCCAAGACGAGGGACCTTTGGTCCCTCGCGAACTGCGGCTCGCTGCGCTCCTCGCTTCGTTTCGGTGCTTACTTCGCCTCGAACGCCGAGCGTCCGGCCCCTTTCAGTCCCACCTAGCAAGGACTGACCAACCGGCTATGGGTGGGACTGAAAGGGGCGCTGGGCTAAACGAAGGCGGACGACGTAAGGACCGCAAGACGCGTAGCGTCTGAGGACCGCAACGAGTCCCCCGAGTTTAGCCCAGCGGGGCTTTCTGGCTGTTAGCAATGCTTTTGACACGGATTGCTAGTGGACTCTCTGAATCAGTGATTACTGAATCGTTTACTCCTGCTAGCGCCACCGCACTTTATCTACCAGCCGTCCGAGGCTCCGATATGTCACATCGTGCCAACTACGCTCGCTGTTCGTTCCAGCAGCATCTCGGCCCGTCGGCGGACTCGCTGGACGTGTCGTGGGCGGAGTTTTCCGGGGACAGCACCGACCAGGTCAGCTTCACCGTCCCGACCGACGCGCCGGTCGAACCGTACGTGGAGATGCAGGTGTACGACGTCGCCGAGTTCAGCCACGAGATACGGGTCAACGGGGCCGAGCTGACCGGCTTCGACATCGCGCCCGGCGAGGGGTGGCAGTACTGGATGGACACCATCGCGGACACGCAACTCCAGCCGGGGAAAAACACGATTCAGTTCCGGCGCGACCGGGACACCGACGACGCGTTCATCGTCGGGACGGCCGTCGTCCACTGGAAGGAACCCGTCGAGTGAGTACTTAAAAGGGCGGCGCTGCGATCACCGGACTGTGCGATACTGTCACACGGATTTGAACCGGTCCGGTCGCAGTAGGGCGGTTTCGACTCCGACGCCCCCGTCCCCGGCGCTCGCCCGCACGGCCCCGAACCCCGCACTTTTATATAGAACCACAGACAATCAATCAGTTGATTATGAGCCAGCGCCAGATGCAGGGCCAGCCGATGATCATCCTGGGAGAGGACTCCCAACGGATGAAAGACAAGTCCGCACAGGAACACAACATCTCGGCCGCCCGAGCGGTCGCCGAGTCCGTTCGCTCGACACTCGGTCCCAAGGGGATGGACAAGATGCTCGTCTCCTCGACGGGGGACGTAACCGTCACGAACGACGGCGTCACCATCCTCCAGGAGATGGACATCGACAACCCGACGGCCTCGATGATCGTCGAGGTCGCCGAGACACAGGAGGACGAGGCCGGTGACGGCACCACCTCCGCCGTCGCCATCGCGGGCGAGCTCCTGGGGAACGCCGAGGACCTGCTGGAGCAGGACATCCATCCGACGGCCATCATCAAAGGGTTCGACCTGGCCGCGACGGAGGCCAAAGCCGCCATCGAGGACATCTCGACCGAAGTCGACCCGGACGACGAGGAACTGCTCCGGAAGGTCGCCGAGACCTCGATGACCGGCAAGGGCGCCGAGCTCAACAAGGAGCTGCTCGGTCAGCTCATCGTCGACGCGGTCAACGCCGTCACCGTCGAGACCGACGAGGGCGACCACGTCGTCGACCTCGAATACCTGAACATCGAGACACAGACCGGCAGCGCCGCCGGCGACTCCGAGCTGCTCGAAGGCGCTGTCGTCGACAAGGACCCGGTCCACGAGGAGATGCCGACCACCGTCGACGACGCGAAGGTGCTCCTGATGGACACCGCCATCGAACTCGAAGAGACCGAGGTCGACGCCCAGCTCTCCGTCGACGACCCGAGCCAGCTCCAGAACTTCCTCGATAAGGAAGAAGAGCAGCTCAAGGAACTGGTCGACCAGGTCGAGGCCACCGGCGCCAACGTCCTGTTCTGCCAGAAGAACATCGACGACATGGCCCAGCACTACCTCGCCCAGAAGGGCATCCTCGCCGTCAAGCGGGCCAAGAAGTCCGACATCGAGTTCCTCAAGGAGGTCCTGGGCGCCAACGTCGTCTCGGACCTCGACTCGGCCAGCGAGGCCGACCTGGGTCAGGGCTCGGTCCGCCGTGACGAGGTCGAGGGGCTGTTCTACGTCGAGGGCTCCAACGAGGACGCCCACGGCGTCACCCTCCTCCTGCGTGGCTCGACCGACCACGTCGTCGACGAGCTCGAACGCGGCGTCACCGACGCGCTCGACGTCGTCGCCGCCACCGTCACCCAGGGGCAGGTCTTGGGCGGCGGCGGCGCCCCCGAGGTCGAGGTCGCACGCCGTCTGCGGGACTTCGCCGACGGCGTCGAGGGCCGCGAGCAGCTCGCCGTCGAGGCCTTCGCCGACGCGCTCGAAATCATCCCGCGCACGCTGGCGAAAAACGCCGGCCTGGACGGCATCGACACGCTGGTCGACCTGCGGGCTGCCCACGAGGACGGCCAGGTCAGCGCCGGCCTGAACGTCTTCTCCGGTGACGTCGAGGACACCCTCGAAACCGGCGTCGTCGAGCCGGCCCACGCCAAGCGACAGGCCGTCTCCTCGGCTGCAGAGGCCGCGAACCTCGTGCTCAAGATCGACGACATCATCGCCGCGGGCGACCTCTCGACCTCCGGTGACGGGGACGAGGGCGGCCCCGGCGGCGCGCCCGGTGGCGCCCCCGGCGGCATGGGCGGCGGCATGGGCGGTATGATGTAGGCGAATCGAGGTAACGAGATTCGCCGAGCGGACGAGCTGTAACCCGCAACTGCGGGTCGTCGCGCTGTCTCCGACCGTGACCGCTGCGTTTCTCGACAGTGCCGGTACGCTCCCAGGGGACGCTATTCCGAACCCAAGTATTACCAGTTCCAGGGATATATCTCGACTATGAACGCAATAGGGCGCCCCGATCTCCCCGTCGGTCCGATGCCGGTGACGCGAGCGCAGACCTCGTTTTCGAGCCGCGATTTCCCGCACGCCGTGACAGCAGGTGGCTCCGTATGATCGAGGACTACGACCGCCTCGCCGCGACCGAGGCCCGCGATGTCGCACTCGACTGCGTCGAGGCCGGTATCGAGGCGGGCCATCCCCGAACGGTCGTCCGGGAGGCGGTCACGCTCGACGGGGATACCCTCCGGATCGACGACGCGACATATGACCTCGGCGAATACGAAGAGCTGGTCGTCCTCGGGGGCGGCAACGCCGCGGCCCACGTCGCCGTCGCGCTCGAACGCGAGCTCGGCGACCGGCTCGACCGCGGCGTCGTCGTCACGGACGACCCCACAGAGACGGAGCGTGTGACGGTCCGCGAGGGCGACCACCCGGTGCCGAGCGAGCGCGGCGCCGACGGGACCCGGGAACTGCTCGCGGCGGCGGACGCGGCGGGCGAGGACACGCTCGTCCTGGCGGCGATAACCGGCGGCGGCAGCGCGCTCATGGTCGCGCCGGCCGGCGACGTCTCGCTTGCCGACCTCCAGGAGACGACCGACGCCCTGCTCGCGAGCGGGGCCGACATCCACGAGATCAACGCGGTCCGCAAACATCTCTCGGCGCTGAAGGGCGGTCGGCTGGCGCGTCGCGCCGCCCCCGCGACGGTCGTCTCGCTGATTCTCAGCGACGTTGTCGGCAACGACCTGAGCGTCATCGCGAGCGGTCCCGTCGCCCCCGACGAGTCGACCTTCGGCGACGCCCTCGCGGTCCTCGACCGCTACGAGGTCGATGCGCCCGACGCCGTCACGGCCCGTCTGGAGCGCGGCGCTGCCGGCGAGATAGACGAGACGCCGACCGCGGACGACCCCGCGCTCGGGGCCGTCTCGAACCACGTCGTCGCCGACGGGATGACGGTCCTCGACGCGGCGCGGTCGGCGGCGGCCGAACGCGGCTACGACCCGCTCGTGCTCTCCTCGCGGGTCCGCGGTGAGGCCCGCGAGGCGGCCACGACCCACGTCGCCATCGCGGAGGAGATACGGGCGACCGGCACGCCCGTCTCGCCGCCCGCCGTTGTACTCTCCGGCGGTGAGACGACGGTGACACTCCGCGGGGACGGCTCGGGCGGTCCGAACCAGGAGTTCGCGACGAGCGCGGCGCTCGAACTCGCTGGCGGCGACGAGGGGCAAATCACGGTGGCGGCCGTCGACACCGACGGCATCGACGGGGCGACCGACGCGGCGGGCGCACTGGTCGACGAGACGACCGTCGAGGACCCCGACGCGGCCCGCGAGGCCCTCGCGGAAAACGACGTGTATCCGTATCTCGAATCCCGTGGGGCCCTCCTCCTGACGGGGCCGACCGGGACGAACCTCAACGACCTGCGGGTCGTGGTCGTCGACTAGAGGACCAGTCCCGCGGCGTTCCGGAGGACGACGATCCAGATGATACTCGAGACGCCGAGTACCAGCGTCGCGAGCGTCCACGCCTGGTAGGCCGTCGCCGTCTCCATGTCGGAGAACTCCGTGATAATCCAGAAGTAGGAGTCGTTGGCGTGGCTGACGGTCATGCTGCCGGCGCCGATAGCGAGGACGGCGAACACCCGGCCGATTTCGGTGTCCAGACCGAGCGAGCCAAGCAGCGGCGCGACGAGGCTGGCCGTGGTCAGGATGGCGACCGTCGAGGAGCCAAGCGCCGACTTCATCGCTGCGGCGACGACGAACGCGGCCAACAGCCCGACGCCGAGGCCGCCAAGCGTACTAGTGATGAAGTCTTCGAGGGGCAACGCGGAGAGGACCTCGCCGAACGCGCCGCCGGCGCCGGTCACCGCGAGGATGACGGCGGCGCTTTTGATACCATCGGAGACCCACTCGTCCGTGACATCGCTGTCGAAGTCAGGGACGATGGCGAACGCGATGAACGCGCCGATGAGCAGCGCGACCGCCGGGTCACCGATGAACAGCAGCCAGCGCTGGAGCGGCCCGGTGATGAGCTCCGGGTTCGCTGCTTCGGGGTAGGCCGCAATCGACCCGAGCGCGATGAGCGCAATCGGGACGAGCAGCGGCGCAAACGACGCGGCCCGCGAGGGCATCGTCCCGTACTCGTCTTTGATTTCCTCGATGGTCATCTCCGGGTTGGGGTCGATGTGGTAGTTCGACGCGACCCTGTCGGCCCACAGCGCGGCGATGAAGACGATGGGCGCGCTGACGATGATGCCGGCGAGCATGACGAGGCCGATGTCCGCGCCGATGATCCCGGCGGCCGCGATCGGGCCGGGCGTCGGCGGGACGAACACGTGTGTGACGTAGAGCCCGCCGGCGAGCGCCACGCTGAGTGTCGAAAGCGAGAGCCCGGAGCGCTGGGCGAGCGAGCGGTTCAGCCCCGAGAGGATGACGAACCCGGAGTCACAGAACACGGGGATGGAGACGACACTCCCCGTAATCGCCATCACCTCCGTGGTGTGTTCTTCGCCGACGTAGTCGAGAATCGTCTCGGCGATGACGATCGCCGCCCCGGACCGTTCGAGGCAGGTCCCGATAATCGTCCCGGCGAGGATGACGATACCGATGTAACCGAGGATGCCGCCGAACCCGTCTGTCACCAGCGAGGCCGCCTCCGCGGGGTCGAGCCCCGCGGCGAGTCCGGTCAGGTACGCGGCGATGAGGAGTGCGAGAAACGCGTGCAGGTCCAGTTTTGCTGTGGCGATTATGATAAACGCTACTGCCGCAAGCAACAACAGTATCAGCGGTAACCCTTGGAGCATGCACCCCAACCTCAATCATGATATATGATGGGCTTTGGGATTTCAATATTTTAAATTGGATATATTATATAATTACGGATAGTACACGTACCCGGTTTCCGACAGCTAAGTGATTTAATACAAATAAATCAAACTCCAAATAGTATAGCTCGATCACCTGTGAGTGTCCACACCGACAAACCGTCGATGCTCCGGTGACCGTTCGTCCGATGGAGGGACTCCTGCCCACAGGTCCGGACGGGCGAGCCGGTACCCGCCATCCGTGCTACCAGTCCCCGAACCCGCGTCGGTTTTTAAGTGCAACCGTTCCCCACACTAGCCCATGCAGACGCTGTTGCTCGGTCCCGACGACGTGGTAGAACACGCCGACCTCCCCGCCGTCATCGACGCCGTCGAGGAGTCGTTCGCCGCCGATTGGCGCGGCGACACCGTCATGCCGGCCAAATCCTACATCGACCTCCCCGAGTACAACGGGGACTTCCGGTCGATGCCGGCCTACGTCCACGCCGGCGAGTGGGACGCCGCGGCGGTCAAGTGGGTCAACGTCCACCCGGACAACCCCGCAGACCACGACCTGCCGACCGTGCTGGGGACGCTCATCTACTCGGACCCCGAGACCGCGTTCCCGCTTTCGGTGATGGACGGGACCAACCTCACCCGGCTCAGGACGGGCGCGGCGGCCGCCGTCGCCACCGACCACCTCGCCGTCCCCGACGCGGACTCGCTCGGGCTCGTGGGTGCCGGCGTCCAGTCGTACACCCAGCTGGAGGCCATCGCCGCCGTGCGCGACATCGAGACGGTCGTCGTCGCCGACCGCGACGCCGAGAAGCAACAGGAATTCGTCGACCGCTTCGACGGCCGGTTCGACGCCCGCGCGGGTAGTATCGAGGACGCCGCCGGGTGTGACGTGCTCTCGACGATAACACCGGTGGAGTCGCCCATCGTCGACCGGGCGTGGCTGGGCGAGCGCACCCACGTCAACGCTATCGGGGCCGACGCCGCCGGCAAGCACGAACACGACGACCGGACCTTACGCGACGCCAAACTGGTCATCGACGACTACGAACAGTGTACCCACTCGGGTGAGATCAACGTCCCGTGGGGCGAGGGCACGCTTTCCGACGACGACATCCACGGCGAACTCGGGGCCATCGTCGCCGGCGAGCTGTCGGGCCGCGAGCCGGGGGACGGCATCACGCTCTTTGACTCGACGGGACTGGCGATTCAGGACGTGGCGGCGGCACACGTCGCCTACGAGAACGCCCGCGCGGCCGGCGAGGGAACCGACTTCTCGCTGGTCGGGCGCTGACGCCGCTAGTTCTGTCCCAGCGACTCCCGGACCGCATTGATGAGCCAGACGACGACGAGGATGGGGAGAACTGGCAGCAACAGCACGAGCAGGCCGAGGAGTATCACCCAGCCGATGGCGTCCATCTGGGCGTCGGGATGGGTGCCCGACGGCGGCGTCACTGTCCGGAGCGGCCCCGGCAGCCGCGAACCGTCGGCGTCGTCCGATTCACTCATACTCGTTGATAGGTATGGCGCGCGGATAAGGCCACGGTCGGTCTCCCGTGGTCGTGTTGACTTTAGCAGGAAAAGACC
>NZ_JAYMGA010000011.1:0-115286 GCF_035656455.1 Haloarcula sediminis | reverse complement strand
AACCGCTTTCTTCGTGAAGCGGGAAATCTTCGACATGGATCATCGGCGGTTTCCCGCTTCATACCACTAGTTCTAACGGTCGAAACCGACGCTGTCCAGCGATTCACCAGAGCCCCCTATTTCCGAGTTAGAGCGCTTGCAGCCCCAATCCGGCTTACTTTCTAATTGACAACCGTATAGTCACAGTTGCTACGAGGGCAGATTCCTGTACCGGTTTCGGGGGACACCTGATTCCGAGTTAGTTTGTGAAACCGCCTCAGCCATGCGATGGAGCTCCGGAACAGAAACAGAAGTTAGACTTCTGGAGGGACACCTGACTGTCAAGAATCTTCAGGGAGAAGCGTAAAACGGTGGGGAGACACCTGATTCCGAGTTAGTTTTCGGCCGCAGTGGTGCGGTTCATGATATACAAGACACCCAGACACACCCGATTCCGAGTTAGTTCACGTGGGGAGGGACTGCAAGGAGGGTGCGAGATCTGTTTGATTTGTTCGAAACTAGAACGGATTGGTAGGACACACACACCTGATTCCGAGTTAGTACCACCACAATCGTCTGTCTCTCTCGCTGAGATTGCTGTTCTAACTCGGAACTAGGTGTGTTCTCACTAGTTACTAGACTAGTACACTAGCTAGACAACAGACAACAGTAACACAACAGCACCACTATCTAGAACCAATTTACTAGTCAGTAAAGGGCTCATAGCTGCTCCTGATGAATGCTTCAATCAGCCACGCTCGATCTGAAGGGGGGATATCCCCGAATCCCTCACTAACTCGGAATCAGGTGTGTGTGTCTCATCGGTGAAGCTCGGAACACTCGCCCTCTGATTCTGTGGGGCCATCTCAGACAGGGTCGACTGGGGCGACGTATTGGCTCCTAACCTTCTCGCCCTCTCACCACTGAAGGTAGTAGTACTCCCGCCCGTTGATCGTCTTCGTCGTCAGCGTCCCTTTCGAAGGCGATATCGTAGCCTTCTCACGAGCGGTTTCGAGCTTGTCCTGCCACTCCTCATCATCGTCCCAGTCGTCCGGTGTCTTGACCGAGTCACTAGACTTCTCCACTTGAGCCGATTTTTCGAGCTCTGCAACCAGTGTCTCCACCTGTTTGATGGCGTCCTGGCGGTGCCGTTCTATAGTTGACCCACCACTCTCAGGTGGCTGTATCGTACGGAGGTGTTCGAGTGCCTCGATTGCGTGGTCTCGGTCACTCATATACTAACCAACAGGGACCGCAAAAACCTATAGATGTTGGTTAATTTTATGTTGCTCGTATCTATACTCCCGCAACTAACCAACGACTGGGCCAGATTTCTTGCTTCGTTGGTTAGTGAGTCGGTTCCGAAGAAAACGCTGCGTGGTATCTCGTGTCTTGGCAAGTTCCTGGTGGATATCCATCCGGTCCCATCCCAATGGCGAGGTAACACTCTCAACAGCACGAATGAGTTGTGTCTCGTAGTAGTCGGGGTCATACGTGTCGATCTCCTCATGAGCCAGGGCAACACGTTCTCGCGACGATTTTCGGTCGTTGACGACGACGTATTCGATATCTTGCCCAGGGTTGATTGCAAGGTCTTGGTCCCGGGCACGTTTCAGCGCTGCTACGTTCTGCGTGTTCTGGGTGTATCCTTCCAGCGGCTTCGAAACACGGTTCCGTTCTACGAGTTGATCGACGGCGATACCGCCAGTATGGAGACTCTCGATTGCACTTGCGAGCCGGCCTACCACTGCCTCGGGAGACTGCGTTGCATCGAGAACTTCCAGACACTCCCGTTGCACTGCCTCGATGAACGGTGGTGTCGAACGCTGCCGGGCTTCGATTCCTCTCACTTTGAACTCGTCGTCGCCGGCGACTTTCCCAAAATACTTGGTCAACGCGCCGGCGTCGACACGGCGGACATCGACGACGCGACGGCCCAGGACCTGATCAGCGAGCTCGTCGACGCGGACGTCGTCACTCCGGTTCCCGAGGACCAAGTTCTGGTTCACGAGCCGAGCGGCGCCGCGTTCGACTTATCGACGCAGCTGGCCGTCTTCCACCGTGGCTGGACGGCTGGTCGCGACACCGACGCGTAGGGTGAGTGATGCAGCAAACCCTCGTTGGCTGTGCGTTCTGCGACGCGCCGCCCGGCACTGAGACTGGTGAGGCCCACACCTGGGGCCAGGACGAGCGGGTCACCCACCCGATTTGTGTCGACTGCGCCACCCAGACGCGGCCGGATCCCGACGAGCGCGATCACGTCGCCTGTGACGGCTGTGGGCTGGTCGTCGACACGCTCGCAGCCCTCACGCGATTCCGGGTTGAACTGGGGCATCTAGAAGGCCCGTTGCAGTTGTGCGCCCGCTGTAGTCTGGGTGGCCTCGCGACGTACTGGACGCGCGATCTCGAGGAGCATCTCGTTACGACGCCGGCGGAGTGACCCCAACACTCATTACTGGTTCGCTGTAAACTGTAATCAAGAACCACCCGTGTCACGCACCTCAAACCGCGCCGACGGCGACATCGTCCAGGATTTCCTCTCGGTCGCTGACCTCCTCGAGGAGCCACAGCTGGCTCAGCTGTACGCGTATCTGGCCCGGGAGGGCGAGGCGGTCGTCCAGGACGTGATGAACGACCTCGAGCTCGCACAGGGAACGGCCTACAGCTACGTCAACCGACTCGTCGACGCCGGCGTCGTCGATGTCACCGACGACGAGCAGCCCCGGCGGTACGCCGCCCGTGAGATCGACCTGACCGTGACGACGGCTGCCGGCGACCGCGAGTACACGATCACGCCGGCGCTCATCGACGCCGTCGGCCGCCGCGAGACGGACGCCGACATCGACACCTACATCGACCGCCACGGCGTCGCCGGCCTCGCGACCGCGCTCACCTACGCCGTCGCCCGCGAGCGCGGCGAGGTGACCCACCGCCTGATGGCCGAGGATCTCGATATCTCGCCGCTGGCTGCGGAGATGATCCTCCAAGCGCTCCGTCCCGTCGTCCACGAACATTACGACATCGAGGAGGCTGGGGCAGGACTCAACGAGTTGGATGTCGGCGACGCGGCTGACGACGCGTGAGCCGGCTCCACATCGCTGACACCGGCCTGTTCGTCGCGATGGGACAGCCGTCGAACAGCCGGTACAAGGCTGTTGGGCGGTTCGCTCGCCGGAACGACGTCACCTTCATCCTTCCCGAACGGGTGTACGAGGAGCTGACCGTCGACGATCCGGATGTCGAAAGCCCGCCCGTCGACGCCGCAATCGACGAGGGCTGGGCAACAGTTGCGGCGCCGCTCGAGTTCTCCGAGCCGGTCGTCTCGCGGGTGATGGACGGCGTCCAGCGGTACATCGCGAACGCCGACGACCGGCCCGCAGACGAAGTTGAACGGGCTGACGCTGCCCTCGCCGCCCTAGCTGCCCAGTATCTCAGCGCGGGGACGGCGACCGAGGTGTACATCTACACGACCGATATCGCGGCCGGCGAGGGGGCCGAAACCGTGCTCGCGAGTGAGGGTTACGGTGACTCGGTGACGTTCGTGAACGGCTTCCGGCTCATCAAGGACCTGGTCGCCGGCAACAGCTGACTGATTGCTAATCTGATTCGGTGGGACATGACACTCGAAAGCCCTCGGCCGTTCGACGTCCCGCGACCGCCGCTGCGCGCCTCGTCCCTGCGGTGCTTACGGGGTCGGGGGACGGCCGAGGCTGCCTCGTCCTTTCTGAGTCCGCCAGGCCGGTAGATGGCTCACCGAGCGACTCGCCTGTAGTCATCGAACTCTGAGATCATCATCTGTGCGACGTCACCGAACGCGGTCTCAGAAATCTTGGACATCGTCGGCGACATCCGCTGATTCGCGTCGTACCCGATCCGAGGCTGTGTATCCGTTGATCTGGCGTCGAACCGCTTCCGCGGCCACGGCGAAATAGCTCCGAATATCACCACGCTCTGACCGGAGAGGCCGGGCCTTGCCGTGGTTCGAAGCGACGGACTGCAACTCCGCCAGTGCATCTATCTCGTTCTCGCGCTCGATGGAACTGGTATAGAACCAGAACTCCTCGTTTCGAGTCCCCGCGTTTACGATCTCCTTGGCGGTTTCCCAGCGCTCACTCACGGCATCTGTCGGCGGCCCACCCGCTGCCAGCCAGACGAACGCGGGTCTGTATGGGACGTGTGCCGCCTGGAGTTCCTTCTGATACTCTTCGAGATGGTGCGCACTCTCGCAGAGTGCCTCGACCATCGGGATCGTTCCACCGGCCGACAGCGTCGGCGGGTCCCAGTGATTCACGTTCGTGAACCCGTGTTCGATAGTGACGTCCCCGCCAAAGGTCACTACCGCTATATCCGTTCTCGATGCCGTCTCAAAATCGTCACACAAAGCGGTCTTGAACTCCTGTAGTCCGGCGTTTATCTGTTCGATCCGTGATTGGAGGTTTCCCTCACCGTCTTCCGTTCTGCTACACATCGCCCCATCGGTATCCAAAATGAGAAGCACCGGCGTTCGTGCCACTACTGGGTCTGGCGATGCCGACAGGGCTTGAGACCGAGCGTCGTCGTCGCCCATTGTCACGACCCTCGGTCGTCGTCACCGTCTTCGTCCTCCCCGGTGTCCGTCCCGAAGTCGGGGACAGTGAGCTCTTCGTCTGCTGGTGTTCCGCCGTCCGGAGTCACCAAATTCGCTGTTCCACCACTGTCTTCCGTGCCGAACGCAGGGACCGTCAGGTCGTCGTCGGACCCAGCGCCGACGGACTGTGATGCCGAACCGTCGGGGGACGAATCGGCCCCGAACTCGGGAACGGTCAACGTCTGGTCCGACTCTGCCGTCGACGACTCCCCGTCATCGTCCCCGAACACGGGGACGGTGATCGACCCCTCGGGTGCGCCCCCCGCTCCAGTGCCGCCAGGGGTACCCGTCCCCTGACCGGTCGAAGTATCGCGACTGATGTCTTGTGAGAAGTCAGTCAGCTCCGCCAGTGCTTCGATCCAATCGATCGGATCCGGGCGCGACCATCCCAGCGACTTCGATCCCTGTGCGAAACACTCGACGAAGAGGTCCTGAATCTTGGTGGGGAGCTGCTGATACTTGTTCTTGGTCCCTTCTTCTGGGCCGATGTCGCCCGCGGGGTCAGCGAACGGGAATGGGTTGTCACCGATCTTGTCGGAAAAATCCCCATTCGCTGCATCGTCACCGACCGCCTGGAACGGGTGGGCACCCTCCAAGAGGAACTGAAACACGTGGACACCGAGGCAGAACTTATCGGCCTCCTGCACCGCACTCAGGGACGATCCACGCTGCTCGGGCGGGGAGTAACGGGGGTGGTAGCTGGTATCGCCGTAGATCGTGTCGCTGTCGGTGATGTGGAAGGCATCACAGTCGATTAGGGTGATGTACCCGTCCTCGATCAGGAAGTTCTTGTCGTTGAAATCCCCGATGGCGTGGCCGGCTTTGTGGATGTTCCTGACCATGATTGCCAGATTCCGGGCGGTCTTGAAACGGTCCTTTGGGCTACTGTTGTCCCAACTGAGGCTGACCATCGAGTATTCAAACGCAGGGGTGGTCGCCTCGACGTCTGCGTACGGCATTCGATAGCCTAGGAACGCGCCCGAGGACTTCTCTTTCGCCAGGGCTTCCGGCCAGATAATACTGCGAATCCCCTTCTGCTCGAAAGTCAGATCTTTGGGCGGGTTGTCGATCATCGCCCGAACCTTCGCTTCCTTCTTCTTCCGCCTACCCTCGTCGAGTATTTTCACAACCTCGTCCGGTGATCCCTTGATGTGGTAGACTCCACCCTCGTTCCCGGAGCCGATCTCCGCACCGACGGTCACCTCGTCCGAGCCCACCACGATGGTCCGGCCTTCCCAATCCTCTGAATCGAACGAGCTCATTTCCCAAACACATATTGAGTTAGTATAACTAAATACTTAGTTCTTGTCCCAAGTGTACCGTCCGATATCCTCTACGCCAAGAAAAATGAAAAATGCCGAGAACTATGGCTTGCTGAGGCGACTAACAACAATATCAGTAACACGGACTCGGTTGACCCCGTACGTTCTAATGAGCTAGTTAAAACTAATACTAAGTAAACAGGGAGCAATAGAGGTCAGTACGATGGGAGGGACGCCCAACACTCGTAAGGCATCGCTGGAGCGCGCCTGGGAGCCGCTCACGGACGAACACGAGCGACAACTGAGACGTGCCGAAGAGACCTTCGAGCACTTCGAGAACGGGCAGTCGGTCGATCCGTTGGCGCTGGTCGGTGCCTACCGCTCCGGAAAGACACAGCTTCTCTATCACCTGTTCCGACGGTCGTGGGAACGTGGCATCCCTGCCTTTTACATCGGTGACCCGGGGGCCATGTTGACCGAGTTCGCGAGTACAGACGAGACGGATCTCAACACGTGGCTGCAGTCCCGGATCGACGAGCAGCTCGCGGCCTACGCGGACGACGAGGTCACGGGTGTCGCGTGGTTTCCGAACGTCGACAGTGACAGCAAGCGCGAGTTCGTCGAGTCACACGGGACCGACATCGACTCGTCGACGTCGGTCCGGACGGCGCTGTTCTTCGACGAGGTTGAGCAGTCCTACCGGGAGTTCATCCGGGTGATGGACAAGGACGACGACAATCCGCTTCGGAAGATCAACGATGGGCTCCAGGACTCGGTGAAAGTCTGGAGCTTCGGGATGATCTCGGCCTTCGAGTTCATCGGCGAGGCCGACTGGGGCCGGATGCGGGAAGTGCGGATTCCACCGCTCGGGGTGGCCGACGTGCGCAGTCTCCTTGCGGAGGACCACCGTGACGCGACCGAGCTTGCGAACGTCCTCTGGTGGCTCGCCCGTGGTCGAACGGGCCTCATCATCAAACTCGTCGACAACCTGCCGGAGGGGGGCCCGGACGCTGTCATCCGGTGGCTCCGGGACCTGGCTGAAACGAACTTCCGGGAGACGAAGCTGCTCAACAACATCTGGACCGACTGCGACCGCGAGCAGTGGGACCGGGCGATCCGCGCACTCATGTTCGACGAGGCTGGGTTGGATGCATGGCAGCTCTCTCAGCAGAAGAGCCTCACTGCGACCCAGTGTCAGTATATCGCCGTCGACATTCTCGACGAGACGTTCGACGGGGCGGCGGACGAGCACCACAAGGACGCGCTCGAGATCGCCGACCGGAACATCGAGCGCGTGTTCCGGGGACTGAGTGTCACCGACGAGTTCCTATTCCCGGCGTTCGGGTTAGCCGACGAAGAGCAGGCCGACGCGTTCCTCTCGCTGGTCACTGACACGATCACGTCGTTCGAACCGGCCAGCGACGCGCGGTCGACCGCAATCGAGGGCCTCGATGGGGTTTCGGGCGTGTTCCACACCCGATGGATCGACCACGTCTCGGATACCGATACGGTCGACGAAGCGGTTTCGACGGCCGCACCGTCCATCGTCCACTCGGCGTTCCCTCCCATCGCTGTTAATCCCGAACGCGTCTCCGACCGGACGACCGAAGCGATCCGGTCGTCGATGGACCGCGGGCTCACCATCCATCCCGACGGTGAAGCCACAGCGACTGCAGAGATCCGCCTGTGCCCAACCGAAGATGCGTTCCAGACAGCTGTCGGAGACATCACGACCAGCTACGACCTCACTGCACCGACGATTCTTCTCGTCCCCGAGGGGAGAGAGTTCGACCACGACGCGACTGGGCTGGACGTCTACCGGCGCCACCAGTTAGCGGCGATCGAATCGTACCAGTCGAGCCGGTTCTGGACGTTCGTAACACACCTCCACGGTCGCCTCGCAGACAAGGGTGTCGCTGACCCGTACGCCGTTGATGACGAGACAGTCGCCGAGCTGGTCGCGAACTGCGACGACAGGGAGGTCCGGAACACGATCGAGACGCTCTACGACCAACTCCGCCAGGTCGCGAGTGACCACCTGGGTGGGTTCGAACGCCGCTATCGCGAGACCTACTCGCTTCCGGATGCCGAGACACTGCTGTGGGAAGAGTCTCGGTTGGCCGGGGCGAGTCCGTACTGGTCGAGTGGCAAGTTCGTCGAGTCGACGGTCACGCTGTCATACCTGCTGCTCTTCGGCCCGGAGTACGAAGCGGACCGTGCGTACACCGACTTACACGAGTCGTTCGTCGACGGGCTTGACCACGATCTGGTCGCAGCCGACAGAGACGGGTTCCAGTTCAAAACCTATCTGGATAGCCTATTCACCCAAAGCGGATACAGCAAAGCCGTTCTGGCCGAACGCGAGCACTACACCGACGGGGATCAGGTAGCGCTTCCGGTTCGGCGGACACAGGAGGCACTGGCGGATCTCGCGGGGCTCGCCGACACCGCGGACATTATCGCCAAACTGGACGATCCGGAGACGAGCCTGCAGGATACGCACGTTCCGGTCGTCGGTCTCGACGGAAACACGTACCTCGGTCACGCGCTGGTTCGCTCACTCCTCGTCGCAGGCCTCACGACCGGACCGAACGCCGACATCGACATGCTGGATCGGCTTCGCCAGACGAAATCGGAGGTCGATTCGGCCCTGGAGACAGTTACCCACTGTCTCGATGACATCGAGAGCTACGGCCGGCGACTCCGTCCGCCGACGCGGGCGACTGTCGGCCAGTGGGTCACCATTGAGGCAGACCGGATCGAACGCTATCAGGCCAACCTGAAACAGGTCCGCAACGGCCTCGATGACCTGATAGCGAAGGTCGAGTCGACACCGTCCGCCGGCCCCATCGCCTACCACTACTGGTTCCTGTTGCGTATCTACCTCCGCGACATGGCTCGGCAGCTCGAGACTGTCGAAACGACCGTCACAGAGACCGATATCGCCGCTATCACCGACGCGGTCGAACTATTCGACGACGTTCACGCGACGCTCGAGACGGCCGACTTTGTCGACTCGGTCTTCGACGATAGAGCGGCGCTCGTCGCCCAGCTGGAGGAGTTCGGCGATGACCTCTTTGATCTGCGCGGTGCGCTCCGACAGACGACTGTCTCCTCGGCGAACGGAGACGGTGCCGTCCTGAGTCAGGTCGACGAATACGACGATCAGGTCGTCCTCTCTGACCCGGAATCAGCGTCTGTGCAACTCAAACTCCCGGAAGACAGTGACGTGCTGGAGCAACTGAACCGATCCGTCGCGCAACACGCACAGCATCTCGTGAAAGTCCGCGACGAGCTCGCGGCGACCGAGGCCACGGCTGCCGACGTCGACAAGCTCACGCGGGAGACGAAAGGCGCACTACTGACCCTCGTCTCGAACGACGATTCCGTGGAGGTGACCAATGACTGACGGACTCCCGGACATCGTGGAGACGGTCAGTGACGAGTCCGTGCGGCTTGAGAAGACACTCCGCGACCTGCGTGACCTCAATACGGCGGCCGAAGCGTATCAGGATCGCGTTGAAAGCATGGACGAAACGGAACGGGAGCTGTTCTATCAGGGGGTGGAGTCCATCAGGACAGAGATCGCGGAGACGGACGACCCGGCAGCGCTCCTGGCCCTCCAGGAGACGGTCGAGGAGACGGTTCGGTCGCCACTACAGCAGGTGGCACGCGAGTCTCTCACTGCGCTGCTCGGACGGCTCCAGCCCGATCTCGATGAGGACGCGCGAACGCAGGTTTACGAACAGCTCGAAGCGAAGGTCCCCGAGGACCTCCAGGTAGCGACCGACGCCTATCAGGATCTCTACGCCCGCGTCGGTGATTTCGACTCCGTGCTGGTGACGCTGGTCGCCGCCCTTGTCGAACGCCAGCCGTCCATCCTCGTGTTACCCCGCCAGGAGTTGTTGCCGGTCGTCGACGACATCGAGGCCAGGCACGCAACACTGGACACACTCGAGGCCGAGTTTGGGGGGATTGACTGGGCACCGTCTCTCGAGTTCACCGGCGTCGAACGGTTCTACGACGATGGCACGGACGACATCGATGTCGCCTCGATTCGTGCTGATCTCGAGAACATCGAATCGGCACTCGAGACACTGAACTCGTATGGAATAGACGTCCAAGACATCGTCCAAACAGACGTCAGTGAGGTGTACGACGAGGCGCCGCTGTCCGAACTCGTACAGACCATTTCGGACACACGACAGACGGTGACCACCGCGGCAGAAACCTACCGGACCGTCGTGGGATTCATGACAAACTTGGAGAACTACGACTGCACAGAGGGCCCCTTCGACTCGGAGATCGACGACCTCCACGAAGCGTATTCCAGCCTTCAGGGACACGACTACGCAACAGTCGAGTACCTGTCACAGTCCGTGGACGAAATGACGGACCGGATCGACCAGTTCGCTCAAACGGTGTCTGAGCGGCTTGAGGCCCAACAGGAACTGGTCGAGGAACTCGCAGGGTCCGAAGCGACCACCGCCTCGATCCCGGAGTCTCGGTTCCAGACCTCACCACTCCCCCAGCGTCAGATCAGGAACGACCCGGTCGACGCGCTCAGCGAATATGCGGAGCTTCACGACTGGCTCCGCTCCGAACTGGACGCCGACCTAGAATCGGTCGACCAGGAGTCCCTGTTCGAGCTCTGGCAGTCACTGACGAAAGGGAACAAGGTCGAGATAACGGAGGACAACCAGGACGCAGTCATGGCGCTGGCGAACCGTCTCTCCGTCAGTGTCATCCTCACCAGTCTCTGACGGGACCAGCGTCGACTTCACGGCAAAATCGAAGTGAACACGATCTACTGACGCTATCCAAGGTAACTTGGTAGCGGGCCGACTTAGCGTACGACGACGTTCCAGAGATAGTGAACCGACATGGCCCGTCTGTCCAATCCAGCGTGGTTCTCGAGATCTAGTGGTTCACTCCGAATCAACGCCTGTGGAGACTGCGCTCCCTACGGAAACCGATTCGGTGTCTGCAAAGCGCGTCGTGGAAACAGGAAGCCCCTGCCTCAAGGAGCCCGCGTCAGCGGGCGAGTAGGCAGGGGTAGTTCACGCCTCTCCTTTCTCTTGGTAGAGCTCCTTCAGTTCCGCAGTGAAATAGATGTACTGACGATCGATCTTTCTGAACCCCGTGTCCTCCCACTTGATCTTCTCAACCTCGCCTCTTCGAAACGCTCCACCGTTGTAGTGGATGATTTCCTCCTGTGAGTCGGTGTACGCCAGTCCCTTCTCGTCTAGGCTCTCCAGTACCTCGCCCAGAGTGTAGTCCCGATACGAGTCGATGAAGGCATCAGCGGGAACTCCATCCTGGATCATGAATTCGAACGTATCCCGCTCCAGGGCCCGGTCACCGGCCGCCAGAACCAGGTCGATAAACTCCGTTTCGTCCTCGGACAACAGCGTCATAGCCGCTCTCCAGCCACCGGCTCGAACTGGCTGTACCACTCCGCCAGTCCGTCGACACTCCGTGGGAACAATTTCGAATACTGACCATCCTGCTCCTCGGACCGTCGATAGTCCTCCTCTGGGAGGTCCTCGACAAACCGTGTCGAGGCCGCTTTCTCCCGTTCCTCCAGTACATACTCCCGGATCTCGGAAATGTCCCCGTCGATTCGATCGAGCAGAGCAACCACTGACTCTCCTTTCACTATCTTCATACAGGTCTCGCAGACGAACTCGATCTCACCCGTGAACACGTTCTCCTCGATTCCAGGCCCTGTCTCGTACAGCTCATACATCGTCCTGTGTACCGGGGCGGTTCTGCTCCGCCAACAGCCCGGGCATTCGATAATATGCCTCTCCAATTCGTCCTCCATCTCCTGAAACAGTCGGACCTTCTCTTTGTTCAACAGGCTCTTGAGCAGCAGCGCCTCATTCTCGTTGCGAACCTCCAGCTCAAACGGCTCGTGACGATGCTTGCGGAGCACTCGTGACTCCATCTCCTTCACTACCTCCAGATCTTCCTCCAAGCTCATTTCTGGGAAACACTCTCTCTTGGTTACGATTACTTCGGTTGCAACGTCTCGACTCGTTCCCGTTCGCGGTACGCTTCCTTGTACAGCTCACTCCAGCTATCTTCGTCGAATTCGCCCGACCTGACCGGTTCGAACTGCTTCAGATCGACCTGAAACATGCAGCTACTGCACTGTGCGATACCGTGGACCCTGACCACTTCGAGACCGATATCCGGATGGGCCTGTTCTATCGAAACCTGACTGTCCTGCGCTCGAAACGTTTCGTTACTGCCACACTCCGGACAGGTGTATGTCGTCCCGATCAGGACATCACCGGAACTGGGATCGACGGTCGACCGGTAATACCGCAACGCCGACAGCAACTCCGCCACCTCGTCCGCCTCCAACCTGAGCCCTCCCCCGCTCTCGTCTCGCTGCTCCAACACCTTGTTCATCAACCGACACACCCGTTCGAAGCGTTGCTCCGTAGCCATGTCTGTCTGGAAGATCTAGTAGAAATTCTGCGTTGCGTACATCGCCCCGTCTCGCCCGAAGTAGACGCCGATTCCCTCCCGTTTGAACTGGTCCTGGAGAATGTTCTCTCGATGGCCGGGGGATTCCATCCACTCGTCGACTACCTCGCTCGCCGCGTCCTCCGCTGAGGTCGCTGGACCGGGATAGATCTTGGCGATGTTCTCCCCGTAGCTACGGACGGAGTGGCCGAACTTCCGATACCTGTCGACCGGCTCCATGTCGTCGGGGCACGCGTGATCGAAGAAGTCCCGCTCCGCCATGTCTCGGCTGTGTTGGAGCGCGATCGCACTCAGATGGTCACTGTACGAAAGGGGGACGAGTGAATGGGCTGCTCGTCGATCGTTGGTTTCGCTGTGGATCGCACGTTCGATGTGGTCGGCGTCTGCCTTGGGGCGCAGGTCCACGGGGACGACGACGGCCCGTCTCTCCACGTCGTCACCACAGTCCGGACAGCGGGTCGGTGGGGACATGCTGGTCCCGCAGTCCCCACAGCACCACCGGTCGCCAACGCGGATAATCGGTGCCGTACAGCCTGCGTGTTGTCGACGTACCGTCCCGGTCCCACACTTTCGACACGTGAGACGACAGACTATGAGTCTCAGCTCGGTGTCGGACGTATCCTTACTGTCGGCGCTCCCATCCCGACTGTCACCGGTCAACGCGTTGTCCAGCCAGTCTTCGGAACTATCTACGGCTTGTTCCGCCGCCGTCTGTGACTTGTCCGTCCAGTTGACCCAGTCGGGCAGGTCGTCGCTCTTGATACGCGTCGGCGGGTCGAGCCTGGTCGTCGGACGGTCGTTGTCTGTCATTCTAGCGTGAAGTGAGTCGGGTCGTTGGTACTGCTCTTATCTGTGCCACATTCCCCACGCTCGGTCTACGCATCACGAGCTTGCTATCGTGACCGTCCCGGGGACTCACTCGGGTGCGCTCGTGACGTCCCCGGGCCCCCGATGAGGCGCTCCCACTCGATTACGGGTCGCCGGGTATCACCACTGCCGACCAACGTACAGGGCACCTCTCGGCCGAGTAGACTGTCGATGTCGTCGGGTCCGACCCCGAACTCGTCGAGTAGCTTCTCAAGCTTGCAGCTCTTTCTCCCCCAGATCGGCGGTTTCCTCGCCACAACTTCGAACTGCTGCCGCTCCGGCGGTTCCACGACCAGGGTGACTGAGTGCATCGATTCGACGACCTCGGTGATCGACGCCGCCGTCTGTCGACCGTGTGGATCCGAGTCCTCATCCGACGACGCCTCGACGCCACCGGAAGCCGAACTCCCGCTCTCCTCGGGGGCGCTCTTGACCGCTTCAGCCACGGTCGCGTCCCGTTCGGGCTGCGAATCGGCTGTCTCACTGACCCCAGGCCCGTCGGTCTCATCGGGTTCTCGAAGTCCCATCACGACGGTCTTGTCGTCGCTGGAGAGCCGATAGTTATCGTTGTCGAGTGCCGTACGCAGTTTCTCGCTGGCGCTCTCCGGATCCGGTGCGGTACCCACTAGGTCAAACGCCGACCGGAACCAGGACGGGTTGATCTCCTCGGTGTTCTCCCAGCACCACTCCTCGACACCGTCGGAGACCACGCTGATGCGGTCCCAGTCGTCGGCGAACCCGGACCGATAGTACTGTTCCCAGTCGTCGTGAGTCAGCGGGAACGTCTTGTAGGAGGCACCGAGATCAGCGACGGACTCCTCGCGTGGGAACAGGAGCTGGTAGCTGTCCTCAACGCCGTAGACTGCCCCACCGTCACCTGCACCGGCGCCGGCGAGGCCGCCGGGACCGCCGACGACAGCGAGAAGCGTAGTTGCTAGCTCGGCTGTATCGATATCCCGCTCCGACGCCGCTGCAGCGATGGCTTCCCGCGCCGCGACGAATCCCGCTTTCAGTGCATCTTGCGCTTCTCGTCGCTCAATCGTCTCGGTCGATTCCAGATACGCCTCGAGATGGTCCACGACCGTCTCCGTCGCGATCGCCGATCCCTCGTGACTGTGCGTTGCACTGCCGAGCCCGTCACCGACCGCGACGACGAACCGTCCATCCGGAAGCTGGCGCTCGGCCCAGGCGTCCTGACATGGCGTGTCGGTTCCTTCGTGCTTCGGTCCCTCGACAGACCCCCCGACGACCTGCGTCTCGACGGAATCGGATGACATCATTGTCCCGTGCCTATTCCTGGGAGATGTTGTCGTCCGCGTCGTCGCTGTCCCCGCCCTCCGACTGGGACTGCGCGCTCTCCGAGACGATACGGAAGAACTCTTGGAACATCCCCTCCTCGAGCTGGAACACCTTGACCTTCGAGTCGTCCGGTGCGGCCGACGCTAGGTCGTCCAGCGTGTTGGTCCGGGCGTCGTCGCCGATGCCGACGCCGTAGAACAGCAGCTCGCCGTCCTCGGTACCGTCCTCGACGACGGCCTGAGCCTTGTCCCACCGCTGGCCGCTGTCGTCGGTGGGTCGGCCGTCGGTCAGGACCCACACCAGCGCCTTCTTGAGTGGGACGTTGTTGTCCCGCAGGTGGTTGCGGTAATCGCGGAGGTGCGTGGCCCCCTTCACCAGGGCCTCACACATCGGGGTCCCGCCCCCTGCCGACAGCTGCGGAGGCTGCCAGTCGCTGATCTCCGTGAACGGCTGCTCGACGGAGACGTCGCCGCCGAAGGGGACCACCGAGATATCGACTGCTCGCTCCGCTTTGAAATCGCCCGCTATCTCCTTCTTGAACAGCTGCAGACCGTCGTTGAGCTGCTCGATCTTGGGTCGCTTGTTCCCGTTTTCGTCAGTGGTCTTCTGCGACATCGAACCCGACACGTCCAGCAGGAGTAGCGTCGGGACGCGGGCGACGTTCGTCGGGGGCTGTTCTCCGAACTCCGATTGCGCTTGTTTTCCGCTCATAGCGAATACATGCTTACTTAGATCCAGGGGCTAATAATTATTGCCCAAACTAGGTCTATTTGACTAAATCAAACTAACTACGAGCTCCGGGGTAAAACTGTTGCTGCGGCGTGGATTACTGCTCTCAGTGGACGCGCTTCCTCCCACGGCTAAAGCCGTGGGCCTCCGCGCTGTTACCGCTGCGACGTTAATCGCCTCGACGACGTCCGTCTTGTAGACCGTCTCGTCGAACTCCGATTCGATGTCAGCGACAGTCTCTGCGATCAACTCCTCTGTCTCGGACTGGAGGCACATCGGCTGCTGTGACCCAGCTGCGCGAGTGCGTCGACGAGGTGGAGTCGGGTGCCAGTCCCCAGTGTGTCGTCACGTCGCAAGAGTTCCACGAGTTGGTTCGTAAGAGCGGGGAAACTATCGTCGGTGCGTTCACAGACCACCCCGAGCGAAGCGGCAAGCTCCGCACGGACCTGTTCGGGGAGGTCGAAAAGCGGCCGCACGTCGATGCCGGCTGGCTGGTCGACTGTCGACGGGGCCGCTGTGACTTCCGCGGCACGATCCCCGTCCGTGAGCGCTTCGAGGAATATACGAGGAGCCAGGACATCGGTTTCTGCCAGCGCCGCAATCGCGGTGCTCCGGGTCGAGTCCGGAATTCCATCGAAGAGCGATCTCGTGGCCTCCCGCACGTACTCCTCTGGGGCTCCCCCGACAGCTGCTGCCAGTGCTGCCGGGCGGCCATCCGTTCCACTCCAGACGGCGCCGTGAGTCGTTTCGACGAGCGGGTCGTACTGCTGATGGGATTCAGCAGGTGCAGCGAGCACGACCGTAGCGAGTGCAGCCCCCAGACGCTTGCGCTCCAATCCATCGGTCTCGCTGATTCGTTCTGCGAGATTTTGTCGGGCCATCTCCGGGCCGTCTGGCTCGAAGTCGGCAGCGACGAGTTCGCCGAGGGCCTCGGTCGCCTTGCGTCGGTCGTGTCCGTCAGCGGACCGAACGCGGTCGACGAGGAATCCGTAGTCACCACCCGGCGGGGCGTATCCGGCAGCGACGACCTCGCCGAGCGCCCGCGTGGCAATAGTCCGACCACGAACTGCCTTCTCTTCGATGACCGCTGTGATGGCCTGTCGCACGTCGCCTGCGGATTCAGGGTCGGCTGCGACGATCCGGCCGACGACGCGGGCTGCCTCCTCTCGTTCCCATGAGTCTATCTCCCGGTAGAGGTCCAGGGCCGGCTGGAGTGCCTCGTGCGGAACTCTGTCAGTGACGTCGGCCACCCGACCGAGCGTTGGCGCGGAGGTCTCTCCGTCGATACCTGTCACGAGCACACCAAGCACGCCAGCGAGCCGATCACGGTCGTCACCCTCGGCGCCGCGGAGACGATCGACGAGCGGACGCACTCTTTCCGGGGCGGCCTGGGGGTTCGCTGCGGTCAGTTCACCGACTGCGCGAGCGGGAACCCCGTCCGAGTACCCCTCGGAGAGTATGTCCAAGGCCTGACGGTACCCTTCAGGGTGGACCTGGCGTCTGTCGAACGCCACCACCAGTCGGCCGATCGCATCCGCCGTCGGTTCGGACGGCCCACGGCCGGCTCTCAGCCGGTCGACGAGTGGGTCGACGGCCCCCGGTGTGACCTCCGGAACGGCCGCGACGAACTCGCCCAGTAGCGTGGGTACGTCACGCGTCGGTGATCTGTCCAGGTCGACCCGCTCGACGAGGGCACGACGAACGTCCGCGAGATCCTGGATAGCCGGCTCCTCGATCGTGATATCGCCGATCGCCCAGATGACCGCCGTCCGTGGTGAAGTGTGCTCCTCTGTCTCAGTTCGTCGGGCAATCTCGACAAGAGGTTCGAGACCCGGCGGCGCGACAGAGGGGTACTTCGTGCACAACCAGCCGAGGCCTCGTACGATAATTCGCCGACCGGTGTCGTCTGACCGCTCTGCCCGGTCGAGCAACACGTCTCGGACGGCTGTCGGGTCCTCGGGATCGGCAGTCACGACGGCCCCAAGCGTGATGTACGCCCGGGGTCGTCCGACATGGCTCTCGACAGCGCGGACGAGACCGACGAGCGGCCGCTGGGATTCCGGGACCGCGTTCGGATGTGCCGACAGGAGAGCGCCCAGAGCCAGTGCGGCCAGCCAACTGTCCTCACCACTGGATTGGCGGTCCCGGGTTACGAGTGCCTGGCGGGCTGCTGTGCGACTCGTCAGATCGGGGTAGACGGCTGCCAGCTCCCCGACGGCACGTTGTTCCAGCCGTTGTGCCGCTCCGGTCGTCCCGTGGATGCGGTTCACCACCTTGGTGAAGTCCGGGCCGGATAGCGCCGGGTGAACCGCCACGAGCTTCCCGAGCCGGCGAGCCGTCGCTTTTCGCTCGTCGCCAGCGGACGAGCGGACTTGTGCTGCGAGCACTCGAACCGGATCGCACTCGTCGGGGGCAGCTTTAGACCGGTCGCCCTGGCCTCCCTCGGCACCTGTTCGGTCGGACACCGAACTGGCAGCCGACTCCCGGTTTGGAGTGGCGGAAGACTCCCACCTTGGCGGCTTCACCCCAGTGTACGTACATGCGAGTGCGGCGAACGCACGGGCAGTATCGTCACCACAGTCGTTGGCCAGATCCGCGATTCGTTCGAATACGGCAGGAGAATCGCTATCGCCGTCCGACTCGATTGCGACGACTGCCGAGAGACGGGCGACGGCTTCGACTGTCTCCTGATCTGTTCGGTCCGTCACCACGTCACCGAGCCGGCTGAACGTATCCGTCCCTACGAGGGCTCTCGGCACGCGCTGCGGGAAGAATCGGCTTATATCATCGAGTACTCGGGCTATGGCCGCCGGCGCGCCCCCTCGTCGGCTGCCCTCCAGCGCGGCCGCGAGGATCTCCAGGAGTCCATCGATATCGTGATCCTCCGTGGACCTGTAGTGGCCAGCCAGTCGGCGGGTATCCATCGCCTCAAGCGCTCCTGTGACCTCGGCGACGCATTCCCGGGTCGGCCCCTCGTAGAACAACGCCATGGCTGTGTTCCGGTCGGACCGCAGACGAACGGTTTCGAGCACCTCACAGAGGTGGGGCACCAGCAGCGTTGCGGCCGCCTTCTCCTCGGCCGCAAGAGAGTGGGCTCGTCGTGCCGCATCCCGGCACTCCCACGGTGATGTCGCTGTCGTGAGCGCCGTCGCGACATCCCGAACACGCTCCAGCATCGATTGCTCGATACTGGTTTCGGCAGCGTCAGTTAGGAGACTGACCACTGTTAGTATGGCCCTTCGAACGTGGTAGTCTCGATTGTCGACGCGAAATCACAGAGCGGCCCACACTCCACAGCCAGGTTACATAATCGTGTCGGCATCTCTGTGGCCAATCACAACCAAACGGGAACCTCTACCCGCCAACGCCAACCGGACGAGAACGGACGACGCCGATTCGGATCAGTAACTCTCCAGTTCGTCATCGGAGACGACACCGGTCCCCCCACAGGCGCTGCAGGTGCCGCTCTTCTGACCGTCACCCCCACACCGACCACAGTCGGACAGCGGCGGGGTCTTCTCGATCCGGACTTTCCCCTTTCCATCGCAGGTCGGGCACGTCTTGTACTTCGAGTTGCCCGTCAGGAAGTTCATCCCGGTGTAGATACTCCCGTTGGCACCACAGCGAGCACACTCGATGACTGTGTACGTATCATACTTCTCTACGATTGTGACTGACACCATACACATCGAAATCTGTGATTGACGGGATTAAACCAGGTTCACCGTCTACAGCAGATGTATACTGTCCAAGTAGCTCTATCAAAACACGCAACGGCTGATACAGACAGTGTGCTGAATCGAGAGAGTGATTTTAGCACGACGACTCTGTTTCTTCCAGGTGGTTCCTGCTGAATCGGTTACTCAGTGTGAGTGCACACTGTGCGATCAATCACCGAGAGGTGACCGAGAGGTGACGTCTACGTAGAAGGTGAGATACTATCACCGCCGAATGAGGGGCGGAACAAAGGTGTACAGACAGACAACTATGCTTGCGATGAGGAAAGGAAATGCTAGCGGATCTTCGCGGATGATTAGACCCGTGGCGAGAACTGAGACTGCTACTGCAACGAGTGCCGAGCGAATCGAACGAAGATGTGCAAGAAGCGCCGTTTGTTCATCAGCCATACAGGATTCTCCAAGCCCGTTCGGAATCAGTGTTGTGAAGCGGAGATGTTAGTCCGGTAGTACTTGTGTTTCCTGTTCTGAGCGATCTGTGATTCACCTCTATTTAGCAGATGCGCTGAAATCCATCGCCGGTCGCGGTTTCTGAAAGGGTGGATTCAGTGGGTTGGCAGACTCCGGTAATGATCTCTCGTTCCGGTAACTGTCCGTCCGACACCGTTCTATCCGGTTCCGTGGAGTCGGCAACTGTCCGTATACGGCCAGCAGTCGATAACTGCTCGGCCTTGAGCGTCCGGTCGAGAAACTCGTCGATAGACGGGGGACCGCTGCCGACCGGCTCGCGTCGACTCGTCGAGTCCGTTACGGGCGAGGACTCGGACGGAAGCAGCTTGGCAGCGGAATCTATGTCAGAGAGTCCTGCGCCGGGTACGAGGTCACGACTGCCTTTGGCAGCCAGCGCCGCGGCCTCGCCCGTCACCCTAGAGTGTCGGTCGGTGCTCGACTGGACATCGGCAGGGCGGCCACCGTCAGCGTGGAATCGCCGGATTAGTTCGACGCTTGCCAGCGTGACGAGTGCCCGCAGACGTGTCTGAGTCTCCGTCTCAGTGGGCTCGATATCGGTAGTGGGACCGGGCCCAGCACCTTGCTGGTCGTCGTCTGTGGTCGTTCGGAGACGACGAGCGATCGGTCGTGACTGGGCAGGTCGTCGTGGCCGGAACCCCATACCCGTCCATTCGTGGATCCCCTGAAAGCGCCGGGAAGGAGTCTACAGCGAGTGTAAACCGCCTCGGGTTAGCCAGGCACTCGGACTGCCCCGCCTGTCGACCTGACTCTCCAGCCCTGTGAGCCTATCAGATGACGAGTCGAATTCGAAGAGGCTTGTCCGTCGCGCTGATTGTCCGGTCGTCGTGACGACTGCGTCAGAAATCGCGATTCAGCGCGGTCGGAAACAGAGCAGTGACAGAGTCGATCAGAAGAACTGCGGGGCGCTGTCGAACTGCCCTTTCCAGTCGCCCGGGCCCCGGAGCCGATTGACAATCTGGTCGCCAGTCAGGAGGTAACAGGAACGGGTCTCACCCTCATCCATCCCCTCGCGGTAGACGAAGTGTCGCTCCTCGCCGTTCCGTATCTGGGCTTTCTCCGGCACCCGTTCGGAGTCTCGTTTCGTGTTACCGCCGTAATCCGCGAAGAAGGGCGCTGGGATGCCGCCGCGGTGGTTGTCTTCGCCCCCGCCGATCGCCCGAGACCCGACGCAGTTGTAGTTCTCCTCCTCGGTCAGTTCGCGGTTCGAGGTTATGAGCGTCCCGACCACCCGTTCGTAGGACCAGTAAGCGTCTCCACCTCGGTCGAGAATGCCGGCCTCGAAGATACCCTCGGGGAACTGGATCCGGTTCGCAGAGTGGTTGATACTCCCGTGGCCAACGTAGTACCACCCGCTCTCCTCTTCACTCTCGTCGTCGGCTTCCGAGTCCCACATACGGGTATGCAGAGAGCGCTCGGTCAAATAATCGTTACTTCCTGTGGGAGTCGTCACCCAGTATCGCTTCGACCGGTGCTTCGACGCGGTCGTGAAGCACCTGCACGCGCAGCGCACTCGCCGAGAGGGCGAGGGTTGTCGCGTGAACCGCCTGCCGACTGTATCCTTCGGGAATCCGAGCACGGCAGATGAGCGACGTGTCGACGACCGGCTCGAGATATTGGGTCTGGTAGCTCTCGACCAGCGCTGCCTCCGACTCGTAGAGTCTCCCGACGAAGCCATCGTCCGCGTGAGGAAAGCTATCGTCGAGCGTATGATCCAGGAGGAGTCGCGCGACGTAGCCCGGCCGGTGGTGTGGCACTGCGATCGAGAGCGTCGCGTCGCTGAACCGATGTTGCAGGAAGACCTCACCGACGCCCTTGCCAGTGGCGGCTCGGGCTGCGTCCCCGATCGTGGGGCTCGTCGACGACCGAACCCAGGCTGGATCCGCAGTGAGTGATTCGAGTAGTGCTTCGTAGTCAGTGTTGTCGGCATCAGACATTGGTCAGTCATGTGCAGGGTGTCCTGCCCGTCGGCCAGAACGAAGGTATAACCGATACAGTCCCGCGGCGGTCTACACACGTTGTAGAGTGGCCAGGTGTGGCAAGAGACCCGCTACTACAAGAACTCCGTTGGGACAGCACCTGCACCGTAACAGGTCGGACACGTGACGACTGTCGGAATCGGTTCGCCGTACGGGCCTGACTCGAAGGGACCCTCGACTTCGCCGTACCCGCCACAGCTCGGACACGCAGTGACGTGGTCCGCACAGAGCGGCCCCTCCTCGGAGTAGAGCGGTTCACCATCGATTTCGGCCGAGCATTCCACGCATTCTGACATATGTGGTCCACCGGCTGGAGGCCGTAAAAGACCGATTCTAGGTTTACACGCAGTGTGAACCGCCTCGGGTTCAAGCCCCGAGGCACTCGGCCTGCTCCGCCTGTAGACTCCCCTCCGGGTGGAGGCGTATGGTACCCATTCTTCTCCCTGTCACTTCGCGACACAGGTCTCGGTGGATAGGAGAGACCAGTCTCTCTCCCGCCGGCTGAGAGTCGGAGATTCTCTTAGCAGCGATTATCGTCACGGGACGTTTATCAGATCGGCCATTCCCATGGAGTGTCAGGGAATTACGCACGACTGCTGAACGGTGGCCGGGACTGGTCGCTCTCGACGTTCTCATCAGAATTGACGACCTGGGGACGCGAGCGCAGCTCGCGTATTGGGAAACGTGGATGGAACAGAGGCGACAGCGGCCGACCGGCAGTGCCGGTAACGAGCCGTGCTCAGAGGTACGGGTCGTTCAGTGGGCCGTGGTGCATCTCGATCTGTGACTGCTCGTACTGGGTGAGCATCGGGTCCATCCGTGCGTCGGTCAGTTCGAGGTTAGTCCAGAGCTCGATCGGTTCGTCCAGCGAGCCGTCGAAGTCGCGGTGGAACTCAGTCATCGTTCCATCTGAATAGAGTACAGACACCACGGTGTAGCTCCTCACAAGTGGGGTTGAAACATCCCTCTTGAATCATTGCGGCAGGCGAGCGAGGATGGCGACGGCTTCCAGCCGGAGGCGGTCCGTCTGCGTTGTGGTGACGAGTTCCTGCAGTGCCTCCCGGTGTTGCGTGACCGCCCGCGGATCGTCGTCAAGGAGCGTGTGACACAGGACGATGCCACCCAGACGCGCCCCCTCCGAGGGGGCGGAGAGGAGCCGGCCCACGCGCGACGCCGACGTGTCGATGTCCACACCGGCGTCGACGAGCCGCTTCAGACAGACTGCCGCGCGCCCGGCGGCGGCCGCGAACGAATCGTCGAGCGCGTCGACGATGACACCCGCGTGCGGAGCCACGGCGTCCGCCTGACCAGCAGCGGTCTGTGCGAGGGTGTCGAGACAGGCTCGGCGCACGCGGCGGTCGTCGTCGGTGGCGAACTCCGCGACTGTGTCGGTGTGGGGAGCCACCACCTCGGGGTGGGCCTCTGAGACAGCGGCACACGTCCGGAGACAGCGGTATCGGAGGTCTGGCGCCGCCGATACGAGCTCCTCGTGGGTCGTTCCGATCGGCGCGTAACCCCCGTCACTTTCGACGAGTAGGCCCGTCTCGATCAGTCGCCCCCACTCACCAGGCGTGAGTGTCTCCTCCACGTCGGCCCAGGAGACCGTGCCGCCGTCGGCGATGCGCTGGACCGCTCGAAACGCCGAGAGGGTCGACTCGGAGATGTCGTACACGCTGAGGACGGTGGTGAGAGCCGAGACCTCGTCGACGAGGGCCGACGGGACGCTCCCGGCCAGCACCGCTAGGAGACTTGCGACCTGCGTCTGGACTGCAAGGGAGTCCGTCGACCGGAGTACCGAGGCGAACGTCGAGACATCTTCGACGAGCCGTTCGGGCGCGTGTCTGGCTGCTTGTGTGAGTGCGTACGCCGTTCCCTCACGTGTCGCGGGCCGCTCGGCGAATGCGACCCGGAGCGTCGGGAGGGCCGAGCGGACGGTGGCTGGGTCGGCGGCAGCGGCCTCGCCGAGGACCCGCGCGGCCGTGGCGGCGACGGTATCGTCCCGAGCGTCTAGATACGACCGGACCGTCTCGGTGTGAGCGGCAAGTGAGTCGGGATTCTCCGATCCCACCTTACCGAGTATACCCAGTGCGACGCCGGGGTCGGTCGCGGGCCTCCCTTCCAGAAGAGCCGCCACGCGAGCCACGTGTGCTTCGACCGCGTCCGGCTCGGAGCCGGCCAGTTCGAAACACACTGAGAGCGCGTTGCGGACCTCGGTCTCCGACCCGTCGAGGCAGTCGACGATACGGTCGAGATATCCTGCGACCAGTGGCGGACGATGCTCTGCGAGCGAGACCAGGCCACCGAGCGCGGCCTGCCTGACCGCCGGGTCCGAATCGTCGAGACACGCTGCCACTCGCCCTGCGTACGGTTCGAGGGCGCTCGGACTGTCTGCAGCAGTCGTAGCGAGCAGCTCCACTGCCGCCGCCCGGGTGGCGCTCGTCTCGGTGTCGAGATACCCCACCAGCGTATCCAGCCGGTGTGTGAGGCCGTCGGGGTGCTGAGGGGCGACCTCTCGAAGGAAGTCGACAGCCGTGCGACGGACGGACGGCTCGTCGTCGAGCATACGGACGACGTGCCGGACTGCTTGGCTGGCCTCATGGCTGCGCTCCGGCAGGAGAGCACAGAGCAGATCCAGAGCCGCTCGCCTGACGTCGACCGATCGGTAGTTGAGCAGTTGGCTCGTCCGGCCGACGACTTTGGGGACGGATTCAGTGTCCCTGACAGCAACATGACGGAGGGTCACGAGCGACAGCTTGAGGACCGCCGGGTAGTCGGATGCGAGACCCAGCTCGAACAGCTCGGCGTGCGGGACGAGAACTGATGCGTCCCACGCGGCGATCGAGCACAGTGCTTCTGCGACGTGTGCGTGCCGGTTGTCGAACGTGTGCATCTGTGTGGCGAGACGCCCAACGTACGGTTCCAGCGCGCCCGGGTCCGAGTCCGCGATGTCCGCGAGTAGTCTGGCGGCGGCGTCTTGAACGTCGTCGTCCGGATGGACCAGGAGGTCGACCGCACGCTCCCGGGCGTCCGCCTCCGCATCGCCGACTGGGAGAGCGCCGGCACGCTGTTCGGCCGCCCACTGCACCCAGTCGGGCCGTGTCGTGCGTGCCCCGAAGTCGGGCGGGAGGTACTCGGCGGCGACCGAGTCAGGGTCCAGCCCGTCATCCCGCGCGTCGAGGATGCGATCGACGTGTGCGTCCGCCGTGTCCACTGACTCGATATCTCCCTCGACGGGAGCCGAGGCGTGAGTCGAGTCGGCCGCCACGAGGTTGTCTAGAGCCGTCGCAGCGATGACGGTCACTGCCGGTTCCGTCCACAGGGCGGCCGTGAGTTCCTCTCTCAGTGGTTTGGCTGCTGTGGCGTCCTCACGCGAGACCAGCCATCCGACGGCCGCCAACGTCATGCGTGCGGCCGGGAGCGGGGTCTCGGCGGCAAGGGTCCCAACCGCCGGCACTACCGGGCGCAGTGGGGTCGTTTCACGCTCCTCCTCGTGGAGCGGGGACGCGACGACGACCAATTCGTCGAGTCGCTGTGGCCGGGGCCGTTGTTCGTCGGCGACCTCCGACAGGAGCGCGTCCGCGTTCGCGATGATCGGGTCGGGGACCGCGTCATCGAGCGCCAGCAGAGCGTCGAGACAGCCCTCCCGGATGAGGGGGTGACTTCCATCACGAGTGAGGACGGCGATGAGCGCGTCGACCCGGTCTTCCAACGCCTCGGGGTCGGTCTCTGCGACCCCCTCCGCAACCTTCGTCAGCGTGTACCGGGTACGGAGGTCAGTCGGCCACGCGTCTGCGTCCGCGGGGAGGGCGTCGACGACCCGTGCAGGTGAGACCGACGCGACACGCCGGAGCACGACGGCGGCGGAAATCGTTGCCTCGGGTGCGAGGGTGTCGAGCACGTCTCCGAGCGTCCCGACGACGGTTGCGACGGCCTCCGGGTCGGACTCGGCGACGAGCGCCAGCGTCGCGGCGGCCGAGCGGCGGGCTGGTGGTGCCCCAGTCAGTTGGTCCGCGATGGTAGCTACGTGTGATACGAGAGCCGTCGGATTCTCGCGAGCGAGCGCGGCGAACACGTCGAGGAGGTCCCCGGCGAGCTGGTCCTCCGCAGTCGCGAGCAGCGTCGCCACCTCGTCGGCGATGGCGCCGATCGCGTCGGAATCATGTTCGGCGACAGTCACCAGCGCCCCCGCAGCGGCGGTCCGGAAGTCCGGGTCCTCGTTGGAGAGCCCCTCGACGAGCGCGTCGAGGTGCGCGGTCGGGACCACTCCCGTCGCTTCACCGACTTTGACGAGGGCGGCGAGCGCCGAGGGGGCGAGACCTGGATACGTCTCTATCGTCGCGGCCAGCGCATCCACGAACCCAGTGGCCGCTGCTGGACACCGTTCAGCAGCCTCGGCGGCGGCGAGGAGTGCTCCGGCCCGTTCGTCGTCAGTCCCGTCTAGCAGGCCCTCCAAGGCCGCGGCGTTGGCCCGGAAGGCGTCGGGGTCGGACTCTGTGAGGACGCTGATACCGAGCGCTGCGCTGGACCGAACCACCGGATCCGGGTCGTCGAGCGCCGCAGCGATAGCGTCCCCGTGTGGCACCAGTATCTCCGGTGAGCGGCCGAGGCCGACGCTGACGAGAAACGAGAGTGCCCTGCGCCTGACTTCGGGGTCGTCGGCGGTGAGCTGGCCCGCGGCCGCCGACACGGGTGCGTCGTCGTCCAGCGACGCGTACAGCGAGACGAGTGTCTCCGGCTCACCGATCGCCTGTGGGAACGACGTGTTGTCGAGGTTCCCACTGGCGACCTCCGCGAGGGAGACGTCCGAATCTCTTGTCTGCACCCACGCAGTCTGGAGCGTCCGCACGAGGTGACCCTGTTCCGCGCGTGGATTCGAGAGCCGAGTCTCGATATCGCTGCGGACGGCCATCGTATCGTCCGGTGCTGTTGTGCCGACCTCGGTCAGGATGTGCGTGGCGGTTTCCCGGATCTGCTCGTCGGCGGCGTCGAGAAACGGCGTCACGCTGTCGAGGTGCGGACCGATGGCGTCCGGGTGGGAGCGACAGAGTGCGGCGAAGACCCGCAGCAACAGGTGGGTCCGTTCGTGGTCGTCCGGCCGCTCACCGAGCCGGGCCGCCACCCGGTCGAGGACCGGAACGACGGTAGCCGAGTCTTCGAGAGCCAGATTCATCAGTGCCCGACTCGCGGCGGTCCGCACCCGGTCGGTGGGGTCCGACAGCATCGCCGCGAGCTCGTCGACGACGGATGGGAATTGCGCCGGCTGAGCGGTTACGAGTGAGCCGAGTGCTGCCGTCGCGGCGTAACGAGTCCTTTGTGAGTCGGCATCGAGGTACGAGCGAATCTGCGTGGCCGTCTCCCGGTTGATGGCCGGCTGTTCGCTCCCGAGATGCGATAGCACGGAGAGTGTCTCGGCGGGCGCGACTTCCGCCTGGAGGCACTCGAGCAAAAGGTCACCGGCCCGCTGGAACGGCCCCGGATCTGCCTTCGCGAGCGCTGTCGCCGCCGCCAGCAAGTCCTGCTGTATCTCCTGTGAGAGGCCGTCAGCACCCAGGACCTGGTCGCCAGCCGCGTGGGTGCGGGCGACCTCTTCCCGAAGGGTCTCGACTACGGCCTCCGCAAGGGCGGACGTCCGCGCTGCGTCGGCCTCTGTGAGGTGTTTGACCGCACCCGCCGCGTCACGCCGTCGCTGCAACGCGGCGAACCGGTCCTCGCCGTCCGTCGGGATGCGCAAGGCCGCCCTCACCTCGTGGAGGGCGAGGAAGACCGAATCGGGGTCACGCCGTGCCCGGTCACGCAGCGACGCGTCGGTCCCACCGTCGGTCATAATCCTCTCTTGATCGGCGGCGTCCGGATCCCCGCAGCGCGTGTAACCGTGATCTGCAATTGTCGGGTCCCTCATCGGAAGCTCCGTGTCGGGCCGGTGTCCGTCGGGTCGGTTCGGACGCGGTCGAGGGCCTCTCGGACGTGTTCGCGCTGGATTATGGGCGACAGCTGTGACTCGTTGTCGTGGTCACAGACCGCCAATTCGAGGGCTTTCCGGCAGACTGTGGTGATATCGGCGCCCGAGAGGCCGCCGAGGTCGAGCGAGGTAGCCCACTCCGTCGTGATGCCGTCGGCGAGCGGGAGGTCCGCGGCGTGGACCGAGAAGATATCTGCGCGGGACTCCGCGTTGGGCATCGGAACCTCGATGAAGGTGTCGAAGCGACCCGACCGGATCACGGCGTCGTCGAGATGGTCGAGGCGGTTCGTCGCCGCGATGACGAGGATGTCCGTCAGCGGTTCCAGACCGTCGAGTTCCGAGAGCAGCGCGTTGACCATGTCGGACTTGAACGCGGGTGCATCGGAGGCCCGACTCGGCGCGAGTGAGTCAAACTCATCGAAAAAGAGGACGGTCGGCGCGTGTTCGCGGGCGGCATCGAACAGTTCCCTGAGTTGCCGCTCGGACTCGCCGACGAACGGTTGCTCCAGTTCCGGTCCCTTCACCGAGAGAAAGTGGTAATCGAGGTCGTTAGCAACGGCTTTCGCGAGCATCGTCTTCCCGTTGCCCGGCGGGCCGTGGAGCAAGATTCCCTGGCCCACGGAGAACCCCGCCGCGTGGAACGTCTCACTGTACTCGACGGGGACCGTCACCGCCTCCCGGATGCGACGTTTCTCCTCGCGCAACCCTCCGATATCGTCGAACGAGACGGCCGGAATGTCGGGTTCGAACCGGACGTTGGGGTCGTTCCCGCCGAAGAACGCCGGGTCGTTCCGCTCCTCGAACTGCTCGTCTGCGACTCCGTCGATGGCGGCCTGCAGATGGTTCGGCTCGAGGGTGACCGCATGGCGGCCACCTTCCTCCCGTCGCCGTCTCTGGAGGGCCCGCTTGACCGCCGTTCGAAGCAACTGGATCGAGAGCGCACGGGTCTCGATGCCGTCCAACTCTGGGAAAGCGGCGACAGCCCCGGCTTCTTGGGCTTCGGCTAACTCCGCGGCAACGATTTCGCGGCGGTACTGCTCGTCGGGTGCCGGGACCCTGACCGTGACTTCGAATATTGACTGGTTGGTCCGCAGGTCCGCGTCTTGTTCTGTGGCCGTCCCAACCACGATAACGAAATCGTCGTTCTGCCGGTTTTCTGTGAGGTGCTGCTGGACGGTTCGGTACTCCGCCTCGTCGAATCCGAACTCGTCGAGACAGTCCAGGACGACCAGACTCGGCGCCTGCTCGCGGGCGGCCCGGAGTGCGGCTCCCACACTCGTGTACGACTCGTCGAAGTGGCCTACGACCGATTCGACGGACACATAAGTAAACTGGGACCCGAGTTGGCCCGCCAGTCCCCGAGCAAGTTCACTCGTCCGTGCCTCGGCCGACTCGCCGAACAGCAGTGCGGAGGTAGTACCGAAGATGTCGTAGGCTGCCGGTTCCACGACGGTTCGCCGGAGCTCCGCCTTCTGCTCCTCGTATCCCGCGAGGGCGTCGAACGAATGAAACGGGTCCGCGCTGACGGTCACGCTCTCCTCGAACGCCTCGCCGGCGCCACCGGCGTCTGTCCCCGACAGGTCGAAAGCGTCGCCGGTCATGGTTGGTGTCCTCCCCGGACTGAACCTCGCGAATCCCGATGGGATACTGCAGCGAACATCGACTGGCGTGCAGTTTCGCCGATGTGACAATAAGAGTAGTGTCAAGTCTACACGAGAGGATAAGGAAGGACCAGCCGACTATTGGGGAGGAACGATAGCGGTACAAATTTGCCAGTCGTGGAGAATAGGTCGGTAGCAGATGGAACTGCCGAGCCCCACGCCGATGGCGACCTTCTCGGAACTGTGGCGTCTGCGCTCGGAGTCGGAGATGCAGGCGTGGCTCGAGGAGAACCCGCGCTGGATTTCCGAGGACGACGGCGGGTGGCGATACGCGAACGCCTCGAGCGTCGGAAGCTACCGGATCGAGGCGAGCGGGCGGTCGACGCTCCGCTACGAGCGGGTTACGACCGGGTGGATGCGGATCGTCGTCTACGCCGGCGTGCTGCTGGCAGCGGTCGCGCTGCTCTCGCCGTCGTGGCTCTCGGGACTGTTCCTCCTTCTGCTCGCGGGCTACGCCTGGCCCGATAGCGAATCACCACTTCTCGATGCGCCGGCCGAACTGATTGCCCGACAGTCACACGCCGGCGTCGCCGTCATCTACTTTGCCGGTCTTCTGGTGGTGGCACGGTTGGTGACGGAGCTCCTCCCGTCGCGGTACGGGCCCGTGGTGATTATCGGAATCGCGGTGTACGGTCTCAGCCGCCTCTACAGCAACAATGCGCTCCCCGGACAGCCCCGCCACCTCCCGACACACGTCCTCAAGATACCGCTCGGACTCGTCCGCTGGGCAGCTATGACGGTGGGCTTGCTGCTGCTCGCAGTCATCGCATCCGAATGGGTCGTCCACTTCACCGAACAGACGCTCGGCTCGCTTGACGGGAACCCGCGAGCCGTCGGATCAATCTCTTCGGACATGACCGGGGGCGCAGTCGGTTCCGGCCAGCGGGTGCTGTTTCTCGTTCGGCAACTCACGCGGTTTCTGCCTCCCGCGATGACCCTCGGCGCGGCCTATATCGGCGTATCGTTGGCTCGGCTCACGATGTCCGAGGCCCGTCGGCTTCACGCGCAACTGGCGAACACACTGGCGCCGACCGAGACCGCACGACGGGCACTCCTCCCGCTTGTCGGTCTGTACCTGGGGTGGAGTGTCGTTGCGCTCGCGCATCTCGCCCTCGTCGGCGGCATCCTCTGGTTCGGTCTCAACGGTCGGTTCCCATTGCCGACTGCGGTGCTTGAACCCGCCGCTGGACTCCTCCCGCCGTCGGTCGAACAGACACCGACGGCGCCCTTGACAGTGCTCTACCGCCAGTTCGACGCTGCGCTCGCGCCACTGCCGGTCGTCGCCCCGCGAACCGCGACGCTCGTTGTACTCGCGTTCGTGTTCGCGCCCATTGGCATCCTGGCCGCGAGCTTCGCGCGGGGCGTGGTGGTGAGTCCGGGCTACCGGCTGGTCCGGTTCCTCGGAGGGACGCCACTCGACGCAGACGATGCCGGTCCACCTCTTCGTGCCGTCGCAGGGCTTGACCACGTGACGCCAGTTCGCCTGTTCGGTCAGACTGTCGGGTTCCTCTTTCCGAAGGAGGCCACGGAGTCCGAGCAAGGCGTCGATGACCTCGTCGGGAGACACGCGCCCGGCGGCGGTCTCGGGCTGCTGATATCGCTGTGTGCGGTGTTCCCGGGCTGGCAACAGCTCCGGTCACTGCTCTTCCCTGTACTGTCCCCCCCTGTCGGTTCGGCTGGGCAGCACGGGGACGGGGCTGACTCCGATGACGACGACCGGGGCCTGAAGGCGCGAGCCCGACAGGCGGTTCGGGACGCCGGAACAAGGCTCCTGACGGCGCTACTCCGCCCGATGGCACTGTACTACGGGCCGGCGTCGCTCGACCCGTCCGACGCCGACTGAGCCGATGTCTGTTCCGGGAGCCTCTCCAGTCGGTCGTCGATGCTCGGATGAGCATCCGAGAGCGCGAACCCGCCGAAGAACAGTTCGAAGATGCCGCCAAACTCCCCCTCTGTGTCGGGATCGAACTGCGGGGCGAAGTTCGCGCCGAACGACTCCGGGGCTGCGCCCGTCTTGTCGCTGTCCCGGAGCTGGGTCAGGGCGGACCGGATCGCACCCAACCCGACCTGCTGGGCCGCGTGGCGGTCTGCGTCGTGTTCCCGCTCGTAGAAGTTGACCATGTCGTAGAGCACGTTCTGCCCAACCAGCAGGAGCGTACTGACGACGACGACCCGGTTGCAGAGTCGAGTGTCTCCGTTCGCTATGTGGCCCGCTTCGTGGGCGACGACTGCCGCGACCACCTCGTCTTCGAAGTCCTCTACGATGCTCTTGGAGACGACGATGTACTCGCCGGACCGGGTCTCGAAGCTCGTCGCGTAGTGGGTGTCAGTTTCCAGCACGTGTACATCCGCCTCGAAGCCGTCGACGGAGACGGTCGTCGGCGAGGAGTTCTCCAGCAGGTCGTGCAGCCGCCGTGACCGCTGGCGGTGCTGATAGACGATGCCGGCCGGGAAGTACAGCGGGAGCACCGCCGCGACCGTCAGCGTCAGCGGGAGCGCGACCGGAAACTCGGGAGACCGAGCGACATCGAGACGGAGTAACACCTCGACCGCGCTCGCCAGTGCGATGTAGAGGACTCCGGCGGCAAGCAGGACTGCGCCCGCGTCCACGATTCGCCCGAGATGGGTCGTCCGCCGGGACTGGAAGTCGAAGTACTCGATGGCCATGTCCTCGTCTCTGACCCGTCGCACGGCCGAGAGCCCGACCAGCGCAACGAGGATCATCAGGAGCTCGTCGAACAGGGGCACCGAGAGCGGGGCCCGCTCGAGTTCCGACGCGAGGGTCGTGCTGTCGACTCGCACGGCGGGCGCGACGAACCCACGATACGCGAGCGAGAGCGCCGGTACCAGTGCGATGAGCCCAGCCATCTGGAGCGCGTACTCGACGTATCGCCGGGCAAGCCCCGAGATTTGGAGATCGCCCAGCGGCGACCGCTCCATCGCGAGGACGAACAGCTCACCGCCGTCGACGGCCCAGATGGCGAGCAGCGACAGCACGACGGTCACGTACGCCGCGCCGAGGACGAGGGTCAGCTCTGGGACACCGACGAAGATGGCGACGGCGAGCCACGCGACGTTACTGTACTCGAGGAGCGTGAACACCGCCGTCGCTCGATACTGACGGAACTGGAACCCCGACGACCGGACATCGACGAGTGGGTCGGGATACCGGTGCAGGTCGACCGACTGGAAGCTCCGGTAGGTCGTGTATAGCCCAAAGAGCAGGAGGACGCCTGCCGCGAGTCCGAGTGGGAGGATCCCGATCGTCGAGAGGTCGACGGTTCCGACACGCTGGAGCTGGTACAGGAGTGCCCAGACGACGAGCCAGAGCAACACGAACGCGGCCCGGAACCGTGCGAACTCCGACGAGACCGAAACCCGCTGGTGAAGTACGTAGTAGTCACTCCCCGAGTCAGCGATCTCCCACTCGTAGAGGACTGTCCTGACTCGCCCCTCCCAGATACCGGACATCGACTCTGGGTCGTACTGGACGCCGTTGTGCTCGCATGCGTCGGGGAGTGTCACCTCCTCGATGACCTCGGGCTCCTGTTGCAGACTAAGCCGGGAATGGCTGTGGAGGAGCCCGAAGTCGTCCATTGTCTGCCGACATACGGTTGGCACGGGGTACTAAATTATCCCTCTCGGACAGGTTCGCCGGTATGCAGTCAGAGAGAAACCCGGTGAAAATCGGCGATACAATGACAAGTATGGTCGCCGACACTCGAAACGATGGGAGATACTTGGATGTGAGATTCCTGGGAGCGTAGACAGGGGCAGATTCGATGCAATCTGAACTAGACGTCGATCCCGACGCGGTCGAGAGGCTCCGGCAGCGACTGGTCGACGAGCGGACGGATAGTGTCGGTACACCCTCGGACATGCTCCGTCGTCGCGAGGTGTGTCGACAGCTGCGCCGGACAGTCGGTCGAAATCCGGGGACAGGGGCTGAACTGGTCCCGGAGGCAATCACGATTCTGGAGGCCGAACGGTCGCGGCACGAGACTGCCACCGTCGACCGGTTGTTCGGTTCGAAGGCACACTCGTCGGCCTGTCGTGCGCACCTCTTGACTGCACTCGGGTCGGTCGATCCGGCGGCCGCGACCGTACGGTTCAACGAAGCTGGATACACCGGCGAAGACGTCGTCGAACTCGTGATTGACGCAGCGATGGACTCGCGCACGTCTGTCCAGCGTGCTGGCGTCCGGGCTCTCGACGCGCTCGGGTGGCTGCTCCCCGATGCCGTCGGCACGGACGCCGGGCGGGTCGCGTCACTCCTCTCGGCGTACGCATCGTCTGCCGACACGGTGTCGCTCCCTGCGCTCCGATTGCTTCGGCTCCTCGTCGGGCAACAACCGGACGCCCTCTCCGGGCACGACCGTCTGGCGGAGCTCCTCGCTGCGCAGCAAGACCGGGACAGCATCCGGCGAGCCCTGTTGACCGACTGTCTCGTCGCGGCGGCCGAGGGCCTCGACCTGTCACCCAGCGTCGACGCGTTCCGGACGGACGACCCGATTACGGCGGTACTTCGGAAGACGGTCGTCGAAACTGGCGGGCTGGACCAGCTGGCCGTCGCTGAGGTGCTCGGCTACGAGACCGTCTGCCGAACTGCCCCTTCGGACGAGCGCGCCGACACAGAGCGCGTTCAGTCTGTCCATCCCGCGGACCGACCGGGTGCGGCCGAACTGCTCGGTTCGGTTGACGCACTTCTCCAGGCACACGGCGAGAACTTCGTCTCGGCGCAGGCCGAGCGTGTCGCGGCAAGCGAAGGGGTGGCGTTCCTTCGCGAGGCCCAGCTGTACGGACTCGCGATGCTGTCCGGTGACATGCCGGGGGTACTCGACGAAATCGCCGCGAGCTATCTCGAGACGATCCCCTCGCATCGACAAGACAGGGGTGGGCAGGCCATCGCGGTCGGTGCGACGCTGGCCGGGTACGCCGCACCCGGACCGGTCCGCCAGCGGTTGCTCGGGATATACCGCAGGACGAGCGGCTTCGAACGGTCTGTCGCCGCCGACGCGCTCGGTGTGTTCCACTGCGTTCACGACGTGGCGCCGGAGTCACCCGAGAGCCTGTCCGAGGCTTTCCACCAATCACAGCCGGGGTCGACGAGGCAACTGAACCTCGCGGGGGCGTGTGGCCACGTCGTCGCACTCAGCTCCGGTGCCGAGAGCGACGACCCCCGCGAAGCGCTGGTCGACCGGGTCTACCGGGCCGCCACCTACCACGACAGCCTGAATCCGGGGATGGTCGGCCCGACCGCCGTCGCGCTCGGGCTGCTCGTCTGTCACGACGACCGGGAACTGGAGGGACCCCTTGAGGCACTCGTCAGCCGGTACGAGCAACGCGAAGGGGTTGCGAGACAGCAGCTCGCGCTCGCAATCGGGTACTACGTCGCAGCGGACGCGAAACAGGACGTGGATGGCATCGAGGCCCTCGCGACTTACATCAGCGAGCACGTCGGTGTCGACCGGGGGGCTGCGTCGAAGGCGCTGGGGTTCGCCCTGGCCTGGCGCGAGAGCGAGGCGGAGGACCCCGTGCTGGGCCTCCTCCGTGACCGGGTCCGCGGGTCCGGGTCGACCGAGTTCGAGTCGGTCCGCCCCGAAGACGCCGTCGACCCGGCACGGCTCGACCGGAACGTCGGGAAGGCGGCAACTCTCCTGGGCGAGGTGGCTGTCGGGGAGTTCGCGACCTCGTATGGTCCGCTCGCACAGGCGGCAGACCTGACGACGGTCCCCGACGACCGCACGACCAGGGCTGCGACGACGGTGTGGGCCCGGCTCGTGGCGGCACGGGACGAGCGCGACGGTCTCGACCCGACCAGCCACGAGCTGCTATCGCTCGTCCAGCAGGGTGGTGCGGTCGGGCAGGTCGCGGACGCCGTCGCCGGCGTCGGTGACGTTCGGCCGACGAGAGACCCGATCGGCGAGCTCGCCAAGGTTCTCCACTGGGAGGACGAGCCGACGATGTGGCGGGTAGCCGCCGAGACGCTTGCGACCCTCGTCGAACGGGAGCCCGAACTGACTCCGACGGTTCTCGACGCCGTCTTCCCGGACGCCGAACCCGTCGACGGTGGCAAGCGTGATGTCCCCGTCCGGGATCTGCTTGCCGGGGACGGTGCGGCACCACGATATCTGTCGATGATTCTTGACGGCGCTCACCGCGCCCGGCCGGACCTCCTTCCGGGTCTCGCCAAGGACGTCCGCGCTACCTTGCCACAGAGTGACCTTGACGCCGAGACACGGGTTCGTGTGGTGGACATTCTCGCTCGCTCTGGCCAGTGATTCGGGACAAGGGCGCTCGGAACCACACGTTCGCCGCTCAACCGTCCATCTAGTAGCTCTTCGATGGCGTCCGCTGCTGCGGATCGCACTTCTGGGTGTGAATCACGGACTCGTACTCTCGCCAGTTCATGGACGATATCGTGGTTTCCACAGTGACCGAGGACGCGACACGCCACTGTTTGTCGCTTCGCGTCGGTCGCCTGCAGGTGCTTGATAATCGGGGAGGGCGTATCCAAGTGACGTGACACAGCGCAGAGTCGAGACTGTCGCGCTCCTGACTGGTTCCATCATGGGCCGCCAGGCAGTCGATGACTTCCAGGACTACGTCCACGAGCAATTCGGGGTGTGGCTACCTTTCGATACTACTTGCGCCTGATTGTACCTAAAGCTGGGACCGCTTTTTTCGACTTGATTCATCGAACGCCGCGGTTGAGGAGCGCATCACCACTCACCCATGTCGATCCAGGGGTGAGAGGCGTCGACACTGGGAACTCCAACGGTGGACCTTCAGCTACATTTGAAACTGGCTTGAAGTGACTGTCCAACCAACTCCGATCTGGACGACGGAGAGCCCGACAACAGAACATGGCACGATACACGGAGTCAATTCAAGGAAGACAGCGGGAGCGGAACGAGGACCATGCTTACAGCTTCAAGCTCGACGACCTCTACGGGTTGGTGGTCGCGGACGGGCTCGGTGGACACGCCGCCGGCGACGTCGCCAGCGAACTCGCCGCGAGGACATTCGGCGATTCTATCCGACGGTTGCACTCCGGAGCGCTGGACGCGGAAGCTGTCAGGCTGAGTTTCGAGGACGCCGACGAGGCCCTTCACCGGGAGATGGCAACGGACGCGGACACAGATGGGATGGGGTCGACGCTGGTGACGGCGACGACCGCCGGCAGTCGTGCCCTCGTGGGAAACGTGGGTGATAGCCGGGCGTATCTAGTCAGGGACGGAGGTATCGAGCAGGTCTCCACGGACCATACTGAGACGAGCTATTACGGAATGGCAGGGCACAGACGGTCTTCGACGTATCTGACGAACGTGGTCGGGGGCTGGGAGCAGGGTGTTCAGGTCGACATCTCTGAGGTCGAACTGGCTGCCGACGACGTCTTGTTGCTTTGTACAGACGGACTGACCGACGAACTCGACGATAGCAGGATCAGTCATATAGTTTCGAGGGCAGACTCGGTCAGTGAGGCCGGACGGAATCTGGTCGACTACGCGAACCGGAACGGCGGACGCGACAACATCACCGTCGCGCTCTATTCACCTTCTTAGGAGCACGAGTGTAGCTCCGGTACTACCGCTCGTTTCAGCCACTCACTGAGCGCGATACTCGTTCTCTCGTTGCCGACGGGTACACACAATTCGGTCGCTCACCCTCTCGAAAAAACGGGGCCGGAAATCAGCGACTACTGTTCGACTCAGGGGTACGGATCGTTCAGCGGGCCGTGGACCCGTTCGATTTGGGACCGCTCCCACTTCGTCAGGGTGGGATCCGCCCGAGCGTCGACATATTCCATGTCCCCCCAGGACATGATCGGTTCTTTCAGCGAGCCGTCGAAGTCGCGGTGGGAGTTTGACATCGCTACATACGGACAAAGGCCGGGAACCAGTGTAGTCCTGATCACAACACCACTTGAAACAGCCTACTTGAATGGGGGAGTCCGTGTCGTCCCGAGCGGAGACAGGGCGTCGACGACTGCCAGTCTCGTCTCTGGCTCGAGCCTCTCCCGGGTGGCAAGCGCTGTCACGAGGGGCTCGCGGAGGTCGGTTCGTGGACCGTCGGAGTCCCTCGCTGCGTTCGCGAACGCCCGCAGGAGGTCCCTGCGCATCGGATCGCGGAGTCGGAGCACCCGTTCCAGCGGGCTAGACTCCGGGTCGTCATCGAAATCGAGTGCGTCCATCAACTCCTGGGGCGTGACTGCTTCGGTTCGTGTGAGTGCCGCAGTCGAGCGGCAGCGCCAGTCCAGCTCGAAGACGGATGTGTCCTGCTCTCCAGGCCCGATCCGGTCCAGAGCCGCGGTCACGGACCCCGAGACGACGGCCTCGCCGAGAGCCCAGGCAGCAGCCCGCCGGTCACGACCGGAGGCCTCTGTCACAGCTGTGACGAGCAACTCGGGAGCGTCCACTTCCTGGCACTGAGACACGGCGAGTGCCGCGCCGAGCGAGCGTGCGAGATGTTGACGGGCCCCTACTGGAGCCCCGGTGACGCGGTCCCGTAGCGCCGCCACTCTCGCCGGAGTACCGACCGCTGTCGCGGCCACAACCTCCCCTAGCGCACGCGACGCCAGCAGGCGGTTGCGTCCGCTCGTGGCGCGGACGCGGTCGACAAGCGACTGCGGCGGCTCGGCGGCCACGTCGGGCGACGCGGCGACGGTCTCGCCAAGCACAGACGCCCACGTCGGTCGCCCCTCGGCAGTAGACCGGACTCTGTCGACGAGGGCACCGATGGGGTAGGCGGTGGTGTCTGTCGCCGCTGCGAGGGCGACCCCGAGGGCTCGTGCCGTGTCGACCGTGTGCCATCCGTCGCTACGGCGTACTTCCCGGTGTAGCGATGCGAAGCCGTCAGTGGGCGGGTCTGCCACCGCGGCGGCAAATTCACCGGCCGTTCGAGCGTCCAGTTCCGGATTCCGACCCGTGTAACGAGGGCGATCCAGAAACCATCGAACACCGTCGACGGCGCCCACTGTCTCGACGGTCCGCTCTAGGGAGTCCAGAGAGAGTCTCCGCACCGCGTCGGCGACGGAGAGCCGCGACAGGAGTTCGCCCAGGTCGTCCGGCGTCTCGGTGCCCGTGACGACTGCGTGTCCGAGCGTCCGGGCCGCCCGGTCCCGGTCACCACCGTCGGCCTTCCGGACTCGGTCCACGAGGGGGGCCAGTGGTTCGGACACAGTTCCGGGGACTATCGCGACCCACTGGCCGAGGTGTCGGACTCTCTCACCGAATTCACCCGCAGGTGCGTCCGTCGCCCAGTCGCTGAGGACGCTCGCCGGCCGGCCGTCGTGGTCAGCACCGACTGCGAAGCCGAGCGCGGTTACGGCTCCGCGTCGCTGCCGATTCCCACCATCGGACGGTAGTTCGTCGCTCACCCGTACGTCGCCGACACTCTCCGCCGGCGCTGCCAGTGCGAGTTCGCCGAACGCCCTCGCCGCCTGCTCCCTATACTCGCCCGTCCACGCACGGCTGTCTCTCAGGCAGTCCCGGTCGTCCATCTCGACGGCAGTGACAGCCACTCCCAGCGCGAACGCGGCCGCTTCGCGTTCGTCCCCCTCTTGTTCGGCGACTGCGGCCATCAGCGGGGCGGGGATTCCGGCGAACCGTGACGGACTGTGTGCCGCCAGTTCGCCAAGCGCGATGGCGCCACTCGATTCGACGTCGGCGTCGCCCTCGAGAACGCGTCTGCAGAGTTCAGCACGGGGGGTAGTGTCGCCGCCACTCAGGGCTATCCACTCGCCGACAGCGGCGAGCGAGGTCTCGCGTGCTTTCGAATCAGCGGCGACTGCGGCCGCGAGCTCTGTTGGCACCGCGGCGAACGCGTCGGGATGGGCGACACACAGTTCACCGAGGATCGCCGCTTCCCGCGTTCGCCGGTCGCCGGTCGCCGCCCGGACCCGGCGTCGCTGGCGTTCCCCGACTGCGTCGTCGCCGGTGAGAGCGCAAGCGAGCACTTCACCGGCCGCGACCGCTGCCCGCGACCCGTCGCGACTGGTGGTGTTCCGGATCCGGCGACGGAGGTCTTCTGCGAGCGGTGACCGTCCCGCGGGGAGGAGCGCCCCGAGTTCACCGAGCTGTCGGGCTGCGTCCAGCCGGCGTTGTCCCTCCGAGTCACAGACCCGCTCGACGAGTTCGGCGACTGCTGCCGTCGATATCACTGGCCTCCCGGTCTCGGGGTCCGTCGATCGGATGGCCCGGGCGAGGCGCACTGTTTCCGAATCGTCGACCGCCGACAGCGACTCGGTCCACTCTGTGACCTCGTTCGTCCGCCAGAAGGCCTCCGGCGACCGAGTCGCCAGCACGAACAGCAACCGGGCTGCCTCCAGCACTGCCCACTGGCTGTCGAGGCGCCTGGCTACGGCGCTGGCCGAGGCCGCGACAGCGGTGACCGGGACTGTCTCGGCGACCGCAGCCGGGCGGACCTGGCAGAGCCTCGATAGCGCGAGTAGGCTCGCTCTCCCGGACTCGTGGTCCTCGCAGCCGGTCAACGTGGCGGTGAGCGTGTCGATCAGCGAGGAGAGCGCGTGGTCGGACCGACCGTAGCTACGGACGAGGGCCGGTCTCGCGGCGTCGGCAAGCGCGTTCAGGGCCGCCCGCTGGACAGCTGTGGAAACACCATTGAAGAACAGCGCTCCGACCGCGGACCCATCCCCTCGACGGAGTTCGGTCTCGGCGACGTCTGCGAGGAGCGGCACGAGCCGCTGCCCCCCATCCGGGCGGTCGGCGACTATGTCGCGGGCGGCTCGACAGGCCCGCCGCCGCTTGACGAGCGCGGCCAGCTCCCCGTCTGTACGGTCGGTCTCGTGGATACGACTCGCGATGCTCTCTGGAGTGGGACGCGCGCTGTCACTGTGTGGGTCGTGTCCGTCTTCGGAGGGCGGGAGCAACTGCGCTGATGGGATCATCCTGTGCTCACGTGCGATTCACCCTGTCGTTCGAGACCGAGAAACAAGTAGTCGGCCCCATCGAACGACAACGTCAGGACCCGTCGAGCAGCCGGGTGCCGATCTTCTTCGGGAGTCCGACCGCTTCCACTCGGTTGATGACGTGGTACTCGAGGATGGGGGTTCCCGCACTCGACGCGGTGGTCGACGTACTTGGGACCATCGAGGGCGTCCCCAACTTCGAAACCGGGGACTTCGCCACGCTGTTCGACGAGATCGGCGACGGGTGAGCCACACCGATGACCGAGTAGCGACGGGGCCTTCACGGGGCTAGCGAACGCACAGATACGTCTCTCGTTCGGTCAGGAGCCCGTCTAGGTGGAGATGGCTGACGACTCCGGTCACGAAGGCAAACGCGATGCTCGTCCCTCCGAGGAGTGGAATCGGGAACCCCAGCGCCAGCAAGGGCGCCACCACCACACCCGCGAGGATAGCGCTGACGAGGCCTACAACCGGGAGACGATGAGTCGGTCCACGATGAGGCGGACGAAGTGCGGGAACGAGCGGTTGTGAGGCGGTCCAGGTGGCGACGACAACCGTCGTCCAGCACACGCCTGTAAAAAACGGGAGTTGTGGACCCTCAGCCACGGCTACCACTGGTCGCAGCTCGACCCAGCCCGCGTACCCGAGGGCCGCGACGGCGGCCGTCAGCCCCACCGGGACAGCGGTCCGGACGACGCGGTAGGCCTTCGAGGCGTGGTGATCGACATCGGGAAACACCGCACCGAGCAGCGTAGCCGGGAGCGCCGCCCCAGCATATGCGACCATCGAGTGGGGGTATCCTCCCACGGCGACGACGGCGAGTGCGAGACAGACGAACGCGCCGTGTGACAGGGCGCCGACGCGGAGGTGAGATTCACAGGATGGCACTCACTGTCCTCCGGTGTGGTCGGTAGCGTGGTCGCTCACCTGTCGCCGACGTGGGTAGGCCACCAAACGGTCGACTACCACGGTCTACTCGCGTACACATCTATCGGGTTGCGTCCCCATCGTCGTGGGCTCGTACGGCCGCCTGGAGTTGCTCGTAGTCGCTCCGCACCCCGTTCAGGAGTGTCGATTGTAGACAACTGTCGGCGTCACAGTCGCCGATAGCGATTCGACAGAGCGGACACGACGGTGCGCCCGGTTCGGACGACGACTCCTCCCGATAGGCGAACAGCGACGCCAGCACGTTGTCGGTGGCCAGCCCGCGAGCGAACCGTCGCCGGTACGGAGCCGTCGAGTCGTCGGTGACCCACGGGTTCGTGAGGGAGTTCAACTGGCTCTCGCCGACCGGATAGACGGCGGTTCCGACGCTCCCCTCGGTGAACGCCTTCGTGAGCAACCATGCCGTGCCAGTCGGATAGCCGGTGAGTCGGTCCGCAGTCGGGAGCGAGCGCTCCGTTTCGGTGGCGGTTCTGGGCGCCGCCAGTAGCGGCGGCGACCCGACCAGTTCGTCGGTGACCCCTACGGCGCGCTGGTCGGTCGCCTCGGCGATGCGCCGTGTCAGAGCTTCGGTCCCGTCGCTTGTCGAGTCCGTATCGACTCGGTCGGCGGCGTCGGCGAACGCGCGGGCCCGGTCGACGATGTCTACCTCGAAGGCACCATGGTCCGCCTGTAGCAAGTCCTCCCGTGGGAGGTCGGGTGCCAGTGCGAGTCGGGCAACGACAGCGGCGACCGTTCGCGAGTGGGTCTGTGCCGTCCCGTCGAGTACGCCCGCCAGACCCCCGCTCGGGTGCTTGCCATCGACAGCCTGCCGCAGGTCATCACAGGCAGCCCTGACCGCTTCGGCCTCCAGAGACCGGTTCTCGGCCGCGTACTCCGTCGCGTAGCTATCCACGAACGCGGTGTCCTTCAGGACCGGTTGTACCCACCACTCGACGGCAGTTCGAAGCGCCGGCTGGAACGGCGTCAGGAGCGTCCGAGTCCGCTGTCTGGCGGCGACGAGTCGTCGCGCGGTGGCTGGGGCGTCGCTCGTGCCGGTCGCGAACGAGTGGAGGGCGGCTTCGGCGCAGGCGTCGAGCCGGCGCAGCGTGTCTGCGATCGGCGTTTCGGACAGTCGTCCGGCGGCCACCGCCGGGAATTGAAGGACACCCAGCCGATCACCCAGCACGTCTGCCGTGGTCGTCGGCACCGAGAGCAGGGAGAGGCTCGGGTCGTAGATCGGGTCTGGCCCGGCGGCAGTGCCACTCGGGATGGCGATACCGCCCAGAGTCGTTACCTGTTCCACGGTCTCAGTAGTGTCGTCGGGCATAACGGGTCGGACTCAGTCATCCGCACGCCACTTGTGGTCACAGCTCGTGCAGGTGAAGAACCGCGTGCCCGACTCGTCGGCGGCACGGAGCTGTTCGAGCTGCCAGTACGCCTCGTTGTGACCGCACTCTGGGCAGTGTTCCTCCGTGGTCGGCCGTGGGTCGAACTCCATCTCGGACCCAACGACTGAAATCTCTCGCTCCCGTTGGTCCTCGGTGACGACGAAAGCACCGTCGCTGTCCGGGGTCGTGGCGGTCGTGGCGTCACACGCTCGGCAGGTCCAGAGACCCGGCCGCTCGGGATACTGGAGGCTGCCACATTCGTCGCAGAACAGTCGGTTGATCTCGGTACCACGCGAAGGCGTTTCTGGGGGGACTTTCACTCCCATACCTGCCCCGAGGCGTCGAACCCTGCCAAGTGTGATTGGAGGTGGGATTAATACGGGGGATGAAAGGCACGCGAGGAGGCGTGACTCGACCCGCCCCAGTCGACGACGCCTCGCGTGCCATGGAGTTCGCCAATCGTCTGCCAGGGCGTACCGATACCGTCACATGCAGTTCGCGTATCCGACTCCGGCACAACCTCGCGTGCGACGATGCCGGCTCGGAGTGGGCCGGTGTTCGCTAGACGGCAGTCGGGATCGGGACTCACTCCGAGTCCGACGGCGCCCCGACGAGCGCCGGGAGATGCGCGAGGAGTCGCTCGATATCTTCGCGTCGCGCGCAGTCGCCGTCACCGCCACAGCGAGACGTATAGATGGCACAGAGCGGACACTGGACGTCGTCGACCGGCAGCTGATCGGGCCCGAGACCGTGTTTGTCCGCGAGTTCGCGCAGCGCGGGTCGTCGGGTCGCGTCCAGTCGGTCCCGAATCTTCCGATCCATGGTCAGTTCCCCGCCCGTCGACGGCCCCGGGGACCGGTGGCTCCGCCGCTCGTTGTCGGCCGTCACCTCGGTGTAGCCGCCGTCGTCGTCGACGGACGCGTCGGCCACGTCCTCGATAGGGAGCGCCTCGAGCTCGTCGTCGAGGGCGGCGAGCGTCTCGTATCGGTCCGCCAGCCGCTCTCGAACGAGGTCCCAGTAGCCGGCCCGAGCGAACTGCCGCATCCCATGCCAGAAGTGGACGTGCCGCCACAGAGCGGGGAAGGACTCGACATGGTCGGGGACGTGCCGGTACTCCGAGAGCGAGAACGACTCCGTCTCGACGTACCAGTTGAGCTCGTGTTTCGTCTCCGTCTCGGTGAGGTCGTAAACCACGCCGGCGAAAGAGCCGTGCTGTTCGAAAGACGCCATCAGTATCTTCGGGAGGGGCGGCCCCTCCTGGGTCATGATGTCTTCGTCGTAGCTGACCGGCGTCGTCTGTCTGGGCACGTCGAACATCACCGTCGAACAGTCCCGCATCGTCGTGACACTGGTCGGGTCGACACCGTGCGCTCGCCTGACGAGTTCGTTCTGGAGCGCCTGGCGGTCCATCTCGCCGACGGCGATCGAGTCATCGGCGTCGAGTTCCGCCAGCGCATCCAGCACGTTCACGAAGACCCGGGCGACCCAGTTACGGGAGGCCTCGCCGTAGTCGAACTCGAACTCCTTGGCCTCGATATCTTCGAGACAGGGGACGATGTGGTCGCGGTACTGCGCCCGCGTCATGTCGTAGGTCGTGCCATCGATCAACGCTTCGACGTCCAGCGGGTCACTGTCGACCTCAGGCACCGACAGCGACTCGAAGCTCGGATACTGCGTCGTGCCCAGTGGTGCGATTGGGACCGGGACATCGAGCGTCGCTCGGGCGACCGCTTCGGCGACTGCTCGGCCTTCGGAGTCGCGACTGCCGGAAGCGCCCCCCTCCTTGTCCGTGTCGTCTGACCAGTCACGCTGTGCGATGCGGCTGAGCGCATGGAAGTAGACGGGATTGACATACGAGTCCACGTCCGCACTCGGTCGGGTCGCACCGCTGGCCACATCCACCTCTTCCTGGATGGTCCGCCGGAACTCCTCGGAGAAGCGTTCTGCGGCCTCCTCACCGACCTGTTCGGCGACGGAATCGCGGAACGCCGCCTCGATCGCGGTGTCGGCGCTGAGGACGCTCAGAATCTGGAACTTATCGACGGCCTCGACGAACGGCGTCATCGGTTCCAAGAGGGCGGCGATAGTGCGCTCGCAGTCACGCATCACGGCCTCGTGCTCGGCTGGCAGCGCTCCGTCTTCGCCGGCCGCGTCGATACCTCGTTCCACCGCTCTGTCGGCCGTTAGGGTCAGCTGCCCGAGCGTGTGGATGACGCCGACGTCCCAGTCACCGTGGAGGGACTCCTCGGGGAGGACGTGGGCTGCCGCCTTTGTCATCGCCACCTCGTCGTCGGCCGGGACCTTCATCCGGAGCGTGTTCGTCGCGAGGTTGACCGTCGCCCGCTCTTGGCCGCGCGCACTGTTGCGGTTCTGGAACCCGTCGTAGAACGTGTATATTTTGTCGCTCATCGTATTCTTACCCGAGAGAGTGGACTCGCCGGCTCATTGCTCCTCATCCAGGCGGTACTCGACCCACTCGACCAGTTCCAGCAGGTCGTCGAACTCCCAGGCCTCCTCGTCGTCCTCGATGAGTGCGGTCCACTCCTCGACATCCCGTTCGAGATACTCGGGTGGGCTCATGTCCTCCTTCGCGACGGTCATATCGGTACTACCGCTCGAGTCGCTGGCGGAGACCGCACCGGTCGTGTCCAGACCGAGGCTCCGTTCGATGGTGTCCATCAGCGCCGATCGAACGTCTTCGTGTCGCTCAGCCCCGCCCAGTTCGCCGAGTGGGAACTCGTCGAGTGCCCCCTCGACCGCGAAAATAGCGTCGTCGAGTTCGCCGCCGGTCTTCGGAACGCTGTCGGCGACGGCCGGGTCGCCAGCCACGTAGTCGACGATCGACTGGGCCATCTCGGGATCGAACCCGTACCCGTCGGTCAGTTGGTGCTTCCACGCGTACCGCGTCTCTGGTTTGATGACGTACATGATTCTATCGAGGGTTACAGACTACTCAGTGCTAGTTCGAACTGCACTTGATTCGCGTCTTCGTCGGGCGTGACCGAGATATCGGCTCGTGTCACCCGGAACCAGTTCCACTCCGCGTCCGACAGCGGGTCCTCGCTGGGGTCGATCTCTTCGCCCTCGACGAGGACTTCGAGCGAGTCGGAGTCGAACCCCCGGTCCTCTGCCTGCACCTCGACGGCACCCGGCTCGTACCATCGGACGATGTTTTCGATGCTGTCAGTCTCGTCGGGTCTGTAGAAGGCGTCCGCCATGAGCGTGACGAGGGTCTCCCGGACCGCTGATCGGATACGCTCGGCCGTCGGGACCTTGATGTCGAGCCCGTCTCCGTCGTCCAGCTGATCCGGCGACTCGAAGCGGAGCTCGTCGGCGGTCAGCGCTCCGACGATCGAAAGGCCGTCGTCGGTCACCTCGAACTCCTCAAACTCCACGCGGGGGGATTCTGCATCCGCGAGGAACGTCGCGATGCGTCCGTACAGCAGCACTTCGAGGCCGAAACGGGGGATGCCGTCGCCGTAAGCGGCGTCCTCGTCGGTCTCCCCGAGTCGGGCGAGTCGACCCTGCTCGTCGGCTTGGCCGACGTACGACTTCATTTCGGCCGCCGCAGCCGTGGCTGCCTCGGCGATCGCCGCCAGTGTCTTCTCTTCGTCGCGGTAGATAGAGGGATCCCACTCCTCCGGTGCCGGCGGGTCGAACAGCGCACGCTCCTCGCGACCCTGCTGTATCAGCGGTAGGTCGGCCTCAACGAGGTCGTGGCGGAGCTCCGGGTTCACCTTCAGGACGTTCGGTCGCCGACCCTCGTGTGGGAGGTGACCGACGAGACCGAGCCGCTCGATCTTCTGGAACGATTCGTTGGCGGCGTGGTTCCCGTACGTGTCGAGATCCCGCGTCGCCGGTGGGTAGTCGTGCCCGATGTGGTCGCGTTCGACGACGCCGACGAGTTCCTGCTTGGTCGTGACCGGGAAGTCGTGTTGCAGAATCGCGTTGACGAGCGGCTTCTGTTTCTGGGTACTCAACCGCTGGGCGATGGTCAGCCACGCCCGACGGTGCCCACTCTCGTCTTTCATAGGTATCTCCTCCGAACCTGATGACTTAACCGTGTTCCTGGGGCGAACATTCGGGCTGACAGACGACTTCCGCCCCTGTCTCTCTCCTCTCAACTGGTGTTGAAACGGGGTATATAAACTGCCGACGGGGCCGTTCCCATCGACCCGGCTGCTTGGAGCTGGGGACTTCAATCTTGTTTCGACTACCCCTGGGAGCGGGGTTTTCCGGCCCGACTGTGTGGTTTTATTCAAGTTGACGACAAATGACTGACGACGTGACGATGAGACGGCAGTTACTGGCTAGCCTACAGGAGACGGGGTCACCAGTGCCGCTAGAAAGGGACGGCAGCACGCGGGGCAAGGTCCATGACTGACCTGACGGACGGAGAGATTGGACCGCGCGAACTCGCCCGACGGCTTGAGACGCGCCTCTCTGCGGAGGAAGGGCTCGCCCGGGACACCGAAATCAGGGACCTCGTCGAACGAGCGACCGACCTCTGTGTGGACGATCCGGATTCGGTGGTCGACTCCGGCCTGCTCGGGGTTCTCGAGCGGGCCTGGCACACCAAACGCCGGGAGTCGACCGATCTAGTCCGGTCGATGTTCGGCATGGACCGGCTCTCGGCTACCGTCCAGTCCGACGCCGTTCGGGCGCTCGAAGTGGTCCTCTGTGCCCGGCCGGAGGCCGTCTCCACGCTCTCGCACGCCACCAGACGTGCTGTCTTCCGGGGCGACCGTGGGGACGCGGGTGAGGCCGTCGCGGGCCTCGCGGCTGCGACACTTTGGGCGGCCGAGCGTCCCGCCTCCTCAACGGCCGGTACGGTGTCGCCGGCCCCGGCCGACCTGACGCGCTTCGGCGACGGGTCGGTCACGGCGCACCAGCTTGAGTGTGCCGTCACGCTGTCTACATCTGTCTCGGCCGTCGGTTCGGGGGAGGTACGCACGGTCGAGCCGAGAGCCGACCCGCACCACGCCGTGTGGCACCTCGTCGCCGGGGACCGGGAGCAGGTCGGGGACGTCACGGGTCCCGACATCGATCTGGTCCGCCTGGGGTCTATCGCGTGCGATGCCGTCGAAGCGCCGCAGCGACCGCTCCCTGAGCGTCTCCACACCCTCCGTGGACTGGCCGCGCTCTGTCACTGTGACGCTCCGCCTCCACTGCGGGTGCGGGCGCTGGATACTCTCCAGTCCGCACGGCAGTCCGACACCAGAGCGCTCGCGGAACACGCAGCGCGGCTCCACCGGACCGCGGTGGCGGGGATGGCAGAGACGAGTGCGGACGACGACCAACCCAGGTTACCGGCACTGGAGACGGAACTGCACGCCACCGTTCCCGAGTCGCGCGAGTGCGCCGTTCGGGTGCTGAGCGTCCTGACCGTGCACGCCGAGTCAGAGTACGGGACCGCCGCCGAAACGATCCTCCGAGGGGCTCTCACCGACGGGCGGTGGCAGGTCCGGACCGCCGTCGCCGACGCCCTCGCGGAGCAGCTGGACGACTTCGACGAGGCCGGCCGAGCGGCACTCGCGGACCTGCTCGTGACGGCCGTCGACGTCCCCGACTGGCGGGTCCGCAACCGGATCATCGACTCGCTGAGTGGTGTCGCCGCGACGCTCTCGCCGGAGCAGCGCCGGACACTCCGCGATCACGCCCGTCGGTTCGTTCACGACCCCGAGGAGGTCCTCGCGGACGGACCCGGTGACCAGTCGGTCTGGCGGCCGGACGCGGTCCAGCGCCGAGGGCTCTGGCGGCTCGCGGACCTCCTCGCCCACGCGAGCGCGACGACCGTCGACGAGTCGTCGCTCGAGACGTTGGTCGAGCTCGCCCGGGGCGAGGGAATCCATCGTCGGGTCCAGGAGCAGGCCACCGAGGCACTCACCGAAATCGCCAAGACGGCCCGGCCGTCCGGTGTCCGCGAGTCGATGCTCGCCGTCCTCGAAGACGCCCTCACCTCGCCGGACGGGTCGACGCCGGAGTGGGCACGCCCCCTCCTCGTCTGGGCGGCCAGGTACGGGTCCACGGAGCTGTGGGACCGCGCTAGGACCCTCGTCCGTGAGGGCCCACGAGGTGGTGAGCCGCTGACCGACATCGCGGATGCGATCTTGTGGCACGCGGCACGCACGGAGGTGGACACCCTGAGGTTCGAACACCCGCCACCTCCGACGCGGTTCGAGGAGCGGGCCACGTCTGATTCGCCGACCCTCGCGGCCTTCCGAACCAGGACCGAGTCGGCACTCCGCTCGTGGGTCGCGAACGGATTCCAACCGTCCCCGAAGGCCGTGGCCGGTTTCGTCGCGGCCGACCCCAGCAGGGTCGAGGCGCTCCTTGATGTGACCAGTCGATCTGATCTGCCGTGGCTCCTGGACTGTCTCGACGAACTCCTCAATGTGGGCGTCTCGTTACCCCCCGAACAGGTCGACGGAATCGTCGCGACGGCGATCACCGTGGAGTCACCGCGCGTCGGTATCAGAGGGATGGAGTTCGTCGCAGCGCGCCCCGACCGGTTCGGGACGGACCTCTGGGACGACGTCCTCTCGGTGCTGCTCCCGCTCGTCGAACGGGCCACAGGCCCCGGCCGTGGCCTCCACGACACGGGCTCGATAGCGGATCCACAGCGCATCGTCGACCCGTTCGGGACCGTCTACGCCGAGTGTGCGCGCCGCCTCGACGCCGACCGGTTCGAGGCGAGCGTACAGACGCTCTGTGACCTCTACGGGACCCGGTCCCGGGTCGGGCGTCGGTGTATCGTCGGCATCCTCGCCGCCGTCCCCGACGGAACGGGTCCAGGTGTCGAGGACCGACTCGCGACGCTGTTCGCGGACGCGGTGAGCGACGAGACCGGGTGGGCCCGCCTCCGGGCGATGGCGTGGCTGACTGCCCATCCCACCCATCTCGGCGGCGACGTGACGGACGACGTCCTCGCCGCACTCTCGGAATCGCTCGACGGACAGGCGCCCGAGGGCGACCGGCGACAGTTGCTCCTCGATTCGATGACGGCCCTGCTCGACGGTCCTGTCGAGGACGAGGTCACGGAGCGTGTTGCGGAGCTGTTGTACTCCCTCGTGAGCGAGTGGGACGGACGGGGGCTGCGGGCACGGACCACGAACGAGTTCGAGACGGAACCCGCGATCGCTATCATCGAGCGCCCCGATGTCTTCGAGATCGACCAGATAGAGCTCGCGATGGAGATCATCCGGACCCGTGCACGGAACAACAGGAACCCCGGGGGCTTCGGCACGGCCGATATCGGCCGCGTCGTCGCCGGGCTCTGCGAACTCCTCGTGGCTGGGACACGGAGGGAGACCCAGTCAGAGGGAGTCTCCACGCTGGAGACCGCGCTTGACGAGCTGTACTGGCTCGACGAGGACCATGCCGAGGCCATCGTGCTGGAACTCCACCACCTGTGGAACGCGAGTGATGGCGGGTCCACGACCGTCGACGGGATTCTCTCGGCGCTGGCCCACACGACCGAGATGTACGTCGCTCCGTCCGCTGGACCACTCGCTGTGGCGGTGGCTACGGCGGATACCGTCTCGACAACGGCGGAAGACACCATCGTCGACCTCCTCACCAGAGTCGCGGAGCCGCTGTCCGGCGAGCGCGAGGCGGGGTTCGTCGACCGTCTTGCGACCGACGGGCTCGCACTGCCCGACCCCGTTCGTCAAGAGCTGGTCGAGCGGATCGTCGCCGGCCTCGCGCCGGCCGACTGCGACCGCCCGGAGACAGCCCTCCCCCTGCCGCCGACGCTCGCGCGAGAGGTCGTCGTCGCCCACCTCGAGGACGACCCCTCGCTGTTCACACAGCAGGTAGCCAACATCCGCGCCCTCGTCGAGGGCGACGACCTGTCACCGCCGAGGCGGCTCGAGCTCCTCGATCTGATCTCGGTCCTCCCGAAGCTGCCGCCCCGGTCCGACGACTGAAGCGGTCACGCTGGCGATCCGCGACGACGCCGAATTGTGTCGTCGGAACCCGGGGGCCGGGGCGAGGACAAAACCCGATTCTAGCCACCGTCGAGGCGACACTCTCGCCGGTCCCGACCGACTGAACGGGTATGGAGACGACTGTCCACAAAGCGTGTTCCGACCAGCACCGACTCCTCGGCATGGGCCGGCGGTACTGCTCTCAGAACAGCGCTGCCGTCCTGGTCCGGTCGGAGTCGTCCGCGAATCGCGTCCGACTGTACGCCGCGGGGTCGAGGATATCCGTCTCGCCCTCGACTACGAGGTCGGTCACTAGCTGTCCGGCCGCGGGGGCAAGCATGAATCCGTACCCGGAGAACCCGGCGGCCGTGAACAGTCCGGGTCGCGACCGTTCGATGATCGGGTTTCCGTCTGGCGTGACCGCGGCCCGTCCCTCGCGTGACTCCACCACACGGGTCCCAGGACCGAAGTACGACGCGCAGTCGGCCGCCCGCTCGATAGCCTCCCATTGCCACTCGATGGGCGCAGCCGTGTCGGTAGCAGGGTCGAGGGTGATGCGAGCGTCGGTACCGTCCCCGTCCGACCCGGGGAGGTCGAACCGACCGCCGACGAGCATCCGTTCCCCGTCGGTCCGCCGGAAGTATACCCCGGAGTCGAAGTCGACGACCAACGGGATGTCCTCTCGGGGCAGGTGTACCGGTTCGACGACAGCGGCCCGTCGGGCTCTCGGTTCGATCGGGAGGTCGACACCGGCGCTCTCCGAGAGGTACGGTGCCCACGCGCCGGCCGCGTTGACGACGGCGTCGGTCGCGGTGACGCCGCTCTCGGTGACGACGCCCGTGACAGCACCGTCCGCGGTCTGTCGGAGGTCGACGACTTCCGTCTCGGTTCGTAGGTCCACGCCGGCGTCCTCCGCCGCTCGCTCGAAGGCCAGCATCGCACGCTGGGGGTCGACGTAGCCGCCAGTGGGGCTGTAGGTCTCCACGGTGAACGGTTCGGGGTCGAACCCTGGGCAGTGGTCGGCGACGGCGGTGTGGTCCTCGACTGTGGTCTCGAGCCCGAGTGAATGCTGCGTCAGGACCGTGTCGCAAACGACCTCTACCTGGTCATCGTTCCGGAGCCCAACGAGAGAACCGGTCTGTGTGTATCCGACATCCGTCCCGAACACTTCGTCGGAGTGCTTCCACACGGACCCGCTCGCGAGCATCATCCGGATGTCAGCTTCCCGGTCGTACCGTGCGTGGATGTCACCGACTGCCAGCGGCCCGCTTCCGTAGCCAATGGACCCCTGCTCGTAGACGGTCACCGTCACGCCTCGTTCGGCTAGGTAGTACGCCGCCGCCAGTCCAACGATGCCGGCACCGACGACGCCGACGGTCCCCGGATCGCTGTCGGTCTGCTGCTCGTCCGCGATATCGTTCGGTGACATACACCAGCCGACGGCCCGACCGACTGAGGATGTCGCCTCGATGTGTGTTGAGGTGGGAGTAATAAGTGCACCTGCGACAACGGCGTCGTCGGTGTCGCGTGGACAGTGCTCACGCTGACGTATTGCTGGAGTCGGAATCGTCGCCGGCGTCCCGGTCGTTCAGATGACTGACGATGGCGTCGGCCAGGGCCGCGTTGATGCCGTCTATGTCCCGGTAGGCCGCCGGGCTCGCCGCCCGGAGATCCGCTTCGTTCTCGAACCCCGCGTCTCTGAGAGCCCGGATGACCTCGTCGGTGACGCCGGCCACCCCGTTGAGGGCAGCCTCGATGGCAGTTTCCTCCGTAACGAACATGTCGGGTGTTCCGCCATCAGACATCGCCTCAAGCCGGTCGTGGAGGTCCTCGGGCAGGGCGACGGACATTTCACGACACCTCTGACTGAACGCTGCGCTGCAGTCGTCGCAGTACTTGGCCCCACCCTGTCCCGGTCGACACCGGATGTTCCCAGAGGTGGACCCACACGCGTGGCACGAGGAGATCAGCTCCTCCATACGGGCTGGTACCTGCGTCGGGACAACGTATCCCGTTTCACCTGCGGTTGAATCGGTGTATTTGTGTGGTGCCCCCGGTAGACCGTTCGTCGTTCGGGCCACCCGTTGTTCTACGACACGCTGGGCTTCCGGTCGGTCTCGAAACACTCACTGGCGGTTGGATAGTCCCCTGAAACCGACACCGGTCGATCGTATGCTGGGGCTTCATATGTGTTAAATTAATCCGAACTATAGACAGATACAGGTGTTGTGCCGGCGACAACTCGAACGCAGTCGGCCAGACTGTATTGGAGGCCACGAAATGAGTCGTTACGTTATCTCGGACCACCACTTCGGCCATTCTCGGATCATCGGATACACCGACCGACCGTTCAGCTCTGTCGGAGATATGAACCAAACACTGCTGAACCGTCACTACGAGACCGTCGGTGAGTCAGATACGGTCGTCCATCTCGGCGATGTGGCGATGGACATGCGAGACGGGCAAGAGACGATTGAGTACTTCGAACGGTTAGGTGCCGACCTCCTGCTACGTGGGAATCACGACACTGGTTTGGACGCCGACGCGGCGCCGTTTCCGGTGCTCCGAGCCTGTACGCTTGAACATGAGGGCCGGGAGTTCTACTGTACCCACCGGCCACAGGACGTGCCAGACGACTGGAAGGGATGGGTCATACATGGGCACGAGCACAACAACAACCCCGACGAGTTCCCGTTTGTCGCATACGACGCCAAGCGAATCAACGTCAGTTGTGAGTTACTGAACTACCGTCCCATCGCACTGCAGACGCTCTCGGGGATTCTGGATGCCTGCCCGGTCGGCTCCCGTATCCGTGATGTGGACACCGCGCGAACCGAACTTGGTGACGAGTGATCAAGTCGAAGAAGGAGTAGTGCGCTCTTGGCCAGTCTGCCCGAGAAGTGATGTTCGAGCGGTCGTCTCTGGGACTCGACCACTTCGTTTACGATTGACCACGCTGAAAACCTGGGTCACCAGAGCGATTCTTGGTCACCTGTCTGTGGCCACGCTGTGGCCCGCTCATCCGGATTCGACGCTGCAAACTGCTTCTCGGTCCCTGCGTTCTCGGGTAAGTCTGAATGGGGTGTGCAGGGCTGGTCTGTGGGTCTACGTGGATCGGCGTGATCGGAGGTGGCCCCGTCCGTCCTACTGCCGTGCTCGCTGAGGTCTGCCCGAAGACGGTCGATGCGAACGATTGCGACCGCAGACAGGCACATGGACAGGAGTGCCAGCACCGATACGAGAGCCGTGAATACGCGGAGTGGCGGACGGACGATTTGTGGGGTAGCGGGTATTCCCACCCATGCAGCAGTGAGTATCGTGAGGAACGTCAGAATCGTGCTTACAAGGAGGACAGTCACCGGGACTCCGTCGTATAGCGAGTCGGAGAGCCACTGTTGGAGAGACATCTTACCTCACGGTCAGGTCGTGTTCGTTCGCGAGGTACTCTCTTTCGTCCGGGGAGAGGTGCTGTGCGTACGGCGCCACCGGGTCCGCGACGGACGGATAAGTCCAGACAGCGATCTCCGGGGCTTCCCCACCGGGGAAGGACTCGTCGGTGAACCCCTCGATGGTAGCCACCGTGACGTCGTGTGGGGCGATATCGAACTCGCCGGCGACGGTCCGTCGGACACCGTGTTCGGATGCCTGTGCGAGATCCCCACGTTTGTTGAACGTGAACACGGTCACACGCTGGACCGACAGTGTGCTGAACGCAGCACCACTAGTCCAAGCTGAGTACCCAGCTGCGCCGTTGAGCGCGGTGTCGAAATCGACATCACTGGATTTCGCAGATTCGTACAGCGTCACGATATCGTCTCGCTCGGAGAGGAAGCACCGCCCTGGCGCGAAGATACCGTAATCGAACAGGCCCTTGAAGTCCATGGCATCGGCTCGTGACCACCCGGCTCGGACTGATATCTCCGGCGGACGCAGGAGGCCGAGATACAGCGGGAGGAGTGACTTGCGCAAGGAATCGTTTGCTCGGCGCAGTTTTGTCGCTTCACGCATTGGCCGATTCTTTTGAAAATACTGTCGGAACTCGCCCCAGTCCAAGGCACGTCTGATGGGACTGATGATCCGTTTGAGCTCTTCGTAACTGAGCGGCTCCGCGAGAGCGTGAGACTGGAGATTCAAGAGGCCATTGGAGACTAACACAGCCGAATTCAGAGTGCCGCTATCGACGTGCGTCGCGAGGTGGTCCAGACCTGGGATGACGTTCTCGACGAATGCCGTCCGCGGTGCCCCTGGCTCGTCGGGCAATCGGTGTCGCGGCCGGTCACCGTTACGGAACGCCGGTGCGACTGCGACAGCGATCACTGGGCCGCGCCCGTCGTCAGCCGCATCTAGATACCGTCCCTGTTGAATGTCCGCGCAGAGTTGTCGAACGGATCCGTTGCCCGTTCCGCCGAGGAGTGCCAGATGAACCAGAGTCCCGCCAATCCGGCCAGTGGCGTCGGTCGAATGTTGTTTGACGAGCCACTGGTCCAGCCAGTCGTTGCTATCGAACCATCGCTGGACGCGGTCGGGATTGCCGCCACTGCCCTCAAATGGAGCAACAGTGTTCTCGAGGAGATGGTCCGCGAACTGCCGGGAACTGACAGCAGCAGTCAACTCCTCGCTCACGAACTGATCTGTATCGAGAATCCCGATTCGGACAGGGCGCCCATCACTTGTCGTTAGTGTGCGGTCACCTACGTCCCGTTCCTGGAGGTCGAGCAGCCCACAGCGGTACAACGTATCCAGAGTAACCAACGCTGTCCGGGAGCCCCCCTCACCTAACCCTGTGACGACGACCTGGCCGTTAGTCTGCGGGCAAGTTGTGTCTCCGTCGAATACATCTCTCTGGGACGAAGCCAAATCGTCTGACGACATTTGGGGCTCCGACCCGGTGTGGTCGTCAATCGGTGTCTCCACGCCGCGCTCGTCTCCGGTAGCCATCTGTACTGAAGAAATCGGCCCATGATAATATAATAGTTATGTTGGCTCATTATGACTCAAAACAAAGTCCACATCTGCTGCGACCGGTGCAGACTGGGATAGTAGGTCGTGTAACGGTGTCAGAAGCGTCGGTGACTGCACGATTCACACGTTTACCACGGTCTCCACGCGGTATCTACATCAAGCGGTGGTGGGTCGCGACTGTACGGTCGGAGCGGCTATCTTTTGCGCTGTTTGATCGATTCAGCAGCCTGGATGACTTCGTCCGGTGTGTAGGGAATGACAGCGAGAAAGTCGCGGACTTCGTTCAGTAGTTCCGGATCAACGTCCTCTTCGGACACCTCGGTAGCCCCAGATTCTGCTTGCCCCAGTGACTGCTGTTCTGCCTCGGCCTCGTCGGTCGTCGGATTTGACTCCCACTCCTCCTGTAACTCCTCGGCAACCATCGTCCCCTTGTCGGTGAGCGTGTAGAGAGTCGCCCGGCTGTTGCCCTCGATCTTCTCGATCATCCCCTCCTCGAGCAGCTTGTCGAGGTTCATATAGAAGTTCCCGCTGGAAGTGTTCATTCTGGGCTCTATGCTCTCGAGTAGTTTCGATGGCCGGATGCGTTCATTGCGATTATACAGTGCTCGGAGGACCTCCTCCCGTACATCAGAACTCTTTACGATCAGGATCGCGTCCTGAATGTCGCCATCCATACTTAGGCTGGCTCACGGTGACTTAATAGTCGTTTCGATGAGTCAAGATAAACTAAACGTCAAGACTGTTCTGTACGCCGCTCTAACGAAACTTTAGGGAGTCTCTGACCTGTATTCTACTATCGTCCATTGAGAATAGGCTGAGTTCGAAGGAACTCATTATTGCTCAGAATTGGTGCCAAGCGCTGAGGGAGTGTCTCGATTTAGCCATACTTGCCGAAGGCCGATTGGTCTGAGGGAGGGAGCCGCGTGCGAACGAATGGCGCTAACTCTACCCGCTACAAGTAAGTCGGAACATTTGATAAAAATGGGAACGCCCTATCTAAACCAGACAATATTCGAAGAGCAGACAAGGTTGGTAGCGGCGGTATGTTTCGACTTTATCAGCTGAAGGCCACCCCAACTATTACTAAGGCTGACTCAATAAAGATAAGTGTAGACTCATGGATAGTGATAGACCGCCTGAGGACAATCGTAGCGATTCGAACGACAGTGGTCTTCCGGACCATCTACAGCATGGACTGAGCACCCTTCTCTCTCAACGATATGCAGTAAGGTCGTACCTTCAAGAGCGAGAGCGTGAGTTCGTGGCAGGGCGGCACGGGACGGTGCACAATGAACTGCGTCAGTGGTGTGAAAATGAACCAGCCCTATTCTCTGTCGTCGCTCTCAGTCTACAAGGCTCTGAACAGTTCGCAGAGGACGTGCATTCGGAGTTCGGTGGCGAGGCTCTCGAGCTACTAGCAGAGATCCAGAGAGAGTTTGCCGGTCTACGGGCCCCTCTCTCCAAAGTCAGGAGCGAAGAGATGTACGGGCTGTACAACGATCCGATTATACCGAAACTACGTGACATCGCGTCAGGGGATTCTGATGGCGTCCCCGTTATGACAGTAGAACTGAGTTCCGGAGGCGAGACGCTCACCGACTGTCAGATACGTCCCTCGTCCGCGCTTCAATGTGGCGCCTTACTGCTCCAGCGGGCCGCCTACGTGATGTCTGAGCGGAGCTGTGATAGAGAGGACCTCCACGATGGTGAACGAGCCGCGCAGGACCAGATGATACATGAACTCGGTAGCATCGTCGAAGAACTGCCGGAACCTGATGAGCCAGTACAGGCATCCGGCGAAGACACTGAGCAGACACATATAGCGTCTGACTCCCTACCGGAGAGGTCGTCTGTTTATGCTGATCGCCTTTCTGAGGACGAGGAAGAGGCAACGTCCTACATCCAGTGACTAGTTTCGAACGACTGTTACTGAGCGTCGTTTAGTTTCTAAGTCTCAGAACCCCTTTCGGCACCAGTTAGCTCTATTTGGAGATTTTCGTCGGAAAACGCCCTCCTATGGGATCTGGAAATCCGATTCCAGTGCACTCGGGAAAACATTTATACTCAACCAAAACCCAGAATAAGTCAGACTGAGTAATATGGGCTCAGGATAGGAACCGATTGGCACTCGAACGGGACTGTCGACGTCATCGCTCGGCCGAGACGGGACTGGCCAGAGAATGAGTGTCCCGGAACTGTCCCGGCAAGAAAATACTCGTCACTGAATCCACATCATGACCCAAGAATTTGCCACCGGAGTCGCCGACGAATCGTCAGACAACCTAAGCCACTTCATCGAGGACCCGGAGAACTTCCCGCGCCGGGTGTTCGGTCTCGGGCACGCAGGGATCCAGCTCGCACGGCGGATTTTCACCCACGACGAAGTGGTCCGAAATATTCTGAAGCCCCGGGAAGGACAACCCCAACGGGTCATTGTGACCCTCTTGGACACCGCTCAGAACGAGCGAGAGTCCATCGGCTCCGTCGTCTCGGAGATCAAGTCCGTACGCAAACGTGTGCGCGAAGAGTTGGAGAAGTCGGAAGATGACCCACTGGGAACGCTCGAGATTCAGTCGTTCATTCTGACCGACAGCGTGCTGCTCCAGGCGAACCACGACCTCGCAGGCCCGGATGCGGTCGAAACGGTGGCCGAGTTTCACTCGATGCAGTGTGCCGACTGGTTCATCCGCCGTGTCGACATCAACAACGACCTCGATTTCAACCGCGGTGTCTTCCGGCGTCGCGCGCTCGCGAAGGCGCTGTACTACAAGGCGGTCGCCGAAGAGCGGGAGGTCCGTGACCTGGTCGACATGCCGAACAACGATCAAGCAGCGATTCTGACTGGGATCGGCGGTGGTACGGGGGCATCGTTAGCGCTCGATGTTGCACAGGAAGTCACCGACGCTACTCAGTTGACCGACGTCACGCTTTTCGGTGTTCTCCCGACGCCGCTCGAAGAGACGCGCGTGGGAGCGAACGCGTTCGCGATGCTAAGTGAACTTGAGAACGTGCAGCTGGCCGACGATTCGTCGCTCTTCCGCGATATCGTACTTTCACCGATCGATGCTACTGGATACGAGGGCAAGCGGGGGAACGACACCAACACCGAGGCGCTAGAGGAGTTCGACGAGGCGTTCCCGTTCGTGTTCACCTCCTATTACAACAGTAGAGAGGAGCGGATATTCGACGACAGCCCCGACTTCGCGCCCTTCTCGATTGCGATTCCGCAGGTGCTCCGCTACAATATCGGAGAGATCGCTCGGATGCAGGAAGACCTGGAGTCTGCAGTCACCAAGCTACAGGGACTCCTCGACGATCAGATCGAGATGCATCGCCAGGTGCGTGAGCTCATCCACCAGCAGTTCACTGCACAGAACCTCGGGCTAACCGACGACCAGCGATCCGATCTCGAGAGCTGGGTCGGTGAGTTCGAATCCTTCGCGAGCCGGCAGATATTCGAAGAGTTCGGATACACCTCGACGTCGAAGTTCACGGACCATCTGCAGGACGCTCGGGAGCACGAGGATTCGCTCGACGATCAGCTCGACCACCTGGCCACGCTCTCCCAGGACCTCACGCAGGACACACTGACGTTCGTCGATGACTTCGACAGGACGGTCGCTTCCGCCTTACAGCGAGCCGCCGAATTCTTTTCGGTCCGGTGTGAGACCCTCACCGACCTTTCCGCTGTCGATGATGACGACGCCCGTGAATCACTTGCGGCACTCCTCAACGCCGGGCACGGGAAAATGCGAGAAGTGCTCCTGAAACACAATCGTCTGGAAAACCGACTCGATACCCTGACTGATGATCGGGAGACCGCCGAAGAGAAACTCGAGACAGTGCAGACTGAACTGCAGAAGGCTAGGTCGAAGCGGAAGTCGACAATTGAGCGGAAGCTAGAGACCTGGCGGGCTGACACGAGCGAAGAGCGCGAAGTACTGCAAGCAGCTGCGGAACAGTCGATCCGTGAGCCGTTCCAGCAGCTGGAGTCCGAACTGGATTCGTTCGGCAAGGCGGTCATTAACGCAACGGACGAGTCCGAACTCAGCAAGGTCAGTGAAAGTGGTGTCCAGTCCGCACTTGATCGGATCGAGGCGCTTCGGGACCAGTTGCGATTCGACGACCCCGAGGTTACACTCCCGCCTCGGGATGCGGTCGAGCGGTCTCTCCAGACGCTCAAAGATGCCCGGCAAGCGAGCCTCGACACCGATCCAGATCTGAGTTGGCTCGACCAACGCAAGCCCTGGGACACCCCTGCGGAGCAGGAGGCGATAGCGGCTCGCGACCGGTTGGATGACTGCCGTGGGACCCTCGAGATGGACGGAATCTTCGAGGTCTTCGGGACGTCGCGGGCATCGTTCAGCTACGAGGTTACCTACAACAAACAGCGCGGAGTCGAGCTGATCGAGAACCACCTCACCGATGTCCGGCGGGACTGCATCGAAGCCCTCGAGGACGTACTCGAACCGTCACTGTCCCCGGAGCAGCGTACGGAACTCGAAAGCCGCCTCAACCAGGGTCAGTCCGTGACGAATCTCGCCGAGTCCATCTTCGAGGCGAACATTCCAGAGCCGACCGACCTTGAGCAGGACACCCAGAAGATAGCCGAACAGCTTGGTACCCTGAATCAGCAGATCGAACAGCTTGACGCAATCGAGGAGTGTATCGACGGCTTCGTCGGTGACGACGGCCTTCGAACGCAGATCGACGCCGCATACGGCAAGGTTCGGAGTGAGCTGGCTGGACCGAATCAGTCACAGCCGGTTCAGTCCGACGACCAGTACCACTACGTCCGCTCGACGAAGCCCGAACAGCTCCTGGATATCGTCGGCCAGCGTGATCTGGCGGGTGCCGGACTTCTCGTCTCGGATTCCCAGCAGCAGGGTCTCAGTGACCAGATCGGGGACTTTATCGCAAATATCCAGTCCAGTCGGTACAACTGCCTGAGGCAACGGACGATCAGCGACGGCCAGTACCGATACGATGGTCACAAGCTCCACGTCTGTTTCAGTAGTCTCGCGGTCGATCAGCTCCCAGACGACCACATCGACGTCGTCGGTCGGCTGACGGAAGCGTTCGGTCTCGAGAACCGTGCGAGCGACCTCGACACCTACCGCGTTAGGTTCGGTGGCCCCTGGGATATCGGCCTGTGTGTGTTCATCGACGGCGTCGCGCTGGACAACATCCGGAACTTCCGGGAATACCAGCAGCAGTACGAGGCCCGGCGGCAGAGCGAAGACAGCATCCACCTCCACCACGGGCACGGACTGTCGGACGGTCGGTTCGTCCGGCGAGAGTCGAGTGTGAATCTCAACGACCCGGAGCAGGCCAGGCTCTTCACCGCCTGTGAAGAGGAGACCGTCGTAGAGGCCATCCTGGAGAACTACCAGATGTGGGTCGACGCACCGACGAATCCCGTCCACGAAGAGATCGAAGCCGAGCCTGATCTGGCCGACGACCTCTTGGTCGACGGCGTGTCCCGTGACACTGACGACAGCGAACATCGGGGAGCGAGTCGGCCTGCAGAGTCATCAGGCGATTCGCCGTCGGGTACGGTCGAATCGCCCCCGGAATCAGCATCCTCGGTCGATTCCTCGGAAGACGTGGAAGGTGACGATTGATGGCGTCATCCAGTCCGACTGTCGGCTCCGAACCGGTGGCGGGGCCGATGGAATGGCTCCAGTCCAATCAGGAGCAGGTGCGACTCCTGGGCTATCTCGCGGTCATGATCGGTCTGGGTGTCCCCCTCGCCACCCTTGTCAGCCGAAGCCACGACAGCGCCACGCAGGGAACCCTCACCAGGTTCATCGTTGAGTCGGTCACTGGATTCGGGCCGGGACTGGTGACGCTCGAAGCGTTCGGCCTGGGGGGAATCCTGACGCTGATGCTCCTGTTGCTGTTCGACGACAAGAAGTGGGCACAGGGAATCCTGTTGTGGATCGGCCTCGGTACACTCACCGTCGGCTTCTGGCTGTCGGGCTTCGTCCCGCGGATCGCGTTGCAGCTGTGGGCCCACCTCGGCCACGTTGCACTCGGTGCGACCGCGGCGTTGCTTCTGGTCGTCCCACGGACTGTCTGGGACTCGGTCCTCGACCTGCGGATTCCGCGCCGGAGAGAGTTCCGACGTGCTCCCAAGCTCATTTACATCGCCGTTATGGGTTCGGTCGTCCTGCTGTATGTTGAATATCACGTGGTGTATCCTCCGGTCTTCTCACCGGGGACGATCGGGGAAGCCACGGTCGGCGTGCGGCTCGACAACCTGTTCGTCGATTCGGTCACTGCAGCCGGATTTATCGTCGTCACTCGGAAGTTCATGCAGTACGAGGCCAAGAAGACGGTCGCGTTCTTCGGGAAGAGAAACGCCGGAAAGAGTGTGCTCGCGTACTGCGCCCCGACGGATTACATGAACCGAGTCGCCCGGTACGCCGACGTTCCCCCACTGGAGATCTCACAGGATCTGTACGAACTCCTCGGTCAGGGAGAAGAGGTCCTGATCGAGGACGACGGGTCGGGCCCACAGACCGGAGAGTGGTTCATAGACAACAACGAGCAGAACGACCTTGAGGAGTTCAGCTGGACGATCAAGGACGGGAAGCTGTTTCCGAAGAACCTCCAGATCGACATTAGGGACCACGCCGGCGAGAATCTCCCCCCGTTCGTCAAGGCACTCAGCGGGGTCCCGATAGACGAACTCGACCGAGGAAACCCGGAGGTCATCCGAGCACTCCTAGAACAGGTCGAGAACGCGGACACGATCGTCCTCCTGATCGACGTCGCCGCACTTCGGGATCCCGGCGACAGCCTCGACGCGCATCTATACGGTGAGATTATCTCCGAATACGGGGCGTCCAAGGAAATCGTCTTCGCCGCGACAAAAGCCGATCTCTACGACAGCGAGTTCCGCAACGAAACGGGGCTCGATCCGTACAACGTAGGGAACTTCGACCGTTTCCGACGCTTCGTCACGAGGAAGATTCAGCGCGAGAGCAACGTCATCGCTACCCAGATGCGAGACGTCGGTGCCGACGCGGTTCACCCGGTCTACGTCCGGACAGTCGAGGATGAGAACGGCGACCGCGTCCCCGTCGTGACCGACGATGGTGATCTCCAGCCCTTCGGTCACGTCGAACTGCAGGAGCGTCTCAAATAAGGATGTCAGACGATATTGACGAAACATGGGACGCTGAACGGTCGTCCTCCAGTACGACCGACACGCCTGCGCTTCCGGAGCGGACGGACTCCCACCAGGAGACAGATAGTGCGACCGAGTCGGCCAACGACCACGGGCGTCCCTCCAGAGCGCGGGACCGGCCCGGACGTGATGAACAGTCGGGTCCATCGACCAACGAGGAAGAGACGCCAGAAGGGAGCGGGGTGGCCGACTCGGAGTCCAACCGTGCTAGAGTTTCGCGTCCGCACGACTGGCAGCACGACGTTGGCCAGTCAGAGTCCGACTGGAGTGACCGGGACTCGCTTGCTCGACACGATGCTTCCCGGGATACGTCCATCGACGGCGGAGACACCACGGATTCTGATTCGCCTGCGTCGGAGGAGTACAGTACGGAGTTCTCGCTCTATTCCTCGAACGGCGATCTGGTCGCCTCGACGGCCCGGACAGCGGCATCTACCGACGTTCGGATCGGCCAGTATTTCGACGACCAACTTCGGGCATACATCGAGATCGAGGGCACTACCAACACCGTCGTCATCACGAGCCACGTCAGGGCACGTGCGTCGCGACGGGGTCGGATCAAAACGTACTACGTGCGATTCGAATACGACCCGGAGATGGGCATCGGAACCGTCCACAGCGAGCTCAAACGCTTTCTTTCCGAGTCCGCCGGGGTTCTACTGGCGGACACTGACGACAGCCAAAACGAGATTATCGCGGATCTCGCGTCGATGTCCGACCGTACGACGGTCGACGAGGGTACGGTCTCGATCCTCGCGAAGGCGTTGGGAGAAGAATCTCGCTGTCTGAAGTTCACCGTCCCAGGTGAGCGCGTCGGGTTCGAACACGCGCTTGCGTTACTCTCCGACACTCCAGCCCAGTCGGTCGCCATCAGCCGGACCGACCACCACCTGGACGAAGACGATCTCGATGCGCTTCTGTACGTACGCCAGGGCAACGAGATCGCGCTCCTGGAAGACACCCAAGCACTCGTCGAGGAATATAGAGCGAAACTCAACGCCGAACGGGCTCGCACACATCTCGATGCGATCGGAGACGAAGTAAGGGCACTGCAACAGCACACCCAGCTGTCCGATGTGGCGATCCGCCGGCAAGCAGAGCGCCAACTGCCTGCGGTGAGTGTTCGACAGCGACTTTCGGACCGCGTCAGCCAGCTTCGGGAGGGGCTTCCCGCGATTCCACTTGTCGACGGGGTTGTATCCAACTCGCGCTCGGAAGTCCGGGATGGTACGACTGCTCACCCAGTGCGGGCATCCGACGCCGTTCAGTCTCGTCAGGGCCCGAAGACGAATCGCTCTCACGAGCCTCGCGTTTTGATCCCGGTAATCGGCGCTCTCGTAGCTGCCGTGCTCGCTTTGGGACTCTGGACCACAGAAATCGGCTCTCTACTGACACGTGGACCAGCTGTGGCGACTCGTCTTCGAAGAGCCGTCATCTCGGGTGCGACCACGCAACTCTCCATGCCAGGAATCGGTCTTCCTGTTGCGGCATGGGAACTGTGTCTCGTCGGTGTGGGTGTAGTCCTCGTCCTTGTCGTCACGCTGTGGAAGGTCAGATCAAGAGATCGAGACCCCCGTTCGAGATTATGACCGACCTACACGCTTCTTGTTGGCTCCTCGAACCGTATCTTCCCTACCTCGATTCCGAATCTGACTCCATCGGGACGCGGAACTGGGGGGAACTTCAATCTCCTCTCAACGACTCTTATCAATCAAATTAGCCCCAGGACCGTACAATGAATAACCTGTATGACGCTCGAAGATCGGCCCGACGGTGGTGCTGCCGGGACGGCTCACAGCAACCAGCCGGTTCCGGCCTGGGTGGAGCACGAAGCCTGGATGGCGGTCATCCGGCGGCTTTCCGATGAGAACGAAGACCTGTTTCAGCGATTCACGCAGGCATTCGGCTACGAGGGGGGACAGCGGCCGGATAGAGAGATTCAGACGGAGCTGCTCCCGGTCGCAGGGAGTGAGACGCCCTACCGGCCCCCGGTCACTACAGACGAGCACCTCGACGAGGAACTCAAGGACTTCGCACGGCTCGTCGCGTTGCATCTCGAGAAAGAAATCACGGACCGACTTGGCGACGAGGAGATGTCCCCCAGTGGGTGCTGAGTGAATGTGACCTCCATTACCTCAAATTCGGGCAGTCTCCCGATAGCAAACCGTGCGTTCGTTCAGGCATCCTCCGACTCGTCAGGAGTGACTGATCCATTGTACTTTGGTTTCACCTTGTCACCTTCTCACCACTGCCAGTAATGTAAGCCGAGGCACCTTCGATGAATGGGTTGAGCCAGCGAAGCGGTGCCGTCTGGAATGACCGAGCGTCGAGAACTGCAGTGCGTCCCCCGGGGCGCAGTACGTCGGACATTTCGGACACGACCGCCTCGACATCGCCCATCACGCTCAACGACAGTGTTGCGCACACGCCATCAAAGCGATTATTCGCTAGTGGAAGTCGCCTGGCGTCCGCTCGAAGTACCTCGACTTCACAGTTCAACTGTTCGCCGCGTTCCCTCGCCCGCTTGACCATACCGTGGCTGGCGTCGACACTGACGATAGTTTCAGTCGGGCCAACGGCCTCGGCAAGTCGGTCGAAGTTAGGACCAGGCCCACAGCCGACATCGAGGACGGTATCACCGTGGTCCAGTGAGAGGGCGTCGACCGTCCGGTCGCGAAATTCGCCCGTTCGACCGAACAGGAAGGCCGTGACGAAAGCAGCGTACACTCGGTCGTGCCGGCTCCACCAGTCGTACACGTGCTGGCTGTGCGCGTGGTCGCGACGGTCGAAAGCCCACTGGCGAACCGCGTCAATCACGAGAGATCGACTCCGCGGAGTCTGCGAGCATTGATAGCGACGATGACCGTCGACAGCGACATGAACACCGCACCGATGGCCGGCGAGAGGAGAATCCCGACGGGTGCGAGGACGCCGGCTGCGAGAGGTAATGCGAATACGTTGTAACCGGTCGCCCAAACGAGGTTCTCCTGCATCTTCCGGTAGCTCGCCTTCGAGAGTTTGATCAGCCGAACGACGTCGCGAGGATTATTCTCGACTGAAGTGCTGATTAGCTCGACATCGCCGATAAGTGTTGTTGAGTTGTTGGTTTGTAGAAATCCAAACGCCGAATCTGTGCTGCCTTCTGAAATGAAAAATAGTATAGCGACATACAATATATAGACGCTGAATTAGGCCAACAATGCCATGTCTAAGGCTTCAAACGCTCGAATTCGAACAAATCCCGGCTGGACATAAGTGCTTACGTTTACTCCAATAAGCGTACGCACCCCTGGAGAAAAACACCAGAAAGTGCCTATTGTAATGCACGCCGAATTAAACAAGGGCACAGTCACCCGCCGCTGGAAGACTTGTGAAACGATCGGCCCGATTGGAACTCTGTGAGTTCGGCAATCCTATCTTCGAGTTCTTCGATTTCCTCTCGGAGTTCGTTGGCTTCCTCGCCTTCGGTGGCCGCAAGCTGGTCTTTCAGGCCTTGGAGGCGTCCCTCTTTCTCTTCCTCGTCAACATCGGCCTTGCGTACGTACTCGCTTGTTTCGACTTCATAGACGTCACTCTCGGCCAACTCTGTGACTTCAAGTGCCTCGTCAACTTTGCTTGAGTCTACTGTAGTTAGTCGGTCACGGTCGATACCGGCGGACTCGAAAGCGTTCAACACCAGTTCGTCGTCTTTCAGCGATCGGTTTCGTCGCGTAGTCCGCTGGACAGACCCGAACTGGCCAGAGACAGGCTGTTCATGGTGAAGACGGCCCAGCAGAACGCTTCGGATATCTTTCCGGAGGTCATTTGCATTGCGCTGGATATCCGAGAGAAGCGTATAGAGGTTTACCAGTGCCGGCGTCTCCGCGCCTTCGAGATGGGTCACGTCGTGACGTTCGAGCGCATCAATTAGCAACAGCGCATCGGCATACACGTCGAGATCTGGTTCTTCACGCTCGACGTCGTCGGTTTCACTGCCGTTGCTCTGTGCTTCCACCAACGGGGATCCAGTCGATTGGTCACTTTCGGTTAGCGTCCCCTCTCGGTCGTCAATCTCGAAGCGTGGATGGAGGGACAGCACAGTCGCGTATGGTTCGGCGTCGGGGGGCAGACGGTCAAGCTCGAACGCGCCACGGGAGTCACTGATGCGCTCGTACAATGTCTCGAACTGGTCTTTCTGGAGTGGAATCGTCTCGTCGTCGTCTCGATACTGCATCAGCACTCGGTGTTCCTGCACGTCAGTGACGCGAAACGCCTTCCGTGACAGTGGAGTCACAAGTATGGCGTCCGCCGACAGCTCTTCGATGTTTTCGAGGAGGTTGTGCCACGTCGAATTGAAAGTCATGGCCGGGTCTACGGGTTGATGGGTCAAAACGATAGGCCGCACCACCCAAACCATGAGTACCGTTGGCGAGGAGTGGCGAAATCACGAGCCGAGTAAATGAGTGGTATCGCACTTCGTGAAACACAGAGAGGGACGTTAGATACCAGCCCATCTATGCTATCTTAGGTACAAGACCTAAGGTACCTTAGGTGAATTATTCACATTGGCTAAGCAAGCTTAGCAACCTAAGGTACCTAAGTCAAAATAGCTAAGTTACCTCAGGTGGGTGAGCAAGGTATGAGTGATGTGCAAGCTAACGAACCTCGTGCAGTCTCAGTCGGCGTTTTAAAAGGCGGTTTTGGGAAAACTACCACCGCGATCAATCTTGCACGGGAACTCGGTCACCGGAACGAACGGGCGCTTCTGGTCGATCTCGACGACAATGGCCACATGACACTCATTCTCGGCCATGATGACGCTTATAGTGGCGATCGGTGGGGCACGAACCACGCTGCCGACGTGCTTCTTGATGGCGAGGACCCACAACAGTACATTACGAGTGTCGCTGATGGATTGGATCTCTTTCCATCACACGTTGAACTTGAGGATGTCCAATCCGGTTTGAAGGAAGCGACAATGGGGACTACGCGTCTAAAGCAGGAGTTGGTTGACGAACTTCTCGGTGAAGCGTATGATTACATCGTCATTGACTGTCCAGCGAATCGGGGGAAACTCAATGACAACGCGATGTATGCTACTGGGAATATTATCATCCCACTTCGGCCCGAGAATGGCTATGAGACAGGACTGACGAATACTGTCCAACGGTTGGTGATGGATGCGCGTGAGTACTTTGATCTCAACATCCTCAGCGTCGTCCCGACTGATCTGTCTACCCGAATCGACCAGGAAACGCGAGACCGGGCCCTTCTCAGAGAGATGACCACTAGAGAGGCTGTAGCTAAGCATGTCCCGAACTTCGCATACCTCTCCGAATCTGACTGGGCGAAGGTCGACAGTGGTGGATACGATGGCCCATTACCAGGTATCCGTCATCGAGCCGCTATCGACAATGCGAACGATGAGGGAGTTCCACTCAGGGATTATGACTCTGAGTGTGACCAACTCGCGTGCTATGATGAGCTCGCACAAATTGTCGAAACCGGTGAGGTGGCTCGCTGATGGGCTTCGATGATTTGGACGAAGCAATGAGTGAACAGGACGCGGAGGAGACAAACACTATTGATACGCCCGAGAGAGACCGGCAGGATTCTGCACCAGAGCCCACTTCGGATCTTGAACAGTCCCCGGACTCAACTACTGATGCTACCGAAGACAACTCCTCAACGAGTTCTCTTGAGCACCCTGCGTTTCCGTTTGAGGATAGCAAGCAAGAGGCAATTTATCCGACTGTAGAAACCCTCACTGAGTTCGACGATACGCTTGACTTTGAGGTTAAGCGCCGTCTCCGTGATGAAGGACTCCGAGATGTACCTAAGCGCGAATATCATGAAGCACTCTTACAGCTGGCCATTGAGCAGCCAGAGCGACTTGCCGAACTGATTATTGAAAATCGAAGGTAGCATTGGGTACCCGATGCTCGCAAGCGGAGGACCCCAATTCAAGATTGTCGCCGATCTTGATGAATAATCTCTGCGGGACAATCCTGTTTTTGTGACTGGGCACTTTGGTACCGTTCAGAATTGGGTTTGCTCTTTCACCGGTCGCATTCATTTATTCTAACGAGCTGAAGTCCTCGTCAGCAGCGAGTCATGCTATTGTTCTGAGATGCGCTCGAACCGCTTTGTTGAGATCGTCATAGCTCTCGAAATCATCCGTTGTCACATGCCAGCGTTCAGAGACGGCTGTGACCATCGCACTCTCGACGTTCGCCTCACCGAGGAATACAACGTTCTCGCGCAACGGTCGCTCACCAAGATGCTCACAGACACCCGGTTTCGATACCGACGCCAAGATTGTCACCCATGGCCGGCGCGATGAAGATCGTGGCGTCGGCTGCCTTCGTATACTCGATACTCTGTGTGGCGGCATCCATCTGGTGCAGGGGAATCTCTGGATCAGTCGCCACAAACGCATTCACCCCGGTTTGAGTCCGCAAATCTCGTTTGAGCTGGACCAATAGTGCCAGTGCCTCATCAGCATCCAAGTCCAATTCCCCTCGCTGCAAACGGCCGTCAATATCGTCGAGTGTCGGACGCTGGGTGGCTGCCTCAGCTGCTCCTTGGTGGGGTGGGTTGTACGGTGGATAGGACTTGTACGGACCCATTAGATAGACGAGAAACTGCTCTTTCGAAGCGCCGTGAGTGATATAGCTGCTATCACGAAGCGCCTCAATAATCCGATCTCGCATTGTCGTGGCTTTCACAGACTGGTGGCCTATACTTTGTCACCGGCAGTTTGTAAATCTCAAATTGGGTATCGAATCCATTACAGCTGGTACTCGGTCTGGAGGACTACCACCGTAAGAAAATTTAACCCGGTGTGAGCAAAATATAGGACATAACCCATGTCCGACCCCAACACAACTCGTCCCGATGGCGGGGTACTCACTGACGACTCCGAGGGCGGTGAGGGCGACGATCAAGAGTTCTCGATAGATGTCGAACTCCCGGATGAGAGTTTCTTCACTCTTGAAGAGTACCTCGAGATGTACGAGACGGCAGCCTCGCAGCCAGCGTTCGACATCCTCACTGCACTTGGTGAAGAGGGCCGGTTGAGTACCAGTGAGTTAGAGATGATGCTCGACCGCGAGGGTAATGACCTTCACTACCACCTTCGCAAGCTCAAACGCTCCACACTCATCAAGAACCGCCGTGATCCGAATACGGGCACCAAAGAGACGTATTCGTACTACGAACTCACCGACCTCGCCCACGTCATCCTGACTGAGGGGCTGGCGACAGGTGTGCAGAAACTGGCAGCCGAAGAAGCGACGCTTAGTGAAAAATACGGCGAGTAAGTCAGTATGAGCGAGCATCAGATTGCGCTCGGTGATCAGAATTACTTCTTAAAATACGTGAGCAGAGATGCCGGACATTGATAGTACCCGCTAAGATGGTAATGTCTAGCTTGATTCTCCAGGAACCTCCTCAAGTAACTCATCCAGCATCGGTCGGAGCTTGTACTTTTGATAGTGTTCGTCGCGAAGACCCTCTACGTAGGCACGCCACTCATCGATTTCCCCCGCTGCATCGGCCGCCTTGCTGGCGATGTCCAGCCAGTCCACGGCGTTCTGATACTGCTGTGACTGGCCTTTCTTGATGATTGGCTCGGCCTGTTGCTTACACATATCGATCGTCCACTGTGGACGATTCTCCCAGACGGCTTCGGCAACCGGTTTGACCACCTTGGAGTCAGAAAAACGGTCCGCGATAGCGATAGCCTCGTCACATCGATCCGCATACAGGAAAATCTCGATGTGTCGCCGCGCAACCCGCTGGGTCGTCTCTCGATTTGAGAGCGAGGTCAGTAGTTTTTCACGGACATCCGGCCAGTCCTCGCCGGCGAGTTCCTCTGTCACCTGGTAGTTCGCAAGCGTCGGGGAGGCTTCGAACGCCGCGACGGCCGCTTCCAGTGCGATATCGTGTTCATCCAGGCTGCTGGCCCGCTCGCGGAGCCGTTCTGCCAGTTCTGCCTTCTCGCTTCCCTCAAGAGTCAGCCCGTGCTGGGCGATGTCCAGAGCTGCCTCTTGTTGGTCGTGATCCCGAAGTGCTTTGGCTAGCGTGAGTGCTTCGTCCGGTGAATACAGGTTGTCGCGTCCATACTCGATTGCCTCGTCGATTCGACCCTCCCCAACGAGTTTGGTCACGTACGCATCAACGAGGTCCGCGGCTGCCGCAAGGTTCAGATACTCCGAACTGCGGTCCTGGCGTTCGAGAACATTAAGGCGAGCTCTGATGAAATTCTCGGCGTACCAGGGCGGATTGCCCTCCCAGAGGTCAGCGAAGCTTGCATTGCCACGCATCGCTCGCTGGACCGGATCGAAGTCCCAACCACGTTGGGCGGCTTCGAGGGCGACGCTGTACGGCGGGTGGTGCGTATAGCTTCCCAATTCCTGTTCCCAACTCCGGAGGCGGTCCTCCCAGTTGGCACGTTCCTCTTTTGAAGGGGCAGCGGTGAGCAGCGCTTCGGCTATGGCATTATCGACTTCGTCGAAAAACTCGAAGACACCGTTTGAATCGTCGTGCGAAAGGGCGAGCCATCTTTCATCCATCAACTCGTCGGCGAGCGGTTCGAGGATATCCAGCGCTGCCTCGCCGTCGCCGGCGTCAAGCGCGGTCCAAGCTTGGTCAAGGAGACCTCGGAGTTTTTCCACATCAGTCTCGGCCGCTGCATACGAGTCGGACGCGTGAGCGCTTTGTCCGTCCATGGGACCGAGGACGTATTGCACCTGCTGGCGAATCGACTCGCGATTAATGTCGGGCGTTCGGTCACTATCATCGCCTATATCTTCGGAAGCCACCGTCTCAAGTTGCGACTCAACCCTGTCTGCCAGTTTGGGGTGGCTCTCGGCGAGGTTCATGAGGATGTCGCGGAGGTCCTCCGGATCTGCCTCCTCAATCAACTCAGGGACTGGTGGCCGCTGGTCAATCTCACTGGGATCACGGATGTAGGTTAGGAGAGTGGCCACGCGATGCTTGCAGATTCCACCGTGATCGTAGGGGCAGGAACATGCAGTGTCGGAGACGCCGGTCTCGTCGAAGTCGATTCGAACTTGGTAGGGCTCGTACTGACTGCCTTCTACCGTTCCGCGAAGCTTCTTACCGCGCCGGACAATCTCGATGACGGCGCCCTCGTTGTAGTAGTTCTCTCCACGGTCGTACGACTGTGAGCGTGCGAGTTCTCTGACGGCCGCCTCGGTAATTGTCGGGTTAGGAGCCCCCATCGGCCTGTCGTCCAGTGGCTACGAGTGGATTGGTTGTAATACTGTGGTGAGAAACACACGAAGTCGTAGCGTTTGACCCGAGGAATTAGGCGGCCAGCTGTGCAAGAAAGCGTATGGATCGAACACGCGATGCGTTCGCCGATGCGCTCTCTTCTGGTGACACCGAGCGCGTGAATCGTGCCATAGACGAGGTCGAGGATACCGAACTCGAGGAGAGAGCCGACCTGTTTGACGAGTGTTTCGAGATGTGTCGAGACCTATACAAGGCCGAGGACGGGTATAAACGACAGGCCGTAATTCGATTTGCGGCGGGTCTGTATCCACGCTTGGCCTATCGAACCGTCGGATCGGATATCACAGACGAAGCGTTGCCGGGGGAGTGGACGCTTGACGAGATTGCAACACACCGCGAAAGACTACGGGAACTCTATCTCGACGGACTCTGCGACGACGACGGCCGAGTGAGACGCGCAGCAGCCAAGTCTATGAAAGAATTAGCGTTGACCGCCGAGATGCTTGGGGCCAGCAACGAGCTCCAGCTGATGAAAGAAGATCTAGAAGCGCTCGCCAAGGACTGTGAGGATGAGAAACAAAAACATATTGAACAGGCCTACGAGAACGTCGCATTTCACGCGGAAAAGCCGTTTTCCCTGCTTCCGGATGGGCTTCGGGATGTGGTCGAAAAAGAGAGTCCAGGTGGTCGAGAGCAGTGATACGCTCAGATAGCGACGAGGAGCGTGAAGAGCGAATCCAGATGGAGATTATTGTCGACGCGTACACGCAGGACGAGCAGGCGATGGGATGGCAGATCTATCTGGAGGAAACGATAGATTTCCCCTTCGAGGCCAACTGTATCAAGGAAAAAGAAGTCTCACCCCTTAGCGAAGGTGAAACAGTTCGCGTGGTTGGGGTTCCCTCAACAGATCCATCGCTCCGCCAGCAATTTGTGACCATCCAGTGGAAGGATAGCGAATTGGGTGTTCCCCTGAGCCAACTTGAGCCGGTTGACGCCAGCGATAACACGAAACAGGCTGTCGCAGACTGGCACTACTGGCTCAACCGGTGACGAAGGCAAGGTCGGAAAGCATATTTTGACCTTTTCTATAGGTCGGAATCTGCCAAGATGAAGATATAGCGGTATACGATATATGTGTATTCACCGGTGTTCCCGCCCAGTTTTACACAGTTTAGTTGTATCCTCGTCTACAACCACCTATCCAAAAATATCAAGTTAATTGAAGACCAGCGCTACCTATGGAAACACAAACTCTCAGAATACCCCTCAGAGACAGCGAACCGGCTAGTTACACTCGAAACCCGGTGTGTGAACATGAGTGAGCAACAGCACAACTGGAGTCGGAAATCACTCGACGAGCTCGCCAAATACTACACCAACCACATCCACCCAGAATTTCTCACTGATTCCACCCACATAAATCAGCCCTACCCCACCGCGACGTGGCTTCGAGAACACGGCTACTCCGGTATTCGCTATACACTTCGCGAGCATCACGACAGAACATTTACCGAATTCGTACAGAAAGACGTTGGAGAGGACTGTTTACAAATCGATAACGGGGGGTCAGAATCACCGCAGCGCCGCTTCAATATAGAACACGAGGCCACAGAAGCAGCCGTCGACGCGTACTTCACCCGCCGAGAAGACCGTGAACTGCTGGCCGAATCTACGCTCGCGTCCCGTCGCTCCCGGTTCCGAACGTGGGTGAAAACCTATCGTCGCCACCACGGCACGGATGCAATCCTCGCACATGCGGACGATATCGACAACAAGGCAGCCGAACGACGTCGGGCCCGTGACGTACTCGACGACATCGCTGATAACCTAGGCAGTGACCAGTCCCGCCTCACATTCGTTGCCGATGTCCGCCCTGTCTACAGCTGGCTGACCGACGAGGGCTATCTCGCGTTCAATCCACTCGACGGCGTCGAATCCGAATACGGCTGGGAACGGCCCGACGCCGACAACCAATCGCTGCAAGCGACCGATGTCCAGCAACTCCTTGCGGCCGCGGACACGCCGGCTGAGACACTGCTTGTCACTGCACTCCCTGGGTGGGGTCTACGGCCGTCCGAAGTCGCCCAGTTGCACGTCTCGCAATTCGCCCTCGGAGGTGATGATCCACACATCGCCTTCGAAGAGCGCAAGAACGGCCCGGGCACTGTCGCCCTCCACTACGGTGTGCACACAGTCTCGGATCGTATCGGCCAGCTAGCTGCAGCGGATGACTGGCAGGGGTATCTGTTTCCCTCACCCACAAAGACGGACACACACGTCCACTCCGATACGATTACTAACCGATTCAAACGACTCGCCGACCGGGCCGATGTGTCCGTTGACGGCCAACTGGCCACTCCCAGAACAGCACGGCGGTTCTGGTACTCGATGTACTCCAGCGCCATGGTCGATATCCGCGCGGAAATGGATAACATTGCTGACGAACAAGGCGCCCAATCTGGGACCGTAGTCTGGGAACAATACCTCTCTGAAGCCGATCGGCGACGTCGACGGCGACAAGCCATGGCCGCCAAACTGACTGATGCTTTCGGGACCGGAAACGGGTCTCTCGCTGGACAAAACAAAAATTTGATCAACTGACTCTTAGGCTACTTGAAGATACGTCTCGAAGAGGTTTCATCGGTAGTCGTTAACCAATATAACTATTCTCTTAATCAACAGAAGGTCAGAATGCGTCTCAGTGTAGCTTCAATCTCGAAGATACGGCCATCTATCCATTCAATTGTTGAATCTCACTCGTCCAGCCATAAAAACAATATGACGGAAGCCTTGTGAAGACTGTTGGGTTCTAACGGGTCCTTCGACACAATGGGGTTAGAAGGTCATTTAAGTACTTTCTATATCGAAGAAGGTGCCGAGATCACTACGGACCCACTGAGCGACAGTCACGACACCAGCGGCGACACCGAGCCAAATGAGTGTCCATCCGAGAAAAGCACTCTCAAGCCATAGAGCGGTTACGACGGGGAGACGGAGCAACACAAGGGCAACTATTGTCAGGGACAGACCGGCTACCAGCGCACCTAACGACAGCATTCCACGGATTTGTAAGGTAGGTCTCCGAGCTACATCGCCAGTTGAGTGTGATGCAGTCAATCCCGCTGAGCCTGTGGATGCAGTAGATGGAGATGGTGCGTCACGTTCGGTCGACTGTACCGTATCAGCGGAGGGACCACTTGTCGTTTCAGACATCTGGCTATCTGCGTTGTTCAGCGAGTCCGTTACCCAATATCGATGTTCCGAGCTCTCCCCATCGACCTCTAGGAGGTCGGCATTGACTAACTCTTTTAATGCCTCGTTACTCGTCGATCTGGTATTTTTAAATTTCAAATCGTCAAAATGTTTTTCAAGTATCTTCTCAACACGACGACGGGTGAGTGATTGGGAGCACGTTTTGGTGTCCGGAAGAAAAAACGCACACATATAGTTCCACCGAGAGTGTTTCCGCGTTTTATCAAACCCCTCTTCATCAAGCTTCTCGCGGATTTCTGGAGGAAGGATTTTATCAGGACTTACCATATTTTCGGAGTACATCGGTGTTGATATATTAAATTTTGCAACACACCACATATCATAACTAGAGGTAATAAATACACTCGTATGCGTTACTCGATATAAGCGATACGCCCGTATTCTCAGTGTCTCCCTCTTTGTGCAGTGGTCTCTGATAATATCCAGTACATATGGTGAGTAACCAGTCCCCAAAATCCGGGACCGACACTGACGATAAAACCACCACGGACTGTGGAGAAGAAATCGAAGCCTCACAGGAATATATCAAAATCAAACCTGTCCGAGAGGAAGTAAACTCAGAGACAGTTACTAGAGAGCTTTATGGCCTCCACCGATACGGCTCAGGGCGCAAACTCCCTCTCGATGTGGAGCTCCATATCGACGCGATAGAAGAGGTATCTAACTTCGAGTTCATCATCTACAAACCCGAAGGCGAGGCGCAATTCAGTTTCTTTTTCGGGCCCGGCGAACGGGGCGATGTCACCTGTGACCGGCTCGAAAGTGCCACCCGCTCGCAGTATCCCGAAGATTACGACTTCGAGCGAACAGAATTTGACATCACTTCCGTCTTCGACGACGTCCCCCACATGGTCCGGTACGAAGGCCGGGAGGAACGCCGGAAAGACTGGATGACGACCCTGACCACATTCGACACCGAAGAAATCGAACGCTCCCCGCTTTCGAACTTCCTCGAAACCGCAATCCAGTCCGACGGCGCCGTTCTCTTCCAGGTCATCTTCGAACCACGCTCGGACTGGTCCGCAAAGGCCCAACGCCAGAAAGGGCTCCTCAAACAAGGCGTCCACTCCCAAGCTGGCCTGTTCATGCGCACCCTCATCGACGGTTTACTCGGTGGTGCATCTGACGAGGAACGACAGGAGCGCCACCGGAGCGATACCCCACACGAAATCGGTGGCACTATCCACGACTCACAGGTCGGCGGTCAGCGCTCGGGCACCGGCCGCATGGGCCAGATCGACCTGAAAAATCCCTCGCACACGTACAACACGAGTATCAGAGTCGCCGCCAGTGACGAGACAACAGCCAAGAACCTCCAGGATGGCCTGAATCACCTCAGTGGGCAGTTCTACTCCATCGAAGGGAAACATCTGGGCCAAAACGAGTACGAGTACACGCGGATGCTCAACCACGGCCTGACCTATCCCAACGGCTGGGAGTCAGTCACCCGCCGCAAACCCATGCTCGTCACCAACGTCGACGAGATCGCGAACTTCATCACCGTCCCCTCGATCGACTCCCTGCCCAAGGCCAGTCGCGGTGGCTCGGGCGGTCGCCCAACGGCCCAGTCACCCCTGACCTCACCGAACGAACAAGTGTTCCGCGAGTTCTCGAAAGGCATGACCATCGGGCGGGCCGTCACCGCCCTCCGTGACCGTGGCGCCGACCAAAACGACATCAGCGCCATCGAGAGCAAAAACGAGTGGTGGCAACAACTCGACCAGCGCGATGCCCTCTCCCTGTCGGCAAACGACCTCACACACCACTACATCAGAGGCGCAACCACCGGGAGCGGCAAGACCGTCGCCACCCTCAACGACATGCTCACCACCCACCACTTCCTCGATGGGCCCACGATTCTCATCGACCCGAAAGGCGGTGAGATGTGTAACAACTACCTGCGCTGTCACCGGACGCTGTTCGGTGATCTGGACGACGTCGAGTACATCACAATCCCCGAAGAAGGCGGCCAGGTCCCAGGCATCCCCTTCTTCGACCTCAGACCGCTCACCAGAGGAGCCGGCCGCGAACGGGCCACCGCCAAACAGGACCTCATCGACCACTACTTCCAACTCCTCAGGTTCGTCCTCGGGCGAGACACGGTCGATCAAGCCTTCGTCGCGAACGAAGTCCTAACGAATCTCATCAAAGCCAACTTCGACGAAGAGTACGGCTCAGACTACTTCTCGATTGGACAGTTGATGCAAACTGCCCAGGAGTACCAGCGGTGGGGGAAGAAATACGACCCCGACAAAGAGGAAGACCCCGACGTCGACCAGTCCCACATCATCGACAACGCCGTCCCGAAAACGAGCGACCCACAGGTCCGGGATATCCTCATCTCCCATCTCCAAAAGGACGAACGCCAGTTCACCAACACCACCGACGCAGTGCTGAACCGGATTCGAAAGCTGAAAGAACGAGACTTCATCTGGGATATGCTCTCCTATGAGGTCGGCGAGGAACACTGGGACGACTCCACGGGCTGGTACGACAAAGAGGACATCCCCATGCTGGACCTCAAGTCCATTCTGAACTCCAATAAGGTCCTGCTCATCGACACGGGGAACCTGCGTGGCGAAAGCAGCGAGATATTCACCGTCCTGTTCCTCTCACACCTCTGGACTTCCGTCCAATCCATCTGGACGCCAGACCGGGAGGACTACATCGCGAACGTAATCATCGAAGAGTCAGCCAACATCGCTCGCAACGAAATCGTCTACCAGGAACTGCTCCCACAGGGGCGTGAGTTCAACCTCTCGCTGGGCCTGATAATGCAGTATCCCGAGCAGGTCCTGGGCGAGAACCCACGGCAGAACCGCCGCGCCTACAAGGAAATCCTGAACAACGTCAACACCAAAATCATCGGGAACGTCGCGACCGACGACCTGCTCGCAGAGTCACTCTTCCACGAAGACCTGGATGGCGACGAGATCAAAGACCGCATTGCCGGCCTCAAACGAGGCGAATGGGTGGTCCAACTCCCGTCGTATGCCTTCGACGAACAGAAGCCAGAAATACTCACGCTCAAGCCACTCCCAATCCCGCCGGGCCACTCCGAAGGGCCGTTCAACGTCACCGCACGGGCCGACAGCGTCCGGAGCCGCAGTCGTGCCCGGATGTGTGTCGGGCGCGAGAGTGACGCGATAGACACACTGACCAGCCAAGAACGAATGGCCGACGACGAGGAGTCCGACTCCGCGTCTGACCACGACCTCGACGACGATGACACCCCAGACGGCATCACGCACGAACACAAAGCGTTCCTGGATCTAGTCTTTGACGCACTCACTGACGGGGTCGATGGGTACACGCTGGGCAGTCCAATGTCTGACCTTCCATTCAGTGATACCGCCGGCTATCTCGTCGAGGAAGAGTTCCTCGAGAAGACCAAACTCGGCAACAACGAACTGTACTACGAGCCCACGACAAAGGCAGAAGCACTCATCGACCGGGACCTCTCACCAGCTGGTGGCGGCGAGAAAGGAGGTGAGAGCCTGACCCATCGAATCGGTGTGCGCCTAGCGGCGACGTACTACGACCAACTGGGCTACGAGGTCGAGATGTACCACAACCCCGAGAACAGATCCGCGCTCTATGACGTCTACGCCAAGCGGACGCCTGAGTCGCCCGATAACACAGACAAGTTCGTCGAAGTGGAGACCTCACCCGAGAAACGTGGCCACGTCGAGGAAGACTACGAAACGCTCGCAACCGCGCCAGGGGACGCTGTGTGGGTAGTCGAGAACTTCGATGGGGCCGAAAGACTACTCAAATCGCTCAGTGGATACACCTCAAAAGATATGTCAAGTCGGTCTGGAAACTTCCAGACGATGAGTGAGGCACTGGACGAACCCGGAGCTGGCAAACTCCTGAGTATCAACAACCTCCGCGACGAGGTCTGACCGACTCCACAGCGAACCGCTTCTTTGTCGCCATCAGTGCAGCAGTGCCGACACCACCCGCTTGGAAGGAGGCCACATGCTGCTCGCCGAGCGCATGGCTAGTGCCATCTCACACTCCCATCCCTCCGTGAACCAAGGCCACTCCCAGCCCAATCTAAGTCGATTCCAGCCGCTTGTATCACAATCCCAATACAAAATCGAGTTTACAGCCGGATAATGACACGATGGCGGTCTAATTGGAGGGGGTTGTAATTAAACCCGTAATTACCAGACGGCAGTCGAATACCGGCACTCTGTAATTACGCAGTCTCCTCTGGCTGCCTTCGCTGTAATTACAAGACGGGGGTTGAATATGGCCCATCAGTAATTAAACCCGTAATTACCAGACGGCAGCCGTATTGATGGGAGTTGTAATTAATTGTCTCGCCCCACTGCCTACACCACCCAGTTATTGTTCCGATTTGTTAATTACAAGACGGCACCCGAATTACGGTGTCTCGTAATTAATCCAGTAATTACCAGACGGCAACCGTATTGAGGGGGAGTATAATTAATCGGCTCGCTGCCACTGAACCCCCCAACCAGCCGATTTGCCCAATGAGTAATTACAAGAGGGCGTTCGAATTTCGGGGTATAGTAATTAAAACCGTAATTACCAGACGGCAAGCGGATTTCGGGGGTCTGTAATAATCGGATTTTGCCCCCAATTTCGGCTCGTAATTACACGATGGCGGTCGAATTGGGGGTGATTGTAATTAAAAATGGCAAACATCCGATAGTTCTGTTAATTACCAGACTGCAGTCGATTTCGGGGCAGTTGTAATTAACTACCCCTTACCCATAATTCTCGTGGACGGGCTCTTACAGCCCGAGAGAGCTTTAGAGAACCTCTAATTATACACTCAGCCCGTCGTGTGTAGGCTCGCGATTTTACATAAATAGGGTCCAAGGGGGGAGCCTATCCAGTGGGTAGTCGCGTAGCGATCAGAACAGGCGGAGCCGAGAACGAACGGGGGAAACGAGAAAACAGGAACAGGGGCACCAAATAGGGGACTACCAGAAACCTGATACAACGAAGGGGACCCTGGGGTGGAGACAGACGAGTGGAAACATGGGGACTCGCAGGACCGAACACTCGAGGACGAACCAGCTGACAGTGACGAGGAAACGACGGCGACGAACAGCACGACCGACACAGCGACGACGACCGACACGAAACAGGCCAGCCGACAGTGACGAGGCGACAGGACGAACGACTGGACAACGTGGCCAGCGACCAGACCGGGGGCAAGGGGAGAGAGATTTCTATGGCGCCGGATGAGTGAGCCACCAATGAATTACACTGGGATGTACCGCTCGAATCTTGTAGAGATCGCTGCCGACCACGTCGACGAAGTTGAGGAGTTACTCGGCGGCGACCCAACTGACACTGGCTACCGATTCGACGGCCAGTACGAACTGGACGGGACGGGGCTGGTGCTGTTCAGTACTGCAACGACGTTCGACGCCTGGACTCCAGCAGATGAGCAAGTCACCGACCAGTTCCTCGAACGGCTGGGGGAGTATCTCGCCGACGGTGAAGTGCTGGTGATTCGGAGTGTCGGATACACCGGGGCGCGACACATCCCGGATGCGTACCAAGACGTCGTCCCAGCAAACGGCGAGGTCGAAACCGAATCGCTCCGGTCGCCAGACGAACTCGGGACACCGGCCGTTCGGAAACCGGGCACCTAAGCAAGCAACCAGCACCGCGACGGCGACGACGCTACCGGAGATACGACACGGCAACGACGACAACTCGACCGGACACCTCGCACAGCGACCAACGCGGGAACAGGGCAGAATAGTTTCTATAGCGCCGGGAGGATGACCGCGAATGCTATCATTATGGATTAGTAATTACGAGTCGAATGCAATAGAGATCCCCGAGGAACATATCGACGATGTCGAGGAGCTCCTCAGTGGCCGGCCAACAAAACTCGGCTATCGATACGACGGCCAGTACCAAACAGACGGGACGAAGGTGACGCTGTCCAGTAGCGAGTCGTCGTTTCGCGACGATGTACACCACCCGAGCGAGGGACGGGCTGATGTAGGATTTCTCAGACTCCTGGGAAAGTATTTCGCCGACGGAGAGATACTGGTGCTGGAAAGTATCGGGGAATTTGACAAGCCGCACTACCCAGAGGCAGACCAGTACGTCGTGGGGACGGACGGAAGCGTCGATTCCGAACAGTTCGATGACCCCAGGAAACTCATGGCAACGCCTATTCCGTAACCAAGGATCTGAGTGGCGTACCAGCAACGGCGGCGCCACCGGAGACACGACACGGCAACGACGACCACCACGAAACAGGCCAGACCATCCCAACGAACGACACGGCGGTGGGGGACACGAACGCACTCAGGGCAGCGGGGGGAACGGCGGTCGCGCGCGGCGGCAGCAGGTGGCTGGGTCGACGGCCGGGCAGGTGAGGGGGACAACTACGAACGGGACAGAGGGCTGCGCACTGACGGGGCGAGGCGGCGGCAGGCACCGACACGGGATGGAGGGACAGCCCAGTCGTACGTTACACAGATGCAGGAGACACAAGAGGAGAATGAGACAACCCCGATGATAAATCAGTTCGGAACTACCCACGCTACTCTCCCCCCTGTGAGAATGAAAGCGGCATCACCCCGTACAGATTGACAATGGAGTGTTTCCCGAAGAGGACGAAAAGATGGGTTACTCGTCGCTGACAGCGTCCAGTGCTGCATCTGAGAGATACGCTTTCGGAACAGCTACCGTTGACCAGACCGGAAACTTGGCATTCTGCATCGCTTCGATGCCCTGTCCAGCGAACACACTGAGATCGTATCCGACTGTGGCATCCATACAGAGATGCATACACTCTCGTTCTTGATCAACCGGGACGGTATAGTAGCATTCCCCCGGTTCAGTCACAGTCCCGGTCACAAAGTAGTGATCTTCGGGAAGGGTGTCAACGAGCCGCTCCTCAAACTGGCTAGCAGTCCACACATAATTGACAGGCTTCATTGGGCATCATCTCCAGCATGCTCGAATATAATCCGGCTGGGGCCACACCCAGACATTTTCACAACGTATTGAACTCCAACAATATCTGTCACTTCTTGTTCAAATATACCACTGAGTCGTTCATCATACGCCTTGAGTCCGTCCTGGATCACGAGTTGCTGGTTATGGCCGGGATATTCGATGTCTAAAAACCCGGTTTCGCCGACGAGGTCATCTGGGACTTGGGGTCCAGATTCTGTTACTGGTACTTGTTGGAGCGGCAGTTCGGTAATTTCTACGTCTCGTACTATACCGATAGAGTCACGATTAGGATCGCTTCGAGGGACGAGTTCGATGGTTTCTGCATCTGTGTCGGTGAGTATGAGCTCTTGATTCAGTTCCGGACAGTTCACGCATGGAGCTGAAGAGAATTCCGCACTGGTAATGATTGCCGACATCGATTGGGTAGGGGATTCATCGGACGGCTCCCACGTGATTTCCACAGTCGTATCGGGGAGCAGCACGCCGAGTAATCGTTGCAAAGGTTGCGGGTGGATCTTGTCTTCTGAAGTCTGATTGTCTGTTTTCATACAAGCTGGCGTGTAGGTTAATGACGGTCATCTGTGCAAGCTACACATGAGGTTACAATTTCGGCCACTACATAAAGGTAACCTATTTCGTTGCGAGTTGCAACAAATTGTTGTAACTTAGTCGATATGTATTATATATCCCGAGATTTGAGCGTGGTGTGTGCAGCCCCCTTGGTGGAGTGAGTACGACGAACCCATTTTGGAGTTCTTGGCCGATTGCGGAGCGGCTGTCCCTCCACGTGTGATTCTATTTAATTTAGAATACCGAAACATCGCATCTCCGCATCGTTCAACGGTCAAGCGACGTCTTGCTCGGCTAACTGAGCATGATCTCGTGATGGATGTCAACGATACCGGATACTACATCATTACAGAGGAAGGACTCACTTTTCTCAGAACCGAACTAGATTCCGACGTGGTGTGAGAGAGTCTCTACACGATGAGGAAAAATCTACCCTTGTAAAATGAGCTATGATGCGTACACCCCCCGTGTGTAAAATGAGCTGTCCTGTGGCTCACACCCGATGTGCAAAATGAGAACCCACCGCCCTCTTCGTGTGAATTGGAAACTCGTGATCCACCGTATGCAAAATGAGCTATGAGGCGTACACTCCCGTGTGCAATGTGAGAAATGGAGAGACTAAGCCTAACGGAGATCCTCCATCAGTCGGCCGTCAGTAGCGAGGTTGGCGTCATCTCCGGCGTCGGGTCCACACCCAGCGAGAGCGAGGCTGTCACATCGACGTGTCCCGAAGCGGGGCCTCACGCTCAAGCAAGCTGGCCGCTTCAAGGTCGGCGAAGAACGCCTCGTTGTTTGCGAGGGTCTAGGTCGTGACGCTAATTTGGGTGGCAAGCTCGCTCGTCGAGAGTAGCTCCGCGACGTCCAGGCGACACTGGACGCCCGCCGAGACGGAGCGAGATCCGATATCGGGAACCAGCTCCTCGGGATCAGGGAAGGACAATCGGACATCGTTAAGTTCGAGATCACGAGGCGTGCCGGCTTCCGACCCGGCCAGGAGACCACCTTCACCACGGCAACGATATCGTTGCTGACCGCTTGGAGGGTGGAGACGGTCTGACGGGTCGTATCCATGCTCTCGAGTCGACACTCCCGGGCCAGCGCGCAGGGGAACCCGCCGGCGCCGTCGACACCGTAGTAGTTCCCGTGGCCCGTCATCGACGCACCTCTGTGCGGCGCTCAATGACGACACCGTAGCCGTAGTCCCCGCAGCGGTACTGGTCGTAGTAGTTCTGGACGGTCGCAAAGTCGCAGGTCTACTCCGTGTAGTGGACGAACACGCCGACGAGGTAGCACAGCCGCCACGCCTGGCCGTCTGTGACCGCTGGCTCGGTTGCAGTACCAATCGGCGGGGTCACACGAGCCATCACTCTCCGCCCCCTTGGACGGGATCACAGCGCCGTTTCCGTCACGTCCGAACTGTTTTGCCCATGGACAGTCTTAACCGAAGTATGGCACGCGCTGATCGCCCCGACAACACTGGTCGGGAAATCCGGCTCGTCGAGAATCCCGACGGCCAGTGGACCGCTCGGGACCTTGAGGCCGAAGTCACCGCTCAGGGTGAAACGCGAGCCGCCGCCCTCGCCGCCCTTGATGACGTGGTCGCGGCGCTGGCGGGCGAAGCCGGCCACGAACCCACCGACGAGGAGCTTCGCGAGCTGGGCGTCGAACCCGACGCTGCTCGCGAGCAGAGTGACGAACTGCCGGATATCCTGAAGTAGCGTCGATGGTCACGCGAGATTTCTCCGGGCAAGAACTCTACAAGGTGCTGGTGAACGTCGGGAACTTCCGGCACGTCCGGACGACAGGTGACCACCTGATTCTGAAGTGGGACCCGCCGGCCGACCACACCGAGACGGACACCCGGACGGTCGTGGTTCCCTCCCACGATTCAGTCAGTATCGGAACGCTTCACGATATCGCCGACGACGCCGGCGCCGAAGACTTTGAAGCCTTCTGTGCATGGATTGACCGCAACAGCTGATGGGCCGCGCATCACCCTTCACCTCCCTAGGGCGGCGGACAGCTCTGAATGCCGGGTCCGTTGCGATGGGCGACCTCAGCCGGCGGCACAGTGAAGGTCATGATACCATCGGCGGTCGCGACGGCCGTCACGATATCTTGCCGTCCCTCACGGTCACTGATAGTGGTCTCGAGCCGCTGAATGGTCTCGTGAGCGAGATCTGCGAGCAGCGCGACGGTGAACGCTCATCGACCGTGAGAACGAGCAGCGGGGGATCGCTGTCGAGTTCGGTCAACGTGACGACCTCGCCGACTTCGATGGTCGTCACCGGGCATCTCCTGTGACCGGCAGGGGCGAAACTGAAAGCTTATTACCATAAAGCCATAGATTATCTAAATGGATCCGGTCCCCGCTTGCGACACCCCTCTGACATTCACCCACCCACGCTATCGTTGATGGGCCCGGGTCCCACGCTCCCTGTACCGGGCGCTGCCCACGCTCGGTCATGATTCTCTCCTCTCCGAGTGATTCAGTGTCCTGGCCAGCTACTGTACTTGCCCGGCGGCGCTAGTCGCAGACGACGGCAGTCATCGTTGCTCCCTGTCGACCCCACATAGCCGCTGCAACAGCGCCGGTGCTTTCTTAACCAACACGACCCGCCGTTTGAGGACGAGTGTTGGTTAATAAGGGTCACTCTTATGTAAAGATGCGGAAAGACCGTATAATTACACTGAACCGCCGCTAATTTGCCGATATGTCTTCTGCTCAGCCAGCGTTCGGCGGGATGTTTCGGCAGCTGATTGAGCTGGGCGTCGTCGGCTACAAAGTCCAAGAGCCGCCGCGAGAACGGCTGTTCCGCGGCGGCTCGTCCCAAACAGGCCGATCACGCTGGCGGGGACGCCACGGTGATCAGCTGACGCTCGTCGCGGCGTGCCGCGACTCGCTTCGCGTGATTGGTGGCCAGCTCGGCATCAACCTCCCCGCCCGCAAGGAACTCGTCGCGTCGTTCACGAGTGGGTACTCGTTGCTGGATCCGACGCGAAGCGAGCGGGGAAATTACAACAGTAAGTATCGTCTCCGAATCAACGTCGACCGGGAGAAACCCGGGTAGAGTGAATTAAGATGCTCCTCCGAGTACAGCGAATCAGGTAGATGGGTCACGTCTATTATCATCATCCGGGCGACAATCAATTCTCTCTTGATTTTGTCCACGACACTCCATCAGAGATCGTTGCCAGGATTGTCGAGTACGATGATGACGTGGCTGTAAAGGTTCGCAAGTACGATCTTGACAGAGAGTTCTTCGTTATCTATACGTCCCGCGTCGGTGGTGGGGACGTCGGCGATCTCGAATTCGATCTTGGCGAGGCACTCTCAGAGATGGGTGCTGATAACGGTACCATCGTTGCCCGGCTCCTCGAGATCTATCAAGCGCTCATAGCCCAGAACGAGGAAGAAGAAGGAGTTCCCGTTGAAGCGTACAAGAACATCGACATCGATGCACTCCCAGACGCGCTCAACCGGACATCGTGGGAGGGCAGCGCGACTGATGTTGCAGGCCGTCTCGCCTCAAATATCATTCTCAAACACGCGCTTCCGAATGGGAACCATCGGACTGCAGTTGCCCTGGTTCAGTTCTACCTCCGTCGGATTGCTCCCGATTTCTCGATGCCAGAGACCTCCGTAGAAATAAACTCAGAGACCTATGACTGGCGGGAATGGGTAAACGAGTATATTAACGAGTCAAAGCGTCTCTTGACGGTTCGTCGGAAGAATGTTCTACTCAAGCATCTCGCTGACTTCGGAGCGACAACGCTTGAGCGGAAACACGAGGTCCAGATCGACCTGACGGCGTATGAGCTGGATATGTATCCCTCAGAAGCGAAAGCAGTCTACGCAACAGCGCACGAGGAGCTCTGGATCGAATTCGTCGAAGAGGCAGTTGAGCGTACCGATAACCCCGGTCTGATGGAAACCTCTGGGCTATCCAAAGCGGAGTTCGCAGAGAAAATTCGGAACCTCGAGTAAGCGGCGTGCGCTAGTCTTGGAGCGTCGCGACTGTGCGGCCCGTCTCCTCGGCCTCTTCGCTCCGCGACATCCCGTATGTTGCGAGAGCTTCTTCAACCGCGTTGTCCAGATTCATTAGTCAAACGAATCTTGGCTCTGCCGACCTATAAAGTCTCGCACGATTTGCGTATATGCCTTCATACCCTCGGTTTCACGGTATGCAACGGGAAGATCCAGATCCTCGTACATCCGGTCGAGCATCGTGAGTGCGGACTCGAAGGTCGCGTGGTGGTCACGCATTTGCCAAGAGAGGCACATTATTTTGTTACAGAGTCAACGGTCAGTCGATTCAGCTCGCTGGTACGTATTGAGCCGACCGCTACGGTCGACGGTGATCTGTCCCTCCTCTTCGAGCTTCCGGAGTTTGTTGTAGATCTGGTGATCGGGGAAATCCAGCTCTTCTCGGAGATCTTCGATTGTTTTCGGGGCCTCCAGCGAGACGAGCAACGCGTTCTCGAGACAGTACGAGACGAGCCGGTCCGTGATTGGCGCAACAATATTGTGCCGCTCATCGAGGACATCGAGCGTATCGAGCACAGCAAACGAGAAGAATTGGCCAGTACGATCTTCCTGAGTCTTGATCTCCTGTAAGATGCTCTCCCAGTCGAGGTCAGCTTGTCTGGCAATCAGTGCGACGTCTTCGAGATCGCCTTCGCGTTCCGTGATCGATTTGAACATGAAGATGTCGGTCAGTGAGAGCAGATGTACCTGGAGATTGCCGTAGTCGAATGATTGGTCGCACCGCTCGATCATTGCCGGCGTCAGCTGGAGCTGGCCGGCGACCGCCTCCACGAAAATGTCCCAGCGCGGAAACCCTTCCTTCTCCAGTACAATACTGGGATCGAGCTGGTTGTACGCCGCTTCCAAGTCACTACGCTCCTCGTATCCCAGGTTCCGGAGCGATTCAGCGATTGCAAAGAACGTCTGTCCGTCCGCAACGACGAGGTCGACGTCCTTCGTCGAATCCTTCAACCCACGCAGAATGAGGTTGCCGCCCCCGAGAAGATACACGTCAACAGGTGCCTCCAGATGGTCTCCAAGCTCTTCAATCCCCCGTCGAAGGCTGTCTTCCGGATGTTGGCCGCGCGGATAGACCCCATAGTCGTTCGCGAGATCGATAAATTCCTCCCACGGGAGGAAGAACTCCTCGTCGTGGACCTCCCGCTGATCGATGTATGCAAAGAGATCTGCCCATTTCTCGACGCACTCCCACCTGTTTGCGAGCCGCCACAGGTCGCTGGTGTCGAGGGTCGCGCGGTGTGTGAGATAGAACACGCCAGCCATCGCCATCTGTTTCTTGTTCTCAGCGACGGTCACCGCATGGATCAGAATCTCTTCGAGTTCTAGCGAGCGATCACCTTGGTAGACGTAGGTTTTCGCTGGGTGATAGTCGACGCCGTAGCGGGTGAACGCTGAGAACGCAGTCGGCGTTCCGTCGACGGTGTCCTTGCTCGTCGCGACGAGTCGGTCACCGTTCGCGCGGTATTCGGTTTCGAACGGTATCGTTCGGGTTCTGGTTTCGAGAAACGACCGAAGCGTGTCATCGGTGATAGCATACCCGTCGTCCGTGTGTGCGATCGCGCCGGTCTCCTGGATCTCGTTCAAATGCTTGTAGAGTGTGGACTTGGCGAAGCCCTGTGTTTGTAGCTCCGAAATCGTCTCCGGGCCGCCGAGCAGCGCACCCAAAATATCCTCTTTCGTCCCTGTCAGCACTTTCTCGAGTGCGTACCGGTCGAGGAGCTCGGCAAGCAGTGACGCTTCGTACGTGGTGGCCAATCGGACGCCGTCGGTTCGGTTTACAAGATGGTCGTTTTCGAGGTCGCCAACGACCTCCGACGTCCAGCTTTGACTTTTATCGATTGCATCGGCTAATTCGCCAACCGAGTAGGACCGATTCCGCAAACAGCCGATAACCCGTAGCTCCGCCTCCCTCATATATTCCAGTATTACCGATTTGTTTATAAGTATATCGCTGAAGGTGGAATTCAGACTCTCGGCGCTCAGATAGAATTGTCAAGTTATAAAATGTTGTTCCGCAAAGGTAATTCGATCTAGTCAACAGGCCCACAGCGATAGTTTGCTATTCAAGCTCTTCAGGAGCTGTGGGACATAACATCTGATTAACCAACAAGATTTTATTTCTAGCAAACTGTTGGTTAACACGAGGCGACTGCTGATGTCCTACGAGCCACCGACGCCGCCAGCGGGACTCCCGACAAATATCGTCAACACGCTCAATAACTATTCTCCAGACCAACTCCAGCACGTCGCACGCTACGCCGAGAAGCTGGCAGAGCACAAAGCTCGCGAGGCCCGCCTTGAGGAGGAATCTGATGAAGAGCGACCAGACGAACTTCCGGATGACGTCCCGGCCAAAGCGACGATCACGATCAAGAAGATCAACGACAATCGCTACTACTACTGGCAGTGGCGCGAGGGAGAGAAGGTCAAGTCAAAATATAAATCGCCAGTTAATCCCGACGAGTAAGCCGACAGCTGCCGTCATCTGACCGTATCACACCCCGTGTGCGAAGTGAATTCCCCGACAGTCTTGAGCTGACACCCCCCGTGTGCGAGATGATTTCGATCGTTTGCAGATGGGCCCCGTATGAGAGATGAATTGACTGGTGAGTCGGAGGTGGACACCCCGTGTGCGAAATGAAATCTTGCGTACCGTTGTCAGACATACATAGTCATTCTAATATTATACTCACCGGAACCATCCTTCGTATGCGAAATGAATCCGGTCGTTTGTAGATGGGACCCCGTATGAGAGATGAATTGACTGGTGAGTCAGAGGTGGACACCCCGTGTGCGAAATGAATTTAGTGCCAGCGTCGGGGGACTTTTTACGTCAGTTCCCTTCGAAGAAATCGTCTATCTGAGCGTTGACAACAGACTTGATGAGATCATCGTCGTGTTCAGCACCTTCAAGTCGGAAGTCAGTCTGGAGGGTCTCGGCGACCACCTCCGGATCGTCAATGAATGTGTACTCCTTGTGGACACCACTGCCGTAGCCGCGCCCACGTTTCTCGGACGTGACGAAATTGTAGGTCTCAGCTTCATTCATATATCGCAAATAGGAGTCGCGCGATTTTTCATCGGCATCCAGGATGTCAGTGAGGTACTGATACACCCGGTAGGCAACCGTACTGGGGACAGCATTCAAATTGCGCTTCGAGTGAACAGGAACAATCGCAGTGGCATAAAGTGAGAGTTTCTTCTGTGTGGATAGTCCCTGCATCTGAGTTAGCGTCCGGTCCCGTTCGGCCTCTTTCTGAGCGTCGCGAACATGCTCTTCACGGACCGTATCTTCTCCCTCTCTGTCAGCGATTTCACCTGCCTTTCGAAATAGATCGATCGCTTTCCGTGCGTCACCGTGATCCTGGGCAGCGAATGCAGCGCTGATTGGAATAATTCCGTCCTCAAGGACGTTGTCTTGGTACGCGTCGCGGCGACGTTGGAGAATCGCCTGCAGTTGATTCGCATCGTAGTCGGGGAAAACGACGTCCTGAGGATTAAACGAGCTCTCAGCCCGGCCGTCGAGATCCTCCATGAATCGAGGATCGTTCGTGAGTGCAGCGACGGACACATGGCCCTCAATGCGACCGAGCTGTGATGCTCTCGATAGCTGGTAGAGCAGTTTCGAATACGCCGGCTCCTCGTTCGGATCGCGTTGCCGGCCCACTAGGAGATCAACCTCGTCAAGAATGATGATGACCGAGTCGAAGTTATTGCTCAAGATCTCGTAGAATCGATTGAGCTTCTGGTCAGTCGAAATCCCGCTCTCGGGGACGCCGACACCGACGCCAGCTTCTTCGGCTGCGTTCTTTACAAGACGATAGACAGCTCTGTCATGCGATTTGATTGTCTGACAGTTGGTTTTGATAACACCAAACCTATCTCCTTGCGAATTCGCGAGTTCGAGAACCTGCTGGCAGACCGCATTGATTATGAGTGACTTCCCAGTTCCCGATGGCCCATATAGGAGCATATTGGGTGGGCGATTCCCCTGCAGTGCCGGTCGTAGGTAGGTGATGATATCGTCCAGCTGGTCATCCCGACCGACAATTCGGTCCTCGTCAATGACAGCATCCGGGTCAAGAAGTCCCTTATCTCGAAAAACAGAGTTTTGGACTCCCTCCTGAAGACGGCCTTTGATAGATTGTGAGAGGGATTGTTGATCGTCGCCATCAGCCATATTTCCGCAGTTAGGTCGAAACTATAAATAAATATGGGTGCCGTGTGCGAGGTTAAATAAGCTGAATTCAGCCGAAAGAGCGTGTTTAGAAGGGGTCAACCAGTAGGATTCCGTAACCGTGGGCGAAATCAATTGATCATAATACCCCCCGTGTGCGATATGAAATTCCGGATATCTCATCAAACTCCGGTTGATGCCGATACGAGTCAGAACAACTCGGTAAAGGCACCCCCCGTGTGCAAGATGAAATATCAGACGGGATCTCGACCCGGATAGTGCCGAGCATATGTCTTGACAATCTCGAGTGAGATGAGGTCTCGTCGGTAGGTCACCCCCACACCCCGTGTGCGATATGAAATCAGAAAACGATGGGAGGGGGTGTTCGGGAAGAGGGACATCGAGATCCCAGAAATCCATGATTTTAAGGAGAAGAGATCTCAGAAGCACCAATACTGGGATGAATTATTTTGAGCGGAACTTTTATTTAGGTACTCTGCTAACCAAATCTGTACTAGAACTAGAGTTGGTTGAAACGAAACGATACGTTTCGTGAAACGACCAAACTCGTTCCTGGATTTGTTTCCTCGTGAGCTGGATGTCATCGTCTGTCCTACGTCTTCTCATAGGTTCTCTGGCCGAATCCCGTATCCTTTAGATGATTTTTCTCAGCCTATCCTCTCGTCAAATTCATATCGCACACGGGGTGTGGGGGTTCGACCTGGTTTGCATCCTAGCTAACCAACAAAACCCGCCGAACCACTCTTATGTTGGTTAGATATTCTCCGTGTTTGCGAAAACCGTCAACTCCGGCACCCGTATCTCTGCGAGTTCTCGACGAATCTTCGACCGATCCCATCTCAGTGGAGACAGTATACTCTCGACAGCTCTGACTAGTTGCGTCTCGTAGTACGACACATCGTACGACTCTATCTTTTCGTGGGCCAACGCGACCCGCTCTCGCGAACTCTTCTTGTCGTCGACGACCACGTACTCGATGTCCTGTCCAGGGTGGACAGAAAGACCTTGATCGCGAGCCCGCTTCAGCGCCGCCACGTTCTGGGTATTCTGCGTGTAGCCCTCCAGCGGCTTGGAGACACGATTCCGTTCGACGAGTCTCTCTACTTGCACCTTCCCGGTGTGGAGTTGGTCGATTGCTTTCTGGAGACATGTAAGGACGGCCTCTGGAGATCGAGTCGCATCAAATCGTTCGAGACACTCCCGCTGGACGTCCTCGATGAACGGTGGGGTCGACCGCTGGCGAGCTTCGATACCGCGTATCTTGAAGTCGTCTTCGCCGGCGACCTTCCCGAAGTACTTCGTCAACGCGCCGGCGTCACTATCGCGCTGCGGGACAAACGCCACCCAGTCGTAGTGGGCTTCGTGTTCGAGCTGAATCTCGACGCGGTCGGTGATCTCCGTCGCGAGCGCTTCGAGGTCCTCACGAGCATCGTCGTCGACGTCGGGGTCTGGGGTCACCCAGATGGAGTCGACGATACCGTGGACGACGCGCCAGCCGCTGGCTTCCAGTCGCTGCTTCGCCGTCAGCAGAATCTCGCGAGCGAACGCGTTGATTGCCTCGTGGCACTCGATGCGGCCGAATTTCGCATTGCTGAATCCCTGGTAGCCGAAGCAGGCGACGAGAATCCACTTTAGTGCTCCCGACCGCCCCTCGAGTTCTGCCAGTCTGTCCCCGTTGGGGTCGTCCCGCTCCTTCTCCCGACGGATGGCCGCTTTGATCTCGTCGCGAGCGTCAATGATCGGCTGGAGTACGTCGCCGAGGTAGCCCCGGTCGTCACAGATCGAGTAGCCGAGCCCAGGAACGTCGTCGCGGTCGCTGTGACAGTCACACCGGATAACGTCTGGTGAGACGTTTCGGGTACAGATGATATTCGGGTAGAGGCTGGAAAAGTCGAGTTCGTGAACGTCCTCATGAATTCCGACCTCGGGTGCGAAGATGAAACCGCCACGGTCGGCATCGTGGAGTGTTCCCATCGGCTTGAAGAATTCGTGGCGCCAGGAGTTCCACGGGACGAGGACGCCGCGGTCGTGGGCTTCACAGATCTGGATGGCGGTGAGTACGTTCCCAATCGACGCCCACGCTAGTTCCTGAACCGGTTTTTTCGAGCGCGACACAAGGTCGAGGACGCCGTCAAGGTTCGTCTCTCCGTAGAAGAACGTGTTCGACTCGTCGATAATCGCCCGACCGGGCACGTTGTACCGCGCTGGCGAATGCCCGACTTGCCCGTAGCTCGCGTACGTCGATTCACCGGCGAGTTGCTGGTAGTCGACCTCGGGCCACCGACTCAGCGAGAAGTCGTCCACGCCGGCGTCTGTCGCCATCTCGTACAGCGTCGGAATAATCTCGCTCGTCGAGCAGACCAGGATGTTCGGATCGTGTTTTTCGAGCGCTGCCCGCACGGCACTCAAGAGCTCAATCGGTGAGCCAGTAACTGTGTCACCGGCCACCGTTAACTCCCCATAGACGTCGTTGCTCGTTTCGGTCACCGGGACGCTGAGTTGGAGTGTCGACAGTTCCGTTGCCGGCGTTGGGCTGATATCGTTTTCCAGACAGTAGCGGAATTCCCGCGAGAAGTCGACATTAAAACAGGCGAGGTCCCCGATTGGATACGCCGATAGCTGCCGTGCTTGACGCGCAAGCGACGTAACACGGTCGATATGTCGGACGTCGACGGCGAGTACGGGTTCGTCGTCGCGACGAAAACCGGGTCGCTGGGTGACGACTTCGGTCCTCACGACATCTGGGTGCCGCTCGTACTGTGTCCGAAGTTCTGCAAGGTCTGGATCGTCCTCAGGAGATCGTGCCGCAACGTAGAACCGCGGCGTGTAGTCGTTGCGCTCGGTTGGTACGACGCCATCAGCCGTGGCTTCCCACTCTACTACACGACCGTCGTCCAAGAAATCGATTGTAAACGGCATCGTTAGGTTCAGTTGACTACCGGATCCAGTGATTTCATCGAGAAGTCTGATTTCGAACAGTACCGCTCTGCCAGTTCCATCAGCGCTCGCGTCCGGCGAATATCTGCGACGTTGTGCAAAACCAGTTGCTCGAAGTTTCCGTTCTCCCAGGCGGTGACCGCTGCTGCACTGTCGGTGAACGGATCCAGATCGCCGAGACCGGCCCCGATGAGTTCCTCGTAGACGCCGTCCAGTGTATCCCCTGTCGTGTTGAACCGTGATTCGAAGATATCCAGTACTTCGACGTACGGAAGCTCAGCGAATGGCCACCCGAGATTGTGGACGGTCAGCCGCGTTCGGAGGAAGGGCAGGTCGAAGCCACCGTTCCAGGTGTCGCCGTTGTACGCGACTAGTTTGACCTCCTGATCGGCGAGCGTTGAGCCGACAAATTCCGTCATCGCTTCGAGAAGCGCCGCCTCGCTGTCGTGAAGTGAGAGTGTTATCGGCGTCTGCAGTTCCTCATTGAGGCGCTGTTCGAGCTTGGGCGGGGACGTCCGTCCGCCAGTATTGAGAAACACGCGGGAGCTAATCGCTGCGTCGAACCCGACGACAGTCAGCTGGTCTGTTGTTGCGAACCCCGTCGTCTCGATGTCGAACGCGACTGTCTTGAGGTCCGTCATCGGTCGGTCTCCTCGCGCTGTTGTCGATCTCGGCGCGTTTCCAGGGCATCTTCCAGCTCCTCGATTCGCTCCTCGTGGGTATCGAGTCTGGCCTCCTGTTCGAGATCGATGCTAAACAGTGCCGGGACGAGCGGATTCTGGTGGTTCAACAGGCCACTCGCGTCGGCATGCTCGCGAGCGTACTCGAACAGCTGGTCGAAGTGCGGTTGGTCGCGACGGCGGAGCGCTTGCCGGAAATCCGCCCAGCGCTCTTCAATGGCTCGCAGGGCATCACGATACGTTGGGTTTGTGCGCCCCATCGCTATCGCCCCCCGACGCCGGCAGCGGTCCACGCGTCAAGCAGCGGACTCCCTGCGACTGACACAGTCTCCCCCTCCGTTGTGACGGCCGTGCCGACGCCGTCGGTGGGCGTAGCGGGCGAGGTAGTCGTCGGTTTCACCCCAACATGCGTTGCGCGAGCATCCAGCAGTTGCCGCCAATACGCAAACGTCGTCTGATAGTACGCGCCGTCGTCGACGGGGTAGACGAGCGTCTCGAAGTCGTCGCCGACGAATCGTGGCCCCATCCGAGTTTGCTTGCACTCCAGATGATGGTCAGCAGCCGTCGCGACTGGCGCCGTGAATTCGTCTTGCTTGCTCCGGGTGACCAGGACGGGAATATCGTAGCCATCGGCGTATGTCGCTAACCGAGCGAGTGTCCGGGCATGGAGGGTCTCTGCGTGCTGGTCGCTGAGGGTGTCGTCGGCGCGATACTGAGCGTCAACCGCTGGTGCAACGATGAGCGAGGGCGTATGCGGCGACGAGTCGTCGTCCTGCCCGGATGGCTGCTGGCCACTTGACTGGGTTGGCTCGGTCGATTGCTTGATGGATTGGTTCACTGCTGTTGAGAGCTCGTCGACGGCGCCGTAGTGCTGGTACGCTGTGAAGCCACGGGCGACGTGAATGCGGTCTAGCAGCCGCTGACTGGGTGCTATCTGTGCGAGCGTGGTCGTCGTCGCATGCCCGCTAGCGTCAACCCAAAAGGCAGGCCCGTCGTGCATGAGGAGATGGTCTAGGACGAGCGACTGCAAAATCGGCACGCCACGACTGCCGTCGACGTCCAGCAACGTGATACCGTCGTCAAGCGACGGAAGTAGGATATCGTCAGTTGCTGGGTCGGCCCGGTCAGCAATAGCCTGATTGCGATTAGCGCCACGGGTGGGCTGTTCAACCGCCAACCGATTCGAAGTTGCGTGGTCTGGCATACTCGACTAGATGGTCACAGGTCCGATAAGCCGCGGCGTGTCGCTTCCGCGTTTCATGAAATCCCCTGTAGCAGTCAGGACCGCCCTGCTATGTCCGGGTTTTCGACTCTTCAGTCCGTTTCCGCGAACCTCTCCGGAATAATCTAGCCGGCTGTTAACCAACAAATACAGCCCGATCAACCCGTATGTTGGTTAAGGATAAGATATCGAATCGAATCGTTGCTCGAACCTCACCTTGTCGGTGAACGAATCGACTCGGTGGCTAACGAATACTGTCGGTCACGGCTCGTGCCTTCGGCTACCAGCAGGTTGTACTGATCCATTTTCGAGAGGTAGGTTCGGACAGTCCGTTTCGTTCGGGGGTCATCAACGGCATCGCTGTAGTGTTCATGTATTTTGCTGGGCCCTACTGGTCCGTGTTCGCGTACGATATCGTAGACGGCTTGCTGGTGGGGAGTGAGGGAATCGAGACTAGTCTGTCTGATTTCTGCGCGAGCATCGTCCGCTGCATCTCGCAACATCTCGTCGGTAATGGTTTCGCGGTCTTTTCTGTCGGCTGTACTGGCTGCGATACGGAGAATCCCTATCGCGAGGCGGGCGTCGCCGGCGGCAGCGTCGGCGATGTGATACAGCTGGTCGTCGATGATGACATTCTCGTCGAGACCCCATTTCGCGCGGGCACTCAGGATGTCGTAGAGCTGCTCGTTGTGGTATTTGTCCATCCGGACGTGTTCGCTGGAGCGGAGTCGGCTTACGAGCCGGTCGTCGACGCGGCTGAACAGTTCTTCCTCCTTGTTAGCAATACAGACCAGCGCAAACTGCTCCAAACTATGCAGGTCGTAGAGAATTCCCGGGTCCTCAAGCTGGTCGACTTCGTCAAGGATGATCACTGTTCGTGGTCCGTCGTATTGCTGGAGTCGGTCGACGAGCTCGTCGTGGGGGGTCGACTGTCGGTGGATATCGATCGTCTGGTCAAGGTCGTCGAGGATCTGGTACAGTGTCCGGAAGCGCGTGTAATTGCGCCAGCAGTTGACGTAGGTTGTCTCGATGTCCAGCACTTCCTCGCGAAGCCGTTCGGTAACAAACTTCGAGATGCACGTCTTTCCGGCGCCGCTGGGGCCAGTGACGATGGCGGTGTCAGCGGGTTCACCGCTCGTAATGGGTTCCAGAACGCTAGAGAGGTGGTTCACTTCGGCGTCGCGATGCTCAATCTCCTTCGGTATGAACCCCGCCCGAAGCACACGAGCATCGCGAATCATTTGCTATCATCAGACCAGTTTTCGGCCGAACCCTAAAAGGATAGCTGGGCTGTTTCCGGAAAGCCGTCTAGTTGCTGTGCCTCGCAACCGTATTCCGGCCGCTGTCTCGCGATATTTCCTTCGTGAACGGCGGCGTTTCCGGAAACTTCCGGAAGTAGCCCGCTTCCAGGATAGCTGATTCAGTTCGTGAACCCGTGACGGGATTTCTGAAGTCACTCAGTTTTTCGAAGTCGGTCGTTGACTTCGTAGAGCCACCCACGGTCAAGCAAGCGGTCGATGGCATATACTGCATCAGCCTCCTCTTCGATATTTTCGTCTTCGGCGAGAAGCTTCGCTTTGGCATCGGTATGGGATAGTTCGTCAATTTCAGACGTGTACTCGGCTTCCAGAGTTTCGTAGGATTCCCTGATCCACGTTGGGAGGCTGGGTTCGTCTCTATGTCTCATCGCTTGGTAACCCGTTTCCCTGTCGTCTAGAGGTAATAGGTAGCTATTTCGTCGGTCTGGCAGGTCGGACAGTGAGTGTGCTTGGTCTGGAGCGTCTGCCCGCAGTGGCGACATTCGCACCATAGATTGGCGTCTGTCTTGGAAAGTACCGCTCGCAGACGCTGAAGCATGTGTGGCCCTATGATGTCGATTTACAAATAGCTAGGCTGCAAACGTCTGATGTCGCCTGCCTTCCGTTGGTGAGCAAACCATAGAATCAAGTGGACCGACTGGAGAACAATTACAGAAGTCTCCGATGGATATTCCGACTGAATTACACACTCTTTTTTCAGCCCAGATTGACGAGCGAAAAGCCAGCTTTGTCATCGAGGTTCCACGGGAAGAGGTTGATCTTGGCAACATTCAACGTGACGAAGCCTATCGGGTAGCGATACTCCCGGGACTGGGCAGTGAAGAGGGTCCCGACGACAGCGAAGTGGATTCAGACAGGACCTTCGATAATCCGGGCCCACCTGTTGAAGAGGGTGAACAGAGAACGGTGGAAATCGAACATCTTGGCGATCAAGGTGACGGTATTACGCGCGTTGAGCGTGGATTCGTTGTCATCGTGAGTGATACCTCTCCCGGCGAAGAAGTGACCGTCGAGATTACACATGTTCAAGAGAATGTGGCGTTCGCTGACGTAGTGGACCGTCCAGACCAATCCGAGTGATGGGACCAATACACAGTACGGATTCGCGCGTACTCAGTGGCCGCCCATGGATTCAAGCAGGTCGCGTAAGTCTCCTCTGACGAGATGGTATCTCAGGCTGAAATCGACCAACTCCGAACGGAGGCCAATACCATCATGACCCGTATCCAGCGCGTGGATACCGCACTGGAGCAAGCACGATCAGAGGCAGGGTCACACTGGGACGAACGAGAACTGACGTTAACACTCGAGACACCACAGGGAGAATCAATCGACGTGACGCTGGATCTCGATGAAGACGCCGCGAGCAATGCACAAACGCGGTACGAAGCAGCCAAAGAACTTGAGTCAGAACTCGAACGCCAGGAAGCGGTTGTCGGGCAACTCGCACCGATGCCCCGTAATCCAGTCGCGTACCTCATTTGCTATCATCTCGATGCTGTCGAGGGGAACTATCCCAGATCGATGGCTGGACATCTGGATGCTACCCGAGACGAGGTCGAGGACCTCTGTGCGACCATGGAGACCGCTGGGATTCTCGAACGAGTCGAGTCGGGGACAGTCAAACAGCGCAACGTCAAGGCCAAACAGGCCGACGAAGTTCGCCAACACCACACTTACTATCGTCTCTCACGGAAGGGCGATCACCTGTTACGATTCCTCTCCGAGGGCGAGGGGAAACTGAACGTGCTCCGGCACCTGCCTGATGGACAGACGATTGCCAGGCGACTGGATAGGGGTGGCCCGGACTATCCTCGAATGACGGCCAACGAACTGGAGATGGACTTCGAGTATGTCCGCCATCTCTACCGTGCACTCCAGCGTGTAGACCTGGTTACAGTGTATGATGGAAGTACAATCAAGGGCAGCGAACGGAAGCTGAAACCCAAAGACGAGACGCACAAGAAGCACACCTACTACGTGACCACGGATATTGCGTCGGAGCTATTGCGCGAACTGGAGGACTAACGGTACTACCACATGACCGCCTGGAGTTGACGGGCTGTGACGGTCTAGCGATAGCCATTCGAGACTTCTGTCGTGTGATTGGAACCCATGCCGGGACAACCAACTTGTAACGTCATGCCAACGGTGTATCCATGGATACTTCTGATGAGTCAACGGTGGAACCGCCGCGGGCATGGGTGGAGGATTTCCTTGACAGTGAGGCCGAAATCCGTGGTGTCCTCGATGATGTGCGAGAAGCACATGTGCTGGGTGAGTCCGAGACAGTCCGGGAGAAGCTTCGGGCGTTTGCCCAGACAGAAAACGGGATTTTTCGAGTCGTCGCGCTGGCTGTCCTCGACGTTGAGACGTTCTATACTGACCTGAACGACCAATACGAGGACGAGACCGCTCCCATAGAGAAGTTAGAGGCGATTGGCTCAGACTTCGATCGGTTAGCCGATGATCTCGAACTCGTCCTCTCCGAGCGTATGAACGAATTCCGGAATCCACGGCCAGGACTCCGGCGAGGCTTTCGCTACTCCGAGGAGACACAGCTCCCACGCCTCGACTATGACGTATATTCCGGAGACGTCAAGCTGTGTCAGTTCATCCACCCGCCATCACAGGCACTTGTGCTTGTCCAGAGCATTCTGAACTCGACGCGGAAGCTACTGGAGCAAGTCGATGCTAATGGAGACCCGATTGCCGAGGCTGAACAGGAACGGATTGCGAATATGCACAACCATCTCTCAGAGGAGCTGGCCGAGATGGCGGCCTATATCGAGACGACCGCTGTGGAGGAATCCGATAACGACCTCGAACCGTTCGACGACTACTCGTTCTACTAGACGGGGAATTTGTCTTAGCGCTCGCGTGGCCAGTTACAGTTCGAGCATCTATTGCCTGAATCTCTATCGACACGATCCCGAATCATCGCCCACGTGTCCCCGAACGATTTCCCATCTGGTACCGTACCACAGCCACGGATACCGATGAGATGCCAAGTTCCAGTTGTCTCGTTTTTCGCGACCTGCATAGCGGATTTGTCACACTTCGCAGTCAAATGAGTTCAGTGTGACTGTGATACCCGCAAGAAGCACAAACAATGGTCCTGATTGCGGCGATAATCACGACCAGTTCTTCTTCACAGACCCTCGATGGAGATACACTGGTCCGAACACTCTTGATGCCCCAGACGGTAGAGAATACTAAGATGAGTTCAACGGTCCAGATTGTGAAAACGCCAGATACTCTCCACGGAAAGCCCCGTCTCGAGGGAACACGGGTTGGCGTCCTCCAAGTTGGGGAACTAGTCCGACAGCGTCAGTGGAGCATCTCTGAGGTCGCCGACCAGCTGGGTCTCGACGATGCACAAGTCCGTGCTGCGACCGAGTACTACGATGAGCATCCGGAGTTGATGGACACGCTTCGTGCCCAGAAAGAAGCACGGAAGCGTTCGGTCACACAGCAGAGTCAAGCCGAATAAATGCGGATTCTTTGCGATCAGAACGTACCCGCCAAATATATTGAGGCGTTTGACAACGCGGACAACATTACTGTCACGACAGTCGATAGCGTTCTTCAACATGATGCCGCGGATAAAGATATCGTCGCCTACGCTGAACGCCACGACTGGGTCGTATTTACAAATGATGACGATTTTTTCGTAGTCGGTGGCGACCACGGTTTGCTTCTGTATGACCAACTGGATGACCCGATACCAGGCGATGTTGTCACCGCCATCCAGCGTATCTCAGAGGCGTATCACACTCAATCTGAAATCACCGAATCAGTCCCCGGAAATTGGGTTTAGCTCTCTTAAGATAGGTAGAACTGCTGAGTGCGAGTACGGTCTCTTCTACCGCTGATAGATAATCCAGGTGACGGGTGGCTTCGTGATTGGTGCGAGAAGCACGATCAGGTATCTGTTGGATACTCGCTGTGGAGGGTAACCTCTGTTAATTATCGGGAGCAGTCCGGTCTGGGGACTCTCGTGATGTTCGTGCGGAGGTGGGCAACATCGGAGGCAGATACGCCGAGAGAGACGGACTACAGGTGGCGTATCTGATAATGTTGAACTGCCTGGGATATGATCAGGGGCCGAACCTATGTATTAAAAGGAAACAGCGGCGTGTGACTGTCGAGAGCTGTCAGGGCCAGGTCCCGGTCGACTCACCAGCGTCGAGAACGCGCTCGAGCGCAAGGACGTACGCGGCAGTCCGAAGAGACGGCAGAGAGCGACTTTCGTATGTGTGAACCAGATTCTGGAACTGGTCGACAATCTTGGTGTCTAGCTCTGTGTTCACACGTTCCTCGGGCCAGTAGAACCGCTGGCGGTTTTGCACCCACTCGAAGTAGGAGACGATAACACCACCCGCGTTCGCGAGGATATCCGGAATCACGAGCACGTCCCGTTCACGGAGGATATCGTCGGCAGTCGGTGTGACCGGTCCGTTCGCAGCCTCGGAGATTACATCGGCATTGATGTCACCCGCAAGCGACTCGTCGATGGCGTTCTCTAGGGCGGCAGGAGTCAATAGGTCTACATCAAGGGTGAGCAGTTCCTCGTTGGTCAGAGTCTGTTCTGCACCCGGGTACCCGACAACGCTGCCGGTTTCCTGTTTGTGTTCTCTGACAGAGTAGGGGTCGAGTGAATCTGTAGCATAAATACCGCCGCTCGAATCGGACACGGCGACCACATCGGCGCCCATCTCGTAGACGAGTTTGGCCGCGATCCAGCCGGCATTTCCATATCCCTGTACAGCGACGGAGGCCCCACTGAGGTCCTTGCCGAGATATTCAAACGCCTCGCGTGCGGCGATGACCGTCGACCGGCCGGTCGCTTCGACGCGACCCTCGCTCCCGCCATTCGATGTATCTTTCCCGGTGATGACACCCGGTTCCGTCGTATTCTCCAGCGTCTCGTACGTATCCCTGATCCAGTTCATCTCACGCTGCCCCGTATTCACGTCGGGAGCTGGGATGTCACGGTCAGACCCGATGAACGGCCTCAGCTCCGCTGCGAATGCGCGGGTGACTCGCTCGAGTTCCGACTCGGAGTACTCACGCGGGTCGATGATAATCCCACCTTTGCCGCCACCGAGTGGAATATCACTGGTGGCAGTTTTGTACACCATCCACCCCGACAGCGCCTTGACCTCATCACGAGTCACTTGCGGGTGGTAGCGGATACCGCCTTTGTAGGGGCCACGGTCACCGTTGAACTGTGACCGATAGGCACGGAACACCTCGGTCGAGCCGTTGTCCATCTCGACGGACAAATTCATCTCCACCACTCGCTCGGGTGTCTTGAGACGCTCTAGTTCACCATCTGATACATCAACATAGTTAGCTGCTTCATCGATCTGTGTCCGCAAACTCTGGTACGGATTTAGCTCCGACATATCTCTCTCAGGAGAATCGAGATACCAAAAGATGACTATCTTAGACGTGATTTTGTCCGTTTTCTGAGTTTAGTAGTCACTAATCGACAGGCGGGAAGAAATGATATTATGGGTTAATTTCTATCCGATTTTCATTTTTATATCAAATTTCTTGAGTACTCGTTCGTCCCCGTCGGCGACCACTTCGACCGTCGTCTGAGTATCGATGGCAACCGCGTCTCCCACACGTTCGCACCCACTGGTCGGGACATCTATCCTGTCGACCCCTGGAAGCAGACAATCGCGGTGTCGCTCCCGTTCCAGCAGTGCGTGGCCGGACGGGAAGTGCCAGATTCGGGTGACAGCGCTGAAACACGCCGCAGTAGCCGGATCTCTGATGTGTCGCAACTCGGCGTCTCCGCTAGATTGGTTTTGTTCAGGCAGCATTGGACCACGCGAATTGCGCGTCGTACATTCGTGGCGTTTCGCACCCGTCGCTGGAACGCGCCGGTTGCCCTGACCGACGACTTGGCCCGATATCGGGGCCAGCAGCGACACCGAGGAGGCTGTCTCGACGGAATTGCTCGTGACCGACAGACGGAGAGCTATCCCAGTGCAGTCGAGAATCGGTTCGGGTTCCTGAGAGTGCGGTCCAGACCCGTACCATCGTCACTCGACCGGTGTCTGTCGGTTCCGCATCTCGCCACCACAGTCAGGACATGGGTCGGGATTGTCCTCCGCAGTGACGACAGTACCACACTCGAAACACTCGTACGGCGTTGCCTCGTCGGGCGTTTGCGTGACATCTCGCATTGAGTATTCACGAGTGCCCGCTATCGACGCGCGACACTCACGAATACATACGCAGTACAGAACCCAATAGTCAGAAGTTTACTATCAAGGTATTCAGGCTACGGGGGGTTCGTTATTCAACCTGCTCTGTCTGACCGGCTACAGGGTGGTTCGCTTCCTCGAACACCGCCGTGAACAATTTCCGCTGTACCGTCCGGATATGCTGATAGAACGCTGGAGGAGAAATGCCGAGTAACGCCGCCACCTCTTCACCCGTGGACTCGCGTGGTGATTCGAAGAACCCGCTGTAGTAGGCCGTCTGGGTGACTTCCAGCTGGCGATCTGTCAGTGCCCCGAGAAACTGGGCGTGGATATCTCGTTCGAAAGCCTGGTCGAGCGTCTGTTTGCTCTGGAGGGTAACATCAGCGAATGTGTCGGTCACCAGTTGCCTGGCAGTCTGGCCATCGACACGTTCCGGAGCATCGATGGTGAGTGTGGTCTCCGTGGGCGACGCGACCGCTTCGCGAAAGACAGCCCCGTGGTCGGCGAGTTCCAGCGCGAGGAAGGGCTCTGTTAGCCCCAATCGCAGGACGCCACCGTCTGTATCGGCACTGATGGGCTGTACATCATCGATACCGGCTAGTCCCGATGCGGAGTCCTGAAGCGTCTCGATAGCAGCGCCGTCGACAGTCACGAAGACGTAGCTCCTATCGGTCGTCTGCTGGACGCCACCCTTGTACGTCAGAGTGCAGTCGGCTTCCCGCGCCAAACGCGAGAGAATAAACGTCGAATCCTCGATACCGAACACCAGGCGAGTTATCGACGTCGTGAGAAGCGCGTTCTTCCGTTCGATGGCGCTGAGTGCGGCAGCGATAGTCTCACCGAGTTCTGTCAGCACCGTCTGTGCCATCTCGTCGAACGCGTCTCTGGTGCTCGCGTAGACGGTGAGAACGCCGTAGGTCAGGTCATTGTACACCAGCGGAATACTCAGTACCGACATGAAATCGCGTCGCAGCGCGTCAGTTCGCCACGAATCTTCCCGCAAGTCGGCTGCAACGTTGGGCACCATCGTCACCTCATCAGTCGCCGCCGTTTGCCCGGCCGGCTCGGTCCCGGACGCTCCGACGGCAAATTGGTGGCCGTCCAGATATCCCTGTTCATTGCCGGCCCAGGTGCGAGCCTCCAGCGTCTCTGTTGTCGGGTCCACGGTCCCGATCCAGGCGAACCGAAACCGGTCATCCCTGGTCAGCAGGTCACAGACGGCGTGGTCGATTTCCTCGCGGCTTTCAGCTTCGACAACCGCCCGGTCAATAGCCCGAATCGTCTCGTTGATCTGGTTCAGCGTCGTGAGTTGGTCGTTTTGCTGCTGGAGTTGTCGCTCCTGGGTCCGGAGCGTCGATTCGCGGGTCACACGGTCTAGGGCTGCCTCGGCGGCCGCAGCGAGCAAGTCGGCGAGTTCCCGTGTCACGTCGTCGAAGGCGCCTACGGCGTCCGATCCCGCTACGAAGACGCCATGGTCACCCAGCGGAATATAGCAGGCACTTCGCAGATCCGTCGCTCGGTTCTCCAGACGGTCTGAGTTGTGGATATTCTCGAACACCTGCGTGGAGCCGGTGATGAACCCGTGGCCTGGGAGTGTGTCGCCATCGGCGTGGACTCTCGGTAAGGGCCCGTGCAGGTCCCGCATGGTCTGTGAGTGCGCCGCCGGCCGGAGTTCGTTCGCGTCCGCGTCAAACAGATAGACAGCACTCGCCTCAACACCGATCACGTTCGACGAATCCTCGACGATGTGCTGTGCGATCTCATCGTGGGTCCCCGCATACAGGAAGGATCGCGCGAGTTCCTGGAGGGTAGCCAGGGCCTCTTCACGCTGTTTTCGTTTCGTAATGTCACGACAGCTATAGAGGACAGACCCTCCCTGGATGTCGACTTCCCTGACGTTGACCAGGAGTGTGTGTTCGCGACCAGCCTTATCGGTCGCCGTGCACTCGATGTTCTTGAGAACTCTGTTTTCAGCGAGGTCGTCACGGTCGAAGAGATTCTCACCAATTAACTCGTCTATGGTTTCTTGCTCGTAGATCTCTTCGGCGGTGTACCCAAATATAAAGTGGACGTTCGGACAGACGTAGGTGTATTCCCCGTCGTCGTTCGTGATGAGGACGGTATCGGTCATGTTTTTGAGTGTGACCCGGTGGAGCTCTTCGGACTCCTGGAGGTCGCGTTGCAGTCTGACCTGTTCGCTAACATCGATCCCCTCAACCACGATTGAGACGAGATCGCCACGGTCGTTCTTGACAGGGCGGACCGAGAGGTCTAAGACGCGGTGGGGGTTTGCTGGCGCCTGGAAGACGACGACGTTGCTAAACTGTCCCTCGCGTGCCTCCGCTACGAGCTGTCGAACATCTTGTCTGGCCGTCTCTGTTTCGTCCCACCACGGGAGTGTCCAGAACGTCTCCCCGATGAGAGCGTCACAGTCCTGATCGATCATCTCCCGTGCCGGTTGATTGACGCGCTTGAGTGAGCCCTGTCGGTCGAGTACCCACGTCGCCGTCTGGGTGTCCTGGAAGACCGCCTCGAACTGCTGTGCTCGCTCGTCACGAGTGGTCGTCTCCTCTGCTGTACGAACCGCGTCCGCTGTCCGTTCGATCAGGTCGTCCATTGTCTGGTCAGCGGACTCGGTTACTGCAATATAATCGGTGACGCCAGCCCGGATAGCCTCGCTCGCGACAGCCTCGCTACCGGCTGTGGTGCCGAGAATTATCGGAGTTGACGGTGTCGTTTCTTTGAGACAATTCACTAGTTCGACCCCGGTTTTCTCCCTGAGCGTATACTCGGTAACGACACAATCAATGGAGATCTGACCGACGGTATCTAGTGCCTCAGACGCGTTAGAAACCGCCCTAACAGACGCTCCAGTTTGGCTGCGTACCGCATCTGTAAAGGCTTCGAGCCATTCAGTCGAGCCAACAACGAGGATTTGAGCCGTGTCAAGGGTGGGGGCAGTCACTGTCATCTGATTACACTACGTATCCGTGTGGACTGCTTGGCGCTGGACTCCATGTAGCGATTAGAGATGGTTCAATATGTATTCCCACACCCTCCTAAACAGTTTGGAGTGAAACCCGGAGTGACGGTCTGGTAGCCCGTCTGCATCCAATCGAGACCAAGGTGTACGATGGCACACACCGTAGTCAGTGAAGTCGAGTCAGGGACGTACTGTAGTGTGCTGATAAGGAGTTCTTGACGATGAACTCCATTTTGGTAGTGGAGATCGCGGCGATAATCACGACCAGACTTTTCTTGGCATATTCTGTTCCACAGTACTGGGAAAGACACAGTTTCGGATAGCCTCTGGTTCCTATCCGGCGGCTCATTTGTTGGCTCGAATGGGGTAAACGGGTGTATATGAGATGCCCGGGAGAACACAAATATCAGGGAGCAGCAGTGGCCCCGTCTCTAGGGTCGTGAGCAAGCGGCGAGACGACGAGATCGTCGTAGGGGAACACTGGTTTCTTTGCCCGTCCGACTGCCTCGAAGCTGATGACGCCAAGCGCTTCCAGTGTGGTCAATTCTTCGTGGACGTTCTTTTTGTCACGGCCGACCAGTCGTGCTGTCTCACGAATGCTCTCGGGTTCTTCGTCTCTAATCACGCGCAAGAGCGTGTAAGTCCGCTCGTTGAACACGTCGGTCAGCTGGCTCTCGTTCGGGAATCGAACAGTAGCCGGCCGGTCAAGGTATTCTCCCTCTTTGAGTGTCTGAATCGCTTCGAGGCCTTCTTCGTACGGATTGGTCTCGTCGTCGACCGTGACCACGAGTACGTTCTGTTCAGTCATGGGTATCACCGTTGTCGTCGGATGGACCGAATCGTGTCTTCGGAATCTCGTCCCAGAACCGTTCGTAGAGTTCCTCGATGCCGGGGAACTCGACGAACTCGGGCTCCGGGTCGGGAGCGACGTGTAATTCGTGGCCTTTCGTATCCTCGTGTGAGTTATCGTAGCGACGGATCGTTCCGTCGTCGAGTGTCTCGGGACCGGCGGTCAGCGCTCCGTAGTGAAGCGTGTACCGCCATCCCGATGGATAGGCATCGTCGTCCGTCCGCCGGACAGACACGCGAATGACGGTCCCATCCTCGTACACTGTGGCGTTGTCGTATCCATCGAGGTCGTCGGCCGTTGGTTCCATCCGGTACTATGTTGGTTTCGTGGCCAACGATAAAGGGGTGTTGGTTCCTCAAACAACGCAGTAGTTCAGGGTCCAGCACATTGCGAGAAGCACGACCAGAATTCTTCAGACACTTTCTATACTACCACGGTAGTTTCTGAGCACCCGCCCACAAGAAATGAGATGCCAGGTGCACAATATTCTTGACGATGTATATGCCTGCAGAACAATTTTGATTATGTTAATTTCATACCATTAGATTTCCGACAAGTGTGCTGCAATACTTGTACCCACAGGTGGAACGAATATTTGAACGTGTAAACGCTGTTGTGTCACCTAACCGTTAGTTTACACGCTCGTTCTAATGATTGGATCCTTCGATTTGGAGTATAACTAGTCTCTTGTAATCATTTTATAACACCCGTATCGACCGGTAAAATCGGGTTTGATAAACAGGGCTACGTATTTATAATCCGCTATGGATATCTTCTTGCAATGGGTCTTCGACAACTTATTGAGTTCATACAAACACTCGAAAAGGAACTCGCACTGTTCAATATTGACTCATCTGATTATATCGACCAGCAACTTGTAGAGTACTTTGATACACAGAACGTCAGGATATGCTCTTATCGAACAACATCAGGTATGCCTTCGGATATCGCTGTTCTCAGTACCGAAGATGACGTACTGGAAATCATCTCAGTGGACACACTCCGCGAACTCGTTGATTCGATACAACCCGGGTCTACAGCAGTAGGGGTTACTGACGCTGAGTACGATGTAATTCTCGGTCATCTCAAGGAGACGACGTTCACCTCCTATGACACCGAACAAATGCTGTATGCGTCTCGTGAAATCGAAGATCGGGCTCGTCGGGTTGGGAAGGGGACGGTTCATGCTGGTTTTCAACGCTGTTCTATAATGGCTGACCAACGATCTATCTATACTGATCTCTCGGAACAAGGGCTTGATGTAAACGCGTATGGGGTTCCAGATGTCCCGAAACCAAATCTTGGCGGTGGGCAGCTACATACAGTCGAAACAGATGAAATTGCGAAGACGTGGTTCGTCATTTTTGACGGGGCTGGCGATACGGCTCAAAAAAGTGCGCTCATTGCGGAGGAACGTGATACGAACACGTTCTATGGGTTCTGGACCTACGATGCGAAAATCGTTGATAGTGCGTTGGACTATCTCGAACGAACATACGTATCGCCCAACGATACGCGATCACCTTCGCAAGCCTGAACGACATTCTAGCGACAAATTGTCTCGTTTGATCCCTGCATCCCGAATTGACCCACATCTATCTCGGCCCATGATAATACAGAGTTTGATAATTCAGGGGAAACAGGTTAGTACCGATACTTGAGAGTTCTCGTATGAGCAAGCAAACTAACCGATCTACGCAGTCCGATGGATCGACGGAGTCAACTGAATGGGAAGATGTCTCCGAGAAATCGGACGAGCAACTTGATAATCTCTCTACCGACCACGGTTCTCCTACCAGCCAATCCGATTCTGGAATGTCGGACGTGGCTAATCGAGAAAACGCCGGTAGCCGTGCAGACGAGGCGCAGGCGATGATTCAGAGTATCCTGGATGGGCTTGCGAATCCGACCGTGGTTACTGATGACACCCGAACGATAACGCACATCAACAGCCAAGCACGGCACCTCTTCGACACTACCGATCGAGAAGCAATCGGTGCTCGTGTGAGCGAACTCCAATCCGATATTGGTGATTTGGTCAGAACAGCACTGACTGATAATCGGGCTATTCAGGAACGTGAAGGAACACTCACCGTCCGTGGGGAGACCACGCCAGTCAGCAGAACAGTGACTCCGCTGCACAACGATGACGGTGAGTGTACCGGTGCGATGGTTGTCGTTCGGGATATCAGCGAGCGTCGGGCACAGGCGCGACGCAAGGAACAACTCGAATCCTACCAGCAGGTAGTTCTCGATGATCTCCAAAATAAACTCGAACGCCTCGCTGAGGGTGACCTCACAATCGACCCGACGGTCCCGGAACCCGATGCTGAGTTTGAGGCCCTCCAAACGGTGCACGACGAGTTCGAGCAGATGAATTCGAACCTCGGAATGGCGGTGTACAATCTCCGCGAAATCATCGAGTCGCTGACTGAGCAGTCTGATGATCTCGCCGACACCGGCGAGGACCTCTCGGCGACAACCGAAGAGGTGACCGCGTCGATACAGCAAATCGATGCCTCCTCGACCGAACTCGCTGGTGGCGCTGATGACCTTGCTGAGCAAACCCAACGGGCGAACGCCAATGTCGATGATCTCTCTGCCTCCATCGAGCAGATAACGGCATCAGTTCAGCAGATCGATGCTCGGTCGGCTGAAGCCGAGGAACTCGCCGAAGATGGCGTGGACGAAGCCGAAACGGCCGTTGGAGATATCAGGTCGGCGACGGACGCTGCGAGCGAGGTGGCCGAAGAGATAGATTCTCTCGATGCCAAGATGGAAGAAGTCGGTGAAATCGTCGACATGATTGCGGATATCGCCGACCAGACGAATATGTTGGCACTAAACGCTAACATCGAGGCTGCACGCGCTGGTGACGCTGGTGAGGGGTTCGCTGTCGTCGCTAACGAGGTCAAAAGTCTCGCCGAGGACTCGCAAGATTCCGCTGATGATGTGGCGACGATTATCGACGAACTGCAGTCACAGACTGACGAGGTCGTCGACAGCATCCGTGAGGCGAACCGTGAGGTTGAATCGGGAGCCGACGCCGTCGAAACCGTCGGCGATCATCTCCAACAGATACAGTCTCGGGTCGAACAGACCAGTGCCGGTGTGGGCGAAATTACCGATGCCGTCGAGAACCAAGCCGAGAACGCTGAACAGGTCGCCGCCATTGTTGAGGATAGTTCCGCGCTTTCCGAGGAGATAACGGCTTCTGTCCAGCAAATCTCGGCTGGCCTCGATGAACAAGCACAGGCAATGGATCAGGTGGCAGAGCGCTCGCAACAGCTGAACATGATGAGCGAAGAGGTCTTCGAGTTGGTCGATCAGTTCAGAGTGAATGCCAGTGAAGACGCCCAAATCGACGATCTCTAACCAGACTCGTTTCCAAGTGACTGACGCTCTACCTACTAATGATTTCAACTTTCTCGGATGGGGAGCCTGTCAGCAGGAACAACTGCGGTATGCCTAAGTTGAAACACAGTATCGCGGGGGGTGGAAATCGAATATGGACTCGAATTCAGAACCGAGAACCTGTCAATGCCATCCGTAGCTGCGTCGGATACCAAGCCCACATACATCTCCCGCGTTTATATACCGATACGATGGAGTCCCACGCCTGATGCTAAATTTTCTTTCTGAAGGTGATCTTGTCTTTGCAAGCTATGTAGTGCTGTTCGGGGCGGCAGCGGTTGCCTGTCTCGCTAGTGCGTTCCGTGTCGCTCGTCTTGACGACCCGGATACCCGCCGTGGACTACTCGCACTATTGCTTACCAGTAGCGGGTGGGCAACTGCCCACGTAGCGTTCCTCATTGTGCCATCGGTACCGATCAAATACGCGTTCTATCAAATTGGTCTCGTCATCGGGCTCAGTACTGTCGGTGCGTGGTTGTATTTCTGTTCGGCGTATACCAACCGTTCACTTCATCGACGACCGATCTATCGTCGTGTCGCAGTTGGAGTGTTCCTTGCGATTGTGGCGCTAAAATTGACAAATCCTCTGCATCAGCTGTACTTCGAGGCAGAGTTCGTTACGATGCCGTTCCCCCACCTGGCGGTCTCACCGCAGTTAGCCCATTGGCTCGTCATGGGGCTCTCATACGGCTTGGCAATGATTGGGTACTTTATGCTGCTTGAACACGTTACGAAAGTCAATTCGGACACGACACCGTTGCTCGTTCTAATTGGCATCACGGGACTGCCACTTGTGCTTGACATTATCGGGTTTGTCACGCCGTATCTCATCGATACCACGTACGGGCCGCTCGGTGTAGCGGTGTTCGCTCTTGGAATCGTGTTTGTGTACTTCGATCAGTTCCAGACGATTCGACTGGCTGCTAATCACGATGAGGCCATACTCGTTGTCAGTGAAGATGACCGAATCCGAGACTACAACCCTCGGGCAAGCCAACTCTTTCCAGAACTCGATGAGACAGGCACACTCGGTAGTCCACTCTGGACGGTCCTTCCCAAAGTTACCGATGCGCTTGAAGCACCATCCTCAGTGATCGAATGCCGAGATAACGACGAAACACGATACTGTCGTGTTTCTGAAAGTCCCTTCTCGGCACGACAGGCGCAGCTTGGACGTGTAATCACGTTCACCGATATTACAGACCAGGAGCAGTATCGGCAAGAACTGGAGCGGCAAAACGAGCGGTTAGAACAATTCGCCAGTATGGTTAGTCACGACCTGCGGAATCCACTTACGGTCGCCTTAGCTCGCGTTGAACTAGTCCAAGAGGAATCGTACAATGAGAATCTAGCGACGGCTGTCAAAGCACTTGACCGCATGGAGGCTTTGATTGCCGATGTCCTATCACTTGCCCGGAACGGCCAGCCGATCGATGAGATGGGAACAGTCTCGCTCGCCAGTATAGCTGCTCAGAGTTGGGACATGATCGACGCTACCAGCGGTGAGAGTGAGCTCATAGTCGACAATGACCTGCGATTTACCGCGGATTCAACACGCCTCCAACAACTGTTGGAGAATCTCTTTCGGAATGCGATTGAACATGGAGGGCCTGATGTGACAGTGCATGTTGGGACACTCGATAGTCCGACCGGCTTCTATGTTGTCGACGACGGCACTGGCCTACCGGTTGACGAACGTGAGTCCCTCTTCGAAATGGGATTCTCCACAGCCGAGACTGGTACCGGGTTTGGGTTGTCGATTGTGAAAGAAATCGCAGAAGCACATGGTTGGCAAATCAAAGCGACTGACAGTGAAACCGGTGGTGCTCGATTTGAGATCACGGGTGTCACAACTGAATAGCCCAGCAAGAAATTTGCACAGCATGAGTTACAAGATATTTTGTATCCACGATTCGGTGAAGAGGTCCATATACTGACTATATTCAGCACCGCAGATGGGATGATTCCAGACTCATCTTATTGATTATCTGGCCGGATTCCGCACCTGTCACGGACCGGGAAATCTACCTCTCATTAGACCGGCTCATCGTGAGCTGAGTCTCACTGTGCGAAGGTACTGGATATTGAAGGTGGTAGGAAGTCGCAAGCAAAGCGGTTGTTTTACTCAGTTTCGTCTGAACCGTCGGGTGTCTGGTTAGCGGTGAGTGGGAGCTGGAATATCAGTGTGGCTCCGTCAGCATCAGTGTCGCTAATGGAGAACGTCCCGCCAAGCCTAGTCGTCACCCACCTCATGATCCATAGTCCCACCCCAGTGCCGTGGCTGAGTGGGGTTTCAGTACCTCGTTCGATTGTTTCGCGTTCGTTCTCCGGTATGCCTGGCCCATTATCAGCAATCCGGATTTGAATATGGTCGGTGTCGTGCTGTGTAACAGTAATCTGAATATTTGTAGTGACTTGCTCAGCGTGGACGACGGCATTGTCGATAGCTTCGTCAAGCGCAAATTTGAACAGATCCCCGCTCGGGAATGTGAGCGTCTCTTCGACATCCACTGTGAGATCAATCGTGGCTGCTGGATACTGCTCTCGGTACTCCTCAATGAGTGTGACCACGTCGGCTATATCCCACGAATCCTCGGAACCACCTTGGTCGGCGAGGGACCGAATTGTCGAAGTCCGGTCCGCGATTTTTCGCATCTTGTCGGTCTGCCTCTGGATCATCTCGATGGCAGCTTGGCGCTCCGATGGGTCCAACTCGGTTTCGAGCATCTCCGCCTGCCCTTCGATAACTGTGATAGCGGCTCGCAAGTTGTGACGCAGAATGCGATTGAGTACGCTCAGCGTCTGGTTTTTTACCACCCGGTCAGTGATGTCATGCTCAATCGACGCGAAATGGGTGATTTCTTCTCGATTATCCAGAATCGGAACGATTGTCTGCTCGACCTCGTAGCGTTCACCCTGTTTGGTCTCGTTAGTCAACTCTGCTCGCCAGATATCCCCGGCGGTGATCGTTTCCCACAGCTCTTTGTAGAAGGTAGCGTCCTGTTCATCGGATTTTAGAATGCGTGGCGTCTGACCGACCGCCTCAGCTGCATTATAGCCGGTCTGTCGTTCGAACGCCGGGTTTACATAGACTATAGTCCCGTCGCGGTCGGTGACGAACATCGCCTGGTCGGCGAACTCAGCCTGTCTTTTGAACAACTCTTTTTCCTGTTCGTGGAGCTTTGCGTCTGTTATATCTCGTTGATAGCCGAGGAAATTAGTCACCGTTCCGGACTCATCTCGAATCGGGACTATCGTGACATGATTCCAGAATAATGAGCCATCCTTGCGATAATTGCGCAACTCGACACTGACAGGCTCTTCAGCAGCGATTGCGGCTCGCATTGCTGCCACCGGTTGTTCGCGGGTCTGCTCTCCTTGGAGAAACCGACAGTTCCGGCCAATCACGTCTTCACGGGAATAGCCCGTATGTTCTAGAAAGCCGTCATTGACGTATATGAGTGGGTTGTCCGGTTGTGACGGGTCTGAAATCGTGATTCCAATTGGTGCTGCATCCATCGCACGGTCCTGAAGGTGTTCGTCAATATCTTCCTGTCCGCTAGTCTGTTCTACGAAGGATATGTGAACGCAGGTTGTGCCATCCCATTCGACAGAGGACAAGAGAGCGAGTGCCTCTCGGGACTCGTCGGTACGAGTTCGAAGTGTGACTGTCTGCCCAAACGCTTTGGCGTCACCGTCTTCTAACGCTTCGATCTCCCCGATGAGCGGGGTCGAAACGTCCGTCACGAGGAAATCGGTTAGATTCTGACCAACCACACTGTCACGGGACGTTGCGCCGATAAGACCGAGGAACCCATCATCGGCGTGGATAATCTCTGTCCCAGAGAGCACGATTACCGGCTTATGAAATATGTCTGTCATTGTTCGAGATACCTAAAGATTGAAACTGAAATTTTGTGCTACTGATACTATATGATGGGTTCCCAAATAATCAGTGGGTAAACTGGACTGCTCGTTAGGAAGTTCGCTCGAGAATACTGGGAGAATCACGACCACTTTTGCAGAGAGCTAGCACCTCTGCTTAGCCCTAATCGTAGCAGTGCTGGAGGCAAATATCCCGTCTGAGAATTGGCAGCACACTCTTATGATATCTGCTAAGAGAGGTTTATATATGGGTCATCTGCTAGACGTTCATGTCCTACACGTTGATGACGAGCCGGGTTTTGCTGACATCGCAGCTGACTTTCTCGAACGCGAAGACAATAGACTCGTAGTCGAAACCGCAGCGAGCGCCAGCGAGGGATTAGACAGACTTGCTGACGAGGACTTCGACTGTATCATCTCTGACTACGATATGCCCGAGCAGAACGGACTCGAATTCCTCGAAACAGTTCGTGAGATGGCTCCTGACTTGCCGTTTATCCTGTTCACTGGCAAGGGGTCGGAAGAAGTTGCCGGCGATGCTATCTCCGCTGGTGTTACTGACTACCTGCAAAAAGAGCGTGGTACTGACCAGTATGCCGTGTTAGCAAATCGGATCCGAAATGCTGTCCAACGATACCGTGCAGAGAATGCCCGGGAACGTCAGCGCAAGGCCATCGAAACCGCACACGAGGGCATCAGCATCCTCAACGAGGACGGCGAATTCATCTACGTCAATCGGGCGTACGCGGATCTCTACGGCTACGATCCCGAAGACATTCTCGGCCAACACTGGGAATTGGTGTATCCCGACGACGAAGTAGCAGTCGTTCGGAACGAGATTTTGCCGACGGTCGCCGACGAAGGCTCTTGGAGCGGCCAAACGACCGGTCTCCGGGCCGATAGCACTACGTTTCCCGAAGACCACCGCGTCGTACAGACGGATTCTGGGGAGCTGATTTGCTCCGTTCGGCTCTGGTGAATCGCTGTACAGCGTCGTCTTCGACCGTCAGAACTAGGAAGTTGAAGCGGGAAACCGCCGATGGTTCATGTCTAAGATTTCCCGCTTCACGAAGAAAGCGGTC
>NZ_JAYMGA010000010.1:0-130127 GCF_035656455.1 Haloarcula sediminis | reverse complement strand
TTTAGCGACCGTAACACGAGTGAAGAGACGGATTTCGGATGTCAAACCAATCTGTCTCTTCGCTTTCTACCGAGATAACGCAGTCGTAGCTGTTGCGTCTAGCGAAACTACAGTGCCAACTGGTTCATATATTGAATAGCACCACTCTGCTACATGCTACTCCTCTGTTGCATCATAAATGAGATTGAATGCCGGGTGTCGGTAAAGCACCAGTTTGCATGACAGGCATTGGGTCATCAGTGAACGTTCAGTTCCCCAATAATCACTACGGCGAACTACTGCATCTTGTTGAATTCCGTACCGGCCTCCTTCTGCTGTGAAGTGCCGATACTCTGTTGTCCCACATTCTGGGCATGGGTCGCCAAGTTGTTCCCACTCAGGATGTTGCTTTTCAGTGATTTCTCGCTCATTACCGTCGCTATCTCTCAGTATGAGTGTCTGTTTCATGTTCGAGCCTCGCCCTTCTGGCTCACATAAAATACGCGCAAATAGTGTCTTAGGACCAGAGAGTATCTAAGCCTCAGTGACGTAATCGGGCCGCTCCGTATAGTCGATTGGATCTACCTCATCAAGTCGCTGAAATGCCTGTAGACGGAACGCACACGCATCACAGGTGCCACAGGCTGGTGCTTCATCCCGATAGCAACTCCAAGAGTGCTCATACGGGACACCGAGTTCGAGACCTCGTTCAGCAATATCGGTTTTCGACCAGTCAGTAAACGGCGCTTCAATCGAAATATCAGTCTCGTCTTTCGTCCCCACATCAACCACATGCTGGAACGCCTCGAAGAATTGTGGTCGACAGTCGGGATACCCTGAGAAATCCTCCGAGTGGGCTCCGATATATACTGAGCCACACTCGTTCGCTTCAGCATAGGAGACTGCCATGGAGAGCAGATTTGAATTCCGGAAGGGGACATACGAACTTGGTACCTCCTCACTTTCTAAGTCGGCGTCTTCCACCTCGACATTATCGTCAGTCAGACTCGAGTTGCCGATTTTCGAGAGATGGTCCGTGGTGAGGTGTAGGAAATCCGCCGCACCGAAATAGTCGGCCTGTGCTTTTGCACACTCCAATTCCTTCGCCTCTGTCCGCTGGCCATAGGACGTGTGCAGCATGTACAAATCCTTGCCAGCTTCCTTCGCTAATGCCGCAGCAGTGGCGCTGTCCATTCCACCCGATGCAAGTACGACCGCTCGTGGTTCTTGTGACATCTTAGTTGCTCGCCTCATTGAATCGCTGCCGTTCCTCTTCAGTTGGCTCACCGGCCACCGCTCTCGTTACGGTTTCAGTCTGCGTTTCGACACCGCGCATCGCTTCACAGAGATGTGTGGCTGACATCTCCACGAGAACAGCCTCTGCACCGACTTCGTCGCTGAGACCATGCGCAATGTCTTGTGTCAACTGCTCCTGCATCGTGAGCTGACGAGACTGCCAGCGAACATATCGGGACAATTTCGATAGCCCGACAACGTCGCCATCCGGTCGGTACGCAACGGTAGCCGTCCCGAAGTAGGGAAGGAGGTGATGCTCACAGAGACTGTAGACCGGTATTCCTGTCTTGACAACGAAGTTGTTACCGCTCGCTTCGAAAGTCCGGAGGTCCGGTTTCTCCTCCAAGCGAGACCCTTCAGTGAGCGTCTCGAACGCGCTCGGAACTCGACGTTGCCACGTCTCCTGAAGTTCTGCGCTTTCGGGATCCTCCCCGACCGCCTCTAATAGAAGTCGAACGCCTTCCTGAGCTTTCGACCAGTCAATTGCAGTCTCTCCGTCGTCAACACTCTCGACGCTTTCCACGGCCTCAGTTTGGACATCGTCAGTCATCGTTAGGTTCCCGGCGCATCGTTCCACAAGTCCACATGCAGGCGCGGCGTGTATCGATAGCCGTACTCCATCGCCAGTTCGGCCGTTGCCGCACGCGTCTCCTCTAACCGCTCTCTGGTTGCTCCTTCTGGCATCAACAGCACGTCGTCGTTCCTGATTCGCTGTGTCGTTGACTGTCGCAACCGCTGGAGCAACGATTCGATCTCCGGCATATCCTGTTCACCGGTCACGACAAATTTCAGTTGAAACTCGTACTGCTCAACGAGGGACGTGAGGGCGTCCATGTCCACGCGTCGCTCTTCGTGCTTGTCTTCCCACTCGCCCTCGCCTTTCGGATCTTTCTCTGGTGTCGGTGTACTGCTCGCAAGCTTCGGGCTGATGCTGGCCAGGTCGATTGCGGCGTCTCTGTGAATCGTTCCGTTCGTTTCCACGGTGGTGTGGTAGCCGTCTGCTGAGAGCTGATTCAGTAGCTCGACGACCTCGGTATGCATCATCGGCTCGCCGCCGGTGACAACGACATGTTCACACTGGTCGTGCGACTCGCCCTCTGCAAGAATCTCGCCGACATCCATCCACGCGTGAGTGGGCTCCCACGAGGTGTGATAGGAATCACAGAACCAGCACCGGAGATTACACCCACTCGTACGGACGAAAACCGTTGGCACGCCGGCTAAGACGCCTTCTCCCTGTAACGAGTAAAATAACTCATTTATTGGGAGATTGCCCTCACTCTCGGCTGCAACACCGTCAGCGTCAGCGTTGACGGGCATGATTACGGGGCCGCACAGAGCTCACCTGTCTCTCGCACAGATACGGCTACATCTGAGACGGTATCAGGGAGCGTCTCGCTCAGTTTCTCCTCTAAGAGGACCGCCATTACCTCTGCCGTGGGAGGGTGGTTGAGGACAACCAATGCGTCTTTGTCGCCGCTCTGTTCGAACGCCTCGATCAGCGGATCACCCTGCTCGACGAGGAACCGGTGGTCCCATTCGGATATTACTGAAGTAATATATCCCTTGTCGACGACCCAGCCCTCGGAAGTCAGTTCGCCGGTTACCGAAACCGTAATTTCGTAGTTGTGGCCGTGAGGTCTGCTACATTTGCCATCGTGATGGAGAATCCGATGTCCAGAACTGATCCGTATCGGGCGGTCCTCACCGACCTGCAATTCTCTTTCACCTGCATCAACAAGACTCCTCTCTGTTGATTTGTCTTCAGATAATCCACTGGCCATATTCAGAGAATATTTCAGTCCTACTTATAGATACCCCTCTGAGAACAAATAGCTGGTAGAAGTTGATATACACTGGTGCCAATAATCGTTGTAGCGGTGCTATCTGCTGTGAATTGAGTGGATTTCCTCAAACATCCGCAAATTCAGCACATATATGCCCCTGCGTCCATTGGTCGGTAGAACCGTGGACTGACCGTAATGGCTTACCAGAGTTAGTGATTATAGTCAGAAGCTGTTTTTCAGTTCTATCTCGTTACAAAGGATGTTGGCCGTCTCATTGGCTGATTCCTTCCATGTTTCTGGCCAGCTTTCCCCTCGCTTTGGTGGATCCATATCGAAAGCAACGACGGAGTACGATAATTTCTCAAAGGTTTGAGCCGCTATCTTGCCTACAAATTCAGCATTTTTTCTTTTAGAGGATACACCACCATGACTTAGCTCATAGTAGTCAGTGAAAATCTGGAAGAAAACAATACATTCTGCTTCAAGCTGTTCATCCTGGAGATGACGGAATATTTTCGCCGTATTGTTGGCTGGATCTGCTCGCTTCCATTCCAATTCAATTATGTATTGATAATCCTCGTTACTTCCGCCTATGTCAACAGATGTTCCACCAATATTAAACTCGGTTTGCCAGTTTCCTTCAGGATACTGCTCGGCAAGTAGTTCACAGATATAGTTTTGAACCGCTTTTGCAAATTTCCCCATAAACTGGTCGAAGATACAGAGTCAAATTAAGATTTATTATCACACTAACTTCTGAGTTTCTGCCTTGTATTCATCACATAAAAACACTACAAAGATCAAACAGGTAGATCAAGATAATTCCTGTTGACACGCTCACGATTGATGACCGATTATCAGTAGAGCATCATCTATTTTAATTCAATACAATGGCTATTAAAGATACCACTGCATCCCCACCGGTGTTTTTTCGAGACGAAGAGATTATGCGCGCCGACGGTAGACTACCCACCATATCTCTATGGCGGGCTTCAGGGTCAATAAAGACAAAGCTCAGGGTTACGGTCGCCTCGGGACACTCGATGTTTCTTACGGTCCTGTTGAAACTCCGGCGATGTTCCCAGTAATCAACCTCATTGGAGGAACTACCTTAGATTCTGGTAGCGGTTGGCGATATTTCAGAGACAATATTGTCGATGAGGGTCACCTCCAGGGCATTATGTTCCAGGCAATGTCGTTCCTCGATTACGGCGTTTCTCCGAACACCCTGCCAGAATGGCGTGAGGAGACTATCCGAAACAAGCTCAAAGCTGATGGGCGAGCTCAGATGGATACTCCGGTGTTCATTGATTCCGGAGGATTCAGTTTAATGAACTCGGAAACATTTGGACCTCCGCCAGAGGAGGGTGGTCCAGAGAACGAATGGGGGCTATATACAAATCCAGATAGTATCCTGAATCTGCAGACAGACTTTGGTGGAGACATCATCGCCACTCTCGATTTCCCGATCCCACCCGACTTACGTGAAGATGAAAAGACAGATCGGATGGAACGCAGTATTGAAAGCGCAATTCGATGTCTCCAACTCCTCGACGATCCGGACAAAATCAAAATTTCGTCTGATCAGGATCGGAAGAGTGTCGAGAGACTCAAAGCTCAAAAGAAACGTGGCGAAGAGCCGGCAGTCTTCGTCGCAATACACGGCCATGATTACGAGACGATCAATTGGTATGTCGGGAGTTTCTTAGAACGCGTAGCTGAGGAGGATATCTCCCAATCGATCCAAGGCTTTGCAATTGGGTCGTTAGTTCCACTTCGTAGTAAGACGGAGGTGTTAGTCGATATCATTCAAGGGGCGAAAGACGCAATTCCAGAAGAAAGACGGGACGACTTAGCACTCCACGTGTTTGGCGTTGGTGGAAAATTAGCCTCTTTGCTTGCATTACTCGGAGTTGATACGTTTGATTGTTCGTCTCACATGCAAGCTGCGCGATTCAAAAAGTATCTAATACCAGATACTTGGGAACATGTCCAACTCAATGATTCTGAGGTGGATTTTCGAGAGACAGATGGGGATTTCCCATGTAGCCTTGAGCATTGTACCCTCTGTGGCCCAGAAACGGACCTTACACCGGAGACACTCATTGAGCAGCTCAATCGGGAGCCAACTTATGGACAGGATGGACGAACAAAAGCTAAGTACTACGGTGAGCTGGCTCGCCATAATTTTGAGGTGTACAATGATGAGGTACAACGAGTTCGGAATCAGATTCAAGAAGGAACTTTGCTTGACTACGTAATTGATTTTGCACGACGGGACGACGACATTCGGAACGGACTAGAATATATTCAGTTCAGGAACTCTGAGCTAAAAATGGAATTAGAGAATCGTGAGGCATACGATTTGGTTGCAGGATTGGATATTGAGACGGATCAAAGCAGGTTGACAGATTTTGGTGGCGGTGTGGAAGAGCTGTCTGAGAGTCGAAAGATATCCTTGGAGTACGGTCCAAATGATTTCAATATTCTCCGTCAAAACTACCAGCCACCCGAGGGCACAGATGTACTGCTGTTGTTGCCGTGCAGTCAGCAGAAACCGTACAGCGACTCTCGAACACACTCTGTAGTGATGGATCGAATTGAATCCGTCCAGGATCGAATTCACAAAGTCACAGTTTCTGGAATGTATGGACCGGTTCCTGAATCAAAGGAACAAGACGATGCCGTCCTTCACTACAATTATGTTCTGGCGGAGCAAGACAAAGAGCAAATTGAGCTTGTTACGGATCGAGTGATTGATTACTTGGAGCGATACGGTGACGGATATAATTCTATAATAGCCTATGCGACCAGTAAGAATTACAGAGAGGTTCTTGGAGCGGCTCTGGAGTCGTATGGACACGGTTTATTGCTCCCCCGAAACCCATCGGCGCAGCGACTGACAGAGCACTTCCGGCGTGAGAATATAAAAGAACTCATGGATGAGTTAGGGGTAGAATCATCTGACTTCTTGAAGCAGGAGTAATCTGGAGGTAGAGCTCCTTCTGACTTGAACTAGGTGGCTGAACAGATTTAAGTAATGGCGGCCTAAAGAAAGAGCTATACTATGTTACTGGTGCAATCTTGCTCAAAGTCTAAAAAACAGGCAGAAGAGCCTGTCCCTGCGCTCGAATTGTACTCAGGATACTTCTACAAAATAATCAAAAAAGCTAGAAGAGAGGGAAAAATTCGTCCGGATTTAGATATCCGTATTCTCTCCGCGAAATATGGGCTACTGGAACCGGAGACCGAGATAACAACCTATGATTTGCGGATGGATTCAAAACGAGCTGCAGAATTATCGGATTCCGTTCCTGATGAACTGGCAGCCATCGTTGAAACAACGAAGCATAATCAGATTCTTGTAAATATGGGAAAGGAGTATCAGCAAGCTATTGCTGGATTTGACTCTCATATAGATGCAAATGTGAAATATCTCTCTGGCAAGCTAGGAGAGCGTGGCAGCAAACTAAAACAAATCATCCGTACACCGAAATCTGAAAACTCTCCTATTAATGTCGCTTAAATCTCAACTTTCATCTCATGCAGACTTTGAGGTGACAGCAACCGCTGGTGATGCTCGAACTGGGAAGTTACACGTCGGAGACACCACAATTGATACTCCGATGGTATTCCCAGTCATCAATTTCTATGGGGGCGGCAGACAAAGTAGTCTGTTTGGTGGTAGTACTCACCGTACAGTTAAAGAGCTAATAAATGGTGACGAGCGGGTTGGTGGTACTGATTGTAGTGAATATTTTAATGGAGCGATGATGTCTGTTGGTTCTCTAACCGATTATGGTATCAACCGAGACCTGCTTGATGAATACCTCTCTGTTCCGATCAAAGCACGCGATGAGTTCCATGGCTTCAATGGACTCCTATTCTGCGACTCAGGTGGATTCAAGAATCTCATGCAGGGCGGGCTTGATGGGAGCGATTTTGAAATCGATCTCAATCAAAAACGAGTCTTTGAGATGCAAGAACAGATGGGAGGCGATATTAATGTCTGTCTCGACTATCCCATCCAACCTGATGACTCATACGATGAGCGACGTGAGAAAGCACGGAAGACTGCGAAAAACGCTATTGAGTTCGCACGTCTCTCTGAAACATACCCTGGAGCAAGATATTTGCCGGTCCATGGATACAACTATTCGATGATTGATACATATTTCCAGGAATTAGAAACAGTATTCGGTAATCTTGATATCGGAGAAATTTTTGACGGTATCGCACTTGGGAGCCTAGTTCCAAAAAAGGATAACAAGAACGTACTCATTGAATCTGTGTCCGGCTGCAAACAAGCGATGGCAGAACGGGGCTTAGAAACTCTTCCATTGCACGTTTTGGGGATCTCAAAAGCTTCGATCCCGCTACTCGTAGGTCTCGGCGTCGATTCATTCGACTCCTCGTCATATATTCAAGCTGCGATCAACGGCAAATACTCAGTGTCACTCACCGAGACAATTCGAGTTGAAGAAGCTGATTACTCAAAATGTGACTGTCCTGTCTGCAGTAGTGAGGAACTCCGTAACCGTATGCGGGGGAACACAGAATACCGAAAGGATCAGATGGGGCCTGCAGCGGTCCATAACCATGTTATACAAGCGCGAGAGGTCAGCCGTATCCGCGAGGCAATTCAAGAAGATGGAACACAAGCCATGATCGATTATATCGACAATACAGTAGGTCGTAATGCCCGAACTCGTCAATATGCACACCGAATCGTGAATGAATCGCTTGGGGGGTACTTCTGATGAAGAAATCGCCGAAAGTTAACGAAGTCAATGAATTCCTTGAAATCGCCAGTGACTTCGAAGATCCACTTGAGTTGCTACGGGAATCACTCTCTAATTCCTTTGACGCCGATGCTGAAGCTGTTTCCATCTCGATCCGACGTGACGCTAACGGTTCATCAATCGTAATCGATGATGATGGCACCGGAATGAACCGGGACGAATTGGCGTCGTTTTTCGATTTAGGTAACTCGACAAAAACAGATTCAATCGGGTACAAAGGCCATGGGACGAAAATCTTCTACAAAAGCGACCGGATAACAGTAAATACCACGAAGAATGGAACCACGCTGATAGCTGAGATGGACCGGCCGTGGGAGAAATTAAATAATGAAACTCTCCCGAAATACGATGTCTCAGAAAAGGACGCTCCATCCACTCGCTCTGGTACTACCATCAAAATCTCTGGGTTCCGAAGTGGCGAAGGTTTCAGTCCGGATTCATTAACCTATCGAGAAGTTAAGAACTATCTCAAATGGAAAACCATTGCTGGGTCAACCGCCCACTTCTTTGATGATGACTTCCACGAGATGAAAATCCGATTGGAGTTGGATGACGAAATCGATGATAGTGAAGGGGTCGTAGAGATGACCAATAAATTTGAATTCCCCAGTGAGCAACACCGCCCAAGCAGTGGCCGGTTCCCAGCCGAGCGAATGTGTAAAATCTACGGTCCTGATGAACTCTCAGTTAGTCACGCTAACGGGACAGCGAACGTCGAAATTGTCGGGATGGCGGGTGGCAAGGAAACACGCAACGAACTCGATACGTTCGGCCGACATTCAACCCAGTTCGGTATCTGGCTCGCGAAGGACCACATCAAAGTTGAGCGGCTCAATGAGGCTATTTCACACGATAATGAATTCATCCATTTTTTGTTTGTTGCGAACTGTCAAGAGTTGGAGCTTGCTGCAAACCGCGGAAAAATACGAAACAAAGCCAGCAGTGTCTATCAAGCTCTAGAGGAGGAGCTTAGTCATTATCTCTCGAAAGTAACCTCAGATCCTTGGTTCCAGGATTATCTTCGTGCACGACGCCAAGGTGAGCTCGAGCGGCGGGCCACATCGGCGGACAAAAAAATCGAGGAGCGGATTGAGAGAATTCGAACCAATGAGTTTGAACCCGGAAACAAAGCTGAGGTGCTCTTTTCTCTCCAGGAAGTAGTCCAACAAACCGACGCGCTAGATCTTTCGGTTAAAGACTATCAACCAGCCGAGGATGTGACCGCGATTATAGATCGAGACGGGACTCTTCAGAGCGCAGCTGTATGGCAGACTGCCAGCGATCATCTCAGCAGCGAGGCGCCACTTGCTCCAGTCGATGTTTTGCTATGTTGGGAGTGGGGTGACAAGGACCAGCTTCGTGAATGGGAGCGGAATGGATATCTCGGAAACGATCTTGAGATGGACTTCGATAGTGGTCTCATCCGGTTCACAGGACCAAATGGTAAAGCTGGACAAATTGAGGTCCTCGCCGTTTCACAGTTGGGTGCCCAAAGCGACGACCAAGCTCAAAATTCTACACCGTCTGCGATTATGGATTGATCGCAGGCCGAGAATCATATCCAGCTGCACTATTGGAATTATTCGTTACAGCCCAGATTCTCAGTCTCGGTACCTCACAGGAGAGTCTACCTGTACTAAGCTTGGATAGGTATAATCGGTAGTAAATGCATAAAAATAAACGGATCAGCTAAGGCGGATTTCGAGATAGTCAGCGAGACTTGAACCGGTAAGTGACTCACGTTCTTCTTCGTTGAGGTCGTTGAAATAAAGCGAGTCGTCCGACAGCAGTTGGTCCATGACATCTTCGAGAGTGGTGCCACTGTAGCTTCCGAGCAGGTCCTCCTGCACCTGTTTCAGGGCCGTCGACATAGTGGCTGCAACGTCGCGGGCTTCATTTTGTTTCGCCACGAATGAGTCCTCGGCTTCATCCGTGTAGACGTGGGCTTTCCAATCCCAGTCGTCGAGCAGCGACTCGAGTGCTTTGAGTTTGCCCATGTCGGCTGCCTCAACATGCTCGTTCAATTTCCGCATCGCCCTGACTCGGTCGCGTTCCTCAGTCCGTTCTTCTTGGATTGTGTTCTCGACTTCGCGGGCTTCTTGACTGACCTGATCCTCGACGTCATCGATGAGGTCGTCCAAGTTGTCAAAATCCCGGTCGTCGGTGTACCCCTTCGCCTCACGTACCTTCCCCTTAGCCTCGTCAGAGACTTCGACTTCTAAATCGAGAAACTCCCTGGCGATGATTGCCTGCAGCATGGTTTCTTCCATCTCGGTAGCTACCTCCTCTAACCGGTCCTCCAAGTCCTGGCGGAGATACTGTTTGTGGACCGTATCTAGCTCTTGCTCAAATGGGGACTGGTCACTTGTTTCCGACATAGTACTGACTCACCTCCTGGAAATACGGGGCAAATGACGACGACGACTCACCTGTCTCGAAGTCAATCTCGTTGAACGCCTCAATGACCTCATGCTGCATCAGTTTGTACTCGATCAGCATCTTGTGGATCGCGTCCTGCGTTGACGTGCCCAACGTATCGAGACACAGGTGGCTGGCAGCGACCACCTCGTCAACCTCGGTCTGGCTGTACGCATCGAACTGTAGCAGCGACTCGTACAACGTGCGGTCTACCTCATAGTTATCTAGAATGTCTACCTTGTCGTGGATCCGCTCCATGTCGGTCCCTGCCAGTTCATCCTGCGCCGTCCGGGCCGTTGTGAATTCTTGCAGCTGGTCTACCTGCTGATCCAGCGACTTCTGCATCCGATACGCCTTGGTCACCATGTCGACCAGTTTCGTGTCGGTATCGAACCGGATACGCGAACTCAACCTGTCCGGGTCAGCACGGAGACGGCTCAACACGTCCTGGGGGTCGTGATAGGAGAACCACCGACGGAGACGAGGCAGGTCCAATGTCGAGTCATTGACGGCGACACGCTCTGCGACAAGTGCGTCGAACGCCTCCGCATACTGCATGAACTCATCGATGTACTCCTGTGCTTCAGGAGCCAGTTCATCGGTCAGCGCTGTCGCTAAAGTGGTGTCCAACGCGTAGTCCTCACCGTCGGCGAACCGCTCGTTCAAGGTTGCTGCCGTTACCTCTTGCCACGGATCGTCCAGCACGACGATCCAGGCATATGCTGCGAGGATGAAGTCGTCGAACCCGTACGGTGGATCGTACTTGTAGTAGACCGATGTATCCTCGATATACTGCTCTCTGACCTTGGCCCGCCACTGCCGGGCGTACTCCGTCAACTGGCCACCGACCAACGTGAGGATCCGTTGCTCGTCGGCGCTCGCATCCGCCTCGTCACTTCGGATCCCGTATTTCAGCAGTTCACGGATATCAGATCGTTGGAAATCCTGCGGGTCAAGCACGAGCTGGTCCGGGCCAGGCGAGGACTCCGCAGAGGGATATACGAACGGATCATCCGACCGGCTTAGGTTGTATCGGAGGTCGCAGTCCGTCCATAGCGAGTAGTCCTGCGTCAACGTATTGAGGAGGTCGGTGAACGCTGTCCGCAGGTAGGCGTCCGTCTCGATGTATGATTCGTCCTGCGGGTTGGCGTACCAGTTGTCGACGTAGCCGCTTTGCTCGTTGATGATCCGTTCAACACGGCTCAATCCTCCGCCATCACCGCCTTCTCCCGCTTCGTCGTCTTCCTCTGTTTCCTCCTCGTCTCCATCTGTTTCGTCCTCACCTTCGTTCTCCTCGTCGGTTCCACCCGGCTCCGTCTCTTCATCCTCGGGCGGGATGTACTCGACACCGGGAATCTTCACGTGGTCATCCAGCAGTACAATGTTTGCTGGGAGGTCGTCCGCTGCCGGGTTCTCGGGGAGCAGCCCGAATGCTTCGAGGAAGGCCCGGTCAACGGCGATGTACTCGTCGTATCGGTCGGTATCGCCGTACCATTTGGCGACGTGGGCGAAGACTTCGGCTTCCCGGTAGACGTCGTCGTGGGCTGCGACCCGGTTGGTCACGTGGTTCAACGGGCTTGCTGTGGCGGGACACGTTGCCGTCCCGTTGAAGTATTCGAGCACGGTCTCGAAGACGACGATCATCAGTTCACGGGGTGACTGCTCGCTCTCATCGAGCCCGGTGTAGATCCGTTCGATAAACTGCTGGTTGAAGGGGAACAAGTCGCGGAAGCTGTCGTCGCATAAACCACACGACGCGCACAGTGAGTCCGGCTCCGGGTCCAGCAAGGTGAAGTCGCCGGCGTCCCGGTCGTAACGGACGCTGCCATCGTGGTGCTTGATGTAACCGAGGTACGGCCGGATGAAGTCAACAGCCGTCTCGTCGTCGAGGAAGAGGACCTGGTTGGAGTTCTGTTTGTTCGTCCGGTAGAACCGGAACCGGTCCTCCGCGGTCCGTTTGTGGAGGACTGCCGTTGAATCGCGAGTGCCAGCGACGATGAAATCCCAGTTATCACCGGGGTTGTCGCGTTCCATGAAATTGCGGAGCTGCCGCGCCTGCATCCCGGTGATCGAGAAGTCCTCGAAGACAGCGACTGGCCGTTTGTCACCGTGTTCCTCTTTGAACTTCTCACCGACCTCTTCCAGCAGATCAGTTAACGGTGGGGTATCGTACTGATCGAGTAGTGACTGCCAGAACCCGCTGCTCAGTTTCTCCGCTGGATGCCCCTCAAAGGCGTCGGCGTCCTCGTCGAAGACCTGTAGATAGCTGTTCTGTTCGTATTCCTGCTCGGTCACTAAGTTCGGTTCTTCGCCGTACCGCCGGGGCTCAACCAACCGGTCACGGATCCGTTCCGCCACGAACTCGACGATGGCGTCCTCTTGCTCCGGTGTCGTCGAGGTTTCGTAGCCATCCCATCCGATCTCCAGCAACGCGGTGTAGACGGCCTGGCTTGCGACCATACGCGGCCGCTGTTTAATGTCGTCTTCAAGCCGCTTGAACTGGGACGAGGTCTCCAACGTCTCGTCAAAGTGTTTCTGGTAGAAGTCAGGGATGTCCTCCGTCAGCATCGACATCAAGTCCGTGTCTTTGTCGACGCGGAGGATCGGACGGTCAGCGTCGTTCTCTAACCGATGGGTGAGCGCCACGCAGAGTTCCGATTTCCCGGTTCCGACCTCTCCCTCGATGACGACGGCGAAGTTCTTGTTGCGGCTTCCGGAGAAATCCTGGTAGACATCGTCCTCGGTGACGACTCGTTCCTCATCGGTTTCCAGCGATGGTCCGTCAACACCGCCTTCGGTCTGGAAGAGTTCGATCGGGCGATGTGTAAACCAGAATAGGTCCGGATTCTCGGCGCGGACAGCAGCAACCCGGCTGAACAGGCTGCGCAGGTCGGACTCGTCCTTTTCGTGGAAGTGTGGGCAGAACAGATCGTCGGGAGGGGAGGATGTAGTTTCGCTACTCATGATGTGATAACGATGGAGTTCGCTGATTGTTCGCGGCGGTCGTGCGTCGGCATCCGGTCGAAGGCGACAGCACCTTGATCACCAATCTCTGCTAGCCGGATCCGTTCCTCGTTCATCAGTTGGTAGAGGGAACGGCTGAGGATGGCGGGCACACCGCCAGTGTCGTCTGGAAGGTAGAGCAGGTTGTTCGACAGCCAGTCCAGATACGCCGGTACCTCGATGACGGGGTTGCCGTCGACCATTCGGCCAGCGGCGTCATGTGCCCGTTCGATCGAGTGGTAGATGAGTGACGGGTCGGGGTAGACGGTGAATTCGTGTGTCTCGTACTGGTGGAGCAGGCCTAGGTAGGTGGCGAGGCGTCCCCAGTTTTCCATCTTGTTGGGGTTCAGGTCGATCCGGTCACCACGGTACGTCGGGTAGTATTCCAAGGTATCGCGTTCCCAGCGGTCCATCTGCTTCCTGACTGCTTCGTCGTTGTCGTTGATCCGCTGGTAGTCTTCCTTAATGAGGTACGCGTAGTTCAAGTGGAAGACGGCTTGCTTCCCCCATTCAGGCGGTGTGAGAGATGACGCGAGATGTTCTAACGCGGTCAACTGGAAGTCCAGTGTCTCGTCGTCTGTCGACCACGTGTAGTCACGGACGGTGTACTCTTCGTCTTTGGAATCAAGCAGCCCTAACCGCTGTAACCCTTTTGCCCCTTCATCGACGGCAGCATCACTCAGCCCGGTATCGTCGACAATTTCGTCGTCAGTCGTATTGCCGCGGTTGACTGATTCGTAGACCGGTTTGAGTGACCTGGGATTCTGGATGGTGTTGAGAAGATATCCCTGGTCAGGATCTGGCATTATGGACTCCGTTGTAGCCACGCTTTGTAAGTTTGCCCTATAGGAGTTGAATCAAGGTTGCGTGCTTCGCGCCGCGCATCGCTCATCGACGCATCTTGGGCGACAGCGGCTGGATCGAACGCCCGCGTATTCTCCGCGACCGTCGAATTTAGGGAACGGACCACCGACATGGCTGTCGAGGAGTCCCATTCGATACGGCGACGCAGCCATGAGGCCAGGTTCTGCAACGCGTCATCCTTCTTGGGACTGGTGCCAGGCCCGTCGTCACTTTGGAACGCGGCTGCAATCGCGTCGTACAGTGGGAGGTATGGTGCATCGTTCAACAGGGAGAAGAGTTCGGTCGTCTGCGTCACGGTCTCACCCGCTACACGTTCATACAGGATGGCGTTGTCTTGGAGGAAGACGTTCCGTGTATCGGTAAGCGGAAAATCCAATCCCTGGTCGTTGTACCACTGGCTCACGGCATCATACACATCGTCGTAGGGGCGCTGTGCGATGGCGAAGGGTTCGTGGTAGAGCGGGCGCAGCCCTTGCTGGGTTTGGAACTGTTTCTCGTCCGCAACGACGACCATCGTCCCTCTCTCCTGCCACCGGTTGATCAGGCCGCCGATCGAGTGCTGTGTCTCATCCTCGTAGTACTGTGTCGTCAAGGCCGCCAACACTTGGTCCTCGTACTCGATATTCTGGAGCAAGCTGTACTCATAGGAGAACAAGCCCCGTCCATCGCCGCTCTGAAGCTGTCGCCACCGCCAGGGATACGTGAACTCCTCTACACCGAGACGATCGAGCGCGGGGAGACAGCGGAGCAGGCCGAACTGCGACCGTTGCTCGGTCGTGTCGTGGATGAGGAACACGCCCTGCTGAGAGAGGAACGATTGGAGCGTCTCCCACTTCATCGATACTGCCTCATCAGCGGTAATTGGGGAACGACGGTCATGGTGTTTGTCCTAATGCCTCCGCGAGCAGCGTCCTGTTCAGCAAGTTGTTGTCGAGATAGGTGGCCGGTGTCCGCTCGATCAGGAGGCAGTTCTCACAGTAGCCGCTACACTCGTCACAGTCAACCACATTTCGGACCTCGTCGACGACAGCATCCAAGTGCCGGTCAACCTGTGTCGCAATCCCGTTGCCACCCTGCCGGTTGTCGACGATGTAGACACGGACTTCGTCGCCGGTGTCTGTCACCTTCACGCGGAAATCGTCTTGGTCACTCTGGGTTTCGACGGCGACCGCTTTCGTCAACGCTTGTTCCAAGCTGATGAACAGTTGGGGCCACACCGCCTCGTCTTCCTGCTCCAACGCCTTATCCGGAAGGCGATCAGCCACCGTTGTCTGGTCAAACGTGAGACAGATTCCCTGTGTGGCGTACTCTTTCCCAACAGGCGCGTACCGAGCATCACCCTCGTCGCTGTCAGGGATCCGTGCTTCAGACCGTTTGATCTCTTTCCCGGATCCCATCGTGTGCCGACGTTCGAACACCGGGATGAAGTCGATCACCTCGTAGCCGCCGACCGCGACGTGGCAGGGAAGGCCGAATACCGTGGCTTCTTCGCCTGCAGTTGTTTCGCCACGGCTCGTGACGTGTGTCGTCATGATAGGCGAGGTACTGTACTGATCTTCGAACTGGCGGGCTTTCCGGCAGTTGACTGCCTGGACACCGTGGACCGAAATCGCGTCTAACGGGCTGCCGCAGTGTGGGCACTGCTCTGCTGCTGTCCGGTAGCTTTCGAACGGCCGGGTACAGTCCTCGTTGGTACAGATCGCCACCGTCTGCAACGGTTCCTGCGTGCCTTCGACGTCCGACACTAGGTAGGTTGAGCCGTACAGGGTCATCACTGCCCCTCGCTCATTTTCCTCACCGGGGTAGAAGTCGTAGAGGCGGCCGTCACCTTGGAACGAGATGCTTTCACTGCTGCCCTCGAACTGGACAGGGAACTGTTGGCCGAACTCGCGGTAGTTCGCTAAGTAGCCCAGCCGGTTAAGCCAGAAATCCAGGCGGTCATTTCCGTCACGCACGTCGTCGAGGTCGGTGCTGTCACTGAAGCTGCGGAGCTGGCCACAGGTTTGCTGTGTCCGTTGCCGGAAGCTCACCGGGCCGTCACTATTGAAGACAGCGTCGAGGACCTCCAAGCCGCGTTGCCCGAACACTGCCTCGATATGGTCCCGCAACCGGTCCATCACGTCGTCGCGGACGAAGGTGCGTAGCTCGTCAAGATTCGCTTCTACCCGGTCGGCGAACTCGGCAACCGAGTCGACCGACTGATCAATCTGGTAGGTCTCCTCGAACGTGTCGCTGGGATGCGGGTTGCGGGCGAGATAGGCGACGACCTCGGTCACGACGTGGCCAGCCAGGACTTCGTCGAAGTCGAACGGGTCCGGGTCACGGACAGGGTCGAAGCTACCGAAGAACCGGTCCAGGTCGTCGTAGTAGTGTGCGTCGACAGGATGGGTGCCGCGGACCGTGGTGGCTACCAGGGATTCGCTGCCGCGTGTTCGCCCGGTGCGGCCACTCCGTTGCACGTAGTTGGTCAAGGTTGGCGGTATCCCGACCTGGGCAACTGAATCCAGGGTGCCGATGTCCACGCCGAGTTCCATCGTCGGGGTCGCGCTGACGATGTTGACGTCCGGATCCGATTTCCGGAACCCTTCCTCGATGGCGCTCCGCAGTGTCGATGGGACGTCCCCTTTGTGGATTCCGACCGTGATGAAGTCCAACTCCATCGTCTCAACCTTGTCGCGCGGTACCGGCGGCCCTTCACTCGGGATAAGGGGTGCAAGGATGTCGTGGCCCCAGTGGTCGACCGGGTACTCCCAGTCTGTCTCGACGTCTGCCCAGCCGAGGAGGGTCATCGAACCGTTGTCCTCAACACGGAACCGTTGGTGGACGTCGACCGTATTGCCGCAGGTCGGGCAGTAGGAAAGGCTATCACCGTCACGGGGGACAGGTGACGCCGTGTAACAGTCGTCGCAGAACGTTACCTGGGGAACCAGTTGAAGGGCGGTCTTACTCGCGTAGTCGTGGACGATGAAGATGCCGCCGCCGACATCACTGTAGCCGTCACGTGCTTCCAAATCGTCGATCTGGTCTTCGATGTACTCGAAGACGTCGTCCTCAGTTGCTTCATCCTTCCCCACGTTGAGAATCGTATTGCGGATGTCGTCCCACGTTTTGAGTTCAAGGACGTCGCCGTCCAGCAAGCCCTGCAACACGTCATCGACAACCTCGTCGATTTCCTGTTCGGTGAATCGTGTCTCGGACTCAAGCTTGTTGACCAATCGCTCCCTGGTGTACCCCTGGAACTTGATCCCGTGTTTCTGGAACTGGGGCGGGAACCGGCTGACGAAGAGATTGAACACCTCGTGGCCGATCGCTGCGGTCTTCGGATCGGGACAGGTGTAGACCCAGGCAGGGGTGACAAGCACTGCTTCACGGAGATGCTGACACTGGGATAGCCGTGCTTTCGGCTCTATCTCGTTCCACAGCTCAACGAGGATATCGTTCGCATCTGTTTCCCGGTCCGGAGTGTTCTGCCGCAGCGGCTGCCAGTATTTCTCCCGCAGGGTATCTAACACCGGGTAAAACAGTGACCGGGCCTCAGCCCGTCCACCTTCCTCGATCAAATACTTCACGTACAGCGTCTCAGCGGTCAACCCATACTCCGTCCCGATAATCTCGTTGCTGACCGACTCAGCTGTCGACCGTGAATCAGAGAAGACCAACGTCTTCTCGGACGGCATCGACCGGCACAGCGATGTCAACATGAACGAGAGCAAGGTAGGTGTCGGTACCGTGATATCGGTCAACCGGAGACGCGACGTCGTACACCCAGGACACGGACCGTTCGTCCCACCGCCGTAGACCGGTCGAAACACCTCGTCGTCCTCATCCTCGTTTTCGGTGTCGGATTCAACGAATGGGTGGTGACAGGTGCGGCAGAACCGGAGCTCTCGTGTCTGGTGGCCCTCCGGACAGGACCGGCCCCGGGTCACTTCCTCACATGTCTGGCACCAGTAGACCTTCCGCGGCGGTTTGGCGAACATGTGGTACTTCGCCGTCACCATCCCGGCTGCCCGCCCCAAGGCAAGCAAAGCTGACACGGCTTCATCTGGATTCGACGCACCTGCTTCCTCAAGCCGGTTCACGAGGTCAGCATAGTGCTCGAATTCGACCTCGGTAGTGGACTCGTCCATGAACCACGATGCAACAGTCGCGACTTCCGGAACCGTGTCACGGATAAACTGGAACCATCTGCCGCCGAGATCACCGTGTTCTACCACCTGTTCCGTTAAGGTATCCAGCTCCTCGGCGCCGATCCCGGGCGCTGCCCCACTGTTCTGGACCGCTTTCGCGGTCTCGTCTTCCTGTTCGGTGTCGATGCTGTCAGCGATTGGGGTGAACACCCAGTCACGGTGCTGATCCGGCACGGACAACGGGTCTGGACCTGACAAGAGTCCGATCTCCTCCAATGTGGTGACGGCACCGGTCAACTGTGGATAGCTGTCGCAGAATGTCTCCCGATCAACGACGTGGCGTTCGGTGAGGACGAGTGTTTCCACGATGTCGCGGAGTGAGCACTCCGCAAACCGGTCGAAATCAGTTGTCCCGGTAACTGGGAAGTCGCGGGCGCTGAATCCGAGCTCGTTGACGTCGTCTCGATCCGTCCCCGTCAAGACGGATGCTAGGTCGCTGGGGTTCTCGATGGTGGCGGAGACCAGCGTGACCTGCGGGTCGTGCGAGTTGTAAAACTGTTTAAGCCGGCGAGTGAGCAGCCCGATACTGGACCCTGAGATCCCGCTCCATACGTGGGCTTCGTCGAAGACTAAGTGTTGGACCGGGCTTTTGTCCGGACCCTGCCCCAGGATGTCACGGGTGGCCTCGTTGTTGCTGACGAACATATAGTCGAGCGCTTCCGGGTTCGTCAGGAGGATGTCGACCCCGTCCCGGATCTGTTCCCGGGTGATCTTGAGCCACGGATACGTCCAGTCTTCGCTGCCCGGTGTTCCATCGCTGGTTACCCGTAAATCGTCCTGCGTACGTGGACATTCTAGGCCGCGGACGTTGGCACCGATATCTAGGTCGAAGTCACGCGGTCCGACAGCTGCCGGCGTATCCCGGTCCCAGATCCCGATGGTGACGCGGTCTTCGCGTGGCAGTTCTTGGTTCACTGTGTCGATATAGCGGAGGAACCGATTGAGCTGGTCGACACCCAGCGTCTTCATTGGGTAGATGACGATCGCTTTCAACCCGTCGTCGTCCGTCGCCACACAGTCATTGAGTACTGGGAGGAAGAACGACTCCGTCTTCCCGGTCGCTGTCGGCACAGCCAAGATGTTGTCGTTGGGATCCGTCTCGATGGCCTCAATCGTGTCTGCCTGGTGCTGATAGAGCGACCCGGTGCGGTCCCCGCCGAACAACTCGTCGACGACGGCGTCAACAACTAGATCATCGTAGCCGTACTGGTCCAGTAACTCGGTGGCTGTCCGCTCTGCTGTGGCTGGCGGTGAAACAAATTCGAGATACGGGCCCTTGGTATCCACCAGTTTGTCGGAGACGAAAGAGGTAGCGTTGGTGACGCCTGAAATACGGTTGAGCTTGGTAAGTTTCCGATTCCACCACGTGATCTCGGAGGCGCGATCCGTGGCGGTGGTAAACGCGTTCAGCGGAGATGGCATTGACGTATAAGGGTGAAAACGTCGACCCATCAATAAGACTTTGCGTCAATTCCCCGACCCAGCCCCCCGTTGTTGGGCGGACGGCGAGGTATCCGTCAAGAGGCAAAGTTATTCAAATAGACCACTGTATTTCTTCAGCATACGAATCGATGACACTCTCTCCAACTGCCTGGCGGATCGTCCACCTCGCCACTGATGCAATATAGCGACCATACAACGAACCCTGACCGGATCCCAGCGGAGGTCCGTCCCTTGGTCCGCGGGATGTTGTTCAATCGCCAGCTACTCGGTACCGATCACGACGGCGACCCGGTGACCGACGCAATCAAATACACTAGCGAAGAGCAGAAACGCCGGCTGTCCACACCGTACGACGGCGACGACCCGTTCGTCGATGACATTCTCGATATTTTTGACTTTGACCCTCTCGACTTTCAGGTTGACAGCTGGCAGCTGATCAACGACTTCCACCAGCAACGGCACGACACGGGACAGCCCCATGCCGCTATCTTGTCGGCTCCGACCGGGTTCGGGAAGACAGAGGCGTTTCTCGGCCCGCTGTACCAACAGTTGAGGAACGGTGAGCAGGATACCACGGTTATTGTCTATCCACGGCGGGCACTTCTCCAAGACCAGCTCGGCCGCATCTTGAAACACGTACACTCCATGCGTCCCGCCGGTGAGCAGGCACCGCTCTCCGTCGGTGTCTACATGGGTGGTATGCCCTACAGCGTCGACGATGTCCGTGATGACTACTTCGAATCCGAGAACGGACAGGAAACGTTCCAACTGGCACACTGCTGGTGCGGCGACGAAAACACGACGAACGCGTTCACCTATGACGGGAGTTCGAACTCCTACACCATTCGCTGCGAGGCGGAGGACACCCACAGCTTCAGCAACAACGAACTCGTCTTGAGCCGGCAGCGGATCAAGAATGGGGAAACCCCGGACATCCTGTTGACCACGTTGGAATCGCTGGAACTCTTCGCGCTCAAACCGAACTACGACATCATCGACGACGTGGACACATTCGTCCTGGACGAGGTCCACCTGTATACTCGGTTGCGTGGCGCGCACGCGGCCAAGATAATTGACAATATCAACGACATCACGGACCAACCCCTGCTCTGGGTCGGGGCGAGCGCTACGATTGACAACGCCGACCGGTTCATCCGGAAACTGTTCGACTTCCCCTCCGGCCATTTAGCCACGGTCGACGTCCCTGAATCCGACCTCAAACAAGACCACAACGACAAGGAGCACTACTACTTCCTGCTTTCACCGGAGGATGGGCCGGGCGCCTCCTCCATGATGATCCAGCAACTGCTGTTGATTGGCCACGGCCTCCTCCGCGACACCGACGGCAACGAGGGTAAAGCCCTGTCGTTCATTGACAGTATCAGCCAGGTCAATCAGAAGAAAGCCCAGCTCGACGATGCCGAACGCGGCGACAGCCAAGGCGAACCGCCCTTGTGGCACCACCATACTGATCGGTCGCGGCGCGGCCAGCAACCGACAAATCCAGAAGCAGACTGGGCCGACATCGCCGACGCCATGGGCTACGACTTCATCGAGGACCGTGCCCTCGACTTCCTCCCGGTCTACTCCCAGATCGGGTTCGACGCGGAAGATGCTGCTGACAGCGATATCTTCCTCTCTACCTCGTTCCTCGAAGTCGGAATCGACATCGGTGAGATCAAGCACGTTACCCAGTACCGGACCCCACAGAACCTGTCCTCCTTCGTCCAGCGTACTGGTCGCGCTGCCCGGGAAGAAGGGATGGACGCACACATCTTCGTCTTCCTCTCCAACCTGACGAACGACGCCAACATGTTCTACCGGGCGGACCGCTTCCTAAGTTCCGAACTCCGAACCCCGCTCAAACCCGACAACGACGTTATCGAGTGGATCCACACCACTCTCAACACCTACTACACCCGGGCCAGCGACATCGAAAACCGCCGCATCCGTCGCGGCGAAGAAGAAATCTTCCTCGAAGAGTTCCTTACCCAGGACAAGCAGTACCAGGAGTTCTACCAGTTGCTTCTCAATCCCAGTGAGTTCCTCCTTGCCGAATTCGACATCGACGATACCGTAGAGCCGCTGACCACGGAGGCGGGGATTGAATCCTTCCGCGATATCCTCAACGAACGCGAAACCGAGCTGGAAGAGGAGTTCGCGGAGGTCGATGACCTGATCAATATCGACAGCGGTGAAATCACTCGCAGCGACAACGCCTTCGAACAGTACGTCGACGAAGTCCGGCAACGAACCCTCGAAGTCATCAGCCACTATGTCGACATTGCCGACCAGTACCAAGACCACGTCGACAGCAGCGACGCCTCTGACCTCGGTGACGAGCTTGACGAGCTCCGCGACGAGTTCGAGGAGCTACGTGAGGAGGCCCGTGACGGCTACCGCGGTGCTGAGACTGAACGCGTCGAACGGTATGAACAACTCTTCGGCAGGATCATTTCGGCAGTGGGCAACCTCACCGGGCTCCGCGCACAGGTCAACATCCACATCGATGACCGGCCTGAAGAGGTCTCCCTTGACCGGATAACCGATCTCAGTAACGCTGTCGACATCCTGAGTTCGATCGCCGGTGACGGCCGGCTCGAGGAGAACATCGACGAACGCTACCAAATATACTACCTGCGCCGGGTCCTCGACCAACTTGGAGAGTACCGTGATCTCGAACGAGACCCTGAAAGCCGGGTTAACCGGCCGCACATGAGCCTCCACTACGTGAAGCACTTGCTCCGTGCGGCCTACTACCTACACCGCTATCTCCAGGTCACCGACCGCACCTACAGCGACGAGATCTGGTACGTGCCGCCATCGTACTTCGACAGCAGCGGTCAGTTCTTCACCGTGATTGGCCCCGACGGGTTCGACGACAACGAGGAAACCATCGATAGCCTTGTCCACTCCCACGCACCGTACCGCAGCGAATTCCAAAACGAATCCACCAATCTCCACGTTTTACTCCCGCCGACCGAAGTCGAGAACTACGGGGAACAGCCGACAGGCAATGAGGTTCGGTTCGACTTCAGCGACATCCCCGGCGACCGGCGGAACGGGATGCTGATACCGGACTCCATCCAGCTCTCAGAGATCCCTGACGTCACCGGGCAACGCGCACTCAACATCGTGGCCTACTGCCCGCAGTGCCTTACCCTGCTTGACGATCAACGGTGCGTACGGCACAACGAGATTGCGTGGGGCAAGGTCCACGCCGAACCGCAGGTCAGGACCGTCGCCCGCGACACCGACGCCGAGGACGTGACCGGCAGTCTCGCGCTCGCAGGGCTGCGCGGCCAAGTCACCCTGGAAGGTGTCTCTCTCGACATCACACCGGCCCGGCCGATGGGCGACATGGGCATCCAGTTCACCGGTGACGACCGCATCCAACGCGAAATCGACAGCCCAGAGACGCCGCTCGGCTTCGACCTGAAGACACGCGGCCTGATCTATGACCTCACCGACTTCGTCGCCTACGTCGAGGACAACGAGGACCTCATCGCTGACGTCGCCCGGTACAAGAACCTGGACGAAGTCCCGGTCGATGAATTAGCGTACCATACAGCCGCCCACTTCTTCCTTCACCTAGTCGCGGATGTCGGTGGTGTCAATCCATCCATGCTGTTCTACGGCCTGGACCCTGAGGAAGGAATCGTGTTCATCTTCGAACGGACGGAAGGCGGCCAAGGGATCGTGGACCTCGTCTACGATGAACTGGAGAACGATCCCGGCAACCTGCTCGAATCCCTGGTCCGCATCACCTACAACACGCAGGTCATCAACGAACAACTCTGGGCCGACCCCGATTTCGTCGACGACCTGCCCGAGCAAGGCGTCGATGAAGACGCTGTCCAACGCTGTATCGAGACACATCTCGACGAGCAGCTCGACATGGTTTTCCCCGAGATCCGGGGTGAAGTGGTGCAGGAGGTGCTGTCGACTTATGACCGGGCTGCCCAACTCAGCGACGAGGAAAACATCCCGCTCCGCGACGCCTACACCGTGAAGCAAACCGTGGCCGGCGCCCAGCTGGACGGCGCTGACGCGTTCCCCGAGGGACGCGTTGATGCACTTAACATCGACCTAGATGAGCTGTCCCGTGTCGAGTCACTGTTCTTCTCCCCGGATATCGACGGCTGTGTCGAAAATCTGCATACGGGGGAATGCATCTCTGGCCACGACCAAGAGGAAGTCCTAAGCCACGTCTTGTTGCAGGAACTCCGCCACCACCTCGTCGACTTCGTGGACGCCGACGACGCTGTCGATGAAATGTTTGACCGTGAGCAAGTCCCTGCAGGAGAAATCAATGACACGAGCATTTACTTTACCTTCTAACGAACTTGCCTACTTCATCGGGTACACCCTGATCCATGCTGACAGGGTCGTCCTCGTCTCGCCATGGCTGAGTGATGTCGAACTCCGATTTCCGGTGAACGATCAGACATCCAGCCGAGAACTTTTGCTCTCCGAAGCAGTCGCCGAACTCACCGACACCGACATCACCTTTCTCATCAATGGCAACGAAGCCCACAACGACTATATCAAATCCCGAGTTGAACGGAACGCCGAGATCGTTGACGTCCCTGACCTCCACGCCAAAGCCGTCATCACCGCCGACTGGGTCTACGCCGGCTCCGCCAACATCACCAGACGCGGCCTTCTCGTCAACCGCGAACTCTGCAAAATCGTCACCAATACCTACTCCGACGCCGACACCTACGTCGAAGAAGAACTCAGTGTGGGCCTATAGAATCTCTGTATATTAGTACGTCTCGCTCACCTATCTAAATCCAGCATATTTTCTAAAAAAGTTGATGGTTTGGGTTCTTTATGGAAGCACATATGTGTTCTAGTCGTCTCGATGACTGCCGAACGATCCCCGTTCAGAGCTCCGCTTTTGATGTAGACCCGTCGCTCACGCGCAATAATTCGTGTTGGAATCGAAGTACACCGAGTGAGGGTAACCTCATCCTCTAAGTGATTGAGTTTCCCAGACTCTATCACCTCGCTCGGAGCGAAAATCTCGACTTCGATGTCATCTGAAATATCACGTAGGTCAAGTCGAGCACCACGGGGTCCTACCGAGACACGGAGATCGTCAATTTCAGTAGTAGCAATTGCGATGGATTCTTCTCCAAGATCGTGTGCTTCTCCAATAAAGCGTGCTTCAGAGTCCTGCCGAGGCATACTACAGCTGTCGTGGGCCTCTGGCGAACTCATACATCATCACTCCAGCTAAGGTACTCAACGTTACTATCAGTGACACGCCCCCAGAAACGGCCCTGTTCGTGGAGTTGATCTCGCTCTTCGACGGGTAACGTCCCAATAACGTGTCCCGTTAAGTGGGCCAACAATGCGTAGCTAAGAGCCTCTGATTGATCCGCATCAACGATAGTTGACTCTAACTGGAGATTCGCCTTACAACTATCCATATCAGGCGGATATAACAAGTTCCGTATGGTTTCCCGATCAAGTGCCTCATCAGAGAACACGTCCTCAAACTCAGAGAGGACAGGCTGTGGAATCTGATCGCTGGATGCTCCTTCTCTCCGTTTCTTCGAGAGGATATGTTTCAGTTCATAGATTCGTTCAGCATCAACATCGGCTTCATCTGAGAGGTAATGTATACGTTCAATAGTAGAAGCAGTTTCTTCAGCAATACGCTCAAGAGACGGTTCAAAGTCGATATTTTGTACGTTCTGAACGATATCCGCAATCTCTTCAAGACATTCTTCTCGAGTAACCGTACTGTCCCGGTCTTGAAGGGCGTCAATAGAGACTTCATCGCGAATGATTTCCCAGGGTAAGCGGTTATATCCAGAGGGAGAATTCTCATGGCCCCACATATCATCGTTCAGAATCTGGCTATTGTGAACCAGACGATAGACTGAATCGATAACAGCGGTCGGGTTCCGTTCCATCTCCTCATAGAACAACTCGATAATCCCTTGCCCCCCCTGAGTTTGGTCAAAGACATGGACACGCTGATTTTCCTTATCGATTCCGTAGAGGAGAAGCTGTGTCCCTGCTCCAGTGACGTCGGCCACAAGTAGCGTGAGGAAATGAGCAGCTGTTACCAGTGCAGATGTTTCCTCATTGACGGCGGCAAACTCCTTATGTTTTTTAGCCTCTTCAAGAGCAGCTTGCCCAACTTCAGTCTCAAAGAGGTCCGTTAAGAAACTTGACAAATCCCAGGTAATTCCTGTTGTCTCTAAAACGAATCCGAAGTCTGTGTCCGAGACAAATCTTTGGTCAGGAATTTCGCGGTCTTTATTTGGTACGAAATCCGCAGCTTGCCGCTCATATGCCGTGATTTCGAGAGTAACTGCTTCGAGGAGAGCTTCACCATCAACCGGACCGGCCCAGAGATTCCCGATCTGGAATTCAGGAGTGTCCGTCTTATGTTCAACATTAGTTCGGATATCTGCCCTAGCAAACAGTTTGGCAAAAAGTGGGTCTACGCCAAGATCATCAACTTCATCTGGACTCAGTAGCTGATAGTTCGCTGGATTGAGTGCATAGATGCCATCTGCCTCTTCACCGCTGTAGTCCCGAATTTCGGTTAGTTCAATCTGCTCAGGGATTTCTACACCTTTGTGTTCGAAGGTAGATTCTTCAGATAATTTCAGTTCAGTTGCTCCTTCGGCGTTCGTGGTTATCTCCGGGCGGAATGCTTGGAGCTCGCCTTCATCAAGATACTCCGTCTTGTAGGGTACATACTTCTTAAACAAATTATCAACCGATGCCTCACCGATAACTTGTTCACCTGCATCATTCTCACGTGCTTCGATTAGCGTAAAGTACCGGCCAGCATTCTCGAAATAATCATCCGGCACGTACCAGAACTCTGCTTCCGGATCATCGCGGTAGGCCTCCCCGATCCGGACTGAGTGTTCATATTCATTCTCTTCGATCTGCCAAGCTCGATTAAAGAAGTAGGCACTTTGAAGCAAACCTTTATACGCTGACAGGCTCCCGTGTGCTGTCCCAAGCTCCCTTACATCAAGATAGGAGTCGATCCCTTCCAACGAGCGAAGGAGATGGTTAATCTTATCGCGTTCATCAATAAGCGGTTCAAGATTCCCACTAGCAAGAAAATCAGCGGCTTCCTCAAGTTCACGAACATCATCGTTATCATACATTTGATCCTCATACTTTGTATCACGAATGTCGGATCTAAGTTGGAACCAGATCTGACCTAAAGTGTCTACCGCCTGATTAAGAATCTCAACCTGCTCATTAAATTCTTGTTCCTCAAATAACTCTAATTGGCCACGAGTATCAGATAATTGTTCCTTATCTATTTTTTCTCCAAGGGACTCTGCTTCGATAATCTCGGAAGCGGTCGTAATATTCGCAAGTGCTTGATCAGCGAGCTCGCGGAGTTTCTCAGAGGTAGCATCCGGGATATCTTTGTCGGGATCATCAGTTGGTGCGAGAAGCTTTGATTTCTCTCGAAGTTCATTTTTCACCTCGCTTTTTTGTTCGTTGAGTATATCTCGAACTTCTTCAACTCGTTCACGCTTTTTATATAACATTCCCGCTGGGCCGGAGGCCTCAACTAGCTCCCGCAGAGCACTATCTGGGTCGGTTAAGAAGTAGTGGAATCGCTCATATCCAAGCTCATCTACAAAGAGCCGTTGCACAGTCGCTGACTCATGAGCAGTATTTGACCAGTTAGAACCGTACTCCTCTTGGATTGTGTCTACTGCTTTGAAGGCGGCTCTAAACTGGTTGTGGATCCAGTTAACAACGCTGTTGTCTGTATTCAGTGGTGTATGAATATCTCCATTTAAGAAGCGATCAGCTCGGTAGAAGAAATTTTCATCTCCAGCATAACTAGACAGAAATACTTGAATGTGGGAATCGTCTCCCTTGGATCGTCCACCCCGTCCGGCCCGTTGCATGAACGTCGTAAGATCTTGTGGCGGTCGATACTGGCCAATATACTCTAGATCACCAATATCGACACCTATCTCAAGAAAACTCGTCGAATTGACCAAGTCTGCATCAGCGACCTCTGATAAACTCGTGTCCGAATCAGCATGGATCGCTACCGGGTCTTTGAAATCCCCGAAATCGCGGTTGGCCATATCCGCCATCTCTCTCCAGTCACCATTCTCGATATCTATATGTTTTTGATAGAGATTTTTGCTTTTAGCGTCGATAATCTGCTGGGTTAGTCTATTCACTTGACTTGTACTATCGATGAAAGTCAGAAGTTTGGAACGAGCCTCCTCTTCTTTTTTAGAGAGAAATGAATGCCCTGTGAGGAGGGCCTGTTGAATATACTGTGAAGCGACACCAGGGGCGTTCTCTCCGTCAGGAGTTAGGAGAAAGTAGAAATGCTGTTTATCCTCATTGTTGTCATCAATATCCTCTGGGAAAGGTCGTATATAGTCTACGGCCTCCGTCGATTCGAACCCGAAGAGATCGCGTGTGAATTCCGCTGGTTCGGCGACAGTGGCGCTGGCCCCAATATACACCGCATTATGGTCAGACTCGTCATGTTGATCGCGAACCCAGCGTATGTTCTCGACGATATTAGCTGCATGTGCTCCCCTTATTCCAGTATACTGATGTATTTCGTCAAAGACAAAGAAATCAGATGTCGCCACGATACTATAGTGCGGTTTCATCCCGATATTTTCCAGCGATTCAAGCGTCGTAAACAGAAGTCGAGGCCGATCAAGTTCATCGGTAACATATCGGAATCCATTGCGGTGAAGAATCAGATCCTCTGAAGTAAACACCACGTCCTCGTTAGCGGTGTAAACTTCATAATCCGACTCGTCACTCTCGGCCCAATATGGAAGGTGTTCGTCTGTCTCAGCTTCTCCGACGTAGAGATTTGAGTCGCCCCTATCGTCATCCCAATGGCGGATAATGCTGAGAGCTTGATCAGACCCACGAGGTCCAGACTGATTCGCTGTGATATCGTTGCTTCCATCAAGTACCTGCCACCGGTTAAATGGAATATCGCCAGACCATACACCAATTGACGGCTGTTCGAACCCATCCATCTCAGCTAAGTTCGTAGATCTTTCTAAAGCCGTACTGAGCTGATCGCGAAGCAACGCACGACTTGGGTAAACAAAGATTGCAGCGTTTGCAGCCTCCGATGTGTCAGCTATGGTCCGGAGGATTTCGCCCGAAAATCCAGCTGTTTTTCCAAATCCTGTCGGAGCAGATAGAACCAAACCCTGATCGTTATTCGTCTCCTTTACAGCTTCATGCGCCTTTCTGACTGACCTCCAACTTTCAAGCTGGAACCGGAGAGTTTTCTCCTCGTCGTCAAAGCCTAGTAACTCCAAAAACGTAGGGATATCAAGGTAGTCATAATCGGATTCAAAATATGAATAGTGGCGTCGTTTCGGCCGAGTCCGGTCTTTATTCGCATATCGAAGTGAAGCTACCGTTGGATTTCCTTTACCTGGTTCTTGGTATTCTCGGATCTGCTGATTATATACTGTCCCGGTGATGAGTGCTTTAACTTGAGGAGATAAATCCGCATCCGTGAGTGAGGTGGCTCGGTCAGCGTGTCGCACAAGTGTTCACTATTGGAAGGCCTCTTCCCGGGCATTAAACTATTGCTACCGGTAGACACAACTGATAGCGTTCGTGTGCTACAGGTCTATCAGATCGTGATATCTTCCCGCTCAGCAATTCTAACGCACTGTATCAGTTCTCAGTAAACCTCACAAACTCCATCAACGTTGCAAGATCTAAAAATCAATCTTATCCGCTTTCCTGAAGTGCATAACCTTCCGGATCATCTTCAATACGTTGTGTTCGGAACTCATCAGAAACGATGTCAGCGAGAGACTGATTCTCCTGTATCGGGAACGTTAGATCAACGACATTCGTTTCATAGCTCTCATTGACGTCACCATATGCTAGCTTAACGACTAATCGTAGGCGATGATCCAAGCAAAAGTCGTCACTTAGTTCAGGATAATCTTCTATAGCAGTCGTCGCGATCGTGCGCAACTGTTCCACAGTAAAATTGGAGGCAAGCCCATCTAACTCCTCATCGCTACTATCTTGTATCGTTGAAAGAGAACTATCCCATGTTTCAGCTATCTCACTCAACTGATCTTCCGTCAGATTGTCTCTGAACTGCTGTAATTGCTTTATTTTTAATTCGGAAACAAATATTCGAACGACTTTCGGGAAGCCAAGGATTTCGTCATTATCACCTTCTATTTGTCCCGAGCACTCTACTCGGAGTACAACTTCGGACTCACCGGCTGCTATTTGATTGCCTTCCGATGGGATCCAATCACCGTCGTCATCATTAGTGGAGGCAGCCTGCCTTACAGCTTCATGAACGAATGACTTCGTGGTAATGCCAAGATCAGAATAGGCTCTGAACTCAACGACACCCTGAAGATTTTTCGCTGCACCTCCGCCGGAATTCTTAGCAATCACATATAGTGTATTAATACCCCCAGCACGGACACCAAGTGTTTGAAGTGACGCCGACTGAGCCTGTTTCGCAGCCTCAACTTGATCCTCGATCAAATTATTCTGCTCTTGATATACATTGTACGTAAAATACGCAAGTGTGGCAGATGCGAACGTGCCGATCGCAGAAATTATCGTATTTATATTTGACAGAATACTTTCAAGAACAGCCCAGAGCATATTCACATAGATCCCAACAGGGGTCATGACTTAAGCAACACGCGTATCCACACATGATAGTATTGGTGGAGATTACAAAACATATTCCGGCTTCAATTTTCGAGATGGAGAACAAGGTTGTCGATATAATGATCATGGCTGGCTATATAAACAGTAATTTGTTAGACTAATCTCGACCTTATTCCAGCTAAAATATCTATCTCCATAGAAGACAACAGAGATCTGATCCGTCTTAATACAAGCCGCCTAGTCTTTCCTGTAGATCCTAAATGACGTCGCCGCTCAGTTTCTCGACGGTGTGGTAACAGTCCGGGTCGTGGCCATCTTCAGTCGGATTGGATACGTGGTGGCCGTGCTCGTGGAGGACGGTCCTGATGCGTCGTGGCGTGGTTCGTCCCAGTCGTCGGCGAGCGCGTTCAGGTATACAGTCTCGTCACCGGGGCTGTACGTGGTGTGAGTCTGCCCGTCGTCGGTGTCTTCACTGATGTAAGCGAGTTCAATAACGACGATTAGTCAAGAAGCACCGAGTTGTCCATATGTATACTCTGGACCTTGCAATATGCTGTTATGGAAATCGATCCCAACGAGTTCAAGGAGAATCCAGAACAGTCGGGCCTCTGCATGAATGTGCCGAATGAAATACCGCTTGAACAGCTGTTTGCGGAGGATTTTATGCAGCTCTATACCGAATTCGTGTCCGCCGAGGCATTTCTTGAGGCAAGTGAGTGAAACATTGAGAACCAAGTCCTTTCTACGGTCTCTCGAAAAGCTGTGTCACTTATATTCTCGGCAGCCACCGCAGAAAGGACACCCACAATTGCCGTCTACATGTGTGCATCTCATTGATTACCGTACTCGGAGACGTCCAGCTGAGAGGGGGAAAGTATGGAGGGCAGGAGGCGGCCAGTCAGGACCTGTCAGGGTGGCATGGAGCGAACACTCGGCCGCCTCCAAATGGGAGGGTGGGGTGGTGGGCAGGCAGGTCGGATACTTTTCGGGGACCGCCTCCGACCGGCGGCTAACTACACATACCGGCCGGTAAGTAATCAACCCCCACTGAGTGTTTCAAACCCTGAAACACGATTATCAACATCGCTGGACCAACTGACACTACCAGCTGTTTCAAAGTTGGAAACGTTGTGTTCGGTATTATACGCTTGGCACTCGGTGTCTCGGGTATGACCGCTCCTGTTGTCCGGGATGAGAATGTCCCTTGGATTGCCGACCAAGCTCAGCACCCCGATGAACTGCCAGACTCACCGCAACTCGATCTGCTCTCCGATCAAGAATCGAACATGGTAACGTTCGTTTCGAATCAACTCGAGGATGATACGACGGCGGCGTGGATCACTGTTGATGCCGATGTACTCGTTGGCATTTCAGAGGCGCGTTGAGGGAGCTGTCGCGACGGGGCTCTGATTGTCGGTACCTGCTCTAACGATCGGTTGCTGGTTCGTTGTGGAACCGTAGGTTCAGGCCGCCTATTGGTCAGCGGAACAGCGGTGTTGATACTATCCATTTACCTCACAGTTCCTCAACGGCTAGGACATACGATGCGTTTGGATGGTCGGGACATGCATCAATATCTGTCTCGACAGATGCCTGCTGACCGATTGTGTCAACCCCAGCAAGTGGACTATCACACTCGGCACATCGAATCATCGCTCGCATCCCGCTGGGAGCTTCCGAATCGCTCGTCCCAAACATAGTCGAGATTGGACGGGACGGAGTATCAATTTGCGTCAGACATCGACGATATTCTGAAAATCGGGGCGCTTGCTTATTCCGCTGAAATAATTTTCAGTCTACTGATATTATCCCCGGTTGGCGTGCAAGATTTAGAGAGTGACGGCACCGTAGAAAAGGTCGTCGATGATTTTTAACTTTTCTAAATGGCCTCTATCGGATTATTATCAATTATTCTTGTAAGTTATTTACGTCAGAGTTTCGAAAAGTCAATAACTTGGGTAATAACGTGTTTAGAGAAAATACTGAACATGAGCAAGAGATGCTGTTTTCGCCTCTGAAATATCTCTCAGGCAGGGTGAAAAAGAAACTACAGAACCACTGGTCTACTCACTTCTATGAACATGTTTTACCCAAATTGATGAAACGAAGTTCGAACGGCTATACCACGAGAGTGGTCAGCGCAATGTTTGAGCTTTCAGAGAGCGTAATTACCAGCAATGGCGGCAAGTCGTCGGAAAGAAGTGGTGAGGCATTTGTCGGAAGAGCGACTCGACGAAGCACTCAATAAACGCCCAGAAAGCGGATGAGACGCGTCTCATCCGGCGGCTCTGTTTCATGAAGAACCTCTATTTCGGTGATGCGACGAAGGTAGCCGCTCGACGTGTTGGCGTCTCCCGTGATACTGGCGATCGGTGGCTCTCCAATTGGAATGATGCGGATATCGATGGACTTCGACCGAGCTTCGCGGGCGGTCGCCCCGCGAAGCTCTCGCCTGAGCAGTTCGAGGAATTCTTCGCTCTCCTTGAGGAAGGCCAACCGTGGACACCACGAGAGATCGACGACCTCCTGTGGGAGCGCTACGGCGTCTCCTACAACCGTGATCACTTAGCACGCATTCTCCGCGCGGACGGAATGCAGTACGCCAAGCCACGGCCTATGGATTCGCGGCAACCGTCTGATGCAGAGGAGGATTTTCGCGAGCGCCTGGGAAGGGCGCTCGCAAAAGACAATGACGATGAGCCACTCGTCCTCAGGTTCTTTGACGTATCGTGGCCACAGCCGTTCGAGAACTCTCAACGGATGTGGTCATATGACCGAACCGTGGAAATCGACAAGCCGATGGTGTCGCTCCAGCCTGCTCCTCTTGATTGGCTTGAAACTCACCAGAGAGGAACTCGTGCAACCGCAACACCGTTCCATCAGCGATCATCACATCCCTGAATCGGTCGATATCAGCGTCAACAGCATTGGGAACAGCGACCTCGTTGAGCGCGGCCTCGACGAGGTCGCGGAGGTACTCTGCTAACGTCGGCGTCAACCGCTGATAGAAGCCACCAGGAGAGACCGTCTCGTCGGCCGTCGAGTTGTAACTGCGTCTGAACCCTGCGAGTGTTCGGCTCTCGCCTGCGGCGAAGCCGAACACGAGCGCCCACACGAGGACAGAAATCTAAAGCTTGCCCTCTCGCTCGACCACGCCGAGTTTCTAGGCGTGCTCTTCAAGGAACTCGGAGGGAAACAGTGTAGTGAGCCGACGCATGATTCTCGATGAGGAGCGAGGGTTGTGCACAGACTTCTCCTCCTCATTCCTCTCGAAAAGTAGCCTCGATAAGCCGCTGCTGTCACGTGATTCCTCTCTTAGCTAAAGACGGATGCAAGAAGAGGATTGACGAGAATACTGTGAGAAGTGGGAGATGATTTTTCTGGTGTCAAAGAACAAACGGCCGGTTCTGTTGAAATCTTCAGCAGATGATCTGTCTGAACTAGTTCCAGTCAGTACAGTAGGATTACTGTCCATCCGGTGGCTCATAGTCATCCGAGAGGAAGATGCGGTTTTGCTCAGGATCGAAGTAGACTTCTAACGCCCGGAGTGCCCCAGCATAGGCAGCAATCATCACAAACATGAATCCGATTAAGCTTGGGAGAATGAGTCCGAGGACCATTACGCTGAGTCAGTCACTTCTACCCGATAAATTCCGGTCACCGATGACTCACCGCCGCGTCTCTGGGATGGTGTCTCCAAACTGAACGACTTTCTTCCACAGGGAGTCCGTATACCGTCATTTCACCTCCTTTCTAGAGTACCACGTATCGACGGCTTCGACAAGGTCAGCCTCGCAGAGGCGATTTAGGTGATACTTGGCGTTCTGGATGGATGTGTCGATAGCCTCAGAGATGTCTGAAGTTGTTGCTGGTTCGCCGTCAAGCGTCGTCAGTATCTGCTGTGCGGTATCTGAGGAGACCGTCTGGAGTACGTCACTTGGTTGCTCGTCGTCAACAATGATGTTCGTCCGTTCATGCGGCGCGTGATCAACAGGAGTGCGGTAAGGGAATGCGGTTGGCATTGGTATTGAATCGAGTCAGTTACCGTCCGGCGTAGCTGGTCACGCGATCGTCCAGTTCGAGTGATCCATCACGCCAGTGAATATACGCGATCAGTACCAGGCCGCCGAGGATGGCGAAGGCGACAAAGACGAATCCCTCTTCTCCGACCCAGCGCGATGGGCCGACGATGTCAACGGCGAGGAGCTCCGGCGTCTGCTGTGAATGTCCCAGTCCGAATATCGCGCTTTGTGTGAAATTATAGAACACGTGAAAGCCGATGCTGAGTGCGAGTTCACCGGTTAGCACGTACACGCCACTCAGTACGAGTCCAGCAATTAGGTAGTACCCGTAGTGGCTGGGATTCGTTATTTTTCCGCCGTGTAGAAACGCAAACATGAGCGTGCTGAGAGTTACTGCGAGGCCAACGGCTATCCACTGGGGAACAAACCTGTTTGATCCCTCGGCAAGGTTCTTCAACATCGCACCACGGAAGATGAACTCTTCCCACGTAGCCGCGAGGGCGATATACGCGAATACGACCACCATCGCAGGTACGAACGGTAGATCGCCGGACCCGCGCATCACGCCCACGAACGTAGCCCATCCAGCACTGAGTGACACTACGAGTGCCCCACCGTTGATTGCGGTGGCGATGATTCCACCAACAGCGAATGAGTGCCACCACTCTCGGTCGAGCGAGAGCCCGAATTCACTCACCGGGTGTCGGTCAATGACTCGTGCACTGAGGAGAATTGCACCGATGAGAATGACGCCAATGCCAGTCAGTTCAAGGACTTCCCGGACGGGGTGCTCGAACCTGGCTCGGATCGCAGTCTGAAGGATTCCGAGGAGAATGAAGGTCAGCAGGGCCGGCAGTAGCGCACGAAGTGGCGCACGCAATCGGTGTTGTTCAGTGTTCCAGACCGGCCAGAGGAGTTGGAAGACCCTCTGGTGGAGGGTGGTCGGGAGGATACGGTCAATCGTCGATCGTAACGACATATACGACTCAAGAGGACGGGTACAAGTAGCATCCCAGGCACGGCTTCTGACCCAGAAGTTGTGGCGGGTTTTTTACTATTACCGGGGTCTGGCATACACATGGATGAGGACGAGGATGCTGTCTTGGCGGTACTCGACGACGAGTATGCCCGGGCGATCCTCGCTCACCTCACACTTGAATCGATGTCAGTCGATGAACTCTGTACGGCCTGTGAGATGTCCGATGCGACGGCGTACCGTCGTCTTAACCGGTTACAGGAAGCAGATCTTGTGACCGAACAGCAGGAACTTGACCCCGACGGGCACCACTACAAGCGGTATACAGCTACAGTCGAGACTGTTACCGTCACGTTCGCTGATGGGGGCTACGAAGTAGCAGTGACGCGCTCGACAACCGATCCTGCAGACCGATTCACAGATCTATTCGAGGGGTTGTCCTGAGATGTTTCTCTTACAGTTGGATGCGACTGGAGCTGATCCGTTCATCGCACTCGGCGTGCTCGTCCTTTCCGTGGTCTCTGTAGTACTCTCGCTGACTACCGCCGTCGTTCTGGTTCGTGGTTACCGTCGAGGACCGTCTCATCGCGGGATGCTTTGGCTCGCAGTCGGTCTCATCTTCCTGATTACGGTTCCTGAGTTGCTTCGCGTCGGGTTACCGACGGTGACTGACATCGGGGCTGTCGATCGGTCGATACTCGTCAGTGGCTGTGAACTATTCGGGCTGGGGACGATCCTGTGGGTGGTGTACGGAGGTGGGATGCAGTGATAGTAGAGAGTTTGCTGGCGATGGAACCGCTCAGTATGGTATCGGTAGCTCGCGGCGTGACTGCCGTCGTTGGCCTGTTCGTCGCTACGCTGGCCTATCGTGGGTACCGACGCAATGGCTCTACGAAGATGCGGGCACTTGCCATCGGCATCGGTTTCCTAACGGTAGGGGTTTTTGCGGCTGTTATGTTCGCTGAGGTGAGTGGAGCGGAGAACGGCGTCGTCTTACTCGTACGGGGTCTCGTGACAGTCATCGGTCTCTGTGTCGTGCTGTACGCGATCATCGTAGCATAGCCGTTTCTGTCGAGAAGACGATACGACCATCCACGGACGGTACAGATTTCACCACATATTTGTCTCGGTCGGCCGGCATATTCGGTGGATGGTCCCCTTCGAAAACGCACAGTGCTACAGCCCTTCACCCGAAACGATAGCCGTTATCGTTGCGAACGTGCTGCCACTCGCCGGGGTCGTCGCTCTCGGGTGGGATCTCGTTGCGCTGGTCTTCCTCTACTGGTTCGAACTCGGAATTCTCTCGTTTTGGGCGCTCGTCAAAGCAGTGTTTGCCGGCAGACCGTCGGAGTTCGATTCCGATCCGCTGATCGGAGGCGCGCTAGCGAGCAAGCGCACCGCAATCCCGGTCCCGTTCACCGACCTTGGTATTCGGTTCTCGACGCTACCTGTCCTCGTCGTTGCCATCCCTATTCTCACACTCGTCTGGTTCTTTGCAGGTGTCACGACTGTCGGTGTGATCGGTCCTGAAACCCCTGACTCGGACGCGTTGGAGATAGTGATGATCTCCGCATTCGGAATCTTTCTCAGCGAAGGAGCCTCAACGCTTCTCGAGTATTTTCACCGAGGCGGATACCGCGATCACAGCGCCCAGACAGCGGTTCAAGGGATTTTCATGCGCGCGGCAGTAATCGGTGTCGGCGGGTTATTCACGGCAACGTTCATTGGACTCGCTGCGGACTCGGTTGCATCCGACGATCCCATCACGGCTGTCGATCCGACAGTCATCGGACTCCCAATCTTAGTCGGAATTGTCCTCGTGAAGTTCAGCTTCGATCTCGGGGGACTGTACCGCGAGCGGCTTGCTGACTTCGACAAGGCATCGTCCTTCGAACTCGGATGGGCGTACGAACCACCACCGCGTGAATCGATCGATTCAGTACGTGCTGTGAACGAGCGGCTTCGACCGACGCTCTTGGGACGATTGACCGGTGGAATTTCGACAGAGAACGTCCGACGCCATCCGGGTGCGTTGGGCGTCGGCGGATTTCTCCTTCTCATTTCTCTGCTGTTCGTGATAGGGCGCGTCTGGGACATTGTTCTCGCCCTTGTCAGCGTCAGCCTCATCGTTCCAATAGGGCTTCTCACAATCGAATACTGGTTGCGGTACGGCGGCGTCGAGTACCGGATCTCGGAGGACGAGATCGTCGCGCACGACCGACTGTTCCGGACGGGACTATGGCGGATTGAGGCGTGGGATGAAAGCGACCTGCGTGTCGAACGTGGTCGACTTCACAGGTTGCTCGATACGTCGACGGTCGTCATCGAGTGTGCTGATCAGGAGTTGTGGCTTCCACACCTAGAGGATCCCGACCCGATTCTTGACGTGTTCGATCGTCGTCCTAACGGTGTCCAGAGGAGAGGAGAGAAGTAGGAAACGAAACTTCGAAATATGAGTTAAATAATTAACACTATCTGATTCAGCGAGAGAATCCCGGCCTTCACAGTAGTTGCCGAACCTAACTCACTGCTCGACTCGTAGCTCTCGGCATGGTCGAGACAACCGAGGCAAAACAGGTCTGTCGTGCAGCCTCGACACTCGTTTACCCGGCATTAGACTTCGGGATCAAACCATGTGGAACCTACACGAGAGAGGACTTGCTCGAAGTCCTCTCTCGAATCGCTTTCGATCAAGAGTTCGCCAACACGGGCGGCAAGGCCGTCCAACTGGATCGGTCCGAGCCGGTCGACGTTACGTCGCCGGCTCGGAATCCACTCGCGAAATCACTGCTCTACCACCTTCGACAGCTTGACGCGGACGCCATCGGCGCCCAGTTCGATGGCGTCCGCGACCGCCTCTTTCAGGCCCTCCAGTCACTCCGGTTGCTTCCTTCTTGTGTCGACGTCGCAATCGACCTCCACGAGTGGCGGTTCTACGGCTCAGCCGACACAGACCACGTCCTCATCACCTACCCTGACCTCGGAACGAACCGAGCCTACTGCTTTGCGACGCTCTGTATCGTCGCTCCTGGTGTTCGGTTCACTCTTGCTGTGCTCCCGATGGATGCGAACGGCTTCCGTGCGAAGCAGGAAGCCGTTCGCTCACTTATCGTTGAAGCGCGTCGATACGTCTCGATCAGACACGTCTACCTCGATCGAGGCTTCTACCAGGTTCACGTTGTTGCAGAATTAGACCGGTTGGACGTGGGGTACATCGTCCGTGCGCGGCCGAGTAAGGGGATGAAAGACCGTCTCAGCGTCGGCGCTGAGACGGTCGTCGATGCCTATTAGATGCAGCGAAAGCGGCCACCGACAGCGTCAGTCGACGTTACTGTCTTTGCCGTGCCTCATCGAACGAGCAAGGACGAACACGTCTGGTTCGTGACGAACCTCGACGTAGAGCCAGAGACAGCCAGAGCGTACGCGGCAGCGTTCCGCCGCCGCTGGGGCATTGAGACATCGTATCGGCAGATCGGCGACTTCTTGCCGAGAACGTCGTCGTCGACGTTCTCGGTCAGATTGTTCTACTTCCTGGTCGCGGTCTCTCTGTACAACCTGTGGGTGTTGGCGAACGTCCTCCTCTCGAATGGAACGATTCCGAAGAAACCGCCCCTCTCGACCCGAATCTTCCGGCTGTTCGTCCTCCCAACGGACTACGGATAGCGGCTGAGTCACACCGACCGGAACGACCGGTCAGAACGCCCCAACTGAGTGGCAACGCTCGGGACCGCCGCTCGGCGGCGGTCCCTCGGTCTTCCGGTTCTGTTCTGTGAGTTTCTGTTTTGGAATCGCCTCAACTGAGCTGTCGAAGGAAACTGCCCTCTTCCGGTCTCGATTTGATTCGGCGTCTACTGTTCACCGCGGGGAGGATGTCATCAGTGTCTGTCCTGTCGCCAACCACTGCACAGATGTTGATTAGTTTGTTTGTCTGTTTGTCATTTCGACGAACGCATCCTCGATGGTTCCTTGTTCGACGTCGAACGAAGCGATAGTCGCTCCGGACCCCTCAAGCACTTCAAAAATACGATAGCGGCGGTCGCGGGGGCATGTAACGACGATCTCTCCATCCGCATGGGACACACGCTCGACTCCGTCGAGTTCCCGGATAGCCGTTAGTACAGTGTCGTCGGCATCAGTCTCGATTCGAAGATGACTTTCGATGCCGGCCATATCACGGAGTTCTTTCGGTGTGCCCTCAGCGATAAGGCGGCCCTCTGCAAGCAGACCTACCCGGTCACAGACTCGTTCGACTTGATCGAGAACGTGACTCGAGAAGAAGACGGTCGCCCCTCGCTCTCGTTCGGCAGTGACGACCTCCCGCACGAGCCGTACTCCGTAGGGGTCGAGCCCGGAGAAGGGTTCGTCTAGAATGAGCAGATCTGGCTCACCAGCAATCGCCATCGCGAGACCGAGACGTTGGCGCATCCCTTTCGAATAGCCACCAGCGCGCTGGTCAACTGCGTCACCAAGACCGACACGCTCGAGAACCGTCCCGGGATCACCGCTCGCGTCGTTCGCATCGAGGATGTATTCGACGTGTTCGCGACCGGAAAGCGAATCATAGACCCCGAACTGGTCGGGGAGAATACCAGTCCGTGCGTGAATTGTACTGGCCTCCTGACGGGCATCCATCCCGAGAACGATTGCAGTTCCTGTAGAGGGTCGCGTGTAATCCATCAGCATATCGATAGTCGTCGATTTGCCAGCGCCGTTCGGGCCGAGAAACCCGTACACCTCACCGTCCTCAACAGAGAGATCGAGGTCGGAAACAGCGGGTTGCCCATCGTAGCGTTTTGTGAGCCCTGACGTTTTGATAGCAGTCATCGCACTTGGAGGGGGCTACTCGCCGACTGTAACATCGGAATATCGTTCTGGAGGACCATACCTTCGATTCGTAGAATACCTGTAAAAATATTTGGAACGACTGTCCTTTTCAAATCTATTTTTATTAAACATCATCCGTATAGAAGCGAAGTCGCAGTGACCTGTTTCGGGAGTATTACATCAATACAATCATGACCCAGTATCGATGCCCTCCACCTCCGTCATGCGTACCGAATTCCGGCGATATCTCCGCGGGAAGACGCCGTGGATTATCGGGTTGAGCTTCATCCTGGTGAGCGGATTGCCGACGCAACCGGACGCAGACGTTGTCCAGGTTCTCGGTGATGCAGTCGTGTTCGTAGATGCCCAAGTTGCCGTTGCGGTCTCCGTGCCATTCGCTGCGGCCGCACTCGGCTTTCGATCGATTATCGGCGAACGTGAGAACGGAACTGCTCGGGTACTTATCGGGACCCAGCTTACTCGACGTCAATTCGTTCTCGGCAAAACACTCGGCCGTAGCGCAGCTCTCGCCGTCCCAATTGTCGCTGGAACCATCGTCGTCGTCGGCTCCGATGTCTTCCAGTATGGCCGTTTCTCGGTCCCACTACTGGTCGGACTGCTACTCATTTCCCTCGGCTATGTGTTTGCATGGGTCGGGGTGACAGTGGGGCTGTCGGCTGCGAGTTCGTCAACGGCTCGTGCTGCCGTAATCGTCTTCGGTGTAACGCTCTTTCTCGGTGGTTTCTGGAACTCCCTCACGCTCCCATTCCTCTGGCAGTTTGTAACCGGCTCCGGACCGGGCAACCAGATGGCAAATCCGGCACCCTTCGAGGCCGCAAAGTGGCTCTCGCTTCCGAGCGCGTACTACGTCCTCACCGACTGGCTTCTCGGCGTGCCTGTCGGGCCCGCGAGTGCGGTTTCCCAGGTCTCCGATGCTCTCAGAAGATCTGGGCAGGCCACATCGACGGGTCCAGTGATTCCTCTATGGACTGCCCTTATAATCGCCTCTGCGTGGCCGGCGATAGCTCTGAGTGGCGGTACAGCGGTCTTTCGATGGAATGATCTCGCCCCAGCCAGCGGGACGGGAATTCTTCAGAAGCTCCGGAATCTATCCCCGTCACACCTCCTGTTGGGCCGGTTTCAATTCAAATGGATACCCGGCCAGAACGGTGTCGTTGATTCACTCCCTGGGTCGTGGCAGCCAGTGGCTCGCCGCGAGTTCCGTCGTCTTGTTCGAACACCTGGCGTGTGGGCGCTCGGCGTTCTCGTTCTCGTTGCTGGCGTTTTGAGCCTCTCCCCGACCACACTCGTTCAGGACTCACTTGGTGCTCATGTCCCGCTGGCCGGGCTTCAAACGCCTATCGCTTTGCTGGGCGGTGTCGGTATCCTCTTTGGCACTTTCCGGACGGTCACACGCGAACGCGATACTGGGAGCATCCGGGTGACCGCAAGCACCGCGGTCTCACGGACACATACCCTTGTCGGTCTCGTTATCGGCCGTGCGAGCGCGTTCGCTGTTCCGGTCGTCGGTGCCGTTCTTGGGACCTGTCTCGTTGCAATCCCTCGTTACGGACTGGTTCCCCTTGGTACGCTTGCTGGCTTCCTGGCGGTTACTCTCGTCTTTGTAGGCTGTATGACTGGACTCGGCGTTGCAATCTCGACAGTCATACGGAGCCAATCCGTTGCTGGGACGGTGATTCTCGTGTTCACCGGGCTTCATTTTGCGTGGTTCCCGATATCGAACGCACTCTACGGTGCTGTCACTGGTACGAGTGTCAGCGGGTTCGCTCCACCGGACAATCCGATATTCGTGTTCGTACGCTGGCTCCCACCGCTCCGACTGTTCAATGTCGTTACAAACCCGATTCTCGGGGTCCCGAATTCGGCGGCATCAGCGGCCGGCGTTATTAGCGATCTGCAGGAGAACGTGTTCTCGAATATCGTGGTCGTGCAATCAGCCTATGGCTCGAACGTACCTGTGTGGTACCTGCATCCAGCAGTTGCGCTCGTCGAACTCATCTTCTGGTGTGTCATCCCGTTCGGGGTCGCACTCGCCCTCTATCAGTGGCGGAGTATTGACTAAACTGAGTATGATGGAGGTCTGGACGGCGGTGCCATCAAGTGAAAGTGTGGGAAACCGGGCTAAAATTACAGCACCACTTGCGACGATAACCACGAAGACCACACCTCGCAAAACGTTGGACTGACGCAGAGATACTTTCAATATTCCATAGCACTCGCACGTACTTAGATATATATTGGTACTACCTTCGGGCCCCAATATGGTTACTTTGTGAATAGTTCATTTATCCATGAGAGGTGGAACAAAAGCGTATAGACAGACCGCAATGCTAACCAGGATGAAAGGGAATGCCAAGGGATCTTCGCGGATAATCAGGCCGGTTGCGAGAACTGAAATTGCTACAGCAACAAGTGCCGTTCGAATCGAACGAAGATGCGCGAGAAGCGCGGTCTGTTCGTCTGTCACACATCATTTTCCACAGCTATCTTGTTTTGATGTTTTGGAATAGAGATCTTTGTGGGGGGATGTGTGCTTCAACTTGCCCTCACACCTATTTCATCACTTGAGAGTGGAAGAACGATAGCCGTTTGCTGCATAGAACTTCCATATTCAGCAGTCAGTATCGGCACAGATCACACGGGGCGGGCCGGCCCACGGCGTGGCTGCCGTCGGTGAGGAGGAGGCCCTACTCGGTCTCGGTCGGTGTGCTGATCTCGTTCCCTGTCGCGGGTTCGTAGTGGACGCGGTGCACTACGGTCTCGGTCCCGTTTGAGATTGCCGTCACCACGATCTGATCGCCGTCCTCGTGGAGGGCGACGTTCGCCCACGTTCCGGCCCAGCCGTCGGGTTCGTTGCCGCCGCCGGAGAGTTCGGTCTCCCAGCCCTCGATGGTCGACTCGACGCGGATCGCTTCGGCCTTGATGCCCGGCGTATCGGTCATGACCACTTGCGCCCACTCGACGTTCGAGACGGCGCCGTCGGTGTCTTGGTCGTACTCCCAGTCCACTTCGGCAACCACGTCGTGTTCCGTGTCGACAATCTCGGGGTCAAAGACCTCGCTGGGCTCGTCGGGGACGTCGGGACGAGTCCCAACCCAGAACACCCGCCACTCCCCGGACTCGCGGAGCAGCACCCACGTCTCGCCCATAGAGAGATTCGTCGGTTCCGACGCCGCCTCGACGAGCACTCCCGAACGACCCGAGAAGGCGTCGTTGAGTTCGCCGTCGTCGAAGACGAACCCGGCGGCCTCGAACTCGCGGATCTGCGCCGGCGTCGGGTCCGACTCGACGGTCTCGGCCGTATCGGGGTCGAATGCCGGCGGCGAGTCGGGGAACGTGACCTCGCCCGCGTCGATCGTCGGGACATACGGGCTCTCGTCGTGAACGGTCTCGCGGAGTGCATCGGCATCACCGGCCGAGACGGCCTCGAAGTACGCCTCGATCGTCGCGACTGGGTCGTCGGTCTCGGCCGTTTCTGTAGGCGAGTCAGTCTCCGTGGGCGAGTCAGTCTCCGATGGTTCAGGGGACGCAGTCCCAGGGTCACCAGAACTGTTGTCGTCAGTAGTGAGACAGCCACTCAGGCCAGTCACGCCGAGCGCTCCGGCGAGATGGAGGTAGGTTCGTCGTCGCATAGGTGAACGTTCCCGTGTCGGGCCCTTAACACGTGGAACCGTGTTTCCGAGTCAGCAACGGGGTGCTCACAGGGTCCGGACCGTTGGGAGGGGTACGCGATACTGCGTCGTACGGACAATAAACGCGGCAGCATCCTGTTGGACGACCTGCACGACCAACGAGGAGGCCAGCCCATGCCGTCTTTTGATCTGCAGGGTGCAGTAGACGGTGCCAAATCGACTCACACGGCGAACTCATTTGAGCCGTCGTCAAAGGTGAGCCTCGGACGACGAGAGTGCTTACTCCTGCTGATGTATCGATCCACAGTTTCCTACCTACGTCTTCGAGAGACTCACCGACTAGGTCTGACTCTCTGACCCCGCTGTTCGCCGTATTATTCGACTTCTCCGCTACGGAGCGGTACACTGGTCGTGCTTCTCCCCGCCTTCTCAAGCGAGTACCTGATGTTCAGTACAGTGGACTCACATATCGTTCAAACAGCCCTAATGAGATACTTGATAGACATGTCGTACGAAATATAGAGGACAGCGGATCCATGGCGTACTTCCAGTCGCCTCCTGCATCACGTGTTCAGTCTGAAGTGGCACGCGGTTAACCGAGTGGGCAGATCGATGGCGGTGGGTCTTTCAGGTATTTCGTAATATGGGCAACCATGTCAAAGTACGACCCAGTTGAGTCACCGGATGAAACAACTGTGTTTCCGTACCATGAACTAACCTCCCCGACGACCACAGACGTCTTGTGCGCCCGCAACCGTGTCAGTCAGCACCTCCCCAAAACACCATTGGTCCGAAGTGAAGTGTTATCTGCCGAGTTCGACGCTGACGTGTATTTGAAGCGGGAGGATACGCTGCCGACCGGTGCCTTCAAAGTCCGTGGTGGTATCAACTTGCTGTCGACCCTCGCCCCCGATTTTCACGACCCGGGTGTAATCGCTGCCAGCACAGGCAACCACGGACAGTCCATCGCCTACGCCGGACGCCAGTTCGATATCCCCGTGACTATCGTGGTTCCGGAGGACGCGAATCAGTCAAAGGTAGCGGCGATGGAGCGTCTCGGTGCTACGGTCATGTTTTCCGGCACTGACTTCGATGATGCCCGCGTGCACGCCGAAAAGTTGGCGTCCGAGAACGGCTATCGATACGTGCATTCGGCAAACGAGCCAGCACTCGTGGCTGGCGTGGGCACAGCTGGTCTGGAGGTTGTCGAAGAACTGCCTGACATTGACTATCTGTTCTGTCCGGTCGGCGGTGGCTCCAGTGCGTCAGGCTACTGTCTCACAGTTGGGGCGCTGACCGACGCGACCGTAATCGGTGCTCAGTCCGAGGCTGCACCCGCGATGTATCGGGCGTGGGCGAACGACCATCTTGAACCACATGACCGAATGGAGACTCTTGCCGAGGGAATCGCCACACGTGTGCCGTTCGCCCTTACAACGCAGCTGCTTCGTGACCGTCTCGATGACTTCCGACTTGTGAGTGAAGACGCCATCAAGCAGGGGGTTGGTGATCTCTACAGAGCAGAGCGGATTCCGATGGAAGGTGCGTGTGCAGCGAGTCTCGCGGCAATGCGACAGCGTGCAGATGAACTTACAGGGGCTACTGTCGTTTTTCCGATTTCTGGTCGAAATATCGAGCTTGAGAAGCTTGAGGCGTTAGTTGCTGAGACCATCTGACGACAGACTGACTGTCTCTGTTGAAATTGGATTCGGTGATTTACGGTCGTACTTTTAGAACGGGAACGATGTCTTGACTATCGACACCAACCAGTGCAAGATATGGGCCCTAGCCCCTGTATCTTGCACAGGCTATCAAACACGTCTGGATTCTAACTGAAGCCTCGCCAGTCATTACGCAGGCTTGTCTCCATAGCTATTTCATAACTTGAGAGGTGAAATGAAAAGAGGTCGTGTGCTGCATAGCACCGCGTACCAACCGAAAAAATGCTACCAGTTCGACGAGATCTTCTGAAATCCGTGCGAGATATAGGACGTGAGTCTTATGTGACAGGGCCGAACGGACATGGTCCATATCAACCAACGTAGTTCACGTATATCCCTTCTCACTGTCACTAACCTTTATACATCTGACCTACCAGCGAGTCATTCACCAGTTCCCGTCTCAGTGGCTGTGGTGAATCACCAGATGTAGCTTGATTTCACGGTTTCAGCGACTGCTTGATGTTGTGAACGGCACACATCAAAAACGAGTTCACGAAATTCACCGTACCAATTTCGCCCACGTATGGTGTCGCCGAGCGTGCGCTTAATCGTGGAGAATACGGTCTCACACATCACTCTCTGGCGGTATCGAGGCCCATCAACCGCGCGCAGACCGTGGTATTGCGCCTGCTCACCGTGTAATTCGGTCGGGAAGGGGAGGATATTACTGGGTTGGGCATAGCCCGGCTGGGAGCATGTGGGGCCTGTCCCCACACACGGTGAGGATGAAACAATCACGTCGGAGGACGTGTGTGAGCGGGGACCAAGTCCCACTTGACAAATCTGGAATTGAGGATAATAAGTTTTCAGTTTTCCGTCGATGGACACCGTCGCGTGGCTATACCGTGGCCTGTGTGGTTACGAGAACTGAATTTAAACAGTCGATTAGCCAATACACAGCGTCAGTATGGACGACAATCGACAATCATGAAATAAAAAGGCTGGCGCGGTCGTTACTACACCATCGATTCGGCGATGTCTATCACCGTCGATTGGGAGACTGACCCGTATATTGTGTACTGGTGGTCGCCAGTGTTCCACACGAGGATAGACATATTCGAGTTGCCAGCGTTGAATTCGTTGTAGTAGCCGGTGTGGTCACCGACGGTCACGTTCTCGAATTCGTCGCTCTCGCTGTAATAGCTACTGACTCCTTCGCTGGTGGTAGACTGTGAGAGCGTTATCGATCCGTCGTCGCCGTCCGTGTACGAGAGTGAGACTGACGAGTTGTCCTCACCATCGCTCACGTAGCCACTCTCGAACGTGTAGTTGGTCGGTAGTTCCGGCTCAGGAACGGACTGGCTCGTATTCTGTCGCAACTCGCTCTCGGACTCATATGACTCGATATCCGGTGTTGAGTAGTCCGGTCGTTCAGCATCTTCTGGGATATCGATGCTGAACCGCTCGTCGGAAATCGTCTCGTTAATACTCACGTTGGTGAACTGGACCGACGTTTCGGAGTTGTAGCGGTCGGAATCCTCCGACATCTCGTACTGGACTGGCATGTACGTTTCTGCGTTAATCCAGAGCGTAACGTCGTGCTCGGCGTCGCTGTAGTCGTACTGTGGATTGATATCCAGTCGATAGGTTTCGGTTCCGTTGAGGAGGTCAGTCTCTTCATATGTCACCTCGCTTTGGTTATTCAACACGAAAGGGAAGAACCCGTTGTCTCTTGGATCCGCCCCTGAGAACGTAATATTGGTAGTTCGAACGGTTTTTTCCTCGACATCGTACCTGACACTCGCTGTCTCATTCCGCACAGATATCGTATCGGCAGACTCGGATTCAGTACGCATCTGTTCATCGGCAAAGTCAATCCACATCGAACTGGTCGATGAGGAGGAATAACTCTCCGAGGAATAGTTGTTATGCACCGTGAAGGACAACGTTTCAATGGAATCTAACTGCTCCTCGTGTGTCTCAAGTATCTGCTCGGCAGTGAGATTCGCTTCGCTGTCGGTGGGGTTCTGTACATCAGTTTGACCCAAAGTATCCCCCTGTGTCGGGGCCGCTGCGGCCGGACTAATAGCGCCGGTAGATGCAATGAGCAGCACCGACAACGCTACTGTGAGGATTCTTTTGGAGGGCATCAGCTTCAGCATTGCAGTCGATACATACCCTGCTATTCTCATAACCGCGGTGTAGACTTTCACGACCGCGGAGCGTCCACAAAGTATAAATAATCGCAACGCTCCTTCAGCATCCACGATACGACCGCCAGTGTCCGTTTTCAGGCCGTTCGATACGAATGCGACAGACTTGAACCCAAGCGATAGATCGATATCTGTAACATTTTTCGGTGGTGCAGATACGTCACACACATGGTCCCCCTCAACTCCCCGGTATCACTATTGCTGATTGGATTCGTCGGTATTATCGCGTTGAGTTTGCTCGCTTACTGGTTACAACAAGCACGAGACATGATGACGCCCTCGAATGGCGATCACACCGTCGCATGGGTGCTCGGATGCGGTGCTCTAATTGTCATGGGCGGGGCACCAGGAATCGTCGGTCTTGGACTGTATCTAACTGTTGAACGTGACTTGGCGATTGATGTACTGTTCGTCCTCACCACAGCAGCCGTTGCATTGTTCGGTATTGGATCCCTTTTCATCGTTTGACCGTATCGACCTCAGACAGTCAGTCTGACCGACAATCTCGTTTGCTGACTAAGCGGTCGCAATGTAAGTATGACTATTGCATTGGAGTGTTCATCTATTCTAAGAAGAACATATTTCAGATGAGGTTCAGTAAAGAAGATGATATTAATCACACAGGGATGGGCGTTGGAACCGTGATTGGAGCAGGACTTGGGGTTGCGCTCGGAGTTGCAATAGGCAACCTCGTTTTGGGCACCGTGATTAGTATGAGCTCTGGGATTGCAATCGGTGCTGGATTTCCAATGCGGTGAGTACAGGTGATACAACTACTGCCAAAAAACATATAGCCGCGAGCTATCCATTCAGTAGATGAACAACAGAGTCATTGGAATGCTTGCTTGCGGTAGTTCACTGATAGCTCTGAACCCGTCGGTTCCAGAGTCGATATCTCTAGTACCCACTCAGCTATTAGTACTGTTGCTCGGTGGTGTACTATCGGCAGTCGGCGGCTTGCTCCTACTTCGAGATCTACTCCACTCACAGAGTGCGGCCAGTTGAACCCCTTTTGTGGAAAGATAGACAATAGTTCTCTCTTCAATCCGCAGCTTAGACCGGACGGGGTGTTCCACTGGAAGCGCGAAACTCGGGAGGCCACCAACAAGCCCAGTTCTGCAGCAGTGAGTTCGAATTGATCACCCCGCTCAGTTGGTGAGGAGTTCGGGTGTGACGATCATAATTACGAGCATGCTCACCAGCACGACGAGTGCCGTGAGTCGCATGACGCCGGCTGCCCCTCGTCGAGGTTTCGGCAGGGACTCGGCAATGCCAAAGAGAGCCATCCCGGCGATCAGAAACAGTCCAGCATAGAACGGTGTCGCTCTTTCTACAATGACGTAGTACCCTTGCTGCCCGGCCAGCAGAAGTGCGCCACAGAGGTAGACCAGTGCAAGACCTCTGGAGGGTTCGCCGAACACGGTTTTATCAATGATGGAGGGCATCGAGCGTGTCGTCTCCCGCGAGGTTCAAATGTTGCGGGGATTCGCGTACCCGCCGCTGAGACGAGTATGGTTTGATCGTGAAACGGTTCTGATGGCTCTGACCGACGCGCGCGCGCTGTATTCAGAGGTTCTCAACACATCCGATACTGACAGAAAGCTAGGTATGCGGGATTCCGCTACTATCCAGAATCAAATCTGCCGCATCGTCGTCACAGCCTCTAGGCCGGTCACCCTCCACTGATACCGGTTCCAGACAGCCTCGATGCGCTCGAAGCCGTCGTCCGGCCGCGGCTCAAACCCGATTTCCTGCTTGGGAACGCGAAGAAGTTCATTTTGAGTCCGAGCAGTAGCGACGGGGTTGCCTGCGACACATCGACTGGCACTGAATCGTGGGCAAGTGCGCGTTCTTTCACAACTCCATCACCGTCCTTGTGACCATCGCGAACGAGATTACGCGTCAGTCGGCGTGACTGACACGCGTTCTTTGCACCCAGCAGAAAGGGTTAACAATTCCACAAATCAAACACTACCGACAACCGGTAGTATCTCAACTAGATTGCCGAGATTGGACCCAAGAGCGACTAAGCCGATACCACTGAACGCTATGCCGAGAACAAGCAGGAAGAGTCCCCGAGCACCCGTCCTCAACGCGGCACTTTCTGGCTCATCGTTTGCCACTATCAGGTGTCCCTCCTCCGGTGTCATGACTGCATCTGCATCTGCGGCCCCTCGTTCCGGCGCTGTGTGTGCTTCCCCGACGACATGTACCCTTTCGCCGACACCGAGTGTGCCCTCCACCAGCTCGATTGGACTATTGAACAAGCCGGAGTCCGTGTGCGCCGACGGCTCCAGATCGAGTCTTGCTTGGTCTACCTGTTCCAATAGTTCAGCACCTGTGACTGTGTCTATCTCATGGTCCAGTGAGAGACTCTCGTCCATAGGGTCGACGTATATCTCCCCCATCTCATCAGCGACGATGAATGGACTGCATCCGATGCCTGCATCAATAGATGGATCCCCGGTCCCCTGCACCTGACGGGTAATGTTATACTCGTATGCTACGCACTTTTCTCCCCGAATCGGTGATACGAGGGTGTGGCCCGGCCGAGGCGGGCGAACGGTCCCCTGGATCCGAACCAACCCATCGGCCGCGACAGCCTCACGAAGTGGTACTGCGTCGACGGTCGATAATCTCCACCAGTTGCGTATACCCTTAATACCACTAATCGTCGCGCCCGCCCCGATTGCGGTTGCGATGACCCCACCGGCTACTCCGGGCAGAACTCCGTAGACACCCAGTATGAGAGGTCCGAACAGGACAGTGCCCGCGAGAGTGCTGTCCACAGGCATATGTCGTTATTCTGTACTCTCAGTATTAAGCGACGTTGCTTGTCGAGCGGGAAGTTTTCCATATGAACTATCGACGACTTCGGGCTTTCTGCACATCGTTCTGACAGCGAAAACCGACGCCGCCAAGTAATCCACTATCACCTATTCTAGTCAAGAATGGGTAGAACTGGCGCACAGAACGACTCACTAGACGATGGTGAGCGGAACGGCTCCTGGCTTTGGGCCACCGTGCTTGCTATCCAACCGCTTTTGACAACTATTGGGTTGGTGGGTCTTCTCCTGTTTGCTCTCGTCAGTACTGCAACATCGTCGTTGCAACTTCCGAAGTTTCTCCCATTGCTCCCAGGGGCAGTGGCGCTCATTTGTATTGGGCTGGTCCACCTGTACACGCCGGTATATTTCGCCGGACTGGTACTGGACATACGGCAAGTGCGGCAATCCAGCAGCGTCTGGCGCCCGTCGTGGTGGTTCCTGCTTGGCGGCGGTGCTCAACTCGTCTACTTCAGTATCCCTCTCATACAGGCCTACGGAGGCGAAACATTTGAAGAACTCGTGTTCGGCACGCTCGAAGTAATGGCGCTGTTGGTCGCCGGAATAATAACGACAAAGTATCTACATGATCGCGATAGCCATCTGTCCCGTGCACCGATGCTCATGTCATTGTGGTCTAGTGTATGGCCGGGCAGCAGTGTTTAGCTCCTACTCTCCCCAGCTTGGACCACAAGGAGACGGCTCAAATATGTCTCAGATAGCTCCATAGAGGGGCCGCACGATTATGGCTGTCATCCCTGTAGCGATTACGAACGCCCAGCCGGTTATGCGGACGCGTCGGCCGTACTCGGGTAACTAATCGCTGTCAACGCTGACTGAGCAGAAGCCATATCGCTAAATTAGCGTCGGCTCAGTGTAACTATACGGTCTTTCCGTAGCTCTGCATAAGAGCGCATCTTCCTAACCAACAAGACGCGGCAGAAGGCGACAATGTTGGTTAACGAGTGTGGACGCTGGCCGTCTGGAACAGGTATCGGTGGCGGGTGACCGGGGGAGAAATAGTGGCGACGATACGGCGGATGTGAGCAGGTAGGCAGCTCCTTAATTTCAAACTGTTTTAGCCATGTTGAACCGAAGACAGCTGAAGATTGGCTTCAGAGTTTCGCTCGCTGGCACAATGCTCCAAACTAAACACGACCGACGTGACCGGCACCATCTGTTTCACTAGCCGTTCCCATTCAAACTGATTTTTGACTCTTCCACGTTTTTATACGTACTACTGTTGAATCCTGCCACGTATGCCCTCCATCACGCGGCGAAGGACGATTGGACTGCTTACAGGATGTGTTGCACTCGGCGCAATCGGTGGTGCCGTGGCACATACTACACAAAAGAATGCACCGCATCTGATCGTGAACAATCAAACGGATAGTGAACTGGACATCACGACGGTCATTCGCACTGTTGAAGATAGCGAGGTTCTCGTCGACGACACGACAACCATTCCGGCAAACGGCGATCACGGATACACAGATCTCGCGTCCAATGAACCGCTCGACGTGATGATTCGCACGGGAACCGGGTTGGAGAACATGTATCGATGGGAGGAAACTGATCCAGAGAACGCATTATCGGTCGGTGTCTCCATGGACGAAATCGGCTTTGTCGTTGCAACGCCGCCCTAAGACTCGTATATCCCCGAGGAACGGCGCTACGCATTCCGCGAGTGGGCCCAGCGCATCGCCGACACGACCGCCGGCACCTCCGACGACCACCTCACCGACCTGCTCGGTGAAGACGCACTGGCCCAGTTGCTCGGTATCGCCGACCGCCTGAACACCGAGGTCTACGCCGACGGCGGCGACGGAGGCGTCGACCTCCGGTATCGCGGTGCCACCATCGACGTCAAGACCGTCGGCCGCCACCGCGCCGACCCCGCCCTCACCGTCGACGCCTACGACCAACTCCGCGCTGACTACTACGTGCTGGCCAGTCGTGTCGGCTCGAGTGATATGCGGCTACTGGGCTACGCGCCGCAGGAGTTTGTCGCGAACGCGCCGACGCAGACCCACGAGAGACGGCCGTACCACCTGGTCGAGCAGGCGTATCTGTTTCCGCTCGTTGAGTGGTGACACCGACTTCGGGTGCGGAGGTCCTGGTCGGCGCCCTGCTCGTCCCCGCGATGGCGTTGTCGACCGTCTCAACTGTGGCGTGGATGCTGCGGTGACTGTTCTATCCCGATTCTTACCCAACAGTATCGCGTCGGAAGCCACCTGTGTTGGGTAACGGAAGCGCCGCTTCCCGAACCTACCGGTAACCGGTCGGTCGTTCGAACATCAACCACAGTACCTGCGACCCGATGAGCGCCAGACACGGGCTTTCGGAACTACTAAGCGGACTGCAGCTACGGCCTGACAATAATGCCCTCCAGCATTGGCCCCCGTATACGAGAGGTATCGCGCCCGTACTATGCAGAGGCCCTCCCAGCACACGATATCTTCCACGCAAAGCGAGTCCGTGATGTCTCGGTCCAACTGGCGGCCCAGCACTCCGAGTCGATCGACAGAGCCGTCCTCACAGCTGCGGCGTGGTTGCACGACATCGGCCGCCCCCTCGAACGTCTCGGAGAGATCAACGACCACGGCGAGTGGGCCGCGAACGAAGCTACAACCCTACTTGCGGAGGAAGACGTGACACCGGACCAGATCTCCGCCATCGAACACTGTCTCCGGACCCACAGCATCCGGTCGAGTTCGCCAACTCCCACGACACTCGAAGCGAAGTTGCTCTTCGACGCTGACAAGCTCGACGCGGCTGGCGCTGTCGGGCTCGTTCGCCTCGCCTGTATCGTCGGTGAGCGCTCCGGGCGTGCTGAAGACCAGTATGCTGTCCTTGATGATGCGGCCACACTCGATGGAGACCGTCCAGACGGGCCAGATATTGACCTGTTACGGGAGTGGGCGCGCGAACGGCTGGATGCGCTGTACACTTCCCCAGGCCGACGTCTTGGGGAATCCCGATGGGCGTTCATGGAGCAGTTTTTCGCCCAGTTCGCTCACGAAACCGGCGCAGACACAGGCACGTGACACGCCTATACTGACGAGCAATGCTGTCGCGTCGGTAGGCCGGTGACGTAGAGTGTGGCACTGGCTGCAAGATGGCGGAGTAGACTAACCACCACGCGATGCAATTTGAGCCGCCTGTGTTGGTTAACAGAATAGAAGCTCTCGCTCCTGCCACACGTAGCCCCACCCATGACCCACAACAACCCTGACGGCACCCACGAGCGGCGGCTGTGGTGTGACCAGTGCCAGCTCAGCGTGGCGCCGTCGACGGACGGTGGTGAACCCACGTGTCCGGCCTGTGGGAGTGGGTTTTGAGACTCAGTGCCCGCCTATCTCCTGAATCTAGCTCGCCCCACCCCATACCCGACACCGAGCACCAACCCAACGAGGTGGCCGATCACAGCCACCCGACCAGCTGGTACGACACCAGCGTACTGCCCGAGCGTAAACAGAAGGAACTCTGGCGGGAACAGCAACAGTGCACTCTGCCAGTATGCACGCAGTGCCCCTTCGTCCAGCGGCCCATAATCGCTCGTGTCCAGCGCCAGCCCGCCTCGATGTGTGACCAAGAGGTGTGCTCCGTAGAACCCGACGAACGCCAGTACACCGCCACTGGCGCCCAGCATACTGTCACCCGTCACCGCCGAGCCGACCGTCACCGACACCAGCGCCGTTGCGACGAAGAAGCCCAGGACCTCGACGCCACTCAGATGTTGCTCACTCTCGCCGGCGAACAGCCAGAACAAGGTGACATTCCCGAGTATATGCGTCACATTCGCGGGGTCATGCGAGATGGATGCGAGGACAAGTCCCGGTGAGAGTGCCGGGAACGAGTCCGTCGTGAACACCCACTGCCACTGTGCGACCGTCCAGCCGAGATACAGCGTCCCAAGCTGGACGCCGAACCACAGCAGTAACACCAGGACCAACGCCTGCGTGGCTGGCCGCTCCTGGAAGGTGAGCCGTCGACGAACTCCGTCGACGAGCGACGGTCGGTCCGTACTCGCGACCGACGCGTTACACCCAGCCATTGGGAAGACACTCACTGTGAGTCTGGACCAGCTCGGGGAACGACTCAATCTCCTCGAACCGTGGACCCTGGCTAATCTCGTGGCTCTGTTCCTCCCACACGATGTAGCCAGCTGCAGCCAACCGTGGGAGGTGGATATGGACGTATTCAGCGTGAATCGGCGTCCCTGGCGCGGATTCGTCGGCGCGAAGCTCAGTGAAGTGGACTGCCTCCGTTGGCTGGCACGCAGCGAGCCCGGTCAGAATTATATATTGGTTCTTTGTAGCTGGGTTGATGACCATCCTGGGATCAACGGCGGTGATGGCCTGGGTACCACTCTATCTGTTGGACGTATGGGTAGCGGAGTAGAGTCAGTACAATAGTAGGGACTAGCCTAGATCAGCCCCTTCGAATCGTCGATATCCAAGATAGACTGGAATCGTTGCCCATCCAATCAAGACCAAGATACCGAATACGTTCGGAAGATTCGGCCCGGGGATTGTTGTTCCGTACCAAAGTCCTTCGATGAGGTCAGGAATGTAGTAGCGTGCAGCGTTGAACGCTTCAGCTGGGCTCAGCCGATTGACATAGAGGTACCACGTTGGCTCCTCAAGAGAGTAGAAAACAGTCCCTGGACTCGGTGTTTGTGTGGTCCCGGTGAAGACAACCGCGAACAATCGCAGGATGAGGTTCCGCCAGAGTGGTTCAACGATTGCATAAATCCCCATTACAAGACCGATAGCGCGAGTTTCGCTGGCGACGAAACTGGACACGCCGACGGTAAGACCGATCCATGCGAACGCAAAGAGGAGCAGCGCTATTGTACCGCCAAGTACGTTGATGTACCCGATGGTTCCAAATCCGAGGGCAACAACGGCAGCCATGACTGAGAGGGCAAGTAAAACCGTTGTTGCTAGTATCAGTAATCGGCCAAGGTAGGTGCCAAAGACGACACTACGACGGGTCCCTGGCTGTCCGAGCAGTATACGGATGCTTCCGGAGGTTCGTTCGCCAACAATAGATTTGAACCCGATGCCGATCGCCGCGAGTGGCAGCCAGAGCGTGAACTGAGCGACTGCAAGAATGAACGGTTGCGTATGCTGATTCGCAATCGGGGTGGATAGAAACGCCAGGATGTGCGACAGACTGAGAATCGTCATCGCCCCGGCAATCACCCAGATCGATCGAGTACGCAGTGAATCTTTGAAATCTTTCTGCGCGATTGTTGTCAGCGAACTCATTCCGAATCCCCTCCGGTTGTGAGCTGACTAAACAAATCAGCCAGTGACGCTTCCTCGATTTCGATGTTGGTTACGGATACGCCGGAGGCTTCAACTTGCGCGATGACGGTGGATTTCTGCTGGGGATTACGAAGCTGGACATTGAGAGTCCCGTCAGTGTATTCGACATCGCTGACACCGTTGAGGTTGCCCAGTTCGAGCCCCGTCGGCGTGCCGTCAATTGAAAGAGTCAACGTCGATCGCTCGTCGAAGGTATCTCGAAGGCCAGAGATAGTATCGACGGCGACGAGTTCGCCGTCGTTGATGATTGCAACGCGATCACAGACTGCTTCGACCTGTTCGAGGATGTGGGTCGAAAAGAAAACCGTTGTTCCAGCTTCGGCTTCCGCTCGGATTATCTCTCGCATGTCTTGGAGGCCATTCGGGTCGATGCCTGCTGATGGTTCATCGAGAATGAGTACGTCGGGGTCACCAACGAGTGCCATCCCGAACGCCAGTCGCTGCGCCATGCCTTTCGAGTAACTCCCGGCTGCCTGGTCACCGGCATCAGCCAGTCCAACACGGGAGAGGAGTGCATCAGTGTCTTCCTCGCTTCCATGCAAATCTTTGGCCAGTTCGATGTGTTCTATTCCAGTAAGCGAGTCGTATAGGCTGTACTCGTCCGGAAGAACACCGATGTTCTGTCTTACCTTTCGAGGGGTTTGCTGTGGGTCATGGTCTGTAACGACAGCGCGCCCCTCGGTCGGCCGGATGAAATCTAGGAAAACGTCGATGGTCGTCGATTTCCCCGCCCCGTTCGGGCCGAGGAAACCAAACACCTCTCCACGTTCTACGCGGAGATTAAACTCATCAAGCGCTGTTTCCTCATCATACCGCTTGGTCAGCTTTGTGGTTTCGATAGCAGTCATCTGGAGGGCGCTTTACATTTATAATCTGTTCACAAATATATACTGGTTTGACTCTGTAGTTTCGATACACTGCGCTACATTTTACGGATATCGGACGCTCCGGCGAAGGTTGTAGACGGTGGCTTTGAGAATGATTTCACGGAACTCAAGCCACTCAACTTCGCGCACGCACGGCACCGCCGAGCGTGCGCTTGATGCTTGAGAAGACGGTTTCAGACATGAATCGTTGGTGATACCGATCACTGTCCATGCGGGCGTTGTGATCGTGACCGAGTGAGTTAAACAGGCGGTGTTTGATCAACGGGCGGATACCGTTTTGACGGAGTTCGTCACGGAAGGCTTTCGCGTCATATCCTTTGTCAGCAGCGAGGCTCCGCAGGTCGCCCGCCGGATGGCCCCGCGGTTTCGTGCGTTCCTTCGCCGGGAGGTGAGCGCATTGCTGTGAAATCCACGCCGTGCTTGCCCCTCGTGAGAGGCATCACTGTCTGAATCGGCTGATTTGCTTCGTCTTTTCTCTCCGACCGCTCCTCATCACCGCTGAGGAGCGGTCGTGACTGTTGAACCGACCAGTATTCTGGAGCGATTTTCTCCGAGAGACGGTTCTCTCGTGCACGAATTCGGCGGTATTCGCAGCGCCACACGTTTTCGGGATATAGAGCGTCTACAAACGAATAGCGGCCGAATCAGACGAAGTTTGAGATGTTTTCAAGGAACTCCTATGCATCGGTCGCCAGCTGACGAGGAAAGATGGGGCGATTGGAAGAGAACAGCCGATATCATGCTCAGACCGCGAGTCCTGCGGCTTGCCGCAGACGAGCGACAGATACAGCACGCCTTCTCACCCGGCTTTTCGGAGGGAGTTCCCGACCGCCCGGACGAACGTCCTGGCGGTCACGACTGGCGGCGACCTGATTTCTCGCTCCATGCCGACTTTCACCAGAAAGTCGGTGAGTCGCCACAGATTGTACAGTAGCGCTGCGAACGTGAAGTTGAACAACCGTACTCGGTAGTCTGTTGAGGAGGTCTTGGGGAGGTACGCTTTCACCGACTTGTACTGGTTTTCGATGTCCCAGCGACGGCTGTAGCTGTTGGTCACGTGAGCGATCTCGTCGGGATCGACGTGATCGCGGTTCGTCACGAATACGGCGTACTTGCCTTCAGCGTCGTCACTGGTGGCTGGAACGTACAGATATTCTGCAGTATGATCGACGTCCCCGTCTATCCCGACGGGGACGTCGTGGTTGACGGCCGCGTCTACCCCGTCTTTACTCTCGATTTTCTCAATGGCCTCGTAATCCGGCTCGTACTTCGGTACTGGCATCGTGTACAGCAAGCCACGACCGTTGATCTCTGCACGGACGTTTCTCGTGTAGAAGCCACGATCTAGCAGAATCTCGTCCAGATCGACGTACTGCTGGGCTCTCGAAAGCAGACGCGCTACGACGTCTGCTTTCGAGTCAGCTGGGGCGTCGACTGGTTCCCAGTCTGAATGTTCCTTGACGCCCTCAATCCCAAGGATGATCGGAACATCGTTCCCGACGATTGTGATCGTCGCGAACGTGTAGCCGTGTTTCAACTCACCATCGTCGACGTACCCGCTCACCATGGGCGGGTACGTCGACTTCGGAATCTCGTCGTCCTTGTCGATCCACGGCCAGACGTGGTAGGGAACGTGGGTGAAATCGACGGCCGCCACGACGTGGCGGTCGTCGAATGGATCTTCGTACCGAATCGTCTGGAGGATATTCTCGGTCGCTGTATCGAACGCGTCCATGAGATACTCGCGGAACACCTCGGTGAACGCCACGATATCCTCAATCTGTTGCTCTTGGAGTGGGACAGAGACCTCCTGATCAGCCGGCATTGCGAACTGCTTGATCACTCGGAGGAACGTAGAGTCATCACAGGCGTCGTTTTCGTCGAGAAACCAGCCAGCTTCGCCTTCGGAGTGGGCGCTTCCTTGGGTGAGGCATGCCGAGGCGAACAGATCGAGGATCTGTTCGTCCTCGTAGACTTTGTTATCGGCTCTGTGAGAGTCGAACTCGCCGAAGGCATGCCTTCGGGCGAGCTCGACAATTTTGTTCCCCTGCTTTCGAACGTGCTCACGTGTTACGGTCGGTTCATCACCGTCTTCTTCGATATCGTCTTCATCGGGAATGATCGGAACCCGCGCTTCCAACACGACACCGCAGTCAACAGCTTCTTGTACGATACCCGTAGCTGCGGCGTTAAGCGTCCGTTTGGTTTGTTCGCTAAACTGCTGCCACGCGTACGAGAGTGATTGCTGGGACGGTGCCTTCTCCAAATCAAGTATCTTCAGGAGTGATGGTCGGTTTTCGAGACGATCTGCGACCTCGCTCTGGGCGAGGTCGTAGATCTCCTGATAGAGATACACCCGAGCCATCGGCTCAGTCCCGTTTGCGGCTTTGTGTTGCTGTCGGCAGTCAGTGAGTCCTTCAACTGGAATCGATACCTCCCCGAGGACACGCCAGAGATGATCCACTGTTTCACAGACTTCTCCAGCGTGATAGACGATCGCCCCCGCGAGCGCGGGGGCGTCGTCGTCACCTGTTGACATCTGCTCAGAAGTCATCTAGTTCTGAGTCCGTCGGCAAGAGATTTCAACTCGTCACATTGGTCGCTAAATCGACTGGTTCAGATTTCTCTTGAACTCATAGCTGTCTCATCAGTCGATACTACGACACAACGGTATTGTCAGCAGTCTAGTGGTTGGTAGAATTTGAGATCCCGAAAACGTGGCGCCATCTGTGAATAATAATATATCGGTATAACGTTTATACACAGGAATGATATCCACAGAACGCTACTATAATGCTTCAGGACTCTGAATACGGCAAAATTCTATGTGTCACCGAGTGCTTACGTTTACTCCAATAAGCGTAATACCGCCTATCAAAGAACTCTCAACGTGTATGCTTCCACCATTCGATAAAAAGACCGCGGTAGTCAGTCAGTTCTGGTACGAGATGACAGATTGATCGTTACGGTTCATCAGGATTTGTTGAGACACAATATCTTATTCTGATTCAGACATCCCTAACTCTTCTCGGACAATCTCTCGATTCTGTAGCACTGCTCTGAAGAGAGCCGTGTAGAAGTCCCAGTGCTTGTCGAGTTCACCTTCGAACTCTTGGGAGAACTCGTAGTCTACCTGCTTATAGAAAGCGTTGACCTCCTCTTTCACTTCGGGGGGAACGTACACGTTGAAATTTTCGTATGTATCGATCAGCGCCCCCAAGTCCTTGTCTGGGTTCGGGTAGACGTGATCGTCAAGACCGCCTGGTTCAGGGCCCCCTTCGTCTCCTTTCTCTTCAGTTTCTTGCGTTTCTAACGTTTCTGATGTTGCTGACGTTTCTGTTGTTTTCACTTCTTCGCTCGCAGTTTCACCGCCGTCGTGCTCATCGTCTACTGTCTCCTCGTCCTCTTCAACTAACTCAGACGGATCTGTCGGCTGATCACCGCTCACACCCAGTGCCTTTGCTCGCTCGGCCGTCTCTTCCATTTCTTGTTCGAGATCGCTCATGCTTCAGGGGCCTCCTTGATGCGCTCTCGGAGTTCTTCGGTACTCATGTTCCGTGCGTGTTTGAGGTCGACGTCATGATCTGGAGGTGATGTCTGCTCGAGGACATGCTGCACGACTTGGTCAAATACAGGGAACTGGTCGTTCTCGACAGCCTCACTGTGCTTATAGATCGACGCCTGATTCCATTTTGCTCGGTCGAAGGCAGCTCTGTCGTCGACGAGGACTCCTTTCTCGTCGAATGTGTCCTCGAACCAATCGATGACCTTTCGCTTTTCTTTGGTGAGCTTCGTCGAATCGTAGGTCATAGTGAACGCGAGATACTCGATTTCGAGGCTGTGCATCATCGCCAGCGTCTCGTAGTGGTCAAACAGCAGGTTCGCCGAGTGTATCATCTCCGAGCGCGGCTGCATCGGTACGATGACGTTCTCGCCGGCCGTGACAGCATTCTTCGAATACGCTGAAAGATCAGGCGGACAGTCACAGACGATGAAATGGTAGTCCTGGTCGATTTGTTCGATGACCTTGCCGAGTCGGTTCTCACCGGCATCAGCCGAATCGAGTGGCGTCTTGTTCCCGTTGAACGTCGTGTTCGAAGGAATCAGATCGAACTCCTCGTGATCCTTGAGAATGATCTCGTTGATCTCCGACCACTTGTTCACATCCAGGAGAACGTTGTCCAGTGACAGCTGGTCGATGTCCTCGTAGACTTCTCTCTTACCGAGGTTTGCCGTTAGCGACCCCTGTGGGTCGAGGTCGATAAGGAGGACATCGAACCCGCGTGCTGCGAGTCCACCCGCGAGGTTGAGTGCGGTGAAGGTCTTTCCTGTTCCGCCTTTCTGGAACGATACTGCGATTACCTCTGGTTGGGTGGTTTCCGACATTTCTAATGCTCTATTCATTTCGACTGTTTCTAACGCTAAAAACGTTAGTCAGCCACTTGTCTGACGTTTCTAATATTAATAATGTTTCTAACGCTGATTACGTATCAGAGACCATTGACGCTGAGAACGTCATTAATCGGTCTAAGACGGGTACTTTAGCAGGACCGAGATTTCGACTTCACCCATGCTGTTAGAAACACTCTCTATGTTTTTAACATTGGCAGTTTTTCTAACGCTATTAATATTAGAAATGCGCGGTGTTGACTACTCACGCGATACGTCGACCGACGTGAGTGGTGTATCTTCCAGATGTGGCCCGATCTCTCTTCGAGCCCTTCGCTCTGCCTCCTCCGCTGACTTAGCTTGGACCTCAAGGGTCACAAAGAGACCGACGAGAGCAGTCTTTGAAACCAACATCAGGGCTTCTGTCTTACTGTTACAGTCGTTGCAACCCAGGCTTTGCACCTCGATGTTACAGTTCCTTGTGCGATCGCTGGCAGCACTGATCCGCTTGCCGACTTCGCTAACAGCGATATTGATGGCATCTTGTCCCGTGTCAGCTCCACGGACGATCCACGGCACGGAGAACGTCACGCTATGCCATTCATTACCGGTGGTGGCGCTGTGACTCCCATCCTGGGGTGTCGGTTCTGGATGGGATTCACTCTCAACCATCGGGGAACCATCGTTAGTGGCCGTACTAGATTGAGTTTGTCTTTCGGCCATGACGATGCAGAAGCGAGCAACGGTCAATAGGGCAACTCCAAAGACAGTGTAACGAGTTGTGGAACATTTCTTTCCAACAAATCATGTTACCTTCGTCTGAGGTAACGACGATTGAACCGAGCGTTCGTGACTTTGCTCGTCTCTGAGGGCACTTGCTACATGCTCCTGAAATACACGTATGGGCGGACGAGCGCCTTCGAAGTATTCGTTGAAGAGGCCCTGTACCCATTCTATAACACAGGAGTCGGATGATTCGAGAGCTGTTGACTCTGCTTCCGTGACTCCAGTTGAGGGAGCGGGTGCCATGATTACTCGCGAATCGTCGTATATGGCAAGGAGGAGCGGTATCGGTCCGGGAACGAACAGTAGTCGTGCACTTGGCCTGACGGACCCCTCTTCGAGATACACGGAATAATCGTCCTGTGCGGCATAGTCGACAAATCGATGGTCGCTGTGGAACTGGAAGAGAACCTGGTCGGTGAATATAACAGTGACACTAGGGGAGTGTTCGATGACGGGACGATATGCCTGATCGAGTGCAGGGCTCCGGATGGCACTCATACCCTGTAGTCCCTCTAAATCTGCTTTAGCACCGCTCACAAACGCGTTCAATACGTTGTGGGGCTGGTCAGGAGTATTATGTATAAGCGTGGAATCCTCGAGGGCTTCGAGCGGAAACGAATCGAGCTCAGCGGGTAGCCACCGAATGAACTTCTTGTATTCAATAGCTCCTGCTACTATGGTCTGAAGTTGTCCGAATACCTGGTAGAGTAGCTCACCTGTCTCTGATAGCTCATAGACATCAGCCCGGAGTTCGACATAACCATCCTTCTGCAGACAGGTGATTATCCGATGGACCGTTGTTCGAGCGATTGCTCTCTCATCTCGGGCACACTTGACGAGATTGCTCCTTCTAATGGACTCTTCACTGAGAGCACGAAGTAGCCACTGTTGGTGTGATGAACGTGCGAGGCGGGCAAGCGATTCGATTGTTACCTTCGCATCAATATCGGAGTAGGCCTGCAGCAGTCTCGCTCCAGAGCAGGTCAACGTGTACCGCTCGTTCCGCTCTCGAACGAGACCGGCTTCTTCGAGTGGGGCAACCGCTCGATACGTCGTCTGGCGAGTAACATCCGTCATCGCTGCAAGATCGGGAATACAGAGGCTTCCACGTTGGAGGGCTTGCAAGACGCGGATACGCGTTGGATGCTGGCTCCGGTATGATGTGCTAGCACTGGCTTGTACCCGGGAGTCTAGAAGAGATTGGAGGAATTTCTCGGGATTCATACTGCGATTATCGCATATCTGGTGGTTATTAGAGATAATGAGTGTTTGCATACCAGACACTACAGATAGTAATTGTACTCCTCTAGGGTTGACTCTCAGCTAATCTCTGAGGCTGGCCTCGGGAGCAGCCGCAAATAGTATAGCAGTATACGATTTATGAAATATTTACTTGCCGAATTTCTCCGGCTGTGGGCTCCTAAACGCGTGATTAGAAGAGAATGTGAATTGAGCCAGTTGGTCATGATTACGCCGGTAATCACGACCACTTTCAAGTACCCCGACGCCGTCGGTGAACCACGAATGCTGCAATCGGCTCAGAACGGCGCTTCCCCCGGGGTAGAGCCGCCGAGACCGGACTCGCAGAAACGAGGGGAGCCAGTCGATGCCTGACCGAGTACTCTCTACGTTGCTCGACGAGACGTTCGAGCGGTACCTCCAGGACAAGGGGAAAGGTCGCGGTGGTGATGGCGGGAACTATCGACGCAACGTTGCGCGCGAACTCAAGCGATTTGCCGAATGGACTGCCGGCGAACGTGGTCGCGACGATTGGACGGGAGTCGTCCCCGACGACGTCGACCGAGACCCAGCGTTCGAGGACCTCGACGAACGAATGTTCAGAGAGTACGCCCGTTACCTCGCCGGAGATCGGGGACTCAAGCAGAACACGGTACAAACCTATTATCGCTATATCTCTGCGTGGTGCGGCTGGTGCGTCAACGAGGGGTATCTCGAAGCGCACTACGCCCAACGGGCGAGTGCGACGGCGCCGCTGCCTGAGGACGACGGCCGCAAGCCCGGCGACCAGCAGGCCTGGACGTCCGAACAGCGCCACGCACTCACCCGTCACGTTGACGAGCAGGCTCGCAACGCCATAGAGGCGTACACGACACTCCCGGCAGATACTGACCCGCTCGACAAGCAGCGAGCGCGCTACGCGGCGCTGAAGGCGGCACGTGACCGGGCCCTGGTCTTCGTCCTCGCGTACACCGCCGTCCGCGTTGGGGAACTCCTCCGGGACCCGAACGACCCACGCCGGCGTGGCGTCCGCTGGGAGGACCTCTCTCTCGACGACGGGAGTATGGACGTCTACCGGAAGAAACAGCAGTGGGATGCCGCCAGTCTCCCCGACCCGGTGATCTCGCCGCTGCGGAGCTACCGTCAGCTGATGGACCCATCGACTGAGCGGTGGCCAGTGTTTCCGACGTTTGACCAGCGGACGCTCGCAGGGCTTGTCCAAGATGAGCTAACCGACCGAGGGGAACGCCAGGAAGTAATTTCTGAACACCGTGTGGAGTACGCTCGCGACCTCCTGCTGGCAATTGCTGAAGATATTCTCCCGCCGTCAATCACGACTGACGGCGCACGGTCGATTCTCCAGCACCTCTCAGGAGCCGCAGAGATCGACATTGACCATCCGAAACACGACTATCTCGCTCCCCACGGCGGCCGGCGCGGGATGGGTGAGGTCCTCGTCAGAGCCTTTGGATACACCGTGGCGGCCCGATATCTCGACAATTCAGAGGAGATGGTTCGAGAGCGGTACTCTCACATCGAGGCCGGCGAACTCGGTGATGTTGCGACAGAAGCACTCAACGATATCGACTCAATTTGAGGCTACTACACCAAGATCTAGCAGGGGATGATCCTATCAACAAAACTCAATATCTATGACACGTAGCTCATGCTATGCCATACTGCCCGAACTGCGGAGGTCAGGTCAAGGCGGTTCACCATTATTGTGGATCCTGTGGACAGGCATTGTCCGATACAGCTGAATCCGAAACCGATCCACCGATGGCAATCGATAGAGATGGATTCCTGTCACTGCGTTCGCTCTCTTATATCAGTGACCTGTTAGCGGGCGAACGAGACTTCGACCGCGATTCAGTCTCCTACAAGCAATTATCTCGAGAGGTTGATGCTGCGCTTGCAGATTTTGCTCGACTTGCAGTTGTCAAACACCTCGACCTTCTCCAACTCTGGTCAGCGGGCTGGAACGCGGAATCGCTGAGAACGTCCCCCGAGGATATGAATAGCAACCAGTTTCGAGACTACCTCGCTGCCATTGGATTGGGACGTACTCTTCGAATGTACGATGATGCGCTCCATACTGAGTTCGAAGACGAGTTCGACGACCGACTGCAGAAACTGATCGAGTTTGCCGACGAAGAACTGGACGACGAGGAGATCTCCGAGTAAGGAGCTACAGTTGACTCGCTGGACCGTATTCCTCAGACAACGCGTTTTTGAGATCGAAGTCATCTCCCTCTGAGATTTCTTCGATGACATCGTACACGAACTGGAGAGCCTGTACCTCAGCATCCAGATGAGCGAGCTCCTCTTCTCTTCGCTGGATTTTCGAGAGGAGATGAGATTTGAATCGCACCTCGGAGTCCCTGGATACGGGTTCAGACTGTCCAACGTCACTTTGCTGCGGTATGCGTCCATCTGGACGCGGAATTTGACCGGCCTCTAATTCTAACTCGACTCGCCTGACGTGCTTACAGGGGCTCGGGGTAGATGGGTTTTCCCCATCGGGACAGTTGCATTGTCTGTCCAGGAGGTCTACTTCGTATCGCGCGCCTGATTCGGACTGAACCTCATAGAGGCCACCCTGGCGAAGCAGTGCTACGTCCATGTTTTCTTCACGAGCCCGCCGATCGCGGCCATCAACTATCGGCCCCTGTTCGTCTTCTTGGATTGAGGATGAGTTTGTGACTGCCATGTGGAGAGGGATGGAAGAACGAGTGCGACTGTTCGCTCCTCCACGCTCTTCAGAGAGATAAAATTCAGAGCTGGGATATCGACAACAGCAGCAGCGGTAGCAGTATTATTAACGTTAGAAACGAAGGGTGGCCAATCCATTATGAGATTAGAAACGTTAGAAACGAATCCTAACACCGAACCCGGGACTGCATGTTGACTGTCCAATACCTGGGTTCTGAGACTACTCGGGCTCAGCGAGCAACTTCTCACGAGCAGCGTTGATATTCGACCGAACTGCATCTTCGGTCACATCTCGGATTTCAGCCCACTGGGCGACAGTGAACCGCTCTGCTTCCTCGACGACGATCCAGTCGACAGCCTCGTGAATCGAGAGTTCCCCGGCGATCAGTTCCGTGACTCGTTCGAGGAAGTCCTGGTCGTCCCAAGCGAGATCGACTTCTTCGAACCGGTGGTTCTCAGGGTCGTACGAGGCGACCATCTGGATGGCACCGTTCTGTTCGAGTTCTGCACGAACGTGAGCAGGCAGAGAATCCAGTGCAGTCTCTGGCAACGGGTAGGCTGGGACATCGTGGAGCGAGGAAACGTCGAAGGGTGTGAGACTGCGGTGTGACTCGTCTCCGAATTTCATTAGGTAGCTCGTTTCCGCGGTGAGCTGTGTCCGTCCCTCGAGTAGTAGATCTGCGAGTTCGGGATACTCACTACGATCAACCGAGCCTGTTTTGGAGATTGTGACGAAGTCGCGACCACTGCCAGTTCCGGGTTGAGCTGCCATCGAAATCCTCCGTTGTATGACTCAGATTCGTCGCGAACGAATATCAGTCTGCCTGCAGTCTCGATCTTCAGTCTCTGGCTCTGTTTCCAACTCACGTAGCGCCGCTGCTCGCGCTGCGAGCATTCTGAGAACCCAACGTCGTCCTTCATGCTGATTCTCGTAGGCCACGTACTGCTGGACGGTTGGGATATCGTGCATACAGACGATTCCTCCTCGTATCAGCCTTTGCTGGTTGGTCTCCAGAAGTCTCTCCGGAGGCAACACTTCTGCGATTCGCGTAGGTTCCAGCTGTCTCATTGACCTCTCTTGTGTAGGTATTGACACCAACTGGTCCCGAAAGGAACTCCTCCGCAACGGGTTACCCCACGAATTGCATTCTGCTCACTACGTGGGGTAACTTCGGTAGCACTTAGTAAGAGAATGAGCGACGGCCTCATACAGGCTATTCTCCTTCACCGTCCGTAGTTGACGAGCCGAAAAGCGGCTGAATGGCCGCTAGCCGTCCGTCTAGCGTACGTTGATCACGGCTTGTCGCTGCGAAAAGAGCCGCCTGAATACTCTCGCTGATGTCACTACTGCTCTCAATTGGTCTCTCATCCACAAAGCCTCGGCAGCGAGGCATATCGATACGGCTTGACCGAGACGGTGCGAGTTCGATTCCGTGATCCGAGAGGGTTGATTCCACCGGGGTTCCGTCGACGGCGATTCCACCACTATCGAACACCGTCTGTCTGGAGACTGTTCGCTTCAGCGTGGATTGCCTGTCCGCTTGAACCGATTCATTCTGAGTTTCTTGTTCGGTTGCCATGGCTTCGTGGAGAAGCCAGCTTCTGTCCGGCCCCTCCACTCTGTTCGGGTCGATAAACCAGCGCTGATACGGCCCTATCTTTCCATTTGAGCCCAGGTTCGGTTAGAGCTCTTGAAAAGTATAGGCACCACCACGGGGGCCATCACCTTGGATGAACGGTCCTTCGAGATGGACCTCCAGCGTGTCAGGCCGTCCGCCGTTGAAGCGGCCCGTTACCGAGAACGGAGCCAGCCATGGACCTCTTCCAGCACTGTTCTCATTCGTGCGGCAAGCATCATTGGTGACGGGTTCGAGATAGATTTCGCCCACCCGGTCGTTCATCAAGACATGCGTCAGACCAAACGTATCGCACTCCCACTCAAGATGGACATTCCCTTCAACGATGAATCGATCACCAGCTACTGATACTGCTAATGTATCGTCTTCCAGCAGATGGTAATCAAAAACCCACTCTGTCCCCATGTGAACAGTTACGTCCGTCAACTGGAGATTTCCCTCAGGGTCGTCTATCCAGGGATGATCGTTAGTTAGGGGACTATCGACGGGTCCATTGACGAATTCATTCCCAAGAGTTGTTTCAGCTGACCCAGATGCGTCGGGGCTCTCTATCTCGGACTGAGGTTCCCTATCGTCTCTTGAGTTGGATGTCTCGTCTCTCCCAACCTCTTGACCCGACGAAACACTCGTCTCTTGTTCAGGGGATACATCATCCCCAGTTTGATTGAGGAAGCCGAGGCAGCCGGAGAGGGCCGTAAGTACAGTAACTGTGCCAGCTGAGAGAACCCGACGCCGGCGCCAGCTATCTTCCTGGTAAAAGGAGAGCGGACGGGAGTCATCATCTTGAGGCCGGGTATCGAGGGCTGGCATAGCGACAATCGAAGGAAGGGACGTTGGCAGACAGGAAATAGACACAGTTGTTGCGGAATACGCAACTATGCGCTCATCTGATAGTGCACGATAGTTACCCCACGATCTAATACAGTCCTGCAAATCGTGGGGTAACTCAGAATCTGCCAAATCAAAACTAAGCCTCACGTCTGCTCCAAGCTGTGAAGTTCCGGAGTATCCTAGTCAGAAAAATCCGGACTCACGAACCGGCGGGCTCGATGCGGGATCTCGAGTCCCTTGGTTACTGGTAGAAAGATAGAGTTCTGGTCGCCGGCGACGACAGCTGCAAGCAGTTCGTGCTTGCAGAGGACTCTCCAAGGTTGATCATGCTTGTATGGACACGAACAGACAAGGCCATCCGACCAGGGGATGAACGGATACCGTCCCCCAGTCGTATACTCTCCCACGAGCAGTGGTGCCGGGAGTTCTATTCCGAACTCGCTCGGACGTGCTGCCGCAGAACTCTCACTACAGGATAGGTCTGCTTCCCGAATGACGTACTTCGCTGGGAGACTGTGAGATCGAGCATACTTGGAAGGTGTTTGATCGTCATCTCCGAGGACGACCATCCCAACGAGCGTGTTCTGCCTGGTAAGGGCCTCAGCGTTTGGCTGGGGTCCAGCACTACTCCCAAAGAGCGTCCCGTACGACGATTTTTTCAGAACTTGGTACAGATTGAGCCAGGGAATCAGCTTCCTGTACCAGGTCGCACGGCGCTTGCGCTCGGAGTGAAGCGCTTCTTCTGGATCCGTCGCTGACCGACACTGCCGCAAGCGGTGAGCGAGAAACGCAGGTGCCTCACTGAGAGCTCGATCATCCTCGAAGCAATCGTAGTATCGCTCTTCTTCCTTGAGCGTCCGACAGCACGTCTCTTCGGCGTATTTCAGACCTTCCGGTTTCGCCGTCCCTGATTGTTTCCAGGGATCTATATTCTCAGGACCGCCCTTCCAAGAGTTGTACTTCTCCAGTAATTGATCGCGGCGGATGGGGCCGCCAGCCATGAAATCGAGCCGAATACGGTGTTCGACTGGTTCAATTGCCGGAGGATCGGTCTCGACATCGTAGTTGTGTAGAGCGTCGGTTCCACCCATGGACCCTGGTGGGAGTCGAAGGGGCGGTAGCGTCGACGACGCGGCGTGGATGTGTCTTCGTTGCATTCGTCTCACGGGCTGAACTGGACTCCGCCCTGTACCCCATTCGGGCGGATAAACCGAGGTGAGCGTGGAGTTTAGAAACCGACGAGAAGACTGGCGAATTGATCGAGTCGGTCGTCTAGCTGATCCCCATCGTAGATTGTCGCTTCCCGTTCGTAGTATGTGGCGAGCTCTGAGGCATCAGCCGATAGATTCCCTGCCTGAGTGTCAGTAGCGATTGTGAGAGAACAGATTGGGGCTGGGGATGCTCGGATCTGTTCGATGACATCGTCGACGCTACTGGGCTCTCCGTCGGTGACAGCCACGATAAGCGGTTCATCGCGATGGTCCTCGACGAGCTGACTTGCGAGTTCGAGCGCGTCTGCCAACGGCGTACCCCCGCCACAGTCCGTGTCCAGTAACGTCGCCTGGATGTGTCGCGTCTCGACTGAGAACGGCTTTAGGAGCCGGGCATGGCTGTCGATGAAATCAACTATCGCGACATCAATCCCCAACTCTTCGGCGGCGACGGCAAACCGCGCCAGCGCCTTCGTCGCGACCTCGATCTTCGGAGGCTCGCCGTTCCGCATCGAGCCAGACCGGTCGAGAACCAACACCAGTGCGTATCGCTTCTCGCGCCCCGGCGTGTCGACTTTGCAGACCCGGGGATCACCGATCAGAAGCCGATGTCCCGCAGTAGTATCGTATCCGCCGGCGGTCAAGCCTCGCCGGACACCACGCTGTCGGTCGAGACGGAGCTGTTTCTCGAGCGTGCCAGCTACCTGAGCAGCGCCGTCTTCGATGTCAGCCGATACGCCTGGTGGTGCGAGGTCGTCAGCGATTGGGACGATCTCCAGTTCGTCGAGCTGTCCTGGTCCTCCTACGTTGCCGCCGCCTGTTTGGTCGTCTGAACCATCTCGGGCTAGCCGGTGGGCGAGATCTTCCAGCTCCCGCTCTAAGGCGTCGGTGTCGATTCCCTCTCGATCTGCTTCGTCGTGAGCGGCTGTCCGGTCTCCTTCGAGTGCCCCTTCGTAGGCGTCTGCCTCCTCAGTAGAATCACGATCGAGTACCTCAGCATGCGCTGGGCCGGGATCGGCTATAGAGTCTAGCTGTTCGTCGGGTGAGGGACTCGTGATCAGTGGCGCCCGTCGGTCATGACCCTGCTCTAAGCCCTCGTGAGAGTTGGTTGTCTCTCCCACTTCGTGGTCGTTATGAGAAGCGTCGACAGCGTCGAAGTCTCCAATGGTCGACTGACCTGCATCAATATAATCGTCATCCCTCTTTTCCTCCACTGAGGGCTCTCCACTCTGCGGGGAATCAAGGTGTGCCCCAGGCTGTTCAATAGAACGAGCAAGTGCCCGCGCTCTAGAGTCGAAGGATTTCGGGCTCTGTGACGGTTGGTCTTCATCACTGTCGGTCGAACCTAGTGTCTCGTCGGAATCGGGTGTTGACGTACCAGCGTCGAGGGAATCAGGGGTCTGTGGGGAAGGTGTCGCTTCGAGATTCTCGTCGAATGAATCCGCAGTGATCGAGGGCTGTCTGAGGACGTCTTGAAATGGATCGTCGGTCGCGCTCCGTTCGAGTTGCGGGTGCTCATCGTGAACTCCGCCAGCCCCCTCGTCGATTGGCTGTTCTGGATCAGAGTTAGAATCTGCTGCTCCGGGAGAATCGGAGTCCGATGAGGGGTTGGTGTCTACATCAGAGTCCCCAGAATCGTCCTGATCTGGCGACTGTGTTGATGCTTCGGAGTTCTCCTCTAGGAGTGGCAGGATTGCCGACTGCCACGTCTCGACGACCAACTGGGCTCGCCGTACAGATGCCGTCTTGTCGTGGCTATGGGTGATGTCGTCGCGTTTTGCACCCCGGATTGTGAGGGTATCTCGTGCTAACGCTTGGAGTACCTCTTGAACAGCGTCGAATCCCGAGGCATCCGCCTCTGACGCGAAGGCTATCCGTTCATCGTCTTCGTCGAGTAGAACCTCTGTGATACCCGTCGGATAGATTGCCCACTCGTAGAGGGCGCTCGTCACGGCATCCCAGAATGAGAATAGGACTTGCTCGCCGTCAGGGAGATCATCAGGAACCTGCGAGTGGATTCGGCGGGTGAGTTCGAGGCGTATCTCGGCGTTGTCGCTGAAGTTTGCCCCCTCAATCGCTTCCTGTTCGATGGCACCGTCCTCGATGATATTGATGAGGTCGTGTACCTGTTGGCGGTGGTTGGGCTCGATCTCGGATTCGAGAAGTTCTGCAATGGGGCCGATTGCCGTTTTGAGAATATGAAGCAGTTCGTGAAAGGCGAGACCGAATTGGTGAGCGTGGTCAGCTGTCAGCTGATCGTTCACTGGGATTCGGTCTATTGGTGCTGGATCTGTCGTCACTAGTATGAGGAACTCAGCGTCGACGCTTTCGAGCAATTGTGCGGCCTGCTGCCGTTCAAGCTCGGTCGCATCACTTCTCACGAGCGCATCGGCTTCTGCTGGCAGGACTGCGGCGGTCTTGACGGCTGGCGTAAGAATGACCTCTACGTCGAGACCTAAAGGCAGGTGTCCACGAATGAACGCCCGGAGCCTATCGGACCTGCTAGCCGAGGTTCGGACGAGAGAAGCAGTATCGGGTGTGGACTTCTCTACTGGATGTATCGTATCGGTTTGGTGGATGGCGGACATATGAATGTACGAGAAGCCGTGGTCTCCTCAATCTCTTATGCGAGATAAACTTCTATGGAGAGTCGGTGTCTCAAAACTCCTGATATAGATGCTGAAAAATCCACGGGTATGTTCTTCATTGAGCACTGGAAAGAGGGTTATCAACCGTTTACGTGGAATGCTCATCGTGGAGTAAACCAGTGTTCTGTCGTAGAGGGTAACAATCATCAATTCTAACTAAGCGAGTTCCTTTCGATTCTACTCCGTCTGGTCCCCGAATTTGATGGTTTTGGTGCCCCTAGAGCACCGAATTCAAACATCTCCCCGCCACTTTTATCCGAGTGGACACTCTATAATTACTCGTTCCCCGACAGAAAACGAACCGGGAACCATGAGGTGAATCAATGAGTTCGTACTCGACGTCCCCGAGCACCAGTAGAGGCCAGCAAACACGACACGATGTCGCTGCTTCTCACCTAATCCGTCAGTTCCCTGCCGGTATCATCCTCCGCTACGAGGCTGACAACGACCAGCTGGAGGAGTTTATTCTTGGGAACACACTCATCACCTACGTAATGTTCAACTTCTGTGACGCGATGGAATTTATCAATGAGCACGGGTCTCTGCACGCTTACCTATCGGACTGGCAGGTTCCGATTGTTACCGCGACCGAGAAAGACAAGATCCTCAAGAACAGGACGCGGGACGATATCCGACATCTGCTGGAGCGAATCCAACCTGCAATCTACGTCCCTGACGCCGGAAAGGTCTATGGCAACAATTTGGAGGACCAGCAGCGTGGCGGCCTACGGGAATACCGAATCCGAGTCGACTGGGTGGTCAACGAGATTGAACGGCAGGGGTGGGAAATCGAAGTCCTCCCCCTTGCCAAGGCAATGGAGCAGTGGCAGTTCAAGGAGATGCTCCCATGGTATCGGGAGCACGGATTCCAGAACTTCGCTTTCTACGCACGACAGTACTACACTCACGGGAATCGGTTCAACGCCATGAGAGAGCACACGAACAATCTCGTGGACTTGGTTGATCCCGAGAACGTATTCATGATTGCTCTCCACGGCAAAACCCACCTGCGGAAGCTCCCATCTCGGGTCAACGGCGCGAGTGGTCTCAAGCAATTCATCGACAACTGCGACTACGACAACGAACAGTTCGAGCAGTGGCGGGCTGACCTCGAAGCGAACTCTCTGAACACACGAGACGACCTCCTAGAGTACTAATAATGGGTAAGAGTCCTACTGGAACGAGCGAGAGCACTGACGATGAATCGGAAGAGGAAGAACCCGGGATCCACCCGGACCAGACGGAATTCGACGGACATGATGCTCCCAAGAACGACGATCCCAACCAAGAGGAAACCTCCACGCCGCCCGCTGGAGGCGGCGGTGGTGGTAGTGCAGGTGGTGGAGGAGGGTCTAGTGCCCCTCCTGTTACCCCCGGCGGTGAGGAGGCTCCTGAAGCAGAGGAACCCGATGATGAACCAGAAGAGGAGTCGCCCGAAGCGGACGAACCGCCAGAGCCACCCGAGGAGCGGGATCAGTCCGAGGAGACGGATGACACCGAAGACGAAGAAGAGGACGAGGAGCCAGAGGAAAACGAGGCAGAGGTAACCGTCTACACCGACCCCTGGGACGTTACAGGCTGGGGCAACGAGCCAGACCTCCGTCGCTTACAGGAGACGTTCGGAGACAAACTCACGGTCGAGTACGATGTCCTCTCGGCTCGTACGATTGAGGGGTTGGAGGGCGACACAGAGATGCCCACCGCCGGCTACCCGGACCTTCCCGAGTCCACGGCGGATTCATACCAGGCGCTCACCGCTGCTCAAGAGCAAGATCTCGCCCGCGAGTACCTCCGACGCCTCCGGATCGCAACGTTATCTGAGGGCCGTGACATCGAGAGCGAGGACATCCTTGTCGAGCTCGCCGCAGAGGTCGGACTCAACGCCGACCAACTCCGAGAGGATATGACGAACGTCAATGTCGAGGTTCCAGAACCTGTCGAGGAAACGCCCCATATGGAGGTCACGATATCCGACATCCCGCACTTCTGGACTGAGAACATCGAATTCGGTCGGGTCTTCGGACGCATGGTTGGTGAGGGTGTTCAGCCCGAGCCGACGGGAAGGACGATCCCTCAGTTCGTCGCCGAGTACGAACCGGTCACTACCGCTGAGGTGGCGGAGACCTTTGAGCTAAACCAAGACCAAGCAGTCGAGGACCTCCGGCAGCGGGATAACGTCGTGCCCCGCGACTTCGGAACCGGCACATTCTGGTTCACCGTCTAACTGCCCTCACATCCAGAGTTCGTCTGCGGTTATTTCAAAAATGTTGAGATTCGATCGTGAATTGTATCTCCGTTACAAAAAGTCGTTTAGTGTTTCGTAGGCGTCCTCCGGATACTGATTCGGCTCGGCGACCGCCCACACCTCGTTCTTGACCGCCGCCTTCGGTGAAGCACCGTCTTCAATGTGCTCACAGAGAATCGTCAGATTCCGAGTCGAGAGAGTTGGCCAGTTCTCGTTTTGCCGGGTCTGATGAGCGAACTGAACAATTTTCCTGAGCGTCCCACGGTCCACGACTTCGCGACTGGCATTCACCTGCGCGTCCAGCGTCGCGACCTCCTCGTCGACGTCTTGGATGTAGGGTTGTTCCAGCGCTCGGAACCGGCCACGAGTGGCCGAGTTCATCGGCTCGGAATCTCGGTACTCCCGGGTCGGTGGGTTCATCGTGATCACGATTCGCGCCGACGGATGAGGTTCGACCAACTCTCCGTGGGCCTTCACGAGGAGTTTACCCTCGTTGAGCAGACGATGCAACGACATCGCCGCCCCGGCTCGCATCACAGGGAACTCGTTGAGCACCAGCACCGATCCGTTCAGCAGCGCTTGCTTTGCGGGACCGTTACGAGGTACTATCAGTCCGTTCTCAGTGGGAGTGAGCGGTCCGAAGAGGTCCTCCGTATGGGTTGCTTCGTCACAGTCTACCGAGACGTAGCCACGATTCGTCCGGTGACACAGGTACTTGATCAGGTAGTTCTTCCCAGAACCTCGCGGGCCAGCAATCCGAACTGGAACCAGCCCACGAGCGAGCTTCTTGGCAAGCAGTTCGTCGAGCGGAAGTTGAAGCCGTGGTTCGGTCGGAACTGCTGGCGGGACGACGTCGCCCGCTTCGTCGACGGGTAGTGCGTCATCGCCGGCGTCTGGATGCGTCGCTGCCTTCGGTACGTCAGGGTGGTCAGGGTTATCGAGGATGTGGAGACCCGTTGGAACAGGGTCCTGTGCATTCCGCCCGATATCGGACACGTACTGTGCGTCGACGGCATCAGGGGACAAGCCATCCGTGCGGTAACGTGGTTCCCCAACGGGTTCGTTGGCAGTTGTAATGTCGAGGACTCGAGCGACACCGTGCCTCCCCGTTTCATCGAGTCGTCGGGAGTACCGAGCGTCGGCAGCTCGCGAAAGCCAAACACCAACCGGAACGTGTCGGTGAGCGGCTTGAATAATCGCCTCTGCTCGGCTCTCTGTTAGCGTGCCGGTCAGATTCGCAAGCTCAGCGACTTCGGCGTCGACTAGCTCGGTGAACGTCGTGTAGCCTGCGTCTCTGAGTGCAGTCGCAATACTCTCCGTGACGACATCGAGAACTTCGAAATCGTCACCCTCAGACGTGCCAGCGGGACCACCGAATGCTTCCGTAATCACGGGCGGTTCTGGTCCCTGTGGAGAGACGCCGACAATTGTCGTGCTCCCGCCAGACCCCCGGTCGAGCGTGAACGTTCCATCCGCTGCTCCGGCATCGATGAGGTCAGCGGCTTCCTGCTCGCCAATATCGATGTAATCACAGACACGAAGCGTAACGCGTTCGACCGGGATCGTCCCTCCTTCGCGCTTGAGGAGGCGATGCACCAGGTACGAAAGCACGACGAGCGGTTCTGGCGGGTCGACCGTTGGGTCGGGTTCTGATGAAGACATAGTACGTATGCGAGACCCGTTAGGAGCCCCGTCGCCCGCTTTCGGGCTGATAAATGCCCAGCTCTCAGGACGAGCCTTCGATGTCGTCGAGGCGGTGCTGAACCCGGTCATGGAGTCGCTGGGCGGCCCCGTCAGTGAGATTCGCTTCAGTATCTACCTCGATGCCGGGAATATCGACGACGTCTTCGAGCGCGTCACTGAGTGTCTGCTGACTGGCTGGCAGGACACGTTCCTCGGGTTCGTCGGTTTGCCGATCGTGTTCCTTCATCGCCAGTTGAATCATCATCGCTGGTTTTCGAAGGAGCTCACCAGCGACCTCAAGATACTCCTGGTGAGTATTCGATGCCCAGGAACCCTCGTATTCGTCGAGGAGTGCGATCAACAGAGAGAGCTGGAGGTTGTAAACGGTTGGTCGGGATGATGGAGATGCCAGCGTCGTGGCCCGGTCAGCAGCGGCCTCGGCATATCTGTTGGCGACGCCCCAGTAGCGGTAGCAAGCGGCCGCATCGAACGGAAGCTCGCCGAAGTCGTAGGCGATGGCCCGTGTTCTACGTATCGCCAGATCGACCTTCACCAGGCGATCGGAGATATCGTCGTAGATCGCTTTCCACCACTCGTTGATCGGAACTCTGTCGTTCGCCCGTTCGTGGTCGGCGTCGGTGGCTCGACCGTAGTGACGGCGGGTGTACCGCTTGCCTGTGTCAGGGACGATAGTCCCGGCCTCGGAGAAGTAGAGGATGGGTTTCGCCCACAGCGTCTGTGTCCCCCGGAAATCGTAGCCAGTTTCGAATCCACCGTAGACGACGAGATCTGACTCGTTCGCCCCAGAGACGGTAGTGACACCGTCAGCATCCTCCTCTATTTCGGGGTCTTCACTTGCAGTAACGGTGTGTTCGAGACCGGGACAGACGACGAACATCTTGAGGAGACCGCCCCAGTCCCGGTAGCTTGCCCAGCCGAATGCCTCAGTCTCACCGCGCTGCTGGAGTGCTCCCACGATTGGGAGATACGCCTCTTGTGGATTGATGATGGAGTACCGATCAGAGGCGATCTGCCAGCGGAACTTTACATCGAACCCGAGTGCGCAGAGCGCTTTGCGTCGTTCGTCGACGATATCCTGGTGATCGCGAACACGAACCAACGGGTCTGACGACGCGTCCGTGGCTATTTCTGAGAGTGACTGGCCAGTTGCAGTCTCTAGTGTATCGATATCCAGCCCATCGACGTTGCGGAGAGCTTCGATGTCAATGGTCCCGTCGACACCGACGAACTCGTTTGTGGCCCAGAGTTCACCCGAACTCGCTTGTGGAAGGACGCTGAGAACGTCTTTCAGGGGCTGTGGCTCCGGATCGAGACACCTCGTTTCCGGTGAAACAGCGTCTGGATACACTGCGTCGTCTGCCGGCGTCAACCCTGCAAACGCGTGCGTTGCTTCCTGGTCCAGAAGGTCGAGGATCGACGTGGATGCACCAGTTGATTGGTGGTTATCTTCCCCTGAACGGGACTTCGACGTGGAGTGCTCTCGCTCGCGGTTCGCTTCTGACTGTGTATGTGTGGACATGGCGAATTAGATGGGGAAACAGTCGAGGCTAGCCATAGTGGACACTCGACGAGTCTTCCCCTCAATCCATTGAGGAGGGTAAAATGGGGTGGCGCTGTCTCATACAGCACTACCCCGAAGCGGATGCCAATGAATCTCCTCTCGGGCCTGTTTGCTCTTCATCATCGCTGGCATGGGTGTCATTCATCGTAACTCAGGTTGAGCTGAGATAGCGCAGATTGGCAAGCTGACGAAAGCTATATTCTTGTAGGTCCAAAATTTTGACACAGATAGAACGGTGCTGACAGACATCCCTTCGATTGAGGAACTGGCTGAGATTACTGGCCAGACAGAAGAGCAGCTCCGGAAAGATCGGGAAGCATCTACCCGGATGGCCCGGTCGAGTTCTGAGGACCCTCCGCACCATGCAGACGACTAGGTTCTTTTTTAATGAGCGGCTCTGGGTCTGCAGAGAAAACAAGGCGAATTCGTCGGAACTTGACTCCGAGACGGCTCACAAACACTATCGACCAGCTCTGTTCAAATCCTAACTCAGCTTTGCACGTTGAAGTAGGAGCGTGACGTAGGCGGTAGCAAAGACGGATGATGCCGATCACCGACTTCCTGTCGTGTACGCGCGTGTTCGACGGGTTCGATTCGCTATCACCGGCACAACGCCGTCACGCGAAAACCTACGCCACCGGTCTTGTTGCGGCCAGCAACAAGACCGTGGCGGGCATCGCACGCGAAGTACTTCCAGCCAGCGGAAAACGCGCTCTCAACAAGTTCCTCACCGAGTACGACTGGGACGAGAAGCAATTCAACCACGAACGTCTTGAAGAACTCCAGAAACACGGTGAAACACGCTGGTCGAAGGATGGGTACATCATCCTCGACGACACAATCACCGAGAAAGCCGGGGACGAAGTCCCCGGCGTCGGCCGATTCTACGATCACGCGGAAAATGACACTGTCTGGGGCCAAGACCTCATCTACGCCTTCTACGCTGACGACAAAACAGCCTATCCACTCACTTTCCGCCTCTACGAACAGCAAGATGACGAGGACGATGGCCACGACACAAAATACGATCTGGCCAGAGAGATCGTTACGGAACTCGAAGAAGAGGTAGGTGTGCCTGCGGACACCTACCTCTTCGACTCGTGGTTCGCTCACGACTCCGACCTTCCCAAACAGATCGAATCTTACGGCAAGGACTGGATCGGCCCGCTCCGCAGCAATCGACAAGTGACCTACGCAGGCGAAGAACTCCGCGTCGATGCGCTTGCCGAGCGCATCGACACGGTTGAGCGCAACATCGAGGACGATACCTATCACATCTGGACGAAGAAGCTTCCCGTCTCCCAACTGGGAGACGTGAAGCTGGTCATCGCCGAGAAAGAAACCGACGAAGACGAAGAAAACCCGGTCAAGTACCTCGCCACGAACAAAATCGACGCACCGACCCAACACGTGATCCGCTCCTACGGGATGCGGTGGCGCATCGAGACGTTCTTCGAGGACTCGAAGCAGGATCTCGGCTTAGGAGACTGCGAGATGCAGACCGACGAAGGTGCCAGTCGGCACTGGCACCTTCTCATGGCTGCCTACAGTCTCGTTCGTCTTGATCCTGAGTCGAGAGCCTTGGGGACGGTTCGCTCGAAAGCGTCATCGCTTCGAGCGAACCTCGAACATTCCCTGAAAGAGGCGGTGTACAACCTTCTATCGTGGGTTCGAGACAACGATGACCGTGGCGTCGATGACCTCATGGAAGAAATCGACCACCTCTTCGTTCACTCAACTACCGAGGCTAACGTGCAAAGCTGAGATCCTAAGAGAGGTATAGGATCGAGCAGTATTTTGACCGAACGCAGGCTCTCCCGAAATCACAGTATTCCGGTTCGTAGAGCTCATCAACCGAACGCTTATTCCCTCGCTTTACCTACTCTGAATATGGCAAGTGCAACGAATGATGAGTCTCCCGAAGAAGGCGTGGAGTTTATTCACGAGGACGATGGGCAAATCACCGCTCGTGACCTCGAAACTGGCGTCGCTTCGTTCGGAGAGACCAAAACGGAGGCACTCCGTATGCTTGCGGAGGCCCTTGAGTTGCACGAGGGTGGCGGAGAACCAGTCACTGACGCCGATCTTGAAGAGTGGGGGATTGAAGACGTTGAGCTCGGGGATAAGGAGCTTCCTGAGTTTATGCAGTAGATGGTCCGGACGAACTTCTCCGGCCGTGAAATCGCATCTGTGTTAATTGACCACGGGTTCGTCCGGACAGGCCGAGTTGGCAGTCATCTTAAACTCCGCTACGAATCGCCTGATACAGACGAAGTCCGTATCGTGACGGTACCAATGAAATCAGCAGATAATATCCCAACTGGGACACTCCAGTCAATTGCCGATCAGTGTGGAGCAAACGACTTCCACTCGTGGTGCCGGTGGGTTAATCAGAATCTGTAGCTCTCAGTCCGCAGTTCGACCTAACGACTGTGTCAGAAAGACAGACGTCGAAATGGTAGGATTTCAACAGAGCCATTCATAGAAGATCGCTCCTTCCCTTGTTCAGTGTATATTTCTATTATTATTTCTCACAAGCATTTCCTGATTGTCATCGTAGTATGGGATGTACTCTTCACCACCGAACCAGCGAATGAGAGTTGGCCGAAGACTTCGAATTCTCTCCTCGGTCGATTCACCAACGTGATCGACGGTTCTGAGCGTAGTGGCATAGCAGGCCCACGCCGCGAACTCGCCCATCGTCTCGAACTCCTCAGCGATGGCCCGCTTGGCGGCAGCGGACCTCAGTCGGCCATGTGTCGAAAGCCACTGCTCCGGCAGTGATTCGGCAGCAGGATCATGCTTCCCCAATCGGATTTCCTGAAGTCGATGCAGGTTCCCTCTAGTGTTTCCCTTCTTCCAGAGGACCTCGTCGTATCGTCGGACCAGGGCAAGTTCGTCAGCGTAAGTGATCGAGTCCAGGTCGACCGTTTCGATGTCGACGTCGTCCGGTTGGGGTGCGGTGTTCTCGGGATAGTCCCTGTGAAGATACTGTTCACGGAAGCTCGACTCTCGGAAGTCTTGCAGCCGTATCGACCACTCAGCACCGCTCAGTTCCCGCCTGATGAAGTTCTCTGCGAACAGGTGATAGTCATCAATTGCGACTTCAACCCCGAAAGCGGAAGCAAGCAGGGCAATAGCGAGTTGGCAAGCACGTTCTGGTGACGCGTCCGGCCCCCAATCGAACCCGCCCGGCGACACGGTATGCACCATCAGGTGTTTGTCAAGGAGATCGTCGCCGGCGTAAACGAGACAGCCCCCAAGTGTGCGTTCTCCGCGATACCGCCGCGCTCGGTACTTCGACTGTGAGTAGCTCGTTTTCATTGTACGTGGAAAACCATCTGGGAGCAATTATGTCTCTATACGGGGAGCCAGCATCCGGGTCATCGACCCTGCATCATCGTCAAGTTCGTACGAGAGCATGATCGGGAACCCGCTCCCGAAGTCGACCGTGACGCTAGCCCCCTTCGGAATGGTTCGGACGAGCTTCTTCATGTAGTCGAGGCTGAACAGCGACGACGCATCGGCGAACGTAGCCTGGTCGAGTTCCTCCGCATCAAGCTGGAAGTCGACAGCGTCAGTATCGCCTTCTGCTTCGATTGTGAGGACCTCATCGTCGGCGTCCATCCGGAATCCGACGTGGTCGGCAACGAGGTCAGCGGCTTTGACCCCTTGCTGAAGGACGTCGCGGTCGAGCGTAGCGCTCGCTGGTAGTTTCAGCTCAGGGAGCGTCGGCTCTGCTCTGATGGTCGCTGGATCGAGACAAGCCATTCGGAACTCGATGCCGTCGACGAAAACAACCAGCTTGCGTGTCTCTCTATCGAGACGGAACTGGACCAGATCGTCTTTCTTTGCGAGGTTCACGGGATCAGCGAAGCGGTCCAGGTCAAGACCGAGGACACCTGGAGTAGCATCGTACGACTCGAATGCTGAGGCATTCAGAGTGAGATCGTCCATCGCGACGTTGGCGGGATCGACTGCACGGACGCGAATCCCGGATTCGTCGATCTTGAATCGGGCTTCGTCGACGTTCGCCCGAAGTGCTTTGAGGATAGCCTTTAGAGGACTTGCCTGGATGGTTGCTCGGAACGTCGACGGTGGCTCTGAAGCAATCTCATCCGTTGCTTCCTCCCCATCAGTATCGACATCTGCTTTTGGTTCTGCCTCTGTCTTGGGTTCGAGCTCTCGGGCTTGCTTCAGCCAGTCTACAGCCTGTTCCACGCTGACGTTTGCAAACTCCGCGATTGTCTCGGAGTCAGCGGCTTCGAGAGCCTCGATCGTTTTGATTCCCTGTTCGCGCAGACGGGTCGCTTGTTCCGTGTCGAGACCAGAGATGTCGACGAAATCTGGTAGTTGTTCGGAGGGTTCCGCGACAGTCTCTGGCTGTGCGGACGCATCTGAACGGCTGTTCTCAGTCTGTTCTTCGTCAGAACGATCTGTGGATGTTTCTATACTCATAGGGTTCTATGGCGCGATAGAGCGAAAGCACGAGTCCGACGGGCAATCGTTGAGTCAACTCGCCTTCCTCTCAGTCTCTTGAGAGAAGATAAATCTCGACTCGGGAATGCTAGCCGAGGTATAGCACAGGACGCAGCAAAACCAGCAATCAGGTATTACTGGCTTCAGACAGCAGTCGCGTTGAGCTACAGAATCCGTGGTTCACTTACGAGACACCGTACTGCTCTTTGAGGGCAATAAATTCTGATTCACTCGGGAGAACCACCGGGAGGTCGTCAGCAACCTCGAACTCTCCGTGAAGGGGTCGGTACATCGCGGCCACCGCTGTCTCCAGATCGTACCACGTTACCGTCTCTGTGAGGGCTTCCTGATCGATATCAAGTTTCTCGATCAGCAGCATCGAGTAACTGACGCGTCGCGAGCCGCTATCGAGGACGAGGGTGTGACACACGACCTCCGAGGGCGTGAGGTCTTCATCCGGAGCGTACCAGAATGCGGATTCACCGGCAAGGAAGAACTGCAAGCCGTACTCCTGGAATCGTGCGAGTCCAGTCACCCGCCACTCATCGGCCGACTCTAGTACGGTCGTATCCTCGGACGTCTGGACGCGAACGAGTGCTCGCTTCGGGTCGCACCACTCGACAGTCGCACTCGGAGCGAGTTTTCGAGCCCGCGAGCGATGTTCATGGGTAACGACTTCTCGTGCGAACGTTAGCAGTGGTGAGAGGTCTTCAACCAACGCATATTCGGGCCCAAATGGCGACAGCATCGCTCGGTGCTTGAGCGGTGACAACGCGTTGTAGACGCCCTGCCGAGTGATGTCAAGTCGATCTGCGATCTCAGTCACTCGACGTGGTTCATCCAGAAACCAGCATACCCGCAGCGTAGCTGGCGAAAGGATCTCAGTCCAATCGACGTGGCCGAGCTTCGAACGGAGGTTTCGATACGACTCAACGACTGGATGGTTCGTCACTCGGACGAGACGTCGGTTCTTCGAACCCCGGGTTTCGGTGAGCAAGCCGTCCTCGACCAACTCATCGAGGACGTCGTAGATATGGTCCTGAGAATACTCGGTTTCAGTCGCGAGTTCGTCTGGCGTTGACTCACGGCCAGCGCTAAGCGCGTCTAGCAGCGCAAGGCCGGCCTTCGTCAGCATCTTTATAAATAATATATCCAATTCGTTTAAATATGTTTTTGGATTTTTGTTTATAGACTTCCTGTGTAACGTCTACCCCGCTGCCGACGAGTTCGTGCTACATCGAAACCGGCGGAAGCCAGTCACAGGCCGGACAGAACGCTTCGTATACAGCCAGTGTTTCGTCGAACTCCCAACTTCCGTCGTCATGGAAGAGCACGCCTGCGCGAACGATAGCATGAACCGCTCCATGACCACAGTTGGGGCATTCGTCACCTGGGGCCCATCCCGCCCGCTCGAAATCAATCGTCCACTCCGCGTCAGTGACCGACGGCGACGACCGTTCACCGCAAGAAGTCATCCGTGTACCTCCGTTCCTGAGTCCGCTGGGTGTTCGAGCATCGATTGGAGTTTCTTCCATTGCTCACGGAGCGTCATAGCGGAGACATTCGCGAGGTCAGCGAGACTCGTTTGGGTGACTTTCGCGCCACCCTCCCGAGCAGCCTCATAGACGCAGGCAGCGGCAACGCCGGTTGGTCGACAGCCGTTCCCGAGACCGACTTCGGATGCTTCTCGGGCCAACTTCAGGGCGCGTTGGCGCACTTCTCGTGAGAGATCGAGGTCCGATGCGAATCGTGGGACATACTGAACGGGAGCCATCGGAACGGCCGGGAGATTGAGTTCGTGATTCATCACACTGTACGCGTTGCTAACCCGTTCTCTGGAGACAGTCGACACCTCTCCGACCTCCTCTATTGTCCGAGGGAGTCCCGAACATCGACAGGCTGCATACACCCCAGCAGCCGCCATTGCTTCGATCGAGCGACCACGGATAAGGTCTTCGTTCGCAGCAGTCCGATAGAGGGCGCACGCCTGCGTACAGATGCTCTCGGAAAGGTCGAGCGCACCGACGATCCGCCGGATTTCCGAAAGTCCATGTGCAAGGTTCTGCTCTGCCTTCCCTTCGAACTGGGCTTGGCGGTCCCATCGCCGAAGCCGGTTCAGTTTCCGACGTTTCGCGGCTGGTAGCTGCTGCCCACGTGCATCGCGATGCCGGCCGATCTCCGCAGAGATGCCCCAGTCGTGGCGGGCATTCGTCACTGGCCCACCAACGCGATGTCGCTCTTCGGTGTCGTATGGCGTCCATTCAGGACCGTAGTCGATACAGTCCCCTTCGACGACGAGCCCACACTCAGGACAGTACCTCTCAGTACCATCCCATCTAAGCTTGAGCTCAGAACACTCGGAGCATTGGTCGGTCGTAGAAGTGTGTCGTTCATGCGTCTCAACATCGTTCTTCTCAGGCTGTTCAGTGTGTTCCGTCGCGACGCTGGATGAATCTGTAGACATGGTTGATTGAAGGGAGGGCTCCGGGAGCGGACTACTCGAAGTCGGGGCCAGTCAGGTGGGGTGGCAGTTCCGGGTCGAATTCGCGGTGGAATGCACGGAGAACTCGATTCTGCCAAGCTGCGTATTCGCCAGGGGTTGCGGCTCCGAACCGTTTCACACCGAGATCGTATTTCCAAGCAAACGCTTCGAGATCGACTGCCTCGATACTCGTAATCGCGTCTGTCGTGGGATCTGGAGCAGCGGCTGCTGGAAGGGGTCGTTCCACCCACGCATCGAAGCATCCATCCACGGAGCTAATCACGAGGACACCGTCAGTTCCTCCGACGAACAGGCTGGTCGAAATCCGAGCAAGGTTTCGGTACAGATTTGACGGAACGACCAGGAGCAAGTTCTCCAGATCCACCGAGGATGGATGAGCGTCTTCTCCAGACCGACCGTCAGTTATCCATCGGTTCTTGGTGTCGAGCCAACCTCCATATCGGAGTTTGTCGAGTGCGGCATCGAGGAACGTCTGGCTCCGGTACTGGATGTACCCAGCGACTGTCGCATAGAAGCTCATCGATCCTCCACAGAGAACTCTGGAGTGAGCGAATCCGAAGCATACGACCCACGCCGATTCGTCGAAGATAAAATCTGGATCGAAGGCTCAATAGTGAACATCTGCGGGGACCACCCAGAACTCGTCCTCACCGTTGTGTTCGAGATGCTGTTCGACCGCGGACCGAGAGCGAAGACCGGCGCCGTGTCGGTCGTAGATCCAAACGGAGGGGCCAACGAACTGACCGAGCCGATAACAATCAAACCGAGTGAGATCGACGTCGTCCATTACGGACTCAGAGTCGAGGGACTCGAGCTTCACTCGTAGTTTGTCGAGTGTCTCACGGAACCACGCTTCTTGTGCTTCGACAGCGTCTTCGAGGAATTGCCTTCCCGTCTCCGACTGCAGGGACAGGGCTGGCTCGAGGCCGCCGTAGCGAGGGTGGTCTCGATACCGAGCCGTCGATTCATCAAGCGTTTTGTAGTAGTCGAACGCCGTCGACGCTCCGTCACCGATTCCAATTAATCGGTCGAGTGCGTACTGAGCTGTACTAACCGCCTCCGAGCCATCGACTGCAGGGACGAGTACTCTTATGAGCATATGCATTTTCTATTCCTCACCCCTTTCAGGGTCGATAAATCAGGCCCTTAGACCCTATTCCGAAGATTCAGGAGAGAGAGTTCGGTTGCGGAATAAAAGTCGTTCGACCTATCTTAGTTGAAGCTAAGATAGTTCAACCTAACCAAAAGTGCAAGTCACACACTCTCGGACAAGTCTTACAATATCAGGGCCCACAGTATCGTATGGACGGAACATGTCACACGCTCCGTCCACTCCCTTTGCATGACACCTGACGATGACGTTCTGGGTCGGTGTCCGGACTGCGCGACGAAAATAACACGGGCTTGGATACTCATCGAGTACGAGAACACCGAGGGCCAGACAGGTGTGTGGGCAGAGTGTCCGGAGTGTGACGACGTCGTCGAACCCCAGTAAACAGTCGCTTTTCAATCTTGCAGCATCGCAGCCATTCGGCCAGCTTCTTCGGCTTCCTCACTTCGAGACATATCGTACCGGGAGAGTGCTTCTTCGACTGCCTCGTCAAGCGTCATATCTCCCCTCCGATGCTGTAATCACTGTGTCCCCAGATTCAGGTTCGAACGAGAGCGTGATGAGGAGTTCGTCGAACCAGACGACCGGGCGCTTGCTCTGTCCTTCTTCCTCGAAGAAGATGATTCCCAGCTGAGCAAGTCGACTAAGTTCCTCGTGGACATTCTTTACGTCACGGTCCACAACCCGGGCAGTCTCGTTGATGCTGGATGGTTCCTCCCGGCGAATAGCCTCGAAGAGTTCGAGGACTCGCGGTGTCAGCGTCTCCATGAGATCGTCGTAGCTGGTGAACGACAGCGTCGGCAATTCGTCCACTGAATCACCGTGTTCCAGTGACTCGACGTCGTCAGTGACGTCGTCGTAGAACTCGTCGGACGATTTGACTGTCACGACAACGGTCGACGCAGCCCGAAGCTGTTCGCGCTCCACGGGATGCAGCGGTGGCATTGATTCGTTCATGCCATCACTCGTGTCTTTGATAGGGTAGCGTTGTCACGTCGAAGGCGTCGTAATGTCGGTCGTATGTGAGGATGTGATCAATCTCTAACTCGGCCATGTGTGACGCGACGATGAAATCAGTCAGGGAAGCATCGAGGTCGGTCCACTCAATAAACGTGTCCGTCGCATCACTGAATACCTCCGGAGTAACTGATTCGAGTCGATAGAGATCACTCTTATCGAGCGTCGTCAGAAACGTCGCGGCGTTTCGCATCGACGCCTGTTTTTTGAGGCGGGTCGCAGCCTCGTCGACGATATGGTCGTTCACGACCAGTCGTCGATAGGGGAGATCGCCGTCGCGGACAAAATCCATGAATGCACGTGAGACGGGATGCATCTGATCCTGCGGATTGAACAGCGCATAGAGGAACTTCGGGCCACAGACGACTTGGTGCCGAATCGAACCCGGTCGAAAGTGTTCAGCGGTCACCGTCCCAATCGGTGTCTCAACTGGTTCTGTCATCAGAGTTAGGAGTTTGAGGAGGGGTCCTCAGCGAGAGCGAACGATTCATCGTTGCCGTGCCACTCCTCAACGAGATCGTCTTCTTCTCTGGCGTCTGTCTGTGCTGTCCCTGAGAGCGACGAACTATCGAGCTCATCGAGAACTGTAAAGGCTGCATCGTTCGGATCGGCCTGTTGCTGGCGTTCGACCCACTCAATCAATGCCTCGTGACTGGCTTCTTTGAGCGACAGACCGTGTTCCTCAGCGAACTCTCGAAATCGCTCGTACTCCTCCTCGTTCAACTCGGTTTGGACGTGTTTGGTATCGTTGCTACTCATCCTGACCCTCCTGATATTGTGTGGATGTAGCGTCTCATGTAGTATAAGATGTTCGCATGTGGCAGTTCATGAATAGGGCTCGACCAAGTACCCTTCACAGTGTGAAAAACGGTATCGAACTCAGTCGAAAACCGAGCCTCGAAGTTTGAGGCGGCGTAGCCTTCGATCAACACATACAGAGATTGATTTGGTGGTGTTCATACAAAAACTCGATCAGTACGTTACGCTGACGATTGACCATCCAGTCGGTATCCGCATCATCTACTCGTCGCCAGGCTCGAATTCGACACGGTCGCGTGAAAGTAGCGGGTCTTCGCCATCTCGAAGTGGGGGCTCACCGAGCGTTTCTGGAGCGAGACCAGACCCGCTCAGGAACGCTTCGAGCGAACTCGTCTGAGTATCTTCGTCGCCAGTCATCGAATATGGCTCGTGCTATCCCGTAGTAGCTGGTTCCACATTAATGGATTTGCCCTGGGATTCGATTCTAATCTCGGAGAGTGTTACCCCACAGATTACGACATCGAGTGGTTTGTGGGGTAACAAGGGAGGTAGCTCGAAGGACGCAGATACGTCGTGTAAACGGAGATCTGAGTGTGGGAAAAGTGTGGGGATTCCTTAGAAAACACCGATATCAACAGCTCAATCGGCGATATATCTATGCTCCGCTACGCAGTGTAGAGTGTGAGGCTGACTAGAGCCTCACTGCGCAATTGGAAGAATTGCAATGAACAGTAGCAACACAGCAGATAAGAACCTATCGGCGACGATAGAGGCGACGAAGCAGACGAACGAACAACATGGGACCGCAACGACGCGTACTGAAGACGGTCACTCTCCGTACTTCCGGGCTTACCGGGAAGACCAAGAGCAGCGCCGTTCCGCCACTGAACCCACGACGAGGACTCGCCTGGTCGCAAGACTGGCAGGACTTCTCTGGGCGCTCATGGACGCCCCATCCAACGCTGACTCCCGAATCGACCCCGAGGTCGCGATGGAACAGCGCGGAGATGGTGACGTCTACACGGAGCGGACGGCAGCGAAGACTGACTTCGGGACGCGTGCTGAACCCGTCGATGGACTGTACGGGTACACGTCTGATGGCGACCCCATCGTCCCAGAACGAGGACAGCTCATGAGAGCCCGAACGAACGCGAACGGCCAGCCCGCTGACGCGCTCATCGAGCCCGATTCAGCAGGCGATCTCGCATCGTGGAACCCTGGTAACGCCAGCTCGAAATTCGTCGATCCGACCGGCGAACAAGTCGTTGGTGTTGCCAGTGGCCTCGACGAATCCGCCGGCCGCACGACTGCACACACGCCGTCGACACCCACTTCGAAGGCTGTCGACCGCCGGATGCAAGCGTACGACCGACCGGACGACGCAGAAACCCACGACCACGCTGAGCGGATGGAGACAACCACGGGACTCGACACCGCCGATCTGGAGGTCTTGCTCCCCGGTGGCGAATACGTCCGTCTCGGTGACCTGGTCACGGAGCCCGAGCAGTTCGCAGGCACCTCTTTGGAGTCTATCGAGCGATCACTCGCATTGGAGGCCGAGAAACGCAAAGTCACGGATGGCATCTGCCGCCCTGGCGAGCTGAGCGACGACGTCGAGCTAGTCGGTCACGCGAAGTGGCTGAACAACCGCTTCGACGAACTCGCTGCGACCCGGCCCACTGCGGCTGAACTCGCCGAGTCCCGAGAGAAACGAGCGAAGCAGGCCCACAAGGACCGCCTTCGCCCGTTGCTCGAGCTGGATCCCGACGAACACGAGGAAGTCTGTGCGATGGCGCACCGACTCCTGAGTGACGACTTCGAGAAGGTCTACGAGGTGCGCAAGAGTCCGCTGACGCTCGCACTCGCGCTTGCGAAGCGTGTCAACCGCGGCGTCGAGCCGACGAATGCGCTGCTCAGACAGGCCGAAGACGAAGCGAACGATCCCCAGAACGTCCAGAAGATCGGCAACGTCCGATATATGTCGACTGCACAGACGAAGGGACGGTTCTCCACGCAGGGTCGTGTTTCGATCCTCTTCGAGAACACTCACCCCGGAATCAAGCAGGCCGGCGTACTTCAGGACGAGACCGGGACGATACGGTTTGCAATTTGGGCGAAAAGCGAGTGGGATGAGACACGACCAACGCCAGATCCAACGGATTTCGGCGGTCGAACGCTCATCCGCTCACACCGCTTCCCCGAACTACACGTCGGAGACGTTGTCCGTGTTGAGAATGTCATTAAAGGGTGGTACGGCAATGAAGCCACCTTCGAGACTCGTCGAGACAGCGAATTCACGATTCTCGAACGCGCAAGTGACGAATCGGAACGTGACGAACCGTCATCCAATGCTGCGACGGCCCGAAAGTCACGACAGCACCGGCACCATCAGCGAACTGGCCCAAAGACGATTGGCAAACCAGTGCCGAAGAATCCCATTGCGTACTGGCGGGGTTCTGAGAGCTGGGTGTTCCCGGTGACGGACTGGACACCTGACTGGTGGCTCGCACAGGAAAACGTTGAGAGCGTTGGAACGTCTGATGCGGAGACGATGACTGGCAGGAAGGTAACGACTGAACCGTAACGAACTGTAGCAACCAGAGTCCCCTACGGACTCAGAAATCTAACCCCTCTTTCCGAACACCTGAACGGGAGCAAATGTAGACAAGTAGTTACCCCACGTAAACAGATAAACTCTAATTCTGTGGGGTAACGGTAGAGTTGGTAGCACGCTTTCCTGTCTTATCTAGATGGACTCCTCAGGGACGAGCATAGACTGAGTTCATAAAGAGCCTCATGTATCAGAGAGGGAATAGAAGAAGCAGATTCTGAACGGCCGCGTCTACATTTCGCTGTCGTGAGAGTTGCCATCCTCAATAGCGACGACGGCCTCTCGGAGATCACTGATGCTTTCACCGTATTCGTCCTGTGCCTGAGCACCGAACGGGGCCTCCCCTGCCTCGAACGCCTCGATCCGACCACTGGTCTGAGCCGCCGCTTCAGCGACCCACGCTTCCCGAGTCGACTCATCAACCTCGGTTATCGACTCTGGCTCGATGGCGACGTTGACCCGATCTCCCGACTCGTAGGTCCGAATCTTGCCGACGATCGCGACGTAGGTGGGAGTCTCCGCTGCTCGGAGCGCTGCCATCGCTTCGGGCTGGTACTGGCCGGCGTAGACGTAGACGGGGTAACTAGCTGCGAACACTTTCCCCTGCCAGTACTCCGAATCGTTTCCGACATCAGCCGTCTCAGTAAGCGTCCCGACGACGAACACCCGGTTGATGCCGATCCCAGTTGGCGTCAGGCCGTACACAGGAGCGCGCTCTTCGTCGGATTCTTGGAACGTGTGCGTAGTCGCGTTGAGCTCATCAGCCAAGAGCCGCGTAGCTGGCTGGCGCTGGGTGAGCGCGGGTTCGACTGCATCTGAATCCAGCCCAGCCGACACAGCGTCGGTCTCTTCAGCCTCGTCGACGAGGAAGTACGTCCCGAAGACGCTACCAGTGAGTCGGAACCGGCGACCCAGGAGCTGCTCGCTGATCTCGTCGGCAACGACATCAGTCGAGAGTGCGTCCATCGCCATCGTCGTCGCATCGTCCAACGAGATGCCGGTGACCGCTTCCGTCGCTACCTCGTTGAACAGCACGCTGACCGACCGCTCACCGTCGTCGAGGATCGCCTTGATTCGGAGATCGAAGTCGCCGTCTCGCTGCCCGTGTTCGGCACACCGACCGTTCCGGAGAACGCGAGTGCAGTCATCCTGTCCACAACGCTTGATGAGGCCCGAACCTTCCTGGACGTCAACGATGCTCCCGACGAGTTCGGTCGTGCCGTCGCTGACCTCGACGGACTGGTCTGTCTCGCTGATCGAGGTGGCTGAGTTGCAACTCACCGAGAACCGGCCCTGGTACTCGTCGGTGACGACGCTCTCGAATTTGTAGGTGCCACCCTCTTCGAGTTCCGGCAGGTCGGCACTGGCCCACGCGACGAACTTGAGTCGGCCGGACTCGTCACCCAGCAGTCCGACCTGAGCTATCTTTTCGCTCCGGGGTTCCCACAGTTCGACGACTTCGGCGACGACGTCGACCCACTTGTCGGCCTCATCGATGCTGTTGAGCATCGTCCGAGTGGCCTTCTTGGGACGGCCGCCGTAGCCCGCCAGTTTGGCGAGGTCGTCGGTGAGGTCGTCCCGGTCGAGGTTGGCATCGGTGCAGGCCTTCCGAACGACGGTTCGAACAGCCTCGTCCACCGGAACTCGGTAGGCGCACATCCGCTCCAGTTGGTCCTCGATATCGCGCTGGTCGAGGACGAACGTCGGGTCACTTCCGCCGGCGACTCGGGATTCGTCGAACGCCGCAAATGCGTCGCTGATGGTCTGGATACGATCCTGCAGGTCAGGGGCAACAGTACTGGACATCGTTGTTCTCCGAGGAGGAACTGGAGTAAGCGTTCGAGACACACTGATTCGCTGTCAGGGTGTCTTTTCGTCGCTCTCTCTGATTCTCCTCATCCCCTTGGGTATGATAAATCCCAGAATCAGTCGCCAACAGGCCACGAAATCTGAGAGCAGTCTGGGAGAATCAGTTCCATCGATTTTCTTCGGCGTGCTCGCTCACTCACCCGTCCCGGCGGTAAAATGTGTACTCCTCGCGATCGATGACCGCCGAGGGATCGACGCCGGTTCCATCGACGGCGTCGATGAATTGCTTTGGGTAAATCCTCACTACCCCCGCCGGATCTGCGCCGGCTTCCTCGAGCATCTCCAAAGCGGTCGCGTTGTCAGTCACGGTTGGCTGCTCGCCCTCCAGCCTTTGCACGTCGGCCACGCTGTCTCCGACATCCATCTGGTCATCTAACGCAGGTTCAATCACCTGCTTACGTGCTTCTTCAGCCATGTTCTCCAGACTGATCAGCGCGTTCCGCATCTTTGCAAGCGCGTTGGCGTTGGTCGTGTCTATGCCGCGATCAGCCACGGCCTCGGCGTAGCGGGCCGCATCTTGGAGCGTCCCAGGGTCCGGGCGTACCATCGTATCTGGACCGTTAGGGGAAGTCCAGTGTATAGCTTTCTGCAATCTTGGCCATTAAATAGTCCATTTGGCCTCTTCTCGAGAGATGCCTTTGTCGACGTAACGCTCAATGACTCGGGCACGTGTCTGACGTTCCCCGAACTACTGTGAGGGGATATGCAGCCATACCATGTGTGATGCCATCTGTACAATCCGGTGAGTGCAATTCAACTATCATGGTGTCTCAAGATAGTCGCCGGCGAAGGCGGTCGAGTAGTCTGCTTGAGGATGGTTTCTCCTCTTCTGAGGCCCCACCAACCTCTTCACGAGACGGGAGGCCGTCATCGCCAGCCGGATTCTCCCCGTCGTCCTTCCCCCGGCCATTCGAATGTAGCTCGGCACTGTCGTTGGATTCACTGTCACCATTTCGTCCAGTCGAGGACTGGTGTATTGGGTTACTTCGACTCCCGTTGCTGGTGACAGTGTCTGGGCCCCTCATTTCTCCGAGGAGAGTCTTCTCGCTGGCAGGGTCAATCCCGAGAACTGTCCGATACTGATGAAGACAAGCCTCTAATTCTGCAATCCGCTCACGCTTCTCGTCAAGTTCACGCTGCTGACGTTGTACCTTTGCGGCTAAACGACGAGCGTCGTCAAAGGCGTTAGTATCCACGGGATCAGAACCAGCGTCATGAGCTGGCTCCTCCGAGAGTGCCGTCTCACCCAGATTTTCGTCTCGGTCGTCGGGTATTGAACGCTCATGGTCCGTTGGCGGTGTGTAGTAGTCATCAATAGTCAGGAGCGTCCGGGCGATACAGACGTCCCCATAGGTCGCGCCGTTCGCGAAGTGGACTCGATCCCACTTGCCCCGGTAGAGGCCGGAATCGCGGAACAAGCGATCCATCCGTTCGGGATCGCCACCGGTCCAAAACCCCAGGTAGAAACACAGTCCCATGTCTGCCTCCGACTGTGACGGATATCGGCTCTCGGGCGAGGCCCAGAGTTCCCTGTCTCCATCGTAGAGTGCTGCGATGGTGTCGCCACTTTTCGAGGCCATCGCCTGCTCCAAGAGTGCGTCATCATCGAGGTCAACACCTGGACCGGCGATTTCGTCGAGTGTAGTGGGAGGATCATCGGGAAGGACATCTACGCTGGAACTGTGCAGGGCGACTTCGAGCGCCGGATCTTCTATGTCCGGGAAATCGAGGCCATAGCGAGCATACAGACTCGACTTCGAACCGAGAGCTTGTGGTTTCCCGTCACCGAGTTCTTTATTGGGTCCATCGCCAGTAGATTCTCCACCTTGTGCCTCGTTTCCAGTCTCCGCTGCCGCGTCGACTGCCTGGTCAAGGTCAACTGCCTCAGTATCCGAATCGGGTGATGTCTGAACGTATTCGTAGTGAACACCGAGCAATGCGTCTTGCCGGCGAGCAATCGTCTCAGGCGTCCCGTCGACATGGTTGGTCGTGACGGTGAAGAACCGAGCCTCGTCGTACATCTCGACGTCACCACGCCGATTACGACCCGCCGGAAGTTCTCCTTCGAGGAGGACGTGAACACCGCGTCCAGATGGAGAGACCTCAGTATAGGAATCAAGCCGCTCGACGATGTCACGGGCCCAGTCAGTGAGGTCGCCGGTAGCAGGATCACGGCAGTCATCCAGGTCAACGCCGACGATAGATATCTTGGGGGTGAAGACGAATCCAATCCCATCCGTATCGACACGGTCGCTCTGATGGAACTCGAGCGCACTCTGGCGATCACGCCACGTTGCGGGGTCTGTCGCACTGGCGTTCGATGTCCCGCTGGTGTGGTAGGGCTTGATCGGAACCTTTGTCGGCTTTCCATCACGTTCGACCTCCTGCCAACAGATCCATTGCTCACACTCGGCCAATCTATCTGGAATCAAACGCTCGTCGATTTCACTGCTGGACATGGATGGAACGGGGAACTGCTTCTGTCGTATTCACGGCCGATTCGGTATCGCGATAAATCTCAGTGCGGCGCTGTGCGCTCTGTGCCCCCTCCGAAACGAGCCCGTGCGCCCAAAACCGTATGACTGCGCGCTGCTCGTGCGGACCTGCGTTCCCTCTCCTTCCAAGACCTATTCTAGGTGTTTCGTCGATAGACGCAGGAAAGCAGGAGGTCGCTTTAGAGACTCTATAGAGCGCCCGGTGCGCCCAACTAGTGACGCAGATCATGGCCCTCTGAGTCCTCCTCAGCTTGGTCGACTGATTCGATGATATTGCGACCGCCGACGAATCGCCATTCGCGGGGATTGTCGAACGCCTCCTCGGAGAGACGTGCATAGTTTTTGGTAGTTTTGTGAGGGACGTTCTCAAGGCGTCCAGCATCGGCCAGTGCTCTGATGATTTCGTGGGCGACGTCCGTATGCGGGACTACCCACATCTTCCTGACCCCTTCGAACGATGCGAGATCGTCGTAGTGTTTGACCATCAATTCCGGACGGATATTCGTCACCACCTCAGCTATCACCGCAAGCGTTCGGCTTCCGTCGTCACGCGGAAGGAATGCGGCGACGTCGAAGACCATCCCGCCGGCCATCGGCTCGTAGTAAGTTTCGACGAGAAGTCCCCGATTTCGCAGGTGGCGGGCGATGTACTCGACGTAGACCTTGTGAGCCGTTTTCTCGAAGAGGTCTCCGTTGTTCCGGCCCGCGTAAATCTTCCTGCTGACTGCGGCCTGTCCCGCTGGAGGCACGTAGTAATACTTCCGACCGTACACACGCTGGATTTCGAGGAGTCCGTCTTCCACCAACTGCTCTTCGTCAACCTCTCCCTCTATCGCATCCCGGATGGCCGTCATCGACTGCGTCAGATCGTACCCGTCCAGTTCGCCGTTGATCCCTGCGATCACGTCTCGAAGGAACTGCCGTGCTGTGTCTGTCAGGTCACTTGTCCGGTCAAGATTCTTCGCAGGCCCCGGTGTCGCTGGAAGATCAGAGACGTGGTGTGTGGCATCTGCGGTAGGGCCCTCCGTTCCGGAGGTGTCCCTCTCCTTCGACTCATCCAAGTGATCCTGTGATGGCGAGCCGGTTCCGAGAACGGTTCCGAACTCGTTGGAAGCCCCACCAATAGCAGAGTCGGGATGGAGCTCCACCTGAGAGTCGTGTTCATCCGAGTTCCGGGGCTCGTCTATTTCTTCGGAGTCTGGCCTGTCGGGATTCTGGTCTCCGTCCGGACGCCTCGGAGGTCGTTCAGTCGTCGCGCTGTTCATCGGCCCGGTTCCATAGCGGGCTGCACGCTGGGCGGCATCCGGCGGGCTGTTGACGCCTGGGACGAGACAATACGTGAATCGAGTACGTGACCACTGGAGTTCGTCTGCCTCCTGGAAAGTCATCTCTGCCGTCGGAGTGTACGTGCCCGCATCGACCGACTCCTCTCCATCGGTGTGTCCGTCCGGGACGGGTAGCGGCTTGAGTGTCACCAGTTCCGGCGTGTCGGTCATAAAGCCGGTGTCGGGTAGCTGTGCGAGCCACTCACCGCGAGGGAGTGACGCAATCCGATTCGAGAGGGCGACAGCATCGAGTTCTTCGTGGAACAGCGTCGTCGCCAGCTCATCGTCGATTGCGAGCTTGCCGATGAGCTTGGTGTTGATGTTGCGGAGAATTTCCTTGTAGGCCCGCGTATCGAGTGCGTCACGTTTGACCTGCTCCGGGAAGTGAACGATAAGCTCGAACGCGAGAGCGAACTCACGAGCGTCAGGAATCATCTCGTCACGGACGAGACTGGACTGCATAATCGGTGCGGCCTCGTCGATGATCAGGTTCACACAGTAGCCGTCGGCAGGTCTGAGGACAGTCCGGTTCCATCGCTTCCGGAGTCGCACCCACGACCAGAGGTAATCCAGCATCAGCACCGTGAAGACGTTGCTCGACGCGGGTCGGAACTCACCGGTATCGATCAGCACGACCGACTTCGAGTCGAGGAGCCCATCGAGGTCAAGCAGCATCTGCTCGTCAGCATACCGCTGGGCTTCGCCGTCCCATTCGGGAACGAAGTTTAGCATCCGCCAGATGAAGTCCCGCTCTTTCAGCTTCGTGATGCGGTTGAGAACGGCATCGATAGACGTGGCGAACCGGCGTTCCTCGGCACTGAAGTGGCGCGTGAGCGTCGCGTGAAGCTCTGGATCGCTGACCTCTGGAACTTTCTGGTCGGTCTGCATCTTCGTAGCTGCATCGAGGAGGTCGCTGATGGCGTATGCGTCTTGGCCGTACACCGGGTCGAACAACGCACTAATGAGGTTGCTAAGAATCTCCTGTGCGACGAATGCCTGGTTGTGTTGTTCGTCACCAAGGACGTACTCCAGCAGTTCATTGTAGCGGTCGATTTTCTCCTGAACAGCTGCCTCACGGCTCATGCCGGCCGCAATCTGGGGCCGGATGTCGAAGAACGGGAACGCGGGCAGTTCGCCGTTCGGCCCTGGAACCGGGAGATGGACGATGTCGTCAAGATCGCCAAACTGCCGGAAGTGCGCTCGTTTGTACTCTGTCGCCATGCTGCCGCCCTTCTTGTCGAAGATGAATGTCGGCCCGTCGAGTTGGTCGTACGCGCTGAGACCGTCGTTGATCATCGCGGTCGTCTTCCCGCCACCCGTCGTCGACGCTCTGAGTACGTGATGGGTGAGTTGCTCCGCAGTGAGACTGATGGGGATGTTGTCGCGGTCGGGCGATGCCGTTTCAGCCTCGCCGATGCACATCCCAGAGTCGAATTCCGCAAGCAACTCTTCGTCGGTCGCGGTGAGCGGCGAGCGAGCGTCTGGAGCGCCACCAGACGCACCACGGCTCGCCTTCGGCAGCGCGCCCGTGCTGGGTACAGTTACGAAGTTCGCGAGTTCGTCCGGGCTAGCCACGATGATCGGGTTCTTGCTCTGGAAGCGCTCTCGAATACTCGTCGTACTCAGTCGCGACCGGCAAAAGACATCGAACTCACCCCCGACGTGGCCGATATTCGCCCCCTCGACGCCGTAGTACGGACCACTGAGAGCGGTGAATGCTCCTGTGATGCCGTTCACAATGCTCGGTTCGCCGGCCGCTCGTAGGGAGACGTCGAACGTCACGGTCGGCTGTTTCAGGTCGATCTGTCCCATGCGGCTGTGTCGGGTTGATTGTCCGTCCCCGCCGCCGGAGATGGTGCCACCGATCTGCTCGGGCGTATCGGGCCGGTGACGCTGCCGTCGCTCTTCTTCCGATGTGCCAAGGAGCATCGCGGCTGCCTCCTGCTTGAACGAACTCAAGACACCAGTCGTCCCCATCTTGAGATTCCGTTTCTGGACCTCTGCTTCCTTCGTCCAGTCACGACGAGGTGTGAAGACGGCCTGGAAGACAAACGGTTCGTCCGTCTCCGTGGCTTGTTCGAGGAGGACACTCAGCGGTGACCGGAACGAATCCTCGATATCGACTGAGATCTCGCTGAATTGCGAGAGCAACGTCATCCAGTCGTTGTTCTTCGTCTCAACGCCCTCCCAGCGAACCATCGCCGGCGGCGTCGGGTCGCCATTCGCGCCACGTCGAGATTCGTCGCCAGTATCTTCAGCTGTGTCGAGAAGGTCTGGTTCGAAGCCGTCCAGTTCAACGAGTTCGTCGATACCGTCGAATGCGGCCAGATCCGCGAGCGTCGCACCAGCGGGCTCGACGTCGTCGACGAAGATGTCGGTCGTGGCGAACGGGACGATTTCGAAGTGGAAGCTCTCGGGATACATCGCCCGAACGTTCGCTGCAAGGTGTTCGAGTGCCTCGACCTCGTAAGGCCGAACGCCGAGGTAGAAGTCGAAACGACGGGTATCTGCTGGCTTGTGAATCAGGAACTCGAACGTCCGCTGCGTGCTCACGAACGAGAGCCGGCGTTCGAGATGGAACGGCATCTCTCGGCCACTGCCAGCTCGATAGAGGCCATAGAGTCCCTTGACGACGTGGTCTGGCGTTACCTGCTCACGAGCCGGAGTGATTTTGATATACGGGCGGAACCCATCATCGTCAGCGTTGTCGGATAAGTCACCAGAACCAGGCCCGTCCAAATCACCGTCCGATTGGGTTGGTTCATTGACCGGGGAAGTGGTTGAGTGACTCTCGTCGGCTCCACCACTGGCGTCTCGATCATCCCCGTCTGGGCCGACGTTGTCACTCGTCCGACCGTGGATACGTGTCGAAACCGCGTTCTGGATCTCGGAGTCATCGATATCTGGTAGCCGTGGTTCATGCTCTCCAGAGCCAGATCGACGGTACGGTCCCGATTCGTTTGTCATGAGGACCACCACTCCGGGGGAATCAGCGACCACGGTTGAGGGAATTCTTGCGCAGCGAGTAGCTGGCTGAGGCGGCGATACAGCGGATTGTGGGTTAGTGTGTACATGTTTGGAAAGAGGGTCACGGTAGAAATGGTGAGCAATGCTGTGGAGCGACCAGCCGGGAAGCAGTTCCACCGACTAGGTAAAGTGCACGTCTCGGCGGGTGGAATACACCGCAACGGCGGTATGAAATCCGGTCACGAGGCGCCTCGAAAGGAATCACGTTCTGGGACCGTCGGACTCACCCTGCGATGAATTCGAGGAGGGAAATGAGTGCGCCGAGGCCGAAGTACGCGATGACCATTGCACCGCCGCCAAGCGTCAGCTTCATTCCCGTCTCGGAGCGCTGGGAGTTCGTCCGAGCAGTGAGCCAGACGATGATTCCAAGTACCAGTACAGTGAGGCCAGCGTACTGGAGCGTCGTGTAGACAACGTCGTAGAGATTAGTAAGAATCGTCTCCCAGCCAGCGACAGAACCACCGGACCCACCGGTGGGGCCTGTCGATTGTGCGGCTGCTGGGCTGACGAAGAACATCAGCGAGAGGAAGGCGGTGACGAGAAGGCTCTCGAATTCACGGACTCGCCGGAAACGGCGGATACTATTCGAATCGGTGTCGGGGTCTGTAGTGTGCTGGGTCGTCATTGCACACCGGGCGTAAGCTGGAAGTTATAATATTTGTTTCAGGAATGCGGCTTTCGCAATCTTACAGCGGCCGCAAGGTTGCGGCGGGCGCACAGGTGCGCAGATTTTCGGCAATATATGCGCTCTATGAGGGTATTGAGGGGAAACAGTTATGCTTGGTACACACCCACACAGATTGAGCAAGTAGTTGCGGTCCCGATCTGTAGTCGAACAAGAGTGACCACCATGCCGTATACCACTAAAAGGGGTAGGCTGAACAGCCAGCGGGGACAGTCGCGATGAGCCGATACTCGATTCCTGTGAAAGAAGGAACGCGCGACCGCCTTCGGGCGTACAGCAACCGAAACCTCCTCGACCGACAGTCCTACGACCAAGCAGTGAACGAACTGCTCGATGAGATAGAGTTCGCCTCGGCTGAAGAACTCAACGCGCAGTACAGAACGTTCGAACGAGGTCGCGTCTAGCTCCTCATTCTGCCATCGACAGAGTGGGGGACAGCCGTCATCGGCCGATACGCGACTTACATCCCGAATTTTGGGGTTTCGCAGAAGACACCACAGAATAGTTTTCAGAGTGTTGATTTACTCCCCATGTCCGGACAGTACAGACGAAATATGGCCCCTCGGGGTCAGGAGAGGCCACTTGGTTGCCTCTGACAATTCAATGGACACACTGGGTTGGGAGCTGTTCGAGTGAAAGGTAGTGTGTCCACATGACCCTGTCTGGTCAACCCATATAACTGCCAGCTATCCTGCAAGTCAAGTGGAACTGAATGGTTTTACTATTTCTACCCAATGCTGGCAGAAGAGCAACTGAACTAACGTACCCGTCTATCGGGTAAATCGACGGCAAGGTCACGAAATTGAGACCGTTGGCGAGGGCTACGCTAGTTGTGAGGATCAGCGGCAAACAGACACTGTTCAGCAATCCCGGAATCGGGATGCCAACATTTCAGAACGCCGTGGACTTACCGCACCCTCCTAAGGCCTTCAGTAGTCCACTCTGGTTGGTTTTATACTGATTAGTGTACACATCTGCCGCATTGGGATTCTACTCCTCGGATGTATTTATCAGTATCTGTTTTATGAATTTTGAATGGCACGACCTGCATTGAAATGCAGATGTCCCTACAATCGTGTGGAGTGCGGAATACGCACATTCTGAGTGTTTTTGCTTTCCAGTAACTGAATAGGAGGAACAATGCCGTCTGTCTCTGAGGTCATTGACCCCGCGTTTCGGCTGTTCACTGTCGCAGAGGTGACGGCCAGATATCTGGCGATGATTTTCCTCGTCGTCGGAATCATCGGCTTCTTCACCACGAAATCGGACTCACGTCTGTCAATCCGCTATCGGGGAATGATGATCGGAGCCGCCGCCGCTCTCGTTGCAATCCTCGGTATCAACGCGTTCTATGATCTCGTAGCCTTCATCATGGGAGAGACTGGGTTTCTCCCACCGGCTTGGCCTTACGGGGCGAGCGAGACTTCTGGACTGCTCCCAATAGCCCAGGCAGCGTCAGGAATCCTATCTTATCTGGGTCTGGCTTGCTTTTCGCTAGGGGCTGCACTCTGGGCTGGTGGCTCACGTCACAGTCGAACCTGTGCTCGCGGGTACCGCGGTGTAACATGGGGTCTTGTGATGATTGGCATCTCAATGGGAGGAACACTATTCTCTGTCTTTGCAGGCATCTACGGGATCTGATTGTTCGATAGAAGGGTCTATCACAGAACGATTCAGACAGATAGTTTCTGCCGAACTACAACGAATTAGCCGTTCGGTAGGCCTGCTCATTGAGCGCCAGCTCCTCTGGCAGATACAGAGAGTGTTGAAAACAGGGCGCATATACAGCACTCTTAGCCGTGGTCAGCAAGCCAGTAGAAATGCTCCATTTTCTCTACACGGAGGTGGAAATAGAACTCACTCCAAAACTTTAAGTGAATTAAGAATGAAGTGTGTATTGAGGTGCAAACGCATAAAATGCCAGATATAAGATTCAGCGTTAACGATGAGCAGTATCAGGAGCTAACTGAAATCAAAGAAAAGCATGGGTTGGAATGGAAAGGACTCATGCTGTTCGGTGCAGACGAACTTAGCGACGAAATTGAGGTTAATACCCCAGAGTCCCCACGATTCCTAGGACTAACGTACAATAAAGAGGACGACCAGCGCGTCTTTCCAGACCCAGAGGATGACCGACTCGGAGCGTTCAAAGGTGGATGGACAAAAGCCGCAAACGGCGAGACGTTCGGAGACTCAACGTATGAGTCGTTGTCATGGCATAACCTCGGTTGGCGGCTTGGGAGGTTGTTCGATTCTAATTCAGGCCACGACGCTTCTGGGGAATTAAAGCGCGAACTCTACCTGTGGTGCGTTGAGCACCAACTTGAGGCGGCCAAAGAGACTCCTGAAACCGAATAAAATCGGTTTTCCGTAGCTCAGGCTTCCCCCCGTGCTGAAGCTCTGTATCTCGCACGGCGTTCCTGACAGTTGTCGGGTAAGTCAGCGGGTTGGCTGATATGTGAGTTCACTGTATTGACCGAGGGGCTGATCCACGTGTCAGTGTAATCGAACCGCCCCATACATCCTAAAAGAATCCCAGTTCATTGAAAGATGGTCAAGCGGGTTTCTCACGCATGAATCGCATCCAGAACAGCGCGAAGATTCCGAGGACGAGCCATTCTATGAAGACGACCGTATTCGAAATCGCCGCATCGAGATAGCCGAAGAGGTCGGTACTCCCTGCAACGAATGACGCGGGCGAGACGCCATATGAGCGAGCCTCCAGATAGTACTGGGAACGAGACTCGCGCCAGTTATCGCCCGCAAAGTGAGCACGAACCAGTGTTCCTGAGATAGGGGCTGTTGCCCGTCCGTTCGCATCCGTCGTCACGTTTTGTACGCTGGCTCCATCGAGACTCAGCAGTCGGTTCGGGATTGGGTTCCCAGCAGAATCGGAGAGGAACATCTCGGCCGTCCCGGCACTGTGATTCATTGTAATCGTAAGTTGTGACTCCTGATAGCGAACGACACTCACAGAGGTATCGACGGGAAGCCCCCAGACATCGCCCGCCTGAGCACTTACCGTCTCGCCCATCGTGCGGTCCGTGCTTTTCAGGATACCTGCGTACTGGTCGTAGAGGTAGGTCGGTTCCGTATTCTCGGGGGCAACGATAGTACTCGGTAGCGACGCTGACGGAACAGATCGGTTCTGAGCGGCGTATGTCGTCTCCCACCAGATACGCTGGTCTGCAGATTGTTCAGCGAGAACGCCTACGCTCGCAGGACTCATCCGATATCGAAGCATCGCCGGGTACGCCCCGTCGTATGAGTGTGAGGCATCGACCTGGGTCGTCCCACTTCGGGTTCGCTCTTCGACGTGCGTATTCCGAGCGACGGAGTAGAATCGCCACGGCGCCGTAACGTACATCGTTTTCTCGCCGATCTGGGTTTCGATATCCTCCCAGGCAGCTGCGCCGGCCGCGAGACCCTGCTCGCCGCTCCAGTTCACTGCGACAATATCTCGACCCGGTCGGTCGTACACCTGGACGTCGATAGAGAGGTCGTCGCTGTTGACCGTTTCAATGGGGACAGAGTATTCGAGTTCGACCACCCGATTGACCGTCCGTCGCGTGTCCCACTCGGAGCACTCCGAGCTAGATACGCCATAGTGAGTTTCCATCTCAACCTCGATTCGAAGAGTGGCAGTGAGGTCGTAGGTTCCTGGCGGGAGGTGGCGAGGTCGAGAGGTTGTGTAATTCATCGTCGTCCACATTCCCGGCTGGCTTCTGTCCAGACTGTTATTACCCGCTGACACGTTCACAACCGACGCGTTCGAGTCGATAATCCGGTAATTGGCCCAGCGATTCAACGACGCGGTGCCGTTGGAGGTAGCCGTCGTGTTCCCCTCCTCGGTTCGACGAGTGACGGTGCAGCTTCCGCTCTCGCTGTAATCAGCTGGCGCCTCTACGCGGTAATCCCACGGAATATACGTAGTGAATTGTTGGCTCTGGGTGACGTACCGACCGTCGTGCCAGACACCCGGGATAACGTCGATGTTGCCGACATACGCATCACGGACAAGCGAATGAGAGCCCGACTGCCACTGGAGGTCAACGTCCGCGCCGTCGGTGGTTGGGAATACCTCAACGCCGTTCTGTGTAGGCACGACAGAGGTACTTCGCGCTGCAGAGTCACTGGGTGCCAGTTCGGAGTGTTGAAGCAGCGACTCGATGATCTGGATTTTGCGGTCGATGACAGTACTGTAGTACGAGGAGAGAACGAGCGCCTCGTCTGGATTTGTGACGGTGAGTTCGCCGTCGACTCGTTCGATATCAGCGTTGTACACCGGATTCCACCAGCCGTTCGGGTGTCGGACTTCGACGGTGTACTGGCCGTCGGTACTCGTCGCTCGACTCGGGTCAGCAGTATAGATCGGGAGAATGCGGAACTCTCCGCCCCACCAATCTCGAAGGGGCGTCCACTGGTCCCGGTAGGGGACTTGGACAAATCCGCTGAGGCCGGATTGGTACATATCGGACTCGTTCGCGATAAGCAGTGCATCGCGTGATTGGATGTTCGAGTCCCAGAGTTGGACCGGTTGGGTACCTACGGTCCGATTGACTTCGCTGATTGTTCCGTTCTCGCCGTATTCGTAGACCTGAACGACACTGGATCCCCGACCAGGGTCGGGGTCGTTACTCGCCAATACCCGAAACGTGTCGTCGTAGTCCCTTTCGACACCGGGTTCTGGACTGGGGATGAGCAGATCGCCTGCCGCTGCTCCAATGAGCGCACTGAAGACTAAGAGCAAAGTGATGACGGCGACGACGAGCCGTTTCTTCGCGAAGTTCCCGACAGAATAGATTAAAAGCTGCCTCAGTCGTTTCATATCACGGGCTACTTGACGTAGTTTCGAGTCGGACGAACGGCCCTCACGAGAGTTACCCGAGGACATACTGTAAGAGGTCCACAAACGTCCGGAAGGCGGTCCCGACGACGAACAGCCCGCCGCCAGACATCGCGATTCGTCGACCCCACGCACGGCGATAGAGGCTGTGGCTCCCGAGCCAGGCCATCAGACCTAGTACTAGCAGGACGAGTCCGGCGTAGACGAATACTGTCGCTGTCCACGGCGGGAAATCCAGCATCGAGCTGAAATCGACGACTGCTAATATTGTCTCCGGGCTCGACAGCTGGAATGCGGAGAGATACAGCCAACCGAGGTCTGCGAATGAGCCTAAAACATCACCAGCGATGTGGAATCGTTCCAGTGGGATTGTCAGTGGTCCCGTAACCGGGAGCATCAAATCAGGAAGGTCGCTAGCGAACGGCAGCAAGAGGTGAAAGGGGGAAGGTGTAGGCAGAGTCATCGCTATCGAGGAGGCTGTACCGTGAGAAAAGTCCTCCAAGAATGCGGAAATCGCATGCTTGCTCCTGGCGCAACAGTGCGCCGTCCGCAGGAATACGTCATACGCATTCCTGAAATAAACAAATGGGTGCCTCACCGATGGCTGGTGTGATGCACTACCAAACAGTACCCACAACTGGGGCAGTCCTATCGCTTCCATCCGGAACGCTGCTACCAGTCATGACTGCTATCGAACTATCGCTCCTGAGTGCCGACTCGCTAGTCGAGTGTGCCAGCTGAGGGTGGTGAGTCGAGAATGCCTGAAATCGAGATTCGGTTCAGAAACGAGACCGAGTACCACCGACTCAGATCGATCCGAGACAAGTACGGCGTGCAGTGGCGTGGGATGCTAATGCAAGGGGCCAAGCGTCTCGAAGGGCGAGAGAACTGGTTCACCGCTCGAAATCGAGGCGATGCTGCGACAGCATCTTCTCAAGCCTCCACGACCGATCGGTCACACCAGCACGACAGTCAAAGAAGCGAGGAACTCCCTGAATCTGGCAGACACGAAAGTCCAGATAGCTCTGCTGGGGATCAAAATGGGGCTGCCTCACTGTTCGATTCACGGGGGGCGCTGCGAACGCTCAACAACGGAGCCGACCACGAACGCTCATCCGTGGATGAATTCAGTCCAGTTGAGGTCGAGCGATGACGTCGACGAGGATTATCATCAAGGACGACGAGCAGTTCGCCCAGTTAGACGCGGTTCGCGAACATCACGGCGTCAACTGGCGTGGGATGTTGATCAAGGGAGCCGAGCGATTAGAAGACGGCGGCGTGCTTCCGACCGAAGAGCAAGCCTGTGACGACGCGGAGGGTGATTAGATGCCCGACCCTGTGCCAGTCGCGAGCAATCTTCTGGAGTCGAAGTTCCTCGGGTTCTCGATTACACGCCTCGCAGAATCGCTGGCAATCCCGTTAGCGCCGTGTGCCGTCCTATACACGGTTGGCTTCCCGCTGTTGTTCACCTTCCCGCTGTTCGTCATCGGTATCGGGATCGGCGGGTTGATCTTCGTGAAGACGCCGCCCGGCCAGCGACCGCTTCGGTACGCCCATGCTGTGTTCCGTTTCAAGACTGGATCGAACGTCTACGTCTGGCGCCACCCTGACCCGGAACATGGCGATCTCGGTATTGGAGAGACCCAAGACGACTGGCTCACCCAACCGCGACCGCCGGGATGGGCAGATCACGCAGCGAGTGGCAGTGGAACAGATCTCGCCTACCAAGGCGTCCTTGACGCAACGCGACCAGATCTCGACAGTCCGGCGACGGGAGACGACCGATGAATCTACAGAGTAGCGCAGGTGGTAGCGAGCAGTCCACGCTCGATCTGCTCAACTTCGAGAACGTCCGAGATGGCGGGGTCATCGAGACGCCGACAGCGTACACGATGCTCGTCGAAATCGAGCCCCGCGAGTGGCTGACCCTCTCGGAAGAGCGACGGACCAGCCTCTATATCTCCTACATGACGTTCCTGCGGGGATTGCAGTTCCCGACGCAGTTCCTCACGCTGACAACCCGATTCGACGGGGACCACTACCTCGAACGTTTCATTGGGCCGCAGGCGCTGGGCGCGCCGACGGGACAACCGACAGCCATCCCTGCAGAGGACGGCGGAGAGCTATCCGACGACATCGTCGAGGCTCACGCCACTGACGGGGGCATCGCTGCGACGGGCACGACGCCTCAGCCAGACATCGATCACGTCGCTGACTCGACGCTCCTCGAATACGGGCGCGTGGCTCACGCGGAGTGGCTCGACCGAACGATTGCGCTCGCGAATGTCAGAGATCGTCGATTCTTCGTTGCCGTCGCGGTCATGAAAGAAGAGGACGACGAGGGGGGTCGCTTCGACGCGATTGCGGATGCACTCCCATTCGGTGGTGGTGCGAAGAGCGTCGACGACGAAGACCAATATTTGGACGAGGTCTGGGCTCGCGTACAGCGAGTCGCTTCACAGCTCCCCCGGACTCGCGTCGAAACCTCGATTCTCGATAATCGAGCGGATGTTCTTGATGTCCTCTATCAGGTCTATCGTGGACAAGAGCCCCCGATCTCCTTCGAGCATAGCGTCTTCACCCAGCCCGATGAGAAGACGCTGAGTGATCCAGCGACTGGCGAACAGTTGGATCTCGAAGAAGCGTTTGACAGCGCTGATCGAGAAGCGACACTGCTTGAACCAGACGAGAACCCCGAGCCGCGCCCGGAGACGACAGGTGACCTCCCATATGAGGGACGGGTCCAGACAGAGTACGTCGAACAGGTCGACAACTCGCGAATTCTCGCCTGGTACGCGAGAGCTGTCGGTCCCATCGGTCGCGGAACGAACTATCACTCTCCGCTATCGGTGTACGCTGGTGTCGGGCTGTTCACTGCGAGCCTCCTATTCGCAGTGACAGCACTCGGAGTATTCCTCGGGAGCGGACAACCTGGATCTGAGTCCTACTGGGCCGTCCGCGAGGCCTCCTTCGGTCTCGCAGCGGGAAGCCTTCCGACCTTCCTGCTGAGCCTTGCTGTCCTACTTCCATCGAGCCAGCGAGCGACCATTGTTGGATTCGTCGGCGTCGGTGTGACCGCTGTTGCAGTTTACCTGTTCAGTCAGGCGTACCCCTTCCAGTGGGATAGTACGCCGACGGCGTCGACGGCGTTCGTAATCGAGGTCTATGCAGTTGGGTTACTACTCCTCGTCGTCGGTGTTGCGCTCGCTGTGCGCGGTCGCAGAAGCGTTCTCGAACACTTCGAGGAGCTGGATGAGACAATAGACGACAGTCGAGAAAACGAATCTCCGACGGAGGAGGCAGATGTCTGAGCTACCCGGGCTTCACCGGGAGGCGGTTACTCTGGCTCAACCGGAGCCGGAGGGTAAGAGATGATCAATCGAATCACGCAAGCGTTCAGTAACGATTCACCGGAAGACGGTGACGAACGGCTCCCGATAGATGGCCTGTCGGGTGAAGGAACACAACACGCCCTCGACTACCTGAATCTCCTCGGCAAGGAGACGACGACCGAGAACATCGAGTGGGCGGCCTATCAGCTACAGGCCGACGATGTCGACCTCGCGACGCCGATGGAGACGATGAAAGAGCGTGGCGAACTCGACAAGCGACTCATCGCACCGCGAGTCGTGCAGGACTATCCAGAGTTCCAAATCCGTGATGACCGAATCTCACAGATTCTGACGGTCACCTCGTTCCCCCGAAAGGTGGGACTGGGATGGCTCGTCCCACTCACGCTCGCAGATGTCGATCTGCGACTCTCTTTGCACGTTCGGCCACGGGCCGCAAAGGACGTTCGTCGGCAACTCCAGAAACGATACACGCAGGCCGTTACTTCGGTCGCGGTTAAGCAGAAACGCGGCCGGACGGATACCTATCAGGACGAACTCGAACGACAGGACCTCGAACGGCTCCTGCAGAGTACCATCCGAGGGACGACCAAGCTCTACGATGTCTCGATCTATCTCGAACTCGTCGCAGATACCCAAGACGAACTGGACGAGATGCTCGACCGCGTCGAAGCCATCCTCGCCGAACAGGACGTCGACCTCAGTCCGGTGAAACACCAACAATTGGATGCGATGGGCTCCGTCGCACCACTCGCCACCGACACGATCAACAACAGCCATCCGATCCAGCTCGAAGCGCTGGGGACGTTCTTCAACCTAGTCGAACCGTCCATCTACGATCCAGAGGGGGTCCTGTTCGGGTTCGACGATACGAAGCGCCCGGTCATCCTCGACCGCTACGCTCTGTCGGGGCACTCAATGGCAATTTCGGGTAAGACCGGGTCGGGTAAAAGCTACTTCCGGAAGATGGAGATCTACCGTCGCTTGCTCGGCGATCCGAACGTCCAGTGTATCCTGTTCGACCCCGCCGGCGACGACTACCCACGCTTCGCTCAGTCACTGGGCGGCGAGGTAATCCGTTTCGGTGGGAACTACACGGTGAATCCACTGGACATCTCATCGCCTGCTGAGGCCGAATACGAGGGCGGAGAGGACACGTATGCCCTCACGATTCGGTCTGTCATCGAGATGTTGAACACGCACCTCGAACAGCGTGACGGGATGTCTGCCGGTGAAGAGGGCATCCTGATTCAGGCAGCCCACTACGCCTATCTCTCGAAGGGCATCATCCTCGGAGAGTTCGACACGTACGGCAACGAGTCACCAGTCATCGACGACCTGATTCGGGGCGTGAACGTCATCGCGACCGGCGGTATCGAAGCCGCAACCCAAGCCGGTGTCATCGACGACGAAGAGGTCGAACACTTCCGAGCCCTCGGTGTGTTCGACGACGAACTCGAGGAGGAATCCGTCAGTAATACGGCTGCGAAGGGTGTCCCGTTCTCAGACACGATCGTCTCCCCGACCGAACACCACGTCGCGCTTGCGACCTCACTCCAACCGAAGTTCGAGTCGTTCAAACCCGGCGGTATCAACCACAATCTGAACGGTCAGACGAACCTCGACCTCTCCTCACGGCTGGTCGTGATGGATATGAGTTCGTTCGCCGACACAGGCGAGATGCCGCTCATCCTGCACGCGATGCTCTCGTGGGCGTACCTCGAGGCCAAGCGTTCCCCGTACAAGGTAGACGTGACCTTTGACGAGGCACACTACCTTCTGGGACGACCAGCTGCACGAGACCTGATCAACCTCTACATCCGACACGCGCGCCACTACGAGGCTGGACTAACGCTGATGAGCCAGACAGCCCACGAGTTCGTTCGGACGCCTGAGCGCCGCGAGGTGTACGAGAACTGCGACGTGAAGTGTCTGTTCTACGCTGAATCCGTCTCCGAGGAGACCGCCGAGTATTATGGACTGTCTGCCGACGAGATTCGCTTCATCCAGACAGCGGCCCGTGGACAGGACTCCGACTACTCGGAGTGTCTGCTCGCGACGAGTGTTCACGGTCGACGGCGGCTCGAAATTCGGAGCGGACCGTTCGAACACACGGTCCTCGACGATGCGCTCGACCCGTGGGACTGGCTCGCGGGCGTCAAGGGCGTCGACATCGCCGAGGGGGAGGGCCATGCCCGAAACGTCGAGCTTCACGACGACCTCGATATGACCGACCTTCCACACGTGATGAATCGGGATATGGACCTTCAGATGGCGATGGAAGCGGACTACAAGGAGGAACTGACAGTGGAAATGGAACCCGAGGTCGGTGACTCTGATAGCCAATACCCTGAAAAACCGAAAGACGCAGGTGATGACGATATGGCGTCGGAGGCGTGATGAACCAGATACACCGACAGTGGACGGGAGCGCGCCTGTCAACCGGAAATACACTGGCTCCAAAGGAGGAGTACAATGGCTGATGTGCTGGATTTGGGCTGGCTGCCCGACGCGATCGTCCGAGCGGTCGTCGAGTTCTTCCACACGAGTTTGCTGAACACGCTCAATGCCATGTTCGACTACGGTATGATTCCGCTGTTGAATATAGATCCAGCAATCATGACGAGTGAGGCAGTTACGGGCGCTTGGGATAGTGTCTTTGAACTCTCGATAGCGCTGCTGCCGATTCTTATCGCCGCTGGGTTGATTGCGATGCCGTTCAGTCAAGACTCGGAAGCGTCCCTCTGGAACATGGTTGCCCGCTTAGTCGCGGTGCTGTTTTTCATCGCAATCTCACAGCCACTGTTTGGATTCCTCATCGAGGCATCGAACGTCATCACTGATGCACTCGCCCCGGACTCATTTCTGCTTAGCTTCAACGCAGATGTCGGAGGAGAATGGGGATCGACGTTCGGGATGGGTGTCGAAACGATGGCACTACTGGCAGCTGTCCCGCTGATGTTCATCGGGACGATTGTCGCCTCCCTGCTACTGGTACTTCGGCAGTTCATCATCGTTACAGTTGCTGTGGGAGCACCCTTTTTCGCCGTCCTCTGGTATGCTAACTGGGGCCCGATGAGAGCTGTGAGTGGCTTTGCTTCGACGTGGCTCCGCATGGGTGTCTACGCGTTGCTGGTGGGACCGATAATCGCACTCGTAATGCGCGTATTCAACGTGATTGCAACAGGTGGATTGGCTCCGAGCGGAGACCTTGCTGAGTTCTATGTCTCGGCAGCACTCGCATTGATTTTCCCGGTTATTCTGTTCGTCGTGATCTGGAAGACAATCGGCTGGGCCGGCCAGCCACTCGGTATTGACGCCGCGTTCACGATGACAGTGGCCGCCGCAATCGCAGCCACTGGCGTCGGAACAGTTGCTGTCGGTGCCGGCGCTGGTTCAGCGGCTGTTAGCAGTGCCTCCAGTTCTGGAACTGGAGCGGCGAGTGGTGGTAGTAGTGGCGGCGGTGCCGGTACTGCCAGCAGCAGTGGTACTGCGTCTGATCCATCCGCCTCGACCGGGAACTCTACCATCGGTGGCACAATGCGAAGTAGTATCTCGGATGCATTAGGGACGCGAGAATCGGCTGTCGAGGAAAGTGTCGATTCCGCACCCGGATTCATATCTAAAGGGAAGGGATCCGTCGCCGGGATGATTTCTGGTGCCCCGGGCCTGAACGCAGCACGTTCACACGCGAAGCACGCTGGTTCAGCCGCGAAGAAACTGGGTTCGAAGGCGAAGAGTAGTGGACTGGGTGGCGCTCGGAGAGCAATTGGGTCGGAGAGTATTGATAATCATCGGAGAGCAATCAATCAGAATCTTGCTGCCGCCGACGAAGCAGATGCGAACCGCGACTTCCTGACTGAGGCGTACCAAAACGGTGAATTCGATATCGCTGAGGCATCCAGTCGGGGAATTCTCACGGGAGCTGAAGAGCCAGCAAAAGGTGTCTCAACTCTGACCCCAGATTCGGAAGGGAAAGTGATCTACGAGGCTACATCTGGCGGGGAAGTTACGATTGATCTTAACGACAGAGCTCAAAGATTCGGTCAACAGGCTGTGACACTGAGAGATGATGCCTCTAAGTCGGCTAAGAGTGTAAAACAGATTAGGACCGCACAGGCTGCGGCAAAGGCTCCAGGACGAACTGCGATCACGACCGGGCGAGCAACCAAAGAAGTCGGGAAGACAGGACTCAAGGCTGGAAAGGTCGGTGGAATCGTCTTTGCAGGAGCGATGACTCAAACCCCCTACGCAGCGTACAATATGGGAAAGCGTGGCGGTACTCATCTCATCGGTCCTGGAAACGACAAACTGGCTGATTCAGCAGACGAAGACGACATTGACTGGGCAACCCAAAGAGAGGGATCGATCCAGGCTTCTGACCCCCCATGGGAGAATGACGATGGAGGTGAGCAATCAGAGACGCTATGAGAGCATATCTAGAGCTACGGTGTTTCGATCTTGGTTCTCCCCTACAGAGCAAGACGTTATAGCGTAGTAACGGCATAGAGTGTGTGTAGAAACCCGTGAGCGCGTCGTTCGATGAATGCGCTCAACGTACATATCTATAATCCCCATGAGCCGATGAAACTCCTCAACACCGTACTTTCCGTCATCATCTTCCTCAGTATATTCGTCACTGTTGAGTACGTGACCTACCGATTCATGGAGCGAGATCACGAGAAACGGAGCATTTACCGGCTGTTCTTTATTATCGGCTGGTCGGCGTTAGCGCTTATTCACATGTGGGTAGTCGCTCCTTGGCTCAATCTTCCACCGACCGCTGTAATTGCACTCGGGCTCGGGATTATAATCGTCTTTATTGCAGGCGGAATTGGCCTGCCTGTGTTCAAATCAGTGGATGCCATCGGACTTTACCCATTCGCAATGGTCTATCAGATGTTCGCGATACTGTTGCTCTTTGTCGAGGCAGTTTCGTGGGCCACCTCCTCTCTCCCAGTTCCAGAGTTTGGCTACCTCACAGCTATCGTTCCAACAGACGCTCGGATCCAGGCGGCTCTCGGCTTCGTTGTTGCCGCCTCGATTGTCTCAGTGATATACTACAATCCGCGTGGAAAAAACGGATACCACTATGCTATGGGCCGTCATATAACACCGAGCGTCGATTACGAAAAGTTCAGACAAATCCATCAAGAGAATGAGACCGCTCAGGATGAAGGTGGCTCATCGAATGCTACGGGTTCAGACGAGAGTCAGCACCACTCTCACCCCTCCAAAGCACCAGCGAGAGCAGCTAACTACGAAGCTTTCGAGTACGACTGGGCGAACTCAGAAATTGGCTTCGACGACGTCGGGGGCTACTACGAAGTCAAGCAGCGACTCACAGATGAGGTACTCCAGCCGATTCAGGCAGCAATTCAAGGTGATGAACGCTTCGACCGTTTCGGAATCGAGCCGTCAAGAGGGATTCTCCTTCATGGACCACCAGGAACGGGGAAAACACTATTTGCTAGAGCGCTAGCTGGAGAGCTTGCTGTCCCATTTGTGGAGTTGGGCCCTGCTGACATCACGAGTAAGTGGATCAACGAGGGCCCGCAACGAGTTCGCCAATTGTTCGAAGAAGCTGAGTCGGTTGGTCCATGCGTGATCTTCCTCGACGAGGCCGAACATCTCCTCGGCGGTCGCGAGGTCGGCGCCGGCGGAGCACACGCTGAAGACCGGAAGATTACGAGCGAACTCCTGGTTCACCTCACTGCAGATGATCGAACAGCCATTGTTGTCGGAGCGACGAATCGCCCCGAAGACATCGACCCAGCGATTCTTCGACCAGGACGATTAGCCACGCATATCGAGATTGGTCTTCCCGAAGAGGAGAGTCGTCACGCGATTTTTCAGTCGAAACTGCAGGGGGTTCCGCACGAACTCACGGGTGATGGTTTTGCAGATCTCGCAAGGCGGAGTCGCGGTCTCAGTGGTGCAGATATCGAAGAAGTAGTCACGAAAGCGAAGCGGAATGCGGCGACGCGAGATGCCGACAGGATTTCTCTAAGAGACTTCCCAAGCGTCGAGGACCACAATGTGACCAGTGGGTCATCCTCCTCTAACCGAACTCCCGATGTCCGTTCTGGCGATACCGACTGGACTGGCTCTGCTTCAGACGACGATTCTGCCGTCGGGTTCCAGTGAGATTTAGTCAAGGAAAACAGAGATCCATTGCGGTTAGTTACCCCACAAAACCGAGCAGAGATTGATAAGTGGGGTAACTTAGATAACAGATCACCGATGAAGATCCGATCAACCATGAGGACACCCCGTTTGCAAGATGAGGATGTTAGATACTACACAGTACACACCCCCCCATTTGCAAGTTGAGTCTGTTGATCAGTATATAGTAGGGGGTCCGTTTGCAAACTGAGCGGATATATAAGATCGTTGAATCTCAAAGTCCCCACTCACCCCATCTGCAACTTGAGCTACCACGTAATCGCGAGATCGGCCGTAACCCCATTTGCAAATTGAGCGATTGGTGATTTTCATTAGAGGCCGAAGTACCGATCCACCCCGTCTGCAACTTGAGCTGCCAACCGATTTCTGCAATCAGCTACACACCCGATGTGCAAATTGATCATAGCAGTGCTCACGGTGAGCATCAAAGTACCCACCCACCCCGTTTGCAAGTTGAGTGATTAGAAGATGAAAGTTGATTTTCGAGTGGTGTGAGTGGCTTCTCAGCTAGAGGTGTTTCCGATCACACCCCGTTTGCAAATTGAGCCGGTCAGTGATATTTGAGACAGAGAATGGATGAGGCATTGAGATAGAAGAGAAACGCGAAACCGGTTTCAGAAGTTTTTGAGATTTGTTTGAACAACAGATTTCAGTAGTTCCTCATCTTCCAAGACGTTCGCAAACCGTTTGTCCTTGTCAGCGAGCGTCTCAACCATTGCCTCCGCAGAGAGGTTATGGAAAATATATTCAGCGAAGACACCCATCTCGTTGCCACGGCCTTTTCGATTGAGCTCAATGACCTCGTAGGTGTCGAGTTCACGCATCCACCGCAGGAAACTGTGTTTCGAGCGCTGTTCGATGTTTTCGTGGTCAGTGATCCAGTTGTACAACGTGTGCGCCACAGTTGCTGGCGCCGACATTTCGGTGAGATAGTCAGACCGTCCAAGTTCGGTCTGTCCGTAGAGATTCACTACGGCCGCAGCAAAGAGTGACACCTGCTTCTGGAAGGAGACGTTCTCAATGACATCAACGACATAGTTCTTTTCGACCTGGTTTTTCGCTTCCTCGACGTGGGATTTGTGAACAGTCTGCATCTCGCGGCGGTTCGCAATGTTCCCTGCTTCTCGGAGCAAATCGATTGCAAATCGGGCATCGCCTTCTCCCTGGGCGGCAACCGCTGCGACATATGGTATGACATCATCATCGAGAGCATCCTCGTAGAAGGCGTCGCGGCGGTGGCTGAGAATTTCTCGGAGTTCGTTGGCGTTGTAATCTGCGAAGGAAACTTCAGTAGGATTGAACGTGCTATCCGTCCGTGAATTAAGGCCACTCATGAGGCTATTCGGACTATTGGTGGTCACAATGAGCGTAAATGAGCTGTCCATCTTCCCGATACGCTTGGCACGAGACAATTTGTAGAGAATATCGGAGAAGGCAGGAGGTTCGTCTTTATTGCGGCTGTCGCCAACAAGGAGATCCAGTTCGTCAAGGATGACGATGCCAAAATCGAGATACTCGTCGACAATGTCGAACAGACGGTCGTAGCGTGAACTCGTCGAGACACCTGTCTTGGAAGTGTACTCCAGGTCAAGCTCACGCTCGAAAGCGTGAGTGATTTGATGGATAGCTTCGTGCTCGGATTTTTTGTGTTTACCGTTTACCTCGACGAATTCCATCTGAACATCGCGAGAGGCTCCGATTTTAATTGCCTTCGTCGCAACAGTCCCTGCGATGAGTGTCTTGCCGGTTCCAGACGGGCCTCGCAACAACATATCTTCAGGTTGGTCACCGTGGAGTGCTGGCTTGATGATGTTGATGACCCTATTAAGTTGTTCGTCACGGCCGACGATGCGGTCCTCGTCGACGATCGTGTCCGGCTCGATGAGATCCTTGTTGTTGAAGACAGTATTATACTCACTTGTGAGTTGGTCCGTTATCGACAACGGACGCTCGCTCTGTTCTCCAAGTTCCTCTACCATGTTACTATCCGGTAATGGCGCATATTGCAAGAAGCTTTCCCACCATGTGCAAGTAGAGTGTGCGTACAAGATGAGACTTTAATCTGTCCAATCCCCCCCCCCTTTTGCAACTTGAGCTAGTGAGCAGTTGCGAGGGATACAGCGAGGCCGCAAGTGAGGTATTTTGGCACTTAGAGAGTATTAGAGCAGTGAAAACAGGAGGTGCAGATGCATACCGATACAGTAAACAGAACTAGAGAGGGTCTCTAAAAACAACAATTTGTTTGTTGTTTGTGATATTATTTCTGAGGACTACGGACCTATTTAAGTTTAGTATATTTAAATCTTTTCCAAATTAAGAACGATACTAACATCAGCTAGTAAAGCCCTTCAACTTCCTAAATTCGCTGTATGAGCCGGATTGTGTCTCTATACTCCATTTCTTCTTCTCACTCTCTCACCCTAGCTCAAGTTGCAAAAGGGGAGGGGGAGCCATTGATATTCTCCACTGTGAGTCGCAAGAGTGGCTGTACAACGAGAGTGAGTCAAAGTTACCCCACAAATTCAAAGTATGTTCGCCTCGTGGGGTAACTATGGAAGAGAGACCCCCGACTCCGGATCTTCCAAAGTATCTTCGCGAGCCACTCGAGAAACAGTCCCCGGAACGGCTGGAAACGGTAGCGGCTTACGCAAGTGACCTTGCCGAGTGGAAACGAGGACAGCGAGAGGCAGAGCTGGAACAACGTCGAACTGAGGAAGAAGTAGATGAAGAGGAGCTTGAAGAGCTTAGTGAACGAGATATCTCGACCGATCCCGAGGACTATAGCGATGTTCCGGGTGGAGCCTACATCACGGTGAAGACCACGAAGAAGACAAATGACGCAAATTATAGATATTACTACTGGCAATGGAGAGAGGGCGACTCCTGGAAGAATGAATATATTGCTCCGGTCAATCCGAGAGAGTAGTGTTCTTACAGAAAGTTCATTCCACAGATCCGCACGAACGACAGAGTAGACCAGATTCGAGTCATATCTGGATGCCTCTAAGGCTCGGTTCCAACTCCCGAACTGCTCTACATAGATCCTCGTCCGTCGGGCAGGTCGGACAATGAGTTTGCCCCGTCCGAAATGTCTAACCGCAGTGGCGACACCCGTATCGCGTGCCCGGGTCTTTTTCAGAAAGCCCTTCTCGACAAATCTCGAACCGTAGAGTCAAGTATACCGAAGAAAGAAATTATAGAACCTACGTATGGATATTCCGACTGAACTATTTACTCTCTTTTCGGCTCAGATTGAGCAGCACGATGGGAACTTCGTTATTGAGGTTCCGAGAGGCGAAGTCGATACTGGCGATGTCCAAGGCTGTGAAACCTATCGCGTAGCGTTACTACCGGGACTGGCCAACGGCGATCGTGACGATGCTACCGTGTCAGATTCGGACAGTCGTCCAGCCCAGTCGGACCCGCCGGTTGAAGAGGGTGAACGACGGACTGTCGAGATTGAGAGTATTGGTGACCAGGGCGACGGTATTACTCGGGTCGAGCGTGGATTCGTCGTCATTGTGAGTGACACTTCTCTCGGTGAAGAAGTGACCGTTGAGATCACGAATGTTAGAGAAAACGTCGCGTTCGCGGATGTAGTAGACCGCCCGGGCGACATTGAGAAAAAGGGCTAACGGCGCTCACTCTACGCAAACAGCTTTCTCCGTCAGAAGAGCCAGTCGCTTTTTCGCACTGATTACGGCGATAATCACGATCAGGAATTCTATTCCAACTGAGAGCTGCCACCTCTGATTGGCTTGGGCCCGCAAGCATAATACGACGATACGGACCGAAAAGACAGAATCCAGAGAATTGATTTCAGCACTGTTGGGATGAATCAGCTGATCAGTGTGCGTGCGAACGGACCTTTTTCCGCCTCGGGTTTCCTCGCTCACTTCGTTCGCTGTGGGAACCACTCGGCGCAAAAATCTACGCTAAAAAGGCTGAACCTCGGCCTTCGGCCTCGGTTCAGTGAATCACGCTCACTCTGTTCGCGCGAATGCTCGCTGGTCACTGCTTCACCTGTACTGACCACTTCGAAGTTGCGCCAACTATTCTATGACACGCTGGCACAGGTTGCGTTTGTGCCTGACGTAATCGTTCAGAGACAGAAGCTGGTGTGTTATCGAGTTTTGCAGCAACGTCTTCGAGAGAAGCTTGTCGTGGGATATCAAAATAGCCCAACTCGTACGTATCGCCGTCTATGGTGACCTGGCTCTCCTCTACCGCCTCCAATAGCGCCGACTGGGTCTTCGGCGGCGTGCGGTTTATCTCGTCGGCCAGCACGATGTTGGTGAAGATGGGGACCTGGTTGATCTCCTTGAAAGCAAGAGACGGACAACTACTTGTTCTAGTCAACCACCACATTCGGTGGATGGTCTCCTTCCGAAACGTACAGCAGGATATCCCTCCATTCGAGACGGTCACCCTCATCGTCGCAAACGTGCTTCCACTCGTTGGCGTCGTCGCTCTTGAGTGGGATCTCACCGCACTTGTCTTTCTCTACTGGTTCGAACTCGGGATCCTCTCGTTTTGGGCACTGCTTAAAGCGCTGTTTGCCGGTCGTCCTTCGGAATTCGATTCCGATCCGCTGATTGCCGGCGCGCTGACGAGCAAGCGGATTTCAATTCCAATCCCGTTCACCGACCTCGGGATTCAGCTCTCGACACTACCTGTCCTCGCTGTTGCCACCCCTATTCTCACACTCATATGGTTCTTTGCAGGTGTCACGACTGTAGGCGTGATCGGCCCGGAAACACCCGATCCAAATGCACTAATGATGGTGACGCTCTCTGCTTTCGGCATCTTTCTCAGCGAGGGTGCCTCGACGCTTATCGATTATTTCCACCGGCAAGGATACCGCGAGATCAGCGCCCAGACAGCGATTCAGGGGATTTTCATGCGTGGAGCAGTAACCGGCATCGGGGGCTTGTTCACGGCGACATTCGTCGGACTCGTCGCGGACTCGGTTTCATCCGACGATCCGATCACGGCAGTCGATCCAACGGTCATCGGTCTTCCAATTTTGGTCGGGATCGTCCTTGTGAAGTTCAGTTTCGACCTCGGGGGACTATACCATGACCGACTCGCTGCCTTCGACGAGGCATCGTCCTTCGAGCTCGGGTGGGCATACGAGCCACCGGTCGACGAACCAATCGAACCGATGACCACGATAGGTGATCGACTACGACCGTCCGTCGCGGGCAGATTGCTCGGCGGGCTGTCGGTCTCGAACGTCCGACGTCATCCGGCTGCGGTGGTCATCGGCGGGTTCATCCTGCTCATCGCGCTCCTCTTCGCGATGGGACGCGTCTGGAACATTGTTCTCGCCGTTGTCGTGGGAAGTTTCGCCGTTCCGGCGGGATTACTCACGATCGACTACGGGTTGCGATACGGCGGCATCGAGTATCGGGTCTCCGGGGACGCACACGATATCGTCGCCTATGATCGGCTATTTCGGACGCGAGTGTGGAAAATCGAGCTGCGGGGCGAAACCAGATTACGCGTCGAACGTAATCGAATCCACCGGTGGCTCGATACCTCAACAGTCGTTATCGAGGGGTCCGATCGGGTGCTCAGGCTTCCACACGTGCGTGATCCTAAGCCGCTTCTTGACGTGTTCGATCGGAGTACCAGCAGTGCCTTACGGGAAAAACAATTATAGGCGATAGTCATAACGATGAGAACGACACTCGGTAAGTACCACCCCAGAACGTCTCATATCAGGCCGAGCAATTCCAGGCTACGTCGATGCCCTTATCCAACTTTCCTCGATTCTCGTCGTCTCCGTCCGATGGCTCAGGATCGGTATCGTCTATCATATCCTCAACTCAACTTCCACCGGGGAAGTAACCGCGGTGCCGCGGCGTATGGAATTTCTGCTTACTGGTTTTCGAGGGCGTTAAGGACGCAGGCAGCGGCGATCACCGCTTCTTTTGGGACGTTGCTGGCATCGTCGATACTGACCGTGTAGGTATCCCGAAGTGAAAACTGACCCTCAACATCGCCTACATGGTTGCTGTCAGCGTCGAATATCTCGTATTTGTTCGGGATGAGGTTCGCAACAGAGATGAGGTGACGGAGCGCCGAGAAGAGCTTGTTCTTCGACCGAATGGTCGCTAGCGGCTCTCCAGTGTTCGGGTCTCGAATCGTCCAGTTCTCCACGAACAGTGAGAAGTCTTCGTCGAGGACGACGACGTCCTCACCGTTGCCCGCATCCGTGATGGCGTAGTTCCCTGCGATATCCATGATGCCGCCCGCTTTCACTGTGAACGCGTCCTCGTCGTCGCCAGTGACGAACGGGAACTCCTCTTTCATCTTGAACATCGATCAAGCCCTTGACAGAACGACAACAGACTGTACTTCGGACCGCGTACCTCACGGATTCCTTCGAATCTCCCGATGGCAGCACAGCAGAAGAAGTCGCCGCCTCTCTCGACATACCGGATCAACGCTCCTTCACCACCTGCGAGCAGGACAGCGAAAGCTACTCGACGCCTGTCTCGACGACAATACGTGACCCTCCGAGAAGCGTTGACTGTGACTGCTTCGATCCGATTTAGACTAGATGAGTCTGAACCGTCGATTCGTGCTTCAGGTAGAGAAACACAGACTAGACTAATATGTTCCCAAAGACGCAAGGGTGAGTATGGTCTTAGCGGAACTGGGTGTTGTTGCTGGTTTCGCAGTTATTACTCTCGTGTTCTGGTCGCCGCTTTTAGCTATCACACGTCTCCGTGAGCTGTTTCGCTGGCCGACTAGCTGGCTCGTCGTGAACTATCTGTTCATCGGCGGCGGGATAATCGCAGTACAGTCCCTCTCATATTTCGTCATTATGCTCCTCACTGCAGGGACTGGTGCGGTCACGGGAAGCGACGCAGCTGGTATCGTTGGCGGTGTCGTCGTTTCCAATCTCTTTCTCCCAAGTGTCATCTCGCTTGTTGCACTCCGAATTCTGCCCAAGCGTGGCTATTGGACGCCCATCGGCGACGGATTGAACGGCCACGTCGCCATCGGAATCGGAGTCATTTGGTATGGGGTTATCACGTCCATTGGATTTGTTCTCATCGGACTTGCGCTTATGTTTGCGAATCTGCCAATGTGACGCCGTCTTCGTGATGTCGATACCATTTCGAAAAGAGAGTTAACTATGCTACAGTAGCAAACCTCGCCACTATCGGTATAATCAATGGTTCGCTCCTTCTTAGGGCTGTACTGCATCAACCAAACATGGCTCAGTGGATATTGACTATTCCCATACCAGAGGGTACAAAGAACCCACCTACCGGACAGGGGAGAGTAGATACAAGTTGAATCTAACATACAATCCACTCGCGTTCTCCCAGAATATATATCACTCACCCCTACTGAACCATGGAGTAGTGTCCGTACTACAACCCCTCCCTTTAGAGCAGAGTTTGAGACGGGTGTCACGAGTCGTTGTAAGCACTGTCGCTGTCTTTCTGACATTTCGTCTTACTGATGGCTTCGTACTAGGACTCGGGGTGGCATTTGTGCTGGCAATGCTACTGGATATTCCATGGTGGCTCCACAAGCGCTACGCCACGCAAAATGAGTGATACACACGCAGATCGACTGCTAGAGGTTCCTGCCACATAATCCCAGTAAAAGCTGCGGGCAAAGTACCTAGTGCGGATCATCTACTTACCTTGGAGTTCGGGCTCTCTTTAGACCTCAATCGCTATCGGGTTGGTAGAGTCGGAACTATTTTCAGCAATTGTTTGCTACCTGCCCAGTACCGTGGAATGGCCGCCTTGGGAACCGCTGGACACGTCACAACTTGTGGCTGGCGTGCTGATTTCGATCCTCATCATGGGGATGTTCCTCCGGACGGTTATCGACGCCACTTCGTTCACCGAGATGCTTCAGGCGGTCGGCGGAGTGGCAGTTCTGTGTCTGCTGTTTGGCTACCGAATTGTGAGTCCGAACCTTCAGAATCCGAAATCTGGCGCGTTACTATTCTTCGTCGGCGCAGTTACTGCGGGAATACTTGTCGTGCTTACAGAAAACCCGTTTTCGAACGAATTGCTCGCTACGTTTGGGGTACTCATCCTATATGCAAGTGTACTCCTCGTGTCGCCGTATTTTGACTTTTCGACAAGAGCTATGGGTGGGGTAGCTATTCTTGTCGGTGGTAGTTTCATTGCCCTTGAGTGGCTCGTGTTTCGTGTTGGGAGCGGCGCTGAAATCGACACGTATATTTCGGGAGTTCTACTGTCAGTGCTCGGTGTGGTAATGGTCGCTCGGCCAGATGCATTCGATAACGTAGCTGAGAAGACAAGCGAGTGGTGAGCAATACAAACAGCTGTGGCTCTGTGAAGTCCTATAGCATGCTGGGATTGTCACCCTCTACGGTCAGTATAGAAGAACGCCGTATTACCTAGTACTGCTTATTCCGAATTGCTACATTGAGTGATCTCGGTGCCTGAGAAGCACGTGCTGATTGGTTCATAGCTTTTCGCCGCCCCGATATAACATAAAAAAACCACAGGTAGGGTAACTGGGACAGAAAACAATCGTCTCGGTTAATTATCCTGGAAAATGACATAGGGATGATATGAGTTTGTTCAGTCGCCTCAAAATTGGATTCGGAATGGCTCGCCGAAGTGGCCGCGTACTCAGAGCTCACCCGAAACTGCTCTTGTTCCCACTTATCGGTGGTTTCTCCGGTATTGCGTTCATTGCAACGCTGTTCGGAAGCTTGTACTTCGCGGATTCAGCTCTCCAGAATCCCGGACTCGTGCTATACGGGTCGTTATTTGTCGCGTATCTCGTCGAAACGTTCGTAGCATCGTTTTTTACAGCAGCTCTCGTCGCAGCGACACGCACCGTCTTCCACGGCGAGGACCCGTCAATTCGTGGGGCACTTGCTGTTGCGTGGAACCGGAAATTACTCCTATTAGTTTAGTCGATCATCGCAGCAATCATCGGCGTTGTCATTCGACTCATCGAATCTGAGGACAACATCGCAGCACAGGTTGTCGCTGGAATATTTGCGGTCGCGTGGAGCGTAATGACCTACTTCGTTGTCCCCGTAATCGTCTTCCGTGACCCGTCGATTAGGGAGATGCTCTCGGAGAGCGCGAACACATTCAAAGAAACGTGAGGTGAATCTATCGGCGCCATGGGAACGATTGATGTTGTCTCGTTACTGTTAGCGCTTGTCGGCGTCGGACTCGGCGCGCTCACGTTCGTCATCACTGCTGGCCTAGGACCAGTCCGGTTGCTCGCAACCGTACTGATTGGTGGTTCCGCGTTTCTCTTCGGGCTCCTGGTCGGAAAAGCCCTCAGCGGCGTCGCTAAGACCGCGCTCTACGTCTATGCGACCGAGAGCACCGCGCCAGAGTTCTTTGAGGACATGGACCTTTGCCACTCCATACAGTTCGTCACCACGGGGAGCTACTCGTCTGTCTGGCCGCCGACCTCTGCGGTGACCAGTGCAATCCCGAAGACGAATAGCCCGTAACCCGCGATTCCCGCCGCAAACGACTGCTGGAACAGGCCGATCGTACTTCCTGCGCCGATGCCCCCGCCGAGCATCCCAACCTTCCGTGATGTGCCCTCGCCGGACATGGTTCGGATCGTTTCGACGTTGTCGAGCACAAACGCCGTCGTCGTCCCGTATATGAGCGGAGTCATCGCCACGAGACTGAGGTTCCCGTCGTCGACGACGACTGTCAGTGCCATCACTCCGAGACCGACAACTGCCGAGAGGACGTACCGAATGGACCGTCGCATAGCGGCGTGTCGTCCACGCTTCACTTCACTGTCTGGGGTTATATCTTGTACGCCATTCCTATCAGATTTTGAGGGTTAGTTTCGAAAACTTGCTATCACCTGCCTCACGCACAATCTCGACCAATCACTCTACTCAGAGCGTGAGTTCATCGGCCAAGTATAACGAAACACCCGTAGAGCACGAATAGTGCTCCAATGAGCAGCCCGCCACCGAACGTCCCAATAGTTGGTGAAGCAATGATGCCGAATGCGACGACCCCACCACCAAGGAGTAGCCAAAACAGTCCACTCCAGCGATGATTGAGGCGCTTGAACCATGGCGAAATACGGGGGGAGAACAACTGCGCAAACCCAACAAGAGCGAGGGCGATGCCCGCAATGACCCCGTCGGTGTTGACAGGATCGCCTGTGAATACGAACACGCCTATGCAGAGCACTGCGACCAGTAGCGTACTGGCTCCAGCCCATATTCCACCAAACTCTTCATCGGTGTCATTCATTGGTAGAGATCGTCCGGTAATCAGAAAGCACTCCTATCCACAATTTCACCCTTTGGATGGCAATGGATAGAAGTGAATTGATCCAAACTCTCACGCTCTGGTTCGCCGTTTTGATTTTCATTCAGACAGCCCCTGGAACTTCTGACAGTCAAGTATTAGACGTAATCGGAATTGTCGCAATTTTGCTAATGTATCTTCTTCCGTTGTGGATTCTCATTGAACTTGTCTCAGACTTCGTTGTGGATCAGTAAATCGGTGAGAAGGGTATTCAGTTCGCACGCTATCAGATAGTGGTTACAGAACACAGATCAAGCACACATCGCTCAGTACAGATTCACATATAGCAAACTCTTCGGTCACGTTTTGTTTATCCTCCCAGTTGAATCGGCCATGAGTAAGTCCTCAAGCACAGACTCTACCGACGCTAGTGGCTCGATACTCCGCTCGTTTCCCTCACGTGATCCAATTGGGATTGTTCTGGTTGTCACGGGGGCATACGGTTCATTGGTACTTTCTAGTTACTTATCGATGGTATTGGCAGGGATGAACGGGGTTGGCGCAATTCTAATTTTCACCTCAGACTCGACGACCTCGACAAATACAGCGGGATATTTCTTCGCAGTTGTCTCGTGGGGACTAATGGCATTGAATGGGATGACAACCCGCGTCGCAATTCCAACACTGTTCACTGCCTTCTGGTTTGGGTTCCAGACAGAGCGAAAAATCTGGGCCGAGCGGATCACCGCTTGAGAACCTACACCTTCCTCGGGTGGATACGCACGCGAATAACTCAGATTTATACAGAAGGAATTCGATGGTCTGGGTGGGTACTGTGACAAAACTCTACCGACGCATAGACGCATGGACAAGGAATCTCTCGCGCGGAGGATATGCAGCGTTGGTAGGGATTCTCACCGGTGTCGCTGTCCTCATATTTAGCCTCCTGCTAAATGATTGGCTGCCCTTTCAAGCAGCATTGATGACTCTCACGATGGCTACCGTCTATTACATACTCGACCCGAATAGCCGAGTTGAGTAGGAGTCATCAGGGGGGTGTCGGGCTCGCATCCCCTGACTGAACGGTAAACCCTTCATCTATACTGAGCAGAAGGCTGTCAGGGCGGTATTTTCTTACGAATGGCCACTTGATATCACGCAATAATGGTTGGGCTGGGGACTCTGATTATACTACTCACAGTCTTCGCTGTGATGACTCTGACTCTCGGTCTGCTACTCCGGTTGCTGAAAGACGCTGATGGACTCTGAGCAATTGACTGACTGAATGTTTTATCTGTACCTTCCGACGAAGGCCACAGCAATCCCGATGGCAATGATGAAAACAGATGGAAGCACTACTACGGAGAACGACTGAGTTGTCGCTACTGCGCCGCAAAGGCTCCCAATTCCGATCAGAACGACACCAACAGATTCCAGCTGACTCATTGATGCGGATTGCTGTAGTTAGTTCACAACCGACGAGCGATTTCGTATGCGATTGATGTTGGGAGAAGGATAGCGAATATGACCAGAGTGATTTCCTCTATGGTTAGACCAGATTGTGTAAGACTACTGTAAAATAGAGTGAGCCAGTGGCGATGACGCTAACAATAGCCGCAACGGATCGGGGGTCAGCCCATGAGGACGGGAACTCAGAGTCAGACATCTACCATTATTACTCCTATCGATCTGAAAAGTTCTTCTTCTGTACTGAGTGGTCAGTCAGCGAGAGACGCTCGCGAAGTTGCATGTGCGTTTTGAAGGCCTCATCCAGAATGTGTGGAGCTGTTTTTGTTACGAAATTCAGCAACCAATCCGCCGATCCCACAGAGGACAAACAGACCAGCGAGAAGGTACCACTCACCGTCAAGATACTGTAGTGTACCGATTGCGATAAAACCGCCATACATGAGTGGCTGATAGAGTGGGTGGCTTCGAACATCCTTCACCGCCGCTGCGAGTAGCATCGGAACGACGATTATCCAGAGGACAATGGAATAGAGTGTTGGTGGCCCGGCATAGACGAACTCAAAATAGGTGGCTGCGCCGACCAGTAGCAACATAAACAGCAGGGCTCTTGGACGGATTCGATTCTGGAGGGTTTGGAGGGAACTCATCTAAATAGATTATTTCTCCAGTATCATATACTCTCTATGCTACTCTTCTACCGACCATGTTTTCTCGTGACGCGATACTCCCTGACCCCATATAATTAACAGATAGATGAGTCAACTACGACTATGGCATCAGCCGGTACCAGTGACCCGGAAGTGGTGCTTGCGGACCTCGAACTGACGCGCGGGCTCACCATCCAAATGACCGCGCTTAGCACCCTCGGGCTGGTCGTCGCCGCAACCGTATTTGGCGGCCTCTACTAGGTTGTTACTGGCCAGCCGGCGTCTTTCCAGTTCGCGCCCGGCGTCGCCTGGTGGACCAACGCGCTGGACGTCCTCGTCATACTGGTGCTCGGGATGGTCGTTCTCGTTCCGCACGAGTGGCTGCACGGACTCGTTATCCGGTACTATGGTGGCGAGGCGAGGTATGGCGTCGGCATCGCACACTTTATTCTGCCGTACGCATACGCCACGACTGACCACGAGTTCACGCGCAACCAGTTCATCGTCCTATTGTTGACACCACTGGTCGTGATGACTGCCGTCGGCGTTCCGCTGATGCTGGTCTTCGAGTGGGGGTGGCTCATCGTTCCGCTGGCAGCCAACGCCGCTGGCGCAATCGCGGACCTCTGGATGACGATGACGCTACTCAGTTTCCCTGCGGATGTCCGTCTTGAGGATCATCCCAACGGCGTCCGCATCCTCGGCCATGAAAGCGACCGGCCACACGGAATCTCTGTGACTGGTGTCGTCTGGGACGCTCTCTCTGGTGCCGCCGTCACGGCCATAGGCGTGTTCATCCTCCTCGCAGCGGGTGGTCCGCTGGCCCTCGACGCCCTTGGCGTTGATTCCCTCACAATCGGCACACCAGACACGGTCACGTTTCTGTTCTCGTTCTCGTCAACCCCAACCGAGATTTCGATGGTCGTCGGCCCCGCCGTACTCGGCATCGGCGCTGTCGTCGGACTGGTGTACGCGTTCGTTCGAAGCTATCGGCGTGCAAAACCCGCAGTCAGTGAGAAATGACTTATAGATTGAATGAACATCTGAAAATCATGCGCTCTACAATAAATAAACGCGTATTCAGTGAGCCGGACGGCCGTCGCATTTCGCTTTTCTATTTTTGCATAGCACTCGCCTTCCTGAGCATGTACGTCTATTTCGGATGGATTCTCAGTAGCGAAGATTCATTCTTTTTTCCACTCCTAATGGGTGTCGGATTCGCATTGCAGGGCATCGCTGAGTCACGTCCGAAGCGCCGGCGACAGACAGCCGGTGTACTTCGTCTCACGGCGATACTCGTGTATCTGTGTGGCCTCGTCGCTATCGTCTACGTTCCCAGGTTCTTATTCGGGTGACCGTCGAAATTGCCCTCGTGATAGTCTTCAGGAAGGTTACATACCAATGAAACGAATGTCCGTTGATCGGTCCCTTCCACTCGCTACTGTGTTCGGACTCCTCGTTGAATATCTCGTCTACCAGTTCTTGCTCTCGGATTGGCATCTCGCGCTAGTCATCGCCACAATTTACGCCGGCGCAGCGTACTTCTATTTCGCATTCGATATCGCTCTATTTGGGTCACATGTGGAGTTCAAGGCTCGATCTGACAAGATCGGTTATGCAATCGGGTTGTTCGGGGTGAGTGTGAGTCCCTTAGCGCTCGGTGCATACAACGGATCACAAGAGTCGGCTGTCTTCGGAATCGTCGTCTGGATCATTGGGATGATTGCTTTCTCGTTTTGGCGACGACAGCTGCACATCGTGAAACCACTATGTGAGGTGGACAGCGCGTTTCACCAGAGCTAATGACCTACGAAGAGCGGATCTCTACGATGCCCTCCACGGATACTATTGAGCGTCCACGAGAAGCCCTGAGCGTCGCCGGACGATACCTCAGACGCGAGCGCCTCGTCAGTGCACTTGTCGTAACACTCGTCGTGTCGCTGTTCCTTGGGACGTACGTTACGACATCACTCTTCCCAGCGGTTATCGTCGCCGCAGTATTGGTCGTCGTTGCACGTGCTCCGATACTGCAGTCTACGGGAACAGTGCAGCTGCGAACTGATGACGATTCCGAGACTGTTCTCAATGCGCTCACGGGGCCGACACCGCCGGTGCTCGCACTTCAATGGGGAGTCGCTGACGAAGTCACCATAGGAGATGGGGCACCGTCATATCCGACCTCGTATCTGTTCGGATTGCGCTCTGTCAAACCGACTGTTCGTACTCAGGTGGAAACGTCCCCGAACGGGGAGCACCGAGTCGAGATAGCAATTACGGTGAACGACAACCCCTGGGCGACGTACATCGCAACAATCCGTGATGCTGACGACCAGACCATCGTCGATGTCGAGTATACGTCTAACCGACGTTTCGGTCTTCGGCGCGTACCACAGCAGCTACTCGCAGAACGGTACCGCGATGCTGCGCTCATGGCTCAGGGATATACAGTGGTTGAGCGCGATGCACACTTCGGGCTCTGAGTGACGCAAGCCATCAGCTCCCCACTCTATTGACGTTCAGACAGAACACCGTACGGAACAAGCGTCGCCGTAGACTGCGAATCTATCGTTCCGAAGAGTCTATTATCCGACCAATCAGACTTGTAGACATGGACACCAGCCCCTCCAGCGAGAGCATATTCGGTATGCTCGTGTACTTCCTCTTTTTACTCCTAGCAGTGTTCCTCGGCCCACTCGAAGCGGTACTGGGTTTGGCACTTTATTGGCTACTCGGAGACGATGAGGAACAGAGACAGACACCCAGTTGAGCAGCGTTACCCGTTCCGCTAGTTCTGGATATATACTGACCGCTTGATGACATTCTTAAAAAGCAACTATGACAGGCTAACCAGACCTGAGGAGACCCACGCAAATACCAAGTTACGGGACGTTCTATTGTCTCTTGAACGTGTACCTGAGTAGGTCCACTGTCTTCGGTTCTGTAATCCTTGTTGCCCTCATCGCAGGCGGAGCTTTGGTTGTCGCTCAGTTCCCAACGCTGTCGGTCGGGAACGTAGCCATCCAGACGCCCGTAGTGGTCGGTCTGATCAGTGGGCTTCTCCTCGTCCCATCGGTCGTCTCTCAGTATCGGTCCGGAGAAAATCGTGAGTCGATACGGTGGACACTATTCGCAGTTGGAATTCCGCTCTCACTCACACAACGCTCACCGTTTGATTGGGTTGGCGTTCTGGCCATTTTACTGAGTCTCGTTGTGGCGTGGGAAATTGACCGGCGTATCTTCCGTCTCACGTCTCAATAGGTCTGTAAACTGTATCTATCGAAACTATTCGTCACACCGAAGCGTTTTCCACCAGCCGATTTGGAGTGAAACAGTCGCTCAGTAGGTGTGCCTATCTCTCAGAAGTGACGAACAGGACAACGAGTGCCAGTCCAAAAGATGTCGCCGACAGCGGCTTCCAGTTTCCCGTCTTTCCAACGTGGTAAGTGGCCACACAGACTGCTAAAATTCCCACCAGAGACACAGTTACTTCGACTTTCTCGTCGACGACGAGCTTCGGTACTGGGGCCTCACTCATGAGCGCAATTCATAACAGATTAAATTATAACTGGGCTCTGTAGTTTCGATACACTGCGCTGGATTTCACGGGTATCGGACGCTCCGGCGAAGGTTGTAGACGGTGGCTTTGAGGATGATTTCACGGAATTCGAGCCACCAGCTTCGCGCACG